>CAWFKM010000001.1:0-29121 GCA_963816455.1 uncultured Actinomycetes bacterium
AGGCCTCGCCGGCGAGGCCCGCGATCAACTCTTCCGGCGCCTGGCCGGTCATCGCGAGATACGTGTCGAACGGGACGCCGCGCGCCTCGACTTGCCGCGCGAGGCCGCGTAGCAGCTCGCGGGTCCGGGCTTCGACGAGCGGCCCGGAAGCGTCGACCTTCGACGCGACGACGAGAGCGTCGACGACATCGGCGCGGAACTGCGCTTCGATCTCCTCGGCGATCTGCCCTAGCAGCCGCGACTCGATCTCGGCGCGCAGCTCGGCGAGCGTCTCGAACTCGCTCGCGGAGCGCGCCAGCTCGTCGTCGAGCGGCGGCAGCACCTTCTCCTTGATCTCCTTGACGGTCACCGACACCGTCTGCGTCGAGCCGTCGGCGAGCTCGAACACGATCTCCTTCGTCGCGCCGGCGTCGAGACCGACGACGCCCTGCTCGACCTCCTCGACGACGGAGGCGCGGCCGAGCTCGATCACGTAGTCGCGCCGTGTCTCGCCGCCGCCGTCCGAGACTAGGTCGACGACGACGGTGTCGTCCGGCCGGACCGGCCGCCCCTCGACCGGGACGAGCTCGGCAACGGTCGACTGGAGCGCCTCCAACTCGCGCTCGACGAGCTCCTCCGGCACCTCGGGCTCGATCGCGCCGACCTCGAGCGTCGTCCAGTCCGGCAGCTCCGGCTTGGCCTGCACCGAGACGGTCGCGGTGAACTCCCAGTCCTGATCCTCGGAGGCGGGGAGCTCGAAGTCGAACTGCGGCTGCGCGACCGGGCGGAGGCGGGTCTGCGTCGCGGCGTTCCAGAACCAGCCGCTGATGTGGCTCTCGACGGCCTCCGCCATCAGCCGCTCGCGGCCGACGCGCTGGAGGAGCACCTGGCGCGGAACCTTGCCCTTGCGGAAGCCGGGAATCTTGACGGTGGCAGCGAGATCGGTCGCCGCGTGCTCGACGGCGTGGTGCACGTCGTGCGACGGGACCTGGACCGTAAGCCGGACCCGGTTCTCCGGCAGCTCCTCTACCTCGACAGCCACCTGACCATTCAAGCAGACCCCCTTCGAACGACGTCGCACGGCGAATCCCTCGATCGGGGAGGAGGAGCTGCCCCTGGTCGCGGAGAACTGCACGTCCGCGGCATGGATGTCTGGGTCTGGGTCCTCGTGTTCGGTGTCACCGCCATCTGGGCGGCGATGCTCGGCGCGGTCGCGTTCGCGGTGGTCGCGAAGCGCTAGCGCGTCTTGGCGAAGCGGTGGACCGCTTCGAGGAGCTCGCGGCTCTTCTCGGCGGCCGCGGCCTCGTCGCCTGAGGCGATGGCGCCCGCGACGCAGTGCTGCACATGCTCGTCGAGGATCCGGAACGCGAGGCTGTCGAGCGCCGTGGTCACGGCGGAGATCTGGGTGATCACGTCGATGCAGTAACGGTCTTCCTCGACCATCTTCTCGATCCCTCGGACCTGGCCCTCGATCCGGTGCAGCCGCTTGATCAGCGCATCCTTCTCGGCGTGGTAGCCGGGGACGGCGTGCTCCGTGCTCACGTAGCTCCTCCTTCGCGGACACTGCGGAAGCGCCGCAGGCGCAGGCTGTTGCCGACGACGAACAGACTCGAACCCGCCATCGCGGCCGCGGCGATCATCGGGCTCAGCAGCCCGGCGACGGCGAGCGGGATCGCTGCGATGTTGTAGGCGAAGGCCCAGAAGAGGTTGCCCTTGATTGTCGAGAGCGTCCGCCGCGAGAGGCGGATCGCGTCGACGGCGGCGCGCAGGTCGCCGGAAACGAGCGTGAGGTCGGACGCCTCGATTGCGACGTCGGTGCCGGTGCCTAGCGCGAGCCCGAGGTCGGCGCCGGCGAGCGCAGGCGCGTCGTTGACGCCGTCGCCGACCATCGCGACGACCTCGCCCGCCGCCTGGAGCCGCGCCACCTCCGCCGCCTTTCCTTCGGGACGCACGTCGGCGAGGACGCGCTCGATCCCGACCTCGGCCGCGACGCGCTCGGCGGTCGCCCGCGTGTCGCCCGTCAAGAGAATCGGTGTCAGCCCGAGCGCCTTCAGGCCGCGGACGGCCTCCGCGCTCGTCGGCTTCACCGTGTCGCGAACGGAGAGCGTCGCGCGCGCGACGCCGTCCCACGCGACGGCGATCGCGCCGTCCTGCCGCGAGACCTCGACCGCGTGGCCCTCCACCACGCCGCGGACGCCCGAGCCAGGGAGGTTGCGGAACTCCGTCACCGGCGGCAGCGCGCCGAGCTCGGCGCGCGCGCCGGCCGCGACCGCCTGCGCGATCGGGTGCTCGCTCGCGGCTTCGACGGCGCCGGCGAGGCGGAGGATCTCGGCCCGGCCCACTCCGTTCAGCGGCTCGACGCCGACGAGCTCCATGCGCCCCTCGGTAATCGTGCCGGTCTTGTCGAGGACGATCGTCCCGACGCGCCGGGTCTGCTCCAGAATCTCGGGGCCTTTGATCAGGATCCCGAGCTGCGCGCCGCGGCCGCTCCCGACCAGCAGCGCCATCGGCGTCGCGAGCCCGAGCGCGCAGGGGCACGCGATGATCAGCACCGCGACGGCGGCGCTGAACGCCGCGGACGCGCCCGCGCCCGCGAGCAGCCAGCCCGCGAGCGTCGCGAGCGCGATCCCGATCACGACGGGAACGAAGATCTCCGAGATGCGATCCGCGAGCCGCTGCACCGGCGCCTTGCCGGCCTGCGCCTGCTCGACAAGCCGCGCGATCTGCGCGAGCGCAGTCTCGGCGCCGACGCGCGTCGCGCGGACGACCAGGCTCCCGTCCGTATCGATAGTCCCGCCGGCGACCGCGTCACCGGGAACGACGTCGACCGGAACGGATTCGCCGGTGAGCAGCGACTGGTCGACCGCCGCGGCGCCCTCAACGACGACGCCGTCGGTCGCGACCTTCTCGCCGGGACGGACGACGAACACGTCGCCGACCCGCAGCTCCTCGACGGGCACGAGCGTCTCGGCGCCGTCGCACAGCACCCGCGCCTCCTTCGCACCGAGCTCGAGCAACGCACGGATCGCGTCGCTGCTGCGCCGCTTCGCGCGCGTCTCGAGGAAGCGGCCGAGCAGGATCAGCGTCGTGATCACGCCGGCCGCCTCGAAGTACGTTCCGCCGCCGAGGCCGCCGACGAGCACGACCGTCGACCACGTCCACGCGGCGAGCGTTCCAAGCGAGATCAGCGTGTCCATGTTCGCGGCGCGGTGGCGCACACCCGCGAGCGCGGCGCGGTGGAAGCCGAGCCCGCACCAGAAGACGACGGGCGTCGCGAGCGCGAACGCGACCCACTCCCACCCGGAGAAATGGAACGCCGAGACGAGCACGAGCGGAACCGTCAGCGCCGCGGCGACCGCGAGCCGGCGCGGCAGCGAGTCGTCGGCGTGATCGTGCGCGTGCCCGGCCTCGTGCGGCGCCGCGCCGTACCCGGCCGCCTTGACCGCGCCGCACAGCTCGTCGACGGACAGCGACTCCGGGTCGAAGTCGACGCTCGCGCGCTCGGTCGCGAAGTTCACCGTCGCCGACGAAACCCCGTCGACGTCGTTCAAGGCACGTTCGATCCGCGCCGCGCACGACGCACACGTCATCCCCTGCAACTCGAGTTCGACCATACCCCTATAGGGTATCAAGTCAGGAGCCGAACGAATGCCCTCTCCGTCGGGGGATCGAGAAACAGCGAGACGAGGCGGGCAGCGGCGACATCAGTCTGCGGATCGTCACTCGTATCGACCTCGACGTCGTAATCGAGGTGGTGGACGGTGTCGAACCACGCCACGTCGAGGTCGACATGGGGCCGATCCGTGCGTGCCCGCTCGCGATCCTGTGCGACCTCGAGCCGGCAGCGCACGCCGACGAGGAGCACGGGCACCGCAGCGAGGGCGCCGGCGTAGAGCTCGCGCCACTCAGGGATGATCACCGCCTCGGCGACGATGTCGTTCCCCGCGACGGCGAGCTCGGCGAGCGAGTGGACGTAGCCTTTCAGGACGCGGCCGAAAAGCGTGCCATCGTCTGCGGCGCGGAAGCGCGGCAAATAGCCGGCGAGGAAGTCGTCGAGCGAGCGATGGAAGAGCGGAATCGGCGCGGTCGCCTGAACAGCGCGCGCGAGCGTCGTCTTGCCTGCGCTCGGCGAGCCGTTGAGGAGCATGACCTGGCCAGTCACAGCACGAATCTGGCATGTCCTTCGGTCAGACCGGGACAGGTCCAGGGTCTGACCCCGGAACGTGTCCGCGGGCAACGACAGTGCGGGTGAGAGGACTTGAACCTCTAAGGAGCGTGAGCTCCAACGGGACCTAAACCCGCCGCGTCTACCAGTTCCGCCACACCCGCGGGCCGCACCAGCATAGAGCCCGCGCCCGTATAGTCCCGCCCCGTGGCGGGAATGCGGCCCGAGGACATCTACGCGTTGACCGGCGTTGCCGACCCGCGCATCTCGCCGGACGGGCGGCGCGTCGCGTACCAGGTCTGGTCGCTCGACGAGGAGAAGAACGAGTACCGCGGCGCGATCTGGGTCACGGCGCTCGACGGCTCGGGCGAACCGCGGAAGTTCAGCTCGGGCGAGCGCCGCGACGGCGGGGCGCGCTGGTCGCCGGACGGCCGCTGGCTCGCGTTCACGTCGAACCGCGGCGACGAGAAGACGCCGTCCCAGCTCTACGTGATCCCCGCCGAGGGCGGCGAGGCGCGCAGGCTCACCGACACGAACGAAAGCGTCGACGAGGTCGCCTGGTCGCCCGACTCGACCCGGCTCGCGTACTCGATGCGCGTGCGCGACGACGCCTACGAGGAAGAGGACGAGAAGAAACGGAAGCCGCGCCGGCTGACGCGCCTCCTCTTCAAGCTCGACAACGTCGGCTGGACGACCGACCGCCGCAAGCATCTCTTCGTTGTCGACCTCGACGGCGGCGAGCCGCGGCAGCTGACCGACGGCGACTGCGAGGACGGCGAGCCCGCGTGGTCGCCCGACGGGAAACGGATCGCCTTCACCTCGCTCCGCGGCGAGCGCTGGGACACAGAGCTGATCGACCGGCTCTACGTCGTCGATGCGAACGGCGGCGAGCCGACGCAGCTCACCGGCGACGACTCATCGTGCACGGGGGCGTCGTTCTCGCCCGACGGCTCGCGAATCGCCTTCCGCTACCAGCTCGAGGACGGCACGTTTCCGCACCACGGCCGGATCGGAGTCATGGACGCCGACGGCTCGAACCCGCAGCTCCTCACGACGTCGCTCGACCGGCAGGCGAACGCGTACATGGACCTCCGCGAACCGCTCTGGGACGGCGACCGGCTCATCTTCACCGTCGAGGACGGCGGAAACATCCACCTCTATGCCGTCGCCGCGGACGGCTCGTCGCCGCCGGAGCTCCTCGTCGGCGGCGAGCAATGGATCGGCAGCTACGACGTCCGCGACGGCGAGCTCGTCTACGTCTCGACGACGCACACGACGATGCGCGAGCTCTTCGCGGGGACGGACGGACGGCGCCTGACCGAAGTCGGACGCGCCTTCACCGAGGGACGCGACCTCGTCGAGCCTGAGCGGTTCACCGCGGTCTCCGCGGACGGCACGGAAGTCGACGCCTGGCTCGTCCGCCCCGCCGGCTTCGAGGAGGGAAAGCGCTACCCGACGCTGCTCTGCATCCACGGCGGCCCGTTCACGCAGTACGGGACGGGATTCTTCGACGAGTTCCAGGTCTACTCCGCCGCGGGCTATGCCGTCCTCTTCTCCAACCCGCGCGGCGGCTCCGGATACTCGGAGGAATGGGGCCGCGCGATTCGCGGACCGATTGACGGCGCGGGCCCGGGCTGGGGCAGCGTCGACTACGCCGACGTGATCGCGGCCGTCGACACGGCGCTCGAGACGTGGGACTTTCTCGACCCGGAGCGGCTCGGCGTGATGGGCGGCTCGTACGGCGGTTTCATGACGACGTGGGTCGTCTCGCACACCAACCGGTTCAAGGCCGCGATCTCCGAGCGCGCGGTGAACCACATGGTGAGCGCGTTCGGATCGAGCGACCTGTTCTGGATCTTCGAGCGCCAGCTCGGCGGTCCGATGTACGACAACGTCGACACGTGGCTCGCGCTCTCGCCTGCGACGTACGCGAAGGACATCGAGACGCCGCTGCTGATCATGCACTCGGAGAACGACCTCCGGTGCAACGTCGAACAGGGCGAGCACCTGTTCACGCTGCTCCGGCTTCAGGGGAAGGACGTCGAGATGCTCCGCTTCCCCGGCGAGGGGCACGAGCTCTCGCGCGCCGGCTCGCCGATGCATCGCGTGCAGCGATTCGAGGCGGTGCTCGAGTGGTTCGGGCGCTACCTCTCGCCCGGCAGCTGAACCGCTACCAGTCGTTCCAGTGGACCATCGAGTCGAGCGGCTTGCGCCGGCCCGGCTTGAAGTCCGTCCCGATCGAGTAGGCGACCGGGATCAGCGCGACCTGCATCACTTCGTCGTAGGGGATGCCGAGGATCTCCGCCGCGGCGCGCTCGTGCATCAGGTGGAACGTCGTCAGCACGGTGCCGAGACCGCGCGAGCGCGCGGCGAGCATGAAGCTCCACATCGCCGGGACGATCGACCCGAAGATCGACGCCTGCCACGCCACGGGCTTGTCCTCGGTGCGGCCCTGCACGCACGGGATCACGTGCACCGGAACCTCGTGCAGATGCGCGGCGAGATGGCGGACCGCTTCACCGATACGGACGAACTGATCGTTCGCCGCCGGTCGCCGCTCGAGGTACGGACCTGCGACCTCGCGCCAGAGATCGGCGAGCGCCGCGCGCTTCGCGGCGTCGTCGACGACGACGAAGTGCCAGTTCTGCGAGTAGCTCGCGGTCGGCGCCTGCTGCGCGAGCCCGAGGCACTCCTCGAGGACTTCGCGCTCGACCGGCCGCGTCAGATCGAGGCGCTTGCGGACGGCGCGCGTCGTCGAAAGGAGCTCGTCGGTGGTGAGGTCGAGGATCATGCGCCGATCATCGCATGCGGGATACGGTCGGCGCGTGCGTCGCGTGCTGCTCGTGATCCTGCTCGGACTGCTGTCGGCATTCGGGCCGGTCGCGATCGACATGTACCTGCCGGCGCTGCCGCAGCTCGCGCGCGACCTCGACATCGGCGCGTCGGCGGCGCAGCTGACGCTCGCGTTCTGCCTCGCCGGGCTCGCGATCGGGCAGCTTGTGTCCGGTCCGCTGAGCGACCGGTTCGGTCGGCGAGGGCCGCTGCTCGTCGGGCTGGCGATCTTCGTCGCGGCGTCGCTGGCCTGCGCGGCCGCGCCGACGGCGGCGGCGCTGATCGCGCTGCGGTTCGTCCAGGGGCTCGGCGGCGGCGCCGGGATCGCGATCTCGCGCGCGGTCGCACGCGACCTCAACACCGGCGAGGCGCTTGCCGGGTTCTTCTCGCTGCTCATGCTCGTGAACGGGCTCGCGCCGATCCTCGCTCCCGTGATCGGCGCGCAGCTGCTGCGCGTGACGGAGTGGCAGGGGATCTTCGTCGCGCTTGCGGCGATCGGCGGGGCGGCCGTGCTCGGAGTCGTGTTCGTGCTGCACGAGACGCTGCCGCCGGAGCAGCGGCGGTCGGGCGGCTTCGCCGACGTGCGCGCGACGACGCGGGAACTGCTCGGCGACCGCGTCTTCGTCGGCTACCTGGTCGTGCTCGCGTTCTCGTTCGGCGCGATGTTCGCGTACATCGCCGGCTCGGCGTTCGTGATCGAGGACATCCACGGCGGCTCGCCGCAGCTCTACGGCGCGATCTTCGCGCTGAACGGCGTCGGCATCGTCGGCGCGAGCCTGCTCAACCGGCGGCTGCTCCACCGGCACGCGCCGCTGACGCTGCTCGCCGCCGGTGTCGTCGCGTCCGCGTGCGGCGGCTTCGCCCTGCTCGCGGTCGTCGTCGCCGGGATCGGGCTCGCCGGAATCGTCCCATCGTTCTTCGTGCTCGTCGCGAGCCTCGGGATGATCCTTCCGAACGCGACGGCACTCGCGCTCGCCCCGCATCCGGAGGTCGCGGGCGGCGCGTCCGGGCTGATCGGGATCTTCCAGTACGCGGTCGGCGTGATCGCCGCGCCGATCGTCGGCGTCGCCGGATCGCACTCCGCGTACCCGATGGCGATCGTGATCGCGCTGCTCGGCGGGGCGTCGCTCGTCGCGTTGCGACACGTGCGAAACGTCCCCATAAATGCCGAGTCCCCGTGAACCCGAGGGCCCACAGGGACTTGGCAGACGGCAATCTCTCACGCTCCGCGACGCGTGTCAAGCGGGAAGCGAGTGGCCCCGGGAGGAGTCGAACCTCCGCGCGCAGATTCGAAGTCTGCCGCTCTATCCACTGAGCTACGGGGCCGCGTCGGGCCGAAGAAGCGTAGCCCGGAGGCTACGCAGGAACCGCGACGCCGTACTTCCGCTTCAGATACGCGAGGTACGGCTTCGCGTCGATCGTCGAGCCCACGGCTCGTCGCAGCGTCTCCTGCGGCGGGAACTTGCGGCCGCTCGCGTGCACGTTCTCGCCGAGCCAGTCGCGGATCCCGCCGAACTCGCCGCGCTCCATCTGCGCGTCGACGTCTCCGACGTCGGAGACGAGCTTCTCCCAGAGCTGCACGGACATCACGGTGCCGAGGAGGTACGTCGAGAAGTAGCCGATCAGCCCGGCCGACCAGTGGACGTCCTGGAGAACGCCGTGGGCGTTGTCCGGCACCTCGATGCCGAGGTACTCCTCCATCCGCTCGTTCCAGATCCGCGGCAGGTCGGAGAGCTCGACGCGCCCGTTGACGATGTCCTGCTCGAGCTCGAAACGGAGGATCACATGCATCCCGTACGTCACCTCGTCCGCGCGGATGCGGATCAGCGACGGCTCGACCTTGTTCACGGCCGTGAGGAACGTCTCGCGGTCGACGCCGCCGAACTGCGACGGGAAGTACTCCTGGAGGCGCGGGTAGAAGAAGCGCCAGAAGGCTCGCTGCGGCCGACGAGGTTCTCCCAGAGCCGGCTCTGCGACTCGTGGATGCCGAGCGAGGACGAGTTTCCGATCGGCAGGTTCGCGATGTCGCGGCGGATCTGGTGCTCGTACAGGCCGTGCCCGTACTCGTGCATCGTCGAGAACAGCGACTCGAGCGAGTCCGGGTAGTAGTGCGTCGTGATCCGGATGTCGTCGATGCCCGTGCCCCCGGCGAACGGATGCTCGGTCGGGTCGATGCGCCACGTGTCGGGGCGGTGGCCGAAGAGGTCGATGATCTCGTGTGCGAGTTCCTGCTGCTTCTCGACGGAGAAGTCCGCGGTGAGGAACGAAGCGTCGATGTCGCGCTCGCGCAGCTCCGCGATCATCGGCACGAGCTCGGCCTTGATCTCCGCGAAGATCCGCGTCACGTCGGCCGACTTCGTCTCGGGCTCGAAGTCGTCGAGGAGGATGTCGTACGGCTCGTCGGTCGGGTCGAAGCACGCGATGTACTTGCGCCGCAGCTCGACCGCGCGCTCGAGTGCCGGCAGGAAGAGCTCGAAGTTCGACGTCGCCTTCGCTTCGAGCCAGATCGGCGCCGCCTCGGCCCCGGCCCGCGCCATCTCGGCGGAGAGCTCCGGCGGGACGCGGACGGCCTTGTCGTACTCGCGGCGCGCGAGCCGGATCATGCACGCGTCGTCCGAGTCGGGATCGAGCGACTCCTCGAGTGGGCGCAGCTCCTCGATCAGGCGGCCGACCTCCGGGTCGATCAGCGCCTCGTGGCCGAGCTGCTGGAGCAGCGCGAGGTGCCCGCCGCGGCTCGCCGCTCCGGCCGGCGGCATGGTCACGCGCAGGTCCCAGGCGAGCAGAGCGGACACCGCTCCGAGCGAGTCGATCGTCTCGAAGCGAGCCTTCAGGTCTGCGAGGGCGTCGGCCACCGGCCCGGAACCCTAGCGATTCGGGTCGGCCAGGTCCCGGGTCAGACCCTGGGACATGTCCGGGAGACGGCCTAGGATCGCCGGTGTCCACCCAGGAGGTTCGGCTCGATGAGTGCCAACACCGGCCCGCTCGGCCAGCCACGCGGCATCGGCTTCGTGATCGTGATCTCGATCATCACCTTCGGGATCTACCACCTCTACTGGACATACAAGACCTTCGAGGAGATGAAGCAGCGCACCGGGGAGGGACTCGGCGGCGTGCTCGGCCTCGTGATCGGCATCCTGATCTCGATCGTCAACGCCTTCGTGATCCCGTCGGAGGTGGGCCACATGGTCGCCGGCGACGGCGGCGACCCCCCGGTCAGCGGCTGGACGGGCCTGTGGATACTGATCCCGATCGCGGGCTGGTTCATCTGGATCGGGAGGTCCAGGGCGCACTGAACCGCTACTGGACGAGTCAGCAGGCACCGGCGGTGGCCGCGTCGTAGGCGGCCGCAGCGGACAAAAGAGAAAGGGTGGCGGACGGGATTCGAACCCGCGACCACCGGGACCACAACCCGGGGCTCTACCACCTTAGCTACCGCCACCGCGAGGCGGCTACAGCCTAGCCGGGAGCGACTGAGGACGGCGGTACGCTTCCGCTCGGCGCCCGTAGCTCAGGGACAGAGCAGCGGACTTCTAATCCGCGGGTCGGAGGTTCGAATCCTCCCGGGCGCATCCCGCCGCTAGGCTCTCGCAAATGGCGAACGCAACGATCCACACCAACCACGGCGCGATCGTGTCGAGCTCTTCGCCGGCCGACGCGCCGAAGACCGTCGAGAACTTCGTGAACCTCGCCGCCGACGGCTTCTACGACGGCGTCATCTTCCACCGCGTGATCCCGGACTTCATGGTCCAGGGCGGCGACCCGACCGGCACCGGCTCGGGCGGCCCCGGCTACCAGTTCGAGGACGAGTTCAACGACAACAAGGTCGACGCGCGGCGCGCTCTCGATGGCGAACGCCGGCCCGAACACGAACGGCAGCCAGTTCTTCATCGTCACCGCCGACGCGTGCCCGTGGCTCGACGGCAAGCACACCGTCTTCGGCCGCGTCACCGGCGGCATGGACGTCGTCGACACGATCTCCGCCCTCGAGACGGACGGCCGCGACCGTCCGCGCGAGGACGTCGTGATCGAGCGCGTCGAGCTCGGCTAGCCGGCCGAGCGCCGCCGCTCGGAGACGCGCCAGTATGCGACGCCGGCGAGCGCGATCACGCCGGCGATGCCGAACGCCAGCGCATACGACTTCCAGCTCGACGCCTCGAACGCCTTCCCGCCGAGATAGCCGAGCAGCGCCGAGTACGTCGCCCAGAGCAGCCCCGCCGCGAGGTCGGCGAGGAAGAAGCGGTGCCAGCGCATCGACACCGCTCCCGCGGAGAACGTGACGGCGGTGCGGCCGCCGGGAACGAACCGCGCCGTGGGAACGATCCATGCGCCCTGCTTGTCGAGCAGGCCGTGCGCCCGCTCGTATTGACGTTGCGCCTTGGCGCCGGAGAACAAGCGTCGGTACGCCGGCTCGCCGACCTTCGAGCCGAGCAGGTACGACACGTTGTCGCCGAGCACGACGCCGGCCCAGGCGCACACGATCACCAGCCAGAGGTACAAACCGCCCGTCGCCGCCGCTATGCCGGCCAGGATCACGATCGTCTCGCTCGGCACGAGCGGGAGCACCGCGTCGGCAGCGGCGACGCCGAAGACGAGGAGATACGTCCACCACTCGCCGGAGACGAGATCGGTGAGCGAGCCGAAGATCGTGAAGGTGAGCATGGCCTGCAACGGGAACGGTACTGTCCGCGCAGCGCTTCGATGCTGTCCTGGGACGACATCCTCGAGCTGGTCGGTGACCTGCCGGAGATCGAGAACGGCATGTCGTACGGAACGCCCGCGCTGAAGGTGCGGGGGAAGTTCATGGGACGTCTCCGTGACGAGGGCACCGTGATGGTCGTGAAATGCGACCTCGAGGAGAAGCCGTTCCTGCTGGAGGCGAATCCGACCACGCTGTTCACGACATCGCACTACGACGGCTACGGCGCGGTTCTCGTCCGCCTCGACGCCGTGCAGCCGGATGAGCTGCGCGAGCTGCTGATCGACGCATGGCTGCTCGCCGCGCCGAAAAAGCTCGTCGCCCAGTTCAACGCGGTCGAGTAATGTCCGGCGCCACGATGTCGAACGAGAGCGGCGACGATCGGCTTCGTCTGGACTACGACCAGACGAACCAACTGCTGCGAACGCTCACCGACGTCCGCTTCAAGCTGCTGGCGATCGTGCCGACGCTCGCCGGCGCGGCCGTCGCGTTCATCGGCCACGGGCGCACGGCAGTGGAGATCCTCGCCCTCGGGGTCATCGGTCTCGTCTCGACGATGGGACTCGTGCTCTACGAGATCCGCAACACACAGGTCTACGACTACGCCGTCCAGCGCGCGTCGTCGCTGGAGTCGCAGCTCGGGATCGGCCTCTACAAGGACCGGCCTGGAAAGAGCATCCGCGTGTTCGGCATCGGCGTCGCCGGCCACGACCACGCACTCGCCTACGTCTACGGCGCGGCGATCGCCGGGTGGACGTACCTCGTGGCGTGGGGCGCGCTCCGCGCATTCGACGTCGGAAGCGCACAGAAGATCGGCGGGATCGTCGGCGCGGTCGTCGGCGTGCTCGCCGTGCTCGACCTGCTGCGCGTACGGACACGCTGACCGTGGCAACGTTGCTGTCCGTCAACGTCGGCCTGCCGAAGGACGTGCCCTGGCAGGGGAAGACCGTCTTCACCGGCGTCTTCAAGGACCCCGTCACCGGCCCGCGCCGGGTGCGGAAGCTCAACGTCGACGGCGACGGACAGGGCGACCTCGCCGGACACGGCGGCGAGCAGCGCGCCGTCTTCGTCTACCAGCTCGACTCGTACCGCTACTGGGAGCGCGAGCTCGGACGAGACGACTTCGTCTACGGACAGTTCGGCGAGAACTTCACGATCGACGGGCTCAACGATGACGACGTTTGCATCGGCGACCGCTACCGCATCGGCAACGCGCTTTTCGAGGTGACACAGCCGCGCGTCACCTGCTACCGCGTCGGGATCCGCATGAACGACCCGCGCATCCCGGCCCTGCTCGTCTCACATCACCGCCCCGGCTTCTACTTCCGCGTCCACGAAGAAGGCGACGTCGAGGCAGGCGACGAAATCGTCAAGGTCGCCTCCGGCCCCGAGCAGATGACGATCGCGGAGACCGACGCGCTCCTCTACCTTCCCGGTCATCCGCGCCAGCAGCTGTTGCGCGCGCTGCGGATTCCGGCCCTCAGTCCCGGCTGGCAAGGCTCGTTCCGCACGCTGCTCGACGGTGAACCGGGGAGCGGGAACGCAGGTCTGGTCGACGCGAGCCCGCCGCCCGCCTGGCCCGGCTTCCGCCCGTTGAGCGTCGTCGCGATCGAACGCGAGAGCGAGTCCGTGATCTCGATCCGACTGACAGCGCCCGACGGTGCACCGCTGCCGGCGGCGCGCCCCGGCCAGTACCTCACCGTTCGCGTCCAGCCCGGCGAGGGGGAGCGCTCCGTGCTCCGCAACTACTCGCTCTCCGGACTTCCCGGCGCGGACGACTACCGCATCACCGTCAAGCGCGAACGCGAAGGCGCGGCGAGCGGCTACCTGCACAGCCGCCTAGCCGTCGGCGACGAGCTCGAGATCGCGGCACCTCGCGGAACGTTCATCCTCGACCGGACGCAAGCGCCTGTTCTTCTGCTCAGCGTCGGCATCGGCGCCACGCCGGTCATGGCGATGCTCCACGCGCTGGCACAGGAGCACTCCGAGCGGGACGTCTGGTGGCTCCACGGCGCCCGCAACGGGCGCGAGCACTCCTTCGCAGCAGAAGCCCGCGCACTCCTCGCCTCCCTCCCAAACGTTCACGTCCACATCTCGTACAGCCGGCCCGGTCCCGACGACGTCCAGGGCCGCGACTTCGACGACGCGGGACACCTGACGGCCTCGCTCCTCGCCCAACTTGCGCCACCACTCGACGCCGAGGCATACCTGTGCGGACCGTCACCGTTCATGGATGACGTCAGCGCCGGTCTGGCCGCAATCGGCCTCGACGCCGCCCACATCCACACCGAGCCGTTTGGCCCCGCACCGGGTCTCACTCCCGGCATCGCATCGGCTCCGGCACGAGCACCGCACGCACCGCCGGGAGAGCCCGGAGACGGCCCGACGATCGAGTTCGCCCGCAGCAACGTCGCCGCCGCGTGGAGCAGCGACTACGCGAGCCTCCTCGAGTTCGCCGAAGCCTGCGACGTTCCCGTCCGCTGGTCCTGCCGCACCGGCGTCTGCCACAGCTGCGAGACCGCCCTCATCTCCGGCACCGTCGAATACGACCCCGACCCGGTCGAACCGCCGGCCGACGGCAGCACGCTCATCTGCTGCTCACGGCCGCACGAGAACGTCGTCCTCGATCTCTGAGAAGCGGGTGGCGGGAATCGAACCCGCGTAGCCAGCTTGGAAGGCTGGAGCTCTACCATTGAGCTACACCCGCGCGCGGCTAGCGTACCGTCATGCATCTCTCGGCCGAGGCGTTCGTGCTCGTGCCGGTTCTCGTGGTCGCGTACGTGCTCGTCGCGCGGACGGCCCGGCCGACGCGGGGCCAGGCGGTCGCGGCGGGGCTCGGACTGGCGCTGATCTTCGTCGCGTTTGCGAGCGGACTGCAGCCGCTCGCGGTGCACACGTTTCTCTGGGCGCATCTGCTCCAGAACGTCGTGCTCGCGGAATGGGCGCCGGGGCTGCTCGTGCTCGCGGTGCCGTCGCGCGTCGCTGCCCGCGCCGCAGGCTTTCCGCTCTTCCGGCCGTTCGTCGCGCTGCCGCTGTGGCTCGCCACCTACTTCGTGTGGCATCTGCCGTGGATCTACGACAACGCGCTGCAGCGGCCGCACTCGCTGCTGCACGTCGAGCATCTGACGTATCTGCTCGCGGGGATCTGCCTCTGGTGGCCGGTCGTCCACGGCGCGTACTCCGCCGGACTGAAGGCGGTCTATCTCTTCGCGGCGTTCGTGCTCGCGTCGCCGCTCGGGCTGCTGCTCGCGCTGATCCCGCGCGCGATCTACTCGTTCTACGCGCACGCGCCGCGCACGTGGGGGCCGGCGCCGCTCGCCGACCAGCAGATCGCCGGCGTGACGATGGCGGTCGAGGAGGCGATCGTCTTCTTCACCGTCTTCACCGTGTTCCTGCTGCGTTTCCTGCGGGAGGAGCAGGCGTACGGCGCGTTCGACGGCGTCACTGATGGTAGGACCCCGCCGTGGAGTCGCACGAACTCGTAATCGTCGGCGGCGGCGCGGCCGGGCTCGCGACCGCGGCGCTGCTGCGGCGGGCGGGGCGCGAGTCGCTCGTGCTCGAGGCCGGGTCGATCCCGGGTGCCGCGTGGCGCGAGCGCTACGACCGGCTGCGGTTGCACACGCCGCGACTGCTCTCCGGGCTGCCGGGACGAGAGATCCCGCGCCGCTATGGACGCTGGGTCAGGCGCGACGACCTCGTCCAGTACCTCCGCGACTACGCGGTTGCGGAACGGCTCGACGTGCGCACCGGTACGCGCGTCGAGCGGATCGACGCGGACGGCGACGGCTGGCTGCTTGCGACCACGGATGACGCGATCCGGGCGGAGTCGGTCGTCGTCGCGACGGGCTACAACGGCGCGCCGTGGATTCCCGACTGGCCGGGACGCGACGGGTTCGCCGGCGAGATCGTCCACTCCTGCGAGTACCGGAACCCGACGCCGTTCGCCGGCAGCGACGTGCTCGTCGTCGGCGCGGGGAACTCCGGCGCGGAGATCGCAACAGACGTCGCCGAGGGCGGCGCGTCGCGCGCGCGGCTGTCGGTGCGCACGCCGCCGCAGATCATCCGCCGCGCGACGGCGGGCATTCCGGCGCAGCTGATCGGGATGGCGATCCGTCACATGCCGCCGAACTGGGTCGACCCGATCTCGATCACGCAGCGGAAGCTCTTCGATCCCGGATCTGTCGGCGCAGGGTCTGCCGCGGCCGGAAGTCGGTGTCCGCACCGCGTTCATCGCGACCGGGACGACGCCGATCCTCGACGTCGGCATCGTCGGAGCCGTGAAACGCGGCGCGGTCGAGATCGTCGCCGCGGTCGAGAGCATCGACGGCGCCGACGTCGTCCTCGCCGACGGCTCGCGCATCACGCCGGACGCGCTGATCGCCGCAACGGGATTCCGCGCCGGCCTCGACGACCTCGTCGGCCACCTCGACGTGCTCGACGCGCGCGGCCTGCCGAACAAGACCGACGGCGAGCCGGTGCTCCCCGGCCTCTGGTTCGTCGGCTTCCGCCCCACCCTCGGCGGCCAGCTCCGCGAAGGCAGCATCGCCGCGCGGCACGTCGCGGCGGCGATCGCAGGCGGCTAATCGACTGCCGACATCGCGGCGTTCAGAAGCGCACCGAGCACGTCGGTGTTCATCGAGACGCGGAACAGCGGCGCCGTCTGTCGGTTCGAGAGCGAGAACTGAATCGCGTCGCTGTACTGATGCATGCCCATGACTTTCGCGTACGGCATGTCGAGCGTCTTCCGGTCACCGAGATACGCGGCGCGCGTCGATGTGATCGCGAGGATGCCCGAATCTGCGACCTGGAGCTGCGTTCCGACCGTGACGAGATGACCCCGGGTCGCGCCGACGCGATACCTTACGCCTTTCGCGACACGGAAGCTGACGCCCTGCGACGCTCCGTGCCACTCGCGCACCGCGACCTCCTTCATGAGAGCGGCCGCCGTTTCCAGGTGCACGATCTCGCCCTTCTTTGCCATCAGACGCGGCTGCTGGACGACGGGAAGACGTCCGTCGTTCAGCTTCGCAACCTGAAGACGCGTGAAGAGCTCGCCGTTCCGCTCGACGTCTGCCTGGTCGATGGCCATGGCCTCCGCGACGGCGCCGAGCGCATCCTCCTCCTCGGCGGTCAGGTGATCGTCGGCGAGAACTGCGTCCGCATATTTCAGGAACGTGACCTCGCCGAGCTTCCGGCGCTCGCGGTCACCGAGCACTGCGACCTTCGGATCGGCTCCGAACTCGGCGGAGAGTCGCATCGCCGTCGGCGGGTCGGCCGATGCGAGAGCTGCGACGAACGCTTGATACGCGGCCTCCGCGTCGGCGATCGCGGCCTTGTCCTCGCTCGACTTGAAGAGCTTCATCTGTTCAGCGTCTGCGGAGGTGCCCGGTCGACGGACACGTGAATCCGTACCTGGCGTACGCGCGGTTCCCGATCTTGCAGAACTCGCCGGCGCGAAGACACTTGTGTCCCCAGGGAAGGTTGGCGGCGACGTACCCGGCTCCGCACGCCGCCCGATGCGTGAACGTCGGACCAACCGCCGCGGGGGCGGCCACCGGCGAGACGAGCCCCGCCGCGATGACGACGAATATGGCGAGCCGCTTTCTCACCTGTCCTCCCGGGACATTGCCAGCTGGGACATTGCCAGGTGCCGGGGACGGCGGGTGGGTCGGGATATCGACCCGACCCACCCGGCGACGGAAAGCTCAGCTCACGGGTAGCTGACCACGGTGACCGGCGTGTCCGGGTTCGCGATCGTCGACGGCCCACCGGTGTCGTTGACGACGTTCAGGATGCCGCCCTTCCCGGAACTCGCGTCCAGGAAGATCGTGAGCAGATCGTTGAGGCTCGACGACGGCAGCGTCGCCGGGACCTCGAAGGCGTTCGCGGCGAAGATGTCCACGCCCTGGTTGAAGAAGCTGTAGCTGCCCATGCCGTAGCCGCGTGAAGTCTGTGCACGTTGTTGGCGACCTTGAAGGCGGCCCAGCCGTCGACGCCGGCAGCCTCCATCCACGCCGCCTGGCTCGGCGGGTCGTACGGCATCTCGTTCTGGAAGAAGATCGATCTTGCCGTTCTCGCCGTTCCAGATCACCTCGTACTTCTGGTAGTGCTCGACGAACAGGCCGTACGCCGTGACGTTGTCGCCGTTGACGATCACGCCGGTGTCGGCGGTGTTTGCGGTCCAGCCGACGCCGTTGCCGTGGTCGGCCCGCCAGGCCCAGATGTCGTCGAGGATGACGTTGTCGCTGTTGACGACCAGGCTGGTCGTGGCCTTGCCGGCGTGCGCGCCGCCGATGCGGAAGAACACGTCCTGCAGCGAGGTCGGGTCGGCGGGGTCGCTGCCTTGTGCGCGTGCCGCGTGCCCGACCTCGCAGCAGCACCGGCGAGTTCACCGGGCCGGCGTCGAACATCAGCCCGGCGAGCTTCGACGCCCGTCGACGTCCGTCGACCTTCATCGCGGCGACACCGTCGTCGGCGACGAGCGTCGGCAAGCCCAGACCGAGCACGACCGTGTCCGGCGCGCTTCGACCTCGATCGTCCTGTCGACGTGGTAGACGCCGGGAGTGAAGATCAGGTTCTTGCCGCGGGCCAGCGCGTTGTTGATCGTTTCGCGGAGTCGGTCGGGCTTGGCGATGAAGAACTGGTCGATCGGGATCGACCGGCCGGCGTCGGCCCGTCGCCCAGGTCGTGCCGGAGGAGTTGCGCTGCAGCCGCGGGCACGAAGACGTTGTAGTTGCCCGGACGCGTCCACGTACAGGTACGGCTTCTCTCGCGTCACCGGGCTGGTGGCGAGCGTGGTGTACGGGCCGCCGCACGGCGCTGCGGGGAAGCACTGCGCGGGCGCACCGACGACGCCGGAGAAGACCTGGTTCCAGACGCCGTTCGACCAGCCGTCGAGGTTGCTGTTCCGGACGAGGAACTGCTGCTGGGAGCCGTTGATGACGGTGCTGCCGTCGAACTTCGAGTCGGCGATGAAGCCGCCGCTGGCGAATGACGGCCCGGTGCAGTAGTCCATCAGCGTCAGGTTGCCGCCGGTGACGTTGACCCGCCGCATCGGCGCGGCCTGCGAGACGGCCCAGAAGTCGCCGGCGTGGCAACCGACAGCTCGAGCCGGTGACGTTGATGGTCAGGTTCGACAGCGAGCGCCAGAAGTTGTCCAGCGCGATGCAGTTGCCGGCGGCAGCACTGGTTGTAGACGTCGACGTGGCCGTTGATCATCACGTCGTTCGGCGAGGCGCCGAGGCCGGCGACGTCGGTGTAGTAGCCCGACCTGGAAGTTCAGCGGGTTGGCGGCGTGCCGTAGGTGCCGGGCTTGAACAGCAGCGCGTAGCGCTGTGTGCCCGAACTGGTTCGTCGATCTGCTGGGCGGCGATCGCGTCGACGGTCGCCTGGATCTGACTCGTCGGCATGCTGGGGTCGAAGATCACGGTGTTCGGACCGAAGTCCGGCTGCCCCCAGCCGTTGTGCGATTTCGCGGCTGCGGCCGAGCCGACGCCCACGATCGACGCGACGGCGATCGCGGCGACGAGGACGATCAGACACCGGCGGAGTGTGCTGTCAAAGACGGCGTTTGACGGCATGAGCGAGACCACCCTTCCGATAGAGGTGAGCCTCGAAGATACAACGGCCCCCGCTCGATCGGTACGGGCGGATTCGCGCGCCGTCGACTCTTAAGGGGCGGTGGCCCAGGTGAGACCGCCGTCGGTGCTTCTGAGAATCGTCGGCCCGTCCCCGGTTGCGCTTTGGCCCGCGGCGTAGATCGTCGCCGGGCGTGCGGGATTGATCGCGACCGCGTCCATCATGTCCGACACCGTGCCGAAGACGCGGATCCAGGTTTGTCCGCCGTTGGTGGTCTTGTAGATGCCGCCCTGGGTCAGAGCTGCGTAGACGGTGCCTGTCCCGCGTGGGTCGACCGCCAAGGCTCTCACGCCCCCAATGCGGCCCGTGATCGGAAGGCCGTGTGCGATCGGCTGCCACGTCTCACCGGCGTTCGTCGTCTTCAGGACGTTGGCACCGACGGCAGCGTAGACCGTGGTCGGATGTCGCGGATCGACGGCGAGTGCGGTGACGGTGACGCTGCCGCGGACGGCTGTTGTTGCCCGCCAGGTCGCGCCGGCGTCGGTCGATTTGTAGATCGAGAAACGTCCGTTGTGGGGTGTCGCCGAGGGATTGGCGAACTCGCCCGTGATCGCGTAGATCGCCTCGGGGCGGGTCGGTGCGATCGCAAGCGCGGAGACGTTCTCGGCCGGGTAGCGCGTCGGGTGCGGCGGGAACACGGTCTTCCAGCTGCGGCCGCCGTCTGTGCTCTTGCTGACGCGGTCGGAGCCTGCATAAACGATGTTCGTGTTGGCGGGGTCGACCGCGAGGGCGCGCACCCATCCCAGGGCGCGGTTGAATTGATACGCGGGGCGAGTCGGCGTCAACAGGCCGCGCTTCGAGGGCCGCCAGCTGGCGCCGCCGTCGACCGTCTTGATGACGGCGACCTCGGTGCCCGCATACAGCGTGCCCGGATGCCGTGGATCGGCGGTCAGTGCCTGGTTCCATCCCACCCAGTCGCTACCGCTCGCCCCCGTCGCGTGCCAGTGCGCTCCACCGTCGATCGTCTTGAAGACCCGGCTCCGCTCGAAGCCGGTCGCCGTCGAGGACCCGACCGTGAGGACGTAGACGATCTTCGGGTTGCGTGGGTCGAACGCGAACGACCTCGCGGCCCCGGCGTCCGGCGGCAGCGCCCCGAGCGGCGCGGAGTCGGCATTCGCGCCCGGAGCCTGCGCGCCGGGAGCGTGCGCGAGCGCAGCAGTGCCTGCACCGCCGCCGCCGTGGCCGCCGAAGCCGATCAACGCTGCAGCTCCTGCTGCAGCGAGCAGCAGAGCCGCCGCCGCGTTTCGCATCCGTCGGCGCAGCGCGCGGCGATGCGCTTCCTCGATCAGCGCCTCCAGATCCGCGACACGCTGCTCGAGATCGCGATCCCGTTCGATCTGAGGCCCACGCGGCGGAGAGCCAACGCTCATGGCTTCACCACTAACACAGAGATGCTACTATGAATAGCATCATGCTGGATGTCAAGGTCGACCGAGGCGACCCGACCGATCTCTACGAGCAGGTCGCCGGCGAGATCCGCCGGGCGATCGCAGACGGCGAGGCAAAGCCGGGCGAACGCCTGCCGCCCGCAAAAGATCTTGCCGCCGTTCTCGGCGTCAACACCAACACCGTGCTCCGCGCCCTCCGCCAACTCCGCGACGAAGGCTTGCTCGAGTTCCGCCGCGGCCACGGCATCACCGTCACCGGCACACCGCAACACGGCGCGGTGCTCACGAAGGCGAAGGATCTGGTCGACTTCGCGCGCCGACAGGGCTACCGCCCCGACGAACTCGTCAAGATCATCGAAAGCATCGGCTGACCCTTCAGTCGGGACGGGCGGATTCGAACCACCGGCTTCCTGCTCCCAAAGCAGGCGCTCTACCAGGCTGAGCTACGTCCCGTGTGTCGGAGGCTACCGGTAGGTTCGGCCCGTGGAGCACGTCCGCAGGCCGGTTCTCGGCTACGCAATGGTGCTCGTCGCGGGTGTGCTCTTCGGGCTCAACGGCGCCGTCTCGAAGGTCGCACTCACGTCGGGGATGTCGGCGCTGCGGCTGACGGAGGCGCGTTCGGCCGGTGCGTTCATCGGGCTGACGACGTTCGTGCTCGTGGTGCGGCCGGGGTCGCTGCGGCTCCGCCCGGGCGAGTGGTGGCGGCTGGCGATCTTCGGCGTCGTCGGCGTCGCGTTCGTCCAGCTCTTCTACTTCCTCGCAATCGAGCGGCTGCCGATCGGGATCGCGCTGCTGATCCAGTACCTCGGGCCGCTGCTCGTCGCGATCTGGGCGGTCAGCTTCGGGCACGAGCACGTGCGGCGGCGGATCTGGGTCGCGCTGGCGCTGTCGCTGATCGGGCTCTCACTGATGGTGCAGCTCTGGCAGGGCGCGACGCTCGACGGGCTCGGCGTGCTCTTCGCCTTGATCGCGGCGTTCGTCTTCGCGGCATACCTGCTGCTCGCGGAGAAGGAGGTCGCGGGCCGCGACTCGATCTCGCTCCTCGCCTGGGGATTCTTCTTCGCGACGGTCTTCTGGACGTTCGTGCAGCCGTGGTGGAGCTTTCCGGCGACGACGGTTGGGCGGACGGTGTCGCTGCAGGGGCGGCTCGCCGACTGGCATCTGCCCGTGTGGGCGCTCGTGCTCTGGGTCGTCGTGCTCGGCGCAATCGTCCCGTTCGTGCTGATCGTCGGCGCGCTGAAGCACGTGACGGCGACGCGGGTCGGGATCGTGGCGATGCTGGAGCCCGTGGTGGCGACGATCGTGGCCTGGGTCTGGCTCAAGGAGTCGCTGGCGCCGGCCCAGCTGGTCGGCGCGGCGGTCGTCCTCTGCGGGATCGTGCTCGCCCAGACGTCGCGGTGAATCGCGGTTCAACGGGCTCGATCGGCGCCGCCGTCCCGGATCGGGGCTATTGTGGCCGCGGTTTGGTGAAGCGGGTCCTTCTGGCCTCTCCACGGGGCTACTGCGCCGGCGTCGAGCGGGCGGTCGAAACGGTCGAGCGGGCGCTCGTGCTGTACGGGCGACCCGTGTACGTGCGCAAGCAGATCGTCCACAACGTGCACGTCGTGCGCGACCTCGAGGAGCGCGGCGCGATCTTCGTCGACGCGACGTCCGACGTTCCCGAAGGCGCGACGGTCGTCTTTTCCGCGCACGGCGTCGCGCCGTCGGTGCGCGCCGAGGCGGTCGAGCGTAGGCTCAGCGCGATCGACGCGACGTGCCCGCTCGTGACGAAGGTGCACTCGCAGGCGCAGCGCTACGCACGGCTCGGCTACACGATCGTGCTGATCGGCCACGCGGGACACGAGGAGGTCGAAGGGACGACCGGCGAGGCGCCCGACGCGATCGTCCTCGTCGAATCGGTCGCCGACGCGGAGTCGATCGAGCTGACGAACGCTCGGCTCGCGTACATCACGCAGACGACGCTCTCGGTCGACGAGACGAACGAGATCGTCGCCGTCCTGAAGCGCCGCTTCCCGCAGATCGAAGGACCGGAGAAGGAAGACATCTGTTATGCGACCTCCAACCGGCAGTGGGCGGTGAAGGAGCTGCTCGGCGAGGTCGAGCTTTTGCTCGTGATCGGCTCGCGGAACTCGTCCAACTCGAACCGGCTCGTCGAGGTCGCACACGCGGCCGGCGTCGCCGCGCATCTGATCGACGACGAGAGTGACATCGACGAGCGCTGGCTCGCCGGCGTCGAGAGTGTCGGGCTGACGTCGGGCGCGTCGGCGCCCGAGCGGCTCGTCGCGCGGGTGTGCGACTGGTTCCGGGTGCGCGGGACGGGGCAGATCGAGGAGTTCCGTTCGGTGTTCGAGGACGTCGTGTTCAAGCTGCCGGTCGAGCTCCGGCGCACCTCCGTCCCCGCGGCGTAGCATCGCGGCGCGTGCGCGCGCGACCTCAGCGGCTGGACAGGCTCCCGGAGCAGTACTTCACGCGGCTGCTCGCGCGCGTCTCGGCGTCGGCTGCGAAGGACGGTGAGCCGCTCGTCGATCTTGGGCGCGGGAATCCCGATGTGCCGCCGCCGCCGCATGTCGCCGAGGCGCTCGCGCGCGCGGCGGCGCGGTCGGACACCCACGGGTACGCGCCGTTCGCGGGGCTCGCTGCGCTGAAGGAGGCGATCGCGGCGCGGTACGGCGACGTCTACGGCGTGGAGGTCGACGCGACGCGCGAGGTCGCCGTGCTTCCGGGATCGAAGACGGGGCTGATGGAGTTCGCGCAGGTGACGGTCGACCGTGGCGAGACGCTCGTGCTTCCGGATCCCGGCTATCCCGACTATCGCTCGGCGGTTGCGCTCGCCGCGGCGGCGTTTGCGCCGCTGCCGCTGCTCGACGACGGACGGCCGGACTGGGACGCCGCGCCGCGCGACGCGGCCGCGGTGTATCTCAACTATCCGTCGAACCCGACGGCGGCGTGCGCGCCTGCGGGGGTGTTCGCGGAGGCGGTCGAGTACGCGCGCCGCTCCGGTGCGTGGGTGCTGCACGACTTCGCGTACGGCGATCTCGTCTTCGACGGGCGGCGGCCGGCGAGCTTCCTCGCGGAGGACGGCGCGCGCGAGGTCGGGCTCGAGCTGTTCTCGATGTCGAAGTCGTACGGGATGGCGGGCTGGCGGCTTGGGTTCGCCGTCGGCAACGCGGAGCTCGTCGCGCGCATTGAGGATCTCCAGAACCATGTGTTCGCGGGCGTGTTCATGCCGGTGCAGGAGGCGGGGATCGCGGCTTTGACGGGGCCGCAGGAGTCGGTCGAGGCGCGGCGCGCGTTGTACGAGGGGCGCCGCGACCGCGCGCTGGCCGCGCTCGCCGGCCTCGAGGCGCGGAGCGAGGGGACGTTCTTCGTCTGGTTCCGGCTGCCGGACGGCGTCACGTGCGAGCAGCTGCTCGACGAGCACCGCGTCGCACTCGCACCGGGCGAAGGCTTCGGCGATCGCGGCCGCGGCTGGGCGCGGCTGTCGCTCGCGGTCGCGGACGAGACGCTCGACCGCGGGCTCGCGCGGCTCGCGACGGCATTCGCGACCTCTTAACGGGGACAGTCCCCGTTAAGAGAGCCGCCATGTCCGCAGCAGCGATGTCCCGGCACGAGCTAGTCGGGGTCCGCTGCTTCCACGAAGGCACGTAGCCGCTTCGTCGCGCGATCTCTCGACGTTCCGAAATACGCGAGGAGCGGCGACGAATCGACGAACGGGAACTCGGACTCGAACCCGACGCAGCCGCGGTAGCTGCTCCAGGTCCAGTCGGCCGGCTGCCTGCACATTCCCGCACGCACGGGATTTCGCGCGATGTATCGCAGGAGCTGAAGCATGTGCTCGTCGGACTCGGCTCGTTCGGAGTAGTAACGATCACCAAACAGATGACCCGAGCGCTTGTGCCGGACGTTGAAGCCGCGTGCGTACAGGCCGTTCAGCCGCCCCATGCCCGCTTGAAGCGATTCGTCGGGAACGTCGACTAGGAGGTGATAGTGGGTCGTCATGAAGACGAATGCGCGACAGACCCAACTCTCACGGACGATCGCCGCGACCAGCAGATTGCAGAAGCGGGTGCGGTCGTCGTCGTCGTGAAAGACCGCGCACGGCCCCGCACCTCGCGTTGTGACGTGGTAGATACCGGCGGGACACACGTCGCGAGGAGCTCTCGCCATCCGGCCACGGTGCCCGCTCAAACACCACTGCGCAAGAGTCCGAAATCGTCATCGCCGCGGAAGCCGCGTCCTTCTTAACGGGGACGGACCCCGTTAAGAAGAACCGTTACGCCTTCGCGATCGCCAGCTCGACGCCGACGCGGATCTCGACCGCGAGCACTTCGCGCTTGATCCAGTCGGCGTGAGCGGCGACGACGTCTGCGAGATCTGCAGGAACCGTCAGCACGACGCGGTCGGTGACCTCGTAGCCCTCGTCCTTGCGCAGCGCGTTCACCGCACGGATCAGGTCGAAGCCGCGGCCCTCCAAAAGCAGCGCATCGTCGAGCGCGGTGTCGAGCGCGACCGTGACGCCGTCCGCCGCCGCGACCGCCCACCCGTCGCGGCCGCCGCGCTCGACCAGGACTTCATCCGGCTCGAGGTCGTAGCCCGCGGCGCGGAACCGGCCGCCGCCGAGCTCCTCGAACTCGCCCGCCGCGAGCGCCGCCTGCACCACCCGCAGATCCTTGCCGAGCTTCGGCCCCAGCACGGGAAGGTTCGGCTTCACGCGCAGCTCCGCGTCGACGCGGTCGAACACGACCTCCTTCACGCGCACCTCGTCCGCGATCTCGTCCGCATGCGCCGCCGCCCGCGCGGCGCCCTCGACGACGAGCCGCCGCACCGGCTGCCGCAGCTTCAACCCCGCCGTCGCGCGCGCCTGATGCGCGAGCGTCACGACCGCGCGCACGTCCGCGAACTCCGCCAACAGCTCGCGATCCGCCTCCGGCGTCTCCGGCCACGGCGCGAGATGCACCGACTCGGGCCCATCCAGCACGAGATTCCGCCACAGATGCTCCGTGAGAAACGGCAGCACCGGCGCGAGCACGCGCAGCGTCTGCACCAACGCGTACCAGAGCGTCCCCAGCGCCGCCGGGTCGCCCTCCCAGAACCGCGACCGCGTGCGCCGGATGTACCAGTTCGAGAGATCGTCGAGATACGCCTGAAAGTCGCGGATCACGTCCACCGTCAGCCACGACTCGTACCCGCGCGTCGCATCCGCGACGAAGGCATGCGTCCGCTCGACGAGCCACCGATCCAAGGGCCGCAGCTCGCCCGACGGCTCCAGCGCCGACCACGACGGCCGGAACCCGTCGATGTTCGCGTAGAGCACGAAGAACGACACGGAGTTCCAGAGCGTCAGCAGCTCACGCTTGATCTGATCCGCCGCGCGGAAGCCGAACAGGAGATTCCGGTCGGGCGGCTGCGCGGCGTACTGCCACCGCATCACGTCGGCGCCCATCCGCGCGAACGCGTCGTTCGCATCGATCGTGTTCCCCCATGAGCCGTGCATCTCGCGCCCGGTCTCGTCGAGCATCTTCTCGTAGCCGAGCACCTGCCGGAACGGCGCGCGCCCGGTCAGCACGACCGACATGAACAGCTGCGAGTAGAACCACAGCCGGATCTGCTCGCGCATCTCGGAGACCCAGTCGGCCGGGAACCAATTCTCCCAGTACGCGTGGTCGGGAAGATCGGCGGTCGTCAGCCCCTTGGCCGCACCCGTCGCGTACCCCTGCTCAACCCACGTCTCGTTCTCCCAGCCGAGCGTCGAGAACGGAACGATCCCCGCGTCGAGCCAGACGTCTCCAACTTCCTTGACCCGCTCGACCGGCTCGTTGCACTCCGCGCAGCGGATCAGCACGCGGTCGATCCACGGCCGCCGCAGCTCCTCGAGCTGCTCGAGCCCGCCGAGCGCACGCTCCTCGAGCTCGGCGCGCGAACCGATCACGTTCAGGTGCCCGCACGCGCACGGATAGAACGGCAAAGGCAACCCGTAGTAGCGGCGCCGGGAGATGTTCCAGTCGCCCATGTTGCGAAGCCAGTCGTCCATGCGCTTGCCCATGTACTCCGGAGTCCAGGCCACCGTCGCGTTCGCGTCGAGCAGCGGCTGCCGCAGATCCGTGACGCTGATCAGCCAGTCGTCGGCGATGCGGAAGATGAGCGGCGTATCGCAGCGCCAGCAGTGCGGATAGGAGTGCGCGTAGGTCGTCGCTTCGACGAGCAGGCCGCGTTCGCCGAGGTTGCCGACGATCTGGTCGGTCGCCTCGACGGTCGAGAGGCCGTGCAGCCAGCCGTACGTCGTCGTAGAAGTGCCCGGACTCGTCCACGGGCGTCGACACCGGCAGATCGTGGACCTTCGACAGATCGAAGTCCTCGCCGCCGCAGCCGGGCGCGATGTGGACGATGCCGGTGCCCTGGCCGAGCGTCACGTCGTCCCACGGGATCACGCGGTGCTCGACCGACGCGCCCGGCGCGAGCGTGTCGAACGGCCCGGAGTAGCGCCAGCCGACGAGCTCCGAGCCGGGCAGCCGCTCCTCGAACTCTTCGTCGGGATAGCGCCCGACCGCGACCCACTCGCCGTTCGCGCGCCGGCCATACTCCGCCTCCGGCTGGACCGCGGCGGCGACGTTCGCCGGCAGCGTCCACGGCGTCGTAGTCCAGACGACGAGCGACTCGCCCGGCCGGTCGAGCAGCGGAAGCCGCACGAACAGCGACGGGTCGAGCCGCTCCTGGTAGACGCCGGACTGGGAGAGCTCGTGCTGTGACAGCGACGTGCCGCAGCGCGGGCACCACTCCGTCGAGCGGTGCCCGAGATAGAGCCAGTTGCGCTCGTGCACCGACTTCAACATCCGCCAGACGTATTCGATGTTCGTGTCGCTGAACGTGAAGTAGTCGGCGCCCCAGTCCATCCACATGCCCAGGCGCTTCGACCCGCGGGTCAGGTCCTCGGACGACTTGACGACGAGCTCACGGCAGCGGCGGGCGAACTCCTCGAGCCCGAACTCCTCGATCTCCGGCTTCGAGTTGAGTCCGAGCTCGTGCTCGACCCCGACCTCGATCCAGAGTCCCTGGCAGTCGAAGCCGTTCTGGTACCGCTGATCGAAGCCGCGGAGCGCCTTGTAGCGCTGGAAGACGTCCTTCAGCGTCCGGCCCCAGGCCGTGTGGACGCCCAGGGACTTGTTGGCCGTGACCGGCCCGTCGAAGAAGCTAAAACGCGGCCCGCCGCGGTTTCGCTCACGCAGCTGCTCGAAGGTACCCTGGCCCTCCCACCACTCGAGCACCTCGACCTCGAGCGCGGGATGATCGGGTTTGTCCGGCAGCGGCGTGAAAATCGTCTCGGCCATCGGGAAGAGCAGTGTAGAGAGCGGCGTTACACAAGTAGGAACACGAAAGGAAACCTGAATGGCTAACGTGTCACCGAGGCGACGTTCGAGGATGAGGTGCTTGGAAACGGCGAGCCTGTGCTCGTATCGTCTGGGCCGAGTGGTGTGGCCCCTGCCGCGCGGTTGCCGCCCGTCCTGGAGAAGATCGCCGAGGAGAAGACACCGAGCTCGTCAAGGTGAACATCGACCAGAACCAGGGGCTGGCGCGCGCTACGGGGTCATGTCGATCCCGCTGATGGTCCTCTTCGAGAACGGCCAGCCGAAGGCCTCCGCAGTCGGCGCCATGCCCAAGGGCATGCTCGAGCGCTCGCTCGGCCTCGAGGAATCGTCGGGCTGAACTGCGGCAGAGGCCGGACGCGGCCTCTGCCCCCGGCCTGCGCTGGCGTGGGGCGATCCTGGCTCGTCTCACCACCTCGCATGAGCTGGCGGATCGAGCTGCTCGCCGGGCTCTCCGGCAAGAACTTGCTGGCAATGCTCGCGCAGCGGATGAGCCGCGAGGAGGTCGGTGCGGGACAGGCGCTCATGCTCGAGGGCGAGCCGGGCGACCGGTTCTACGTCGTGCTCTCCGGGATGATGGTCGTCAGCCAGGAGACGATGGGCGCCCGACGCGTGCTGCGGCCAGGCGACTACGTCGGCGAGGTCGCGCTCGCGATGAGCATCCCGCGCACGGCGACGGTCCGCGCGCTCACGCCGTCCGTCGTCGCGAGCTGCGACCGGGCGACGTTCGACGAGTTGCTGCGGCCGCTGTTCGCCGACGACGCCTAGTGGCTGTTTCCGACGAGCACCTTAGCCCGATCAGCGTCGGGCCGAGGCTCACGTTCACCGTCACGACGACGAGCGTCGCGATCCACCCGAGCCGCTCGATCCTGGCGAAAGAGGCACTCCCTGGGCGGCGAGGACAGCGAGGCCGACGCCGAGCGAGCCCCAGATCGCCGCCTTCGGCGAGAGCAGGCCGACCTCGCCGAGCAGGAGCACGACGACCGACGGCACCGCCGCAAAGATGAGCGATACCTCGCAATCGTCGTGACCTCCGTGACGGTGAGGTGCTCCTGCTTCGAC
>CAWFKM010000002.1:0-18629 GCA_963816455.1 uncultured Actinomycetes bacterium
AACCGCGAGGTCGGTCCGGACGAGCTCGTCACGGTGATCCGCTTCTCGCAGATTCTGAACGGCCCGGTCGCAACGCCGTGGGCCGGCGAGAACGACCTCTTCTAGCGCTGCCGTCTGATCGGCGAGCCGAACAGCTCGGCGGGGCGAACCGGGTCGCCGCACTCTTCGCAGTCGACGACGGCGATCGACGAGAACGGCGCGTTGCACGACGGGCAGCGCCGGCGCACCTCGCCGCCGGCACTGCGGGCACGTCTTCCGGCACCTCGGACTCGAACTCCTCGAACCAGCGGCGGGCGGCGCCGCAGCCGATGCAAAGGGCGACCCAGTCGCCGAGCACCTTGCGCCGTTCCTCGCGCAGCCAGTCGGAGGCTTTACCCACCTCGCCACTGTAGCCATGCCCGGCTGCGGAATTCGCGTCCTAACTGACTCCGCTGCCGTTAACGGGGTCAGACCCCGTTAAGACGCGGGCACCCGGTCCGAACGCGGCCGGCTCTGCCTCGGCGGAACACGGCCCGGTGTCAGACACGGTTCGCGGAAGGTGACGACTTCCGTACAACAGTGTCTCAGCGCGGCTAACGTCGCTCCGGTGACGCCGTACCCGAAGATCGAGCTGCACGTCCACCTCGAGGGGACGGTGCGGCCGGCGACGCTGCTGGAGATCGCGCCGCGCAACGACTACGCGCTTCCGGCCGACACCGAGGGCTGCAGGAGCTCTACGAGTTCCGCGACTTCCGGCACTTCATCGAGGTCTGGATCATGACGACGAACGCGATGCAGACCACGGCCGACTTTCGCCAGGTCGTCGTCGCCTATGCGGCCGAAGCCGCATCGCACGGCGCGGTCTATCTCGAAGGGATCTTCAGCCCGGCCGAGCGCGTGCGCCGTGGGCGCAGCTGGGAGGAGGTGTACGACCGGCGTCTGCGACGGCGCCGATGCGGCCCGCGAGCGCACGGCGTCGAGGTGCGGCTCACGCCGGACATCCCGCGCGGCTTCCCGATGGACGAAGCGCGCGCAACGGTGGAGTGGGCGGCGCGCTACCGCGACCGCGGTGTCGTCGGCGTCGGCCTCGGCGGACTCGAGGCGGAGTACCCGCCCGAGCCGTACGAGGACGTGTTCCGGCTCGCGAAGTCGCTCGGCCTCGGCTCGGTGCCGCACGCGGGCGAGGTCGCCGGCGCCGCGTCGGTGCGCGGCGCGCTCGAGGAGCTCGGCGCCGACCGGCTGCGCCACGGAATCCGCGCCGAGGAGGACCCGGGCCTGCGTCCGCGAGCTCGTCGACCGCGGCACCGTTCTCGACGTCTGTCCGCTCTCGAATCTCCGCACGGGAGCCGTGCATTCGCTGGCGGATCACCCACTGCCGCGGCTCGCCGCCGCAGGCGTCCGTTGCTCGATCTCGACCGACGACCCGGCGATGTTCGACACCGATCTGACCCGGGACTACGAAGCCGCGACCTCGTTCGGTCTCGACCCGCGCTCGTTCTACGACGCCGGCGTCGCGGGCGCGCTCTGCGACGAGGCGACCCGCGCCAACCTTCACGCGATCGGCGAGTCATACGAGTGGAAATCGTCGTAGACACGCGTTAAATGTGAGGCACATGGGGTCGCTGGTCACTCGAACAGCGCTGTTGGCAATCGCCGCCGCACTCGTATTCGCCGCACCGGCACCCGCGGATGCCCCGGCGTTCACGGTCGGTGAGTCGATCGCGCCGAGTACGGCGAGTCCGGGCGGATCCGCGACGATCACCGTCACGGCGACGAACACCGGCACCGACCAGCCGACGATGTACTTCATCCTCGACCTCGGGCCTGGAGCGTGGTCGCTCGGATCCGCGTCTCAACTCTCCGGGCCGCCGTTCTCGTGCAGCACGACGCAGTACGACATGACGTGCAGCATCGCCAACTGGCCCGGAGGCGCGTCGGCGAGCTTCAGCGTCCCCGTGACCATCGGCGCAACGGCAACTCCGGGCACCATCCTCAACTCACGCGACTACGTGTTCCAGGGAATGGCGTACGGCACAGCAGTCGCAAGTTATGCGCAGTCGCTCGTCGTCGCATCGGCGCCCCCAGCCGGTGGTGGTGGCGGTGGAGGTGGAGGTGGCGGGAGCCCCGCGCCACCGGCGACTGCGACGCTGGCCGTAACGCGTGGGGGAGCGGGCAGCGGTTCGATCACGAGCACGCCCGCCGGGATCGACTGCGGGACAACGTGCAGCCGCGGCTTCCCGCAGGGAACAAGCGTCACGTTGACGGAGGCGGCCGCGACCGGATCGGTGTTCGCCGGCTGGGACGGCGCATGCGCCTCCGCCGGGACGACTTCCACCTGCACCGTCACGTTGACCGGAGACGCGCAGGTCTCGGCGTCGTTCGACGTTCCGCCGCCACCGCCGCCTCCGGACGGCGCGCGCGTCTCGACACCGCTGGGGCCGGCGACCCAGCACGCTCACTGCACCGTCGCGCGGCTGCCCGACCGAGACTGCACGCCCGGCGCCGTATTCGCGGCTGTCACCTCGATCGACCTCTGTAGTCCGGGATCTACATCCGCCGTCGGCGCCGTCTCCGCGGCCACGCGGGCGAAGGTGCTGGCCGCCTACGGCATCCCGTCGTCCCACGCCAGCCGGTATGTGCTCGACCATCTCGTGCCGGTCGGGCTCGGCGGCTCGAGCGATCGCGGGAACCTCTGGCCGGAAGCGACCGCCGGGCCGCCCGCCGCGCACCAGAAGGACCGCCTCGAGGCGTGGCTCGTCGGCCGGGTCTGCAGCGGCGCGATGCAGCTCGATCGGGCCCAGAGGGCGATCGCGCAGAACTGGCTCGCCGAGTACCACCGCGCCCGGCTCGGCTAGAGTCCTTTGACGAGATGGCGATCGCGAGAGAAGCGGAGCCCGTCGGCTCGCTGAACGAGGTCAGAGAGGCCGGCCTCGACCGCGAGGATCTCCTCGGCATCTATCGCAACATGCTGCTGACGCGCGGGCTCGAGGAGCGCGGGCACATCCTCTACAAGCAGGGAAAGATCCCCGGGTCGTTCTACACCGGGCGCGGCAACGAGGCCGCAGCCGTCGGCGTCGCGACCGCGATGGGGCCAGAGGACGTCGGCACGCCGCTCCACCGCGACATGGGCGTCCACATCACGCGCGGCGTCGAGCCGTGGAAGATCTTCGCGCAGTTCATGGGCCGCATCGACGGCCCCGCGCGCGGCCGCGACGGCAACGTCCACCTGGCCGACGCGAACCTCGGGCTGATCGCGATGGTCAGCCACCTGCCCGCGATGCTCCCGGTTGCGACCGGCTGTGCGCTCGCGTTCCGCATCCGCGACGAGTCGCGCGTCGCGGTCGGCTGGTTCGGCGAAGGCGCATCGGCGCGCGGCGACGTGCACGAGTGCATGACGCTCGCCGGCACGCGGAAGCTTCCGATCGTCTACGTCTGCGACAACAACCAGTGGGCGTACTCGACGCCGACGTACCTCGAGTACGCAACCGAGCACGTCGCCGACCGCGCGCAGGCGTACGGCTTCGAAGGCGTCGTCGTCGACGGCACCGACGTGCTCGCGGTGTACCGCGAGGCGAAGCGCGCGATCGAGAAGGCGCGCGCCGGCGGCGGCCCGACGCTCCTCGAGTGCCTGACGCTGCGGATGGAAGGACACGCCGTCCACGACGACGCGTTCTACGTCCCGAAGGTGATGTTCGAACGCTGGGCCGAGTCCGATCCGGTCGAGCGCTACCGGACGTGGCTCCGGCAGAACGCGGCGATGACGGACGAGGAGGAGACGACGATCGTCGAGCAGGTGAAGGCGCTGCTGAACGAGTCGCTCCGACGCGCCGACGAGTCGCCGATGCCGACCGGAGACGACCTCACCGACGGCGTCTACGCGGATCCCGAAGAGCTCGAGACGCCGCACCACAAGTAATGGCAGAGATGACCTATCTCCAGGCGATCTCCGATGGGCTGCGGACGGAGATGCGGCACGACAAGCGCGTCTTCGTGATCGGCGAGGACGTCGGCGTCTACGGCGGCGCGTTCAAGGTGACGCTCGGCTTCCAGGAGGAGTTCGGGCCGTGGCGCGTGATCGACGCGCCGCTCGCCGAGACCGCGATCGTCGGCGGCGCGACCGGCGCGGCGATGATGGGCATGCGGCCGGTCGCGGAGATGCAGTTCTCCGACTTCGTCTCGTGCGCGTGGGATCACCTCGTCACGATCGCGGCGAAACAGCACTGGCGCGCCGGCACGCCGATCCCGATCGTGCTGCGGCTGCCGTCGGGCGGCGGCTTCTCCGGCGGGCCGTTCCACTCGCAGAATCCCGAGTCGTCGTTCGCGCACATCCCCGGACTGAAGTGCGTGTGCCCGTCGACGCCGGAGGACGCGAAGGGGCTGCTGATCAGCGCGATCGAGGATCCGAATCCGGTTCTCTTCTTCGAGCACAAGCACCTCTACCGGCGGATCAAGGCGGAGGTGCCGGAGGGCCGGTACACGACGCCGATCGGAAAGGCGCGCGTGCATCAGGCCGGGACCGACCTCTCCGTGATCACGTGGGGCGCGATGGTCTACACGGCGGAAGAGGCGGCGCAACAGCTCGGCGACGTGTCGGTCGAGATCATCGACCTGCGCACGATCATGCCGTGGGACAAGGCTGCGGTGCTCGAGTCGGCACGCAAGACGTCGAAGGTGCTGGTGCTGCACGAGGACACGCGCACCGGCGGGTTCGGCGCGGAGATCGCAGCGACGATCGCCGAGGAGGCGTTCGAGGATCTCGACGCGCCGGTGAAGCGGATCGCCGCTCCCGACACGCCGGTCCCGTTCTCGCCTCCGCTCGAGAAGGCATTCATTCCGCAGGTCGACGATGTCGTGGCGGGACTCCGCGAGCTCGCGGCGTACTAGGAGAGACGCATGGCCACCGAAACCGCAATCGACGTCGTGATGCCGCAGATGGGCGTGTCCGTCTCCGAGGGGACGGTCACGCGCTGGCTGAAGCAGGAGGGCGAGCACATCGAGGCGGATGAGCCGCTGCTCGAGATCTCGACCGACAAAGTCGACACCGAAGTCCCGAGCCCCGGTTCCGGAACCGTGACGCAGATCCTCGTCCAGGAGGGCGAGACGGTCGAGGTCGGGACGCTGCTCGCGCGCATCGGCGGCGCTGCGGGCGAGGCGCCCGCGCCTGCGCCTGCGCCCGTCGCGCCCGAGCCGGTCGCCACGGAGCCGGTTGCCGCGGAGCCCGAGCCGGTCGCCCCTGCGGAGCCCGTCGCGCCGGCCGCGCCGAGCGAGAACGGCAAGGCATTCGTCTCGCCCGTCGTGGCGCGGATCGCGTCCGAGCACGGCGTTGACCCCGGCGCGGTGCAGGGCACCGGTCGCGGCGGCCGAGTCACCAAGCAGGACATCCTGGCCTTCGTCGAGTCCGGCCCGCCCGCACCGGCCGCGCCCGCACCCCCAGCGCCGCCGGCACCCGCAGCACCGGCCGCAGCTCCCGCTCCGCCGAAGCCCGCAGCAGCTCCAGTCGCAGCCGCGGCGGCCGCCGAGCCGGTCGCCGGCGAAACCGTCGAGCCGATGACCGCGATGCGTCGCGGCATCGCAGACCACATGCGCCGCTCGCTCGACACCTCCGCGCACGTCACGAGCGCGATCGAGGTCGACATGTCGAAGGTCGTCGCCGCGCGCGAGCAGCTGAAGAAGGAGTACCAGTCCGCGTACGGCGTCAACCCGACATACCTCGCGTTCATCGGGCGCGCCACGATCGACACGCTGCGCGACTATCCGTACGTGAACGGCGAGCTGCGCGGCGACTCGATCGTCACCCGCAACTTCGTCAATCTCGGAATCGCGGTCGAGCTCGCGGACGGCAAGGGTCTGATCGTGCCGGTGATCCGCAACGCCGAAGGGCTGAACCTCCTCGGCCTTGCTAGGGCGATCGCCGACATCGCGAAGCGCGCGCGCGAGAAGCAGCTGCTTCCCGACGACGTCCAGGGCGGCACGTTCACGATCACGAACCCCGGCGGCTACGGCACCTTCCACGGCACGCCGGTGATCAGCCAGCCGCAGGCCGGCATCCTCGGCACGTACGCGCTCGTGAAGCGGCCGTGGGTGATCCAGGATGAGCTCGGCGAGGACGTGATCGCGATCCGTTCGATCATGAACGTGACGCTGACGTACGACCACCGCCTCGTCGACGGCGCGTACGCGGGGCGGTTCCTGCGCGATCTGCGCGCGCGGCTCGAAGCCTGGGAGGGCGACGGCGGCTAGCTGACCGCTGCGAGGACGCCGTCGAGCGGCAGAGGAACGTCTCCCGCCTCGAGAGCGTTGATCAGCAGCGGCGGATAGCGGGAGTTGCGCCGATCGGCGGCGTGGAACCAGCGTCGTAGCTGCGCTTCCACGGGGCGCCCGCGCCACGCCGGCTGGTTCTGGAAGGTGCGGAAGGTCTCGAGATCGCCCTCGCGCGCCAGCACGTCCTCGACGCGCGCCGTGCCGAGCGCGCGGATCAGCTCGTCCTCGAGGTCGGCGTCGCACACGTGAAAGCCGAGCCGCTGCATCCCGGCGCGGTCGAGACCCGAACCGAGCCCCGCCCGCTCGAGTGCGCGCCGGAAGTGGCCCTCCTCTGCCGCGTCACAGAGACCGGCCAGCCGAACGTCGAGGCCCGACGGGCCGAGCTCGTCGACCCAGCGTCCGATTGCCTGCGCACCGCCGATCGGGACGATCTCCACACCCTCCGCGGCGAGGTCGCATCCGCGGTGAGCGGCCAACGCCTCGAGCGCGATTCGGTCGCTGATCCCCTCGACGAGCACGACTGTGCGGCGTCCCTCGCTCATGCCGGTCATTGTTCCAGCGCGCCGGTACGCTAAACACGTGACTCGCGGTGGGTACCTCATGCAGCTCGGCACGGTGCCGTACCGCGAGGCGTGGGACTTGCAGCGCGCGCTCGCCGGCGCGGTGTCGCAGGGCGCGATTCCCGACACTGTTCTGTTCCTCGAGCACCCGCCGGTCGTCACGCTCGGTCGGCGGACCGACGAAGAGGCGGAGCTGCACGTTCCGGAGACGGCGTCCGTCGAGGTCGTCGAGACCGATCGCGGCGGCAAGTCGACTTTCCACGGTCCGGGACAGCTCGTCTGCTACCCGATCATCGACCTGAAGCGGCACGGACGCGACGTGAAGAAGTACGTGCGCGATCTCGAGCAGGCGCTGATTCTCACGCTCGGCTCGTTCGGCGTCGACGGCGTTCGCATCGACGGGCTGACCGGCGTCTGGCTCGAGCGGCCGCCGCGGAAGATCGCGTCGATCGGCGTGCACGTGTCGAGCTGGGTGACGACGCACGGCTATGCGCTGAACGTCGATCTCGATCCGGCGCCGTTCACCGACTGGATCACCGCGTGCGGGCTCGAGGACGCGATGTTCACGACGATCGCTCGCGAGTCCGGCCGCGCGGTCACCGTCGACGAGGTGCGCGCGCCCGCCGCCGCGGCGATCGCGGAGGTCTTCGGCCTGGAGCTCGAGGAGCTACCGGACGACAGCGAGATCGGGCTGTGGGCGCAGCCCGTGCACACGCAGCTCGCGGAACGCTAGGAGGGTCTGGCGGAATGGTGCTCGTTGCCGGGCGCGCCGTCCAGCGCGGCCCGGCGACACAGCCGCTATTTCGCCAGGCCCTCTAACCGCGCGCAGACCGTCGAGCACGATCTGCGGATGCCCGCTCGCGGCGGGGATGAGATCGAGGACGTCTTCCGCCGTCACGTCGTCGCGAAGGACGCCCGCGTCCTGCGCGCGCGCGACGAGACGATGCACGGCGACGACGAACGCGTCCACGTCATCCGACTCGACGCACCGGCCGAGGCCTTCGAGCAGCGCGCGGTCGCGGCCGTAGACCGCCGACGCCTCGCGCACGAACTCCTCGAACCCGGCCCACACGTCGGCGGATTCCGCCGCCTCGTCGGCGGCCGCCGCGAGGCCGCGCGCGCGCTCGCACACGACGGCTTCGAGCAGAGCGTCCTTCGTCGGGAACCGGCGGAACACGGTGCCGTGACCGACGCCGGCGCGCTTCGCGATCTCGTCGATGCTCACGTCGACGCCCCGCTCCGCGAAGCACGCAGCGGCCGCGATCAGCAGGCGATCGCGGTTCCGCTGCGCGTCGGCGCGAAGCTCGGTCATGCGATGGGGACGGTGGCTGCCTCGGCCTCGATCGCCTCGACGTCCCGCCGTCGGAGCAGCGAGGAGTACACGACGAGCGCTACGAGGACGAAGATCGCCCCGCCGAGGAACGCGACGTGGAAGCCGTCCACGAGCGCCTGCGATTGTGAGACCCCGGTGGCGTTCGCCGTCCGGCTCGCCGCGAATGTCGCCAGGATCGCGAGCCCGAGCGCGCCGCCGATCTGCTGCGAGGTGTTGAACAGACCCGACGCGAGTCCCTGATCCTCGTTGGCGAGCCCGGTCGTCGCCACGAGCGTGAGCGGCACGAAGACGCAGCCGAGCCCGAGTGAGGTCAGCACGAGCGCGGGGAGCACGTTCGCGACGTACGTGCCGTCCACCGGAAGCTGCGTCAGGAGGAGCATCCCCGCGGCGGTCGACGATCATTCCGCCGATCGCGACGGGCCGGACGCCGAACTTCGGCGCGTACTTCGAGGCGAAGCCCGCCGAGAGGATGATGCCGCCGGTGAACGGCAGGAACGCGAGACCTGCATCCAGCGGCCCGTAGCCGAGCACGCGCTGGAGGTACAGCGAGTTGAAGAAGAACATCGCGAACAGCCCGGCCCCGACGAGGAACATCGTGATGTTCGCGGCCGTCAGCGAGCGGGTGCGGAAGATCGACAGCCGCACGAGCGGCGCCTTCGTGCGGAGCTCGATCAGGACGAAGCTGACGAGCAGGATCGCCGAGAGGACGAACGTGCCGATCGTCTGAGTCGACGTCCAGCCTTTCTCCTGCGCCTGGACGATCGCGTAGACGAGGGTCATCAGCCCGCCGGTGACGGTGACGGCGCCGGCAACGTCGAAGCTCCGGTGCGCGAGCTCCTCCTTCGACTCGGGCACGAAGCGCAGCGACGCGAAAAACACGGCAATCCCGACCGGGACGTTGATGAAGAAGATCCACGGCCACGAGATGAACTGCGTCAGCGCACCGCCGAGGATCAGCCCGACGGCGCTGCCGCCGATCGCGATCGCTGCCCACACGCCGAGCGCCTTCGCACGCTCTGCGCCCTCCTCGAAGGTCGTCGTGATGATCGCGAGCGCGGCCGGCGAGATGAACGCCGCGCCGAGCCCCTGGAGAGCGCGCGCACCGATCAGCATCCCGGAGCTCGACGAAAGCCCGTCGAGCAGCGACGCCGTGGTGAACACGACGAGCCCGAAGAGGAAGAGCCGCTTACGCCCGAGCAGGTCGCCCGCGCGCCCGCCGAGCAGCAGGAAGCCGCCGAAGACGAGCGTGTAGGCGTTGACGATCCACTGGAGGTTCGCCTCGGAAAGTCCCAGGTCCTTCTGGATCGACGGAAGCGCGACGTTCACGACGGTCCCGTCGAGCACGACCATGAACTGCGCGAAGCAGATGACGACGAGAATCAGCCAGGGATTCGTCGAATGACGACTCATGCGAATGCGACTCCTTCGGAAAGCGGACGGATCAGTCCGCTTAACGTATCGGACCGGGCTCTGCTTCCGGCATTACCGCTACGGAGCAGTCAGACCATGACCTGTGACAAGCCCCTCGACCGTTCCCTGCAGCGGCTCTCGTTCGCCGTTCACGCGGATCACGAGGTTCGTAGCGGCCCCGAACATGACCCATAGCCGATGTGCCTGGAAGCGCCTGTGCTTTCCGTGCGTGATGACACCCGAAAACAGTACGCGCCCCTGCGCAGAGCCGCTACGGACCTCAAGCCAGCTTCCAGCATCGATGCCGACGACCGAAAGCCGGCCAGGCGGCGCGACGGGCGTCGCCGGCCCTGCGGGCGGCTCCGCCGGTGTTGCGACAAGAGGAGCTACCGTCGCAGGTGCAGGGATGGATCGAGCCGTTGCAGCGTCACGCGAAGCGTTAGCGACCAGACCAGTCTCGAAAGCTGCCCCGGCGCCTGCCACGGCCAGTACCAGAGCCATGAGCGCAACGATGAGAATCGTCCGCGCGCGAGAACGCGAGCGATCGGATCGCGGGGCCTCCGACGACGGGATGGTGGTTTCAAACGGCGCCGCTGCCTCGGTACGCTCTGCCCGGATCTCGTCTCGAGCCGGTAGAGCGGGCGCCCACTCCGGGGCAGCAACCGAGAAGGAAGCCGTCGGAGTCACTTGCGACGCTACTCTCGGGACCGGCGGCGGCGGTGCGACAGGCGCGACCGAATACTCGACCCGGCGCTCAAACCGATGCTCGAACCACGCACCCGCGCAGCCGGCATCGTGCCAGCCGAACGTCAGGAGCTGGGCTCTCAGTGCGTCGTATGCAGCACGCGGAGCGCCGGCATCCGGTGGAGCCGCCGGCCCTCGCCAACGGAAAGTCTCAGAGGCAGCGATCGTCGCCTTATCCGCCGAACGAACGGCGTAGAAGGCCGAACTGACGTAGCCACGCCACCGAACGACGGTGCAGACCTCGACGGCGACCGAGGTCGCTTCGTAGCCGCTGGACGGTGCGATCTGCGCAGAGTGGGGCGAGATGGTCGCCACGTGACTTCGAGCGTAACGTCACGTAACGCCGCGCAAGGACGCGCGACGCGAAACTAGCCGATCGGCTAGTCGTCCGGGTCCGGTCAGATTTCGCTCCGGCCTAACTAAACTGGATCGGATGGAGACCTCGCTTCCGGTCGCCGAGCGGCCCCGCCGGCCCGAGTGGATGAAGGTGCGCGCGCCGTCGCGGGACGGCCGCTACTTCGACGTCCAGAAGCTCGTCCACGGGCTCCAGCTGAACACGATCTGCGAGGAAGCGCGGTGCCCGAACATCTCCGAGTGCTGGGGCCGCGGCACCGCGACCTTCCAGATCCTCGGCGACACGTGCACCCGCGCCTGCCGCTACTGCTACGTGAAGTCCGGCCGGCCGGAGGCGGAGCCCGACCCGCTCGAGCCGCTCCGCGTCGCTCAGGCCGCGTCGCAGATGGAGCTGAAGCACGTCGTTGTGACGTCGGTCGACCGCGACGACGTCCCCGACCGCGGCGCCGCGCACTACGCCGCGACGATCCGCGCGCTGAAGGCGAAGCTGCCGGACGCGTCCGTCGAGGTGCTGACGCCGGACTTCCTCGGGGTCGAGGAGGAGGCGCTCGCGACGGTGCTCGCCGCGCGCCCGGAGGTCTTCAACCACAACATCGAGACCGTCCGCCGGCTGCACGCGCGGATGCGCGGCGCGAAGGCGAGCTACGACAAGGCGCTATGGCTGCTGCGCCGCGCGAAGGAGCTCGCCGACTACAACGTGCTGACGAAGTCGGGGATCATCGTCGGGCTCGGCGAGACGAACGACGAGATCGTCGAGACGATGCGCGACCTCCGCGCGAACGGCGTCGACGTCGTCACGATCGGCCAGTATCTCCAGCCGAGCTCGAAGCACGCGGAGATCGACCGCTGGGTTCATCCGGACGAGTTCCGCTGGCTGCGCGAGCAGGGCGAGGCGCTCGGTTTCGGCTCCGTCTTCGCCGGCCCGCTCGTCCGCTCGAGCTACCGCGCCGACGAGCAGCGCCACGCGGCCGAGACCGGCCGCGGCGCGGTCGCGTACTAGCCGCCGAGTACGACGCGCAGGCTGAGGCGCGCCTGCTCGACGCGCTGGGCGAGCGTCGGCTCTTCCGCTGCGTCGTACCGCTCGATGATGTCGTCGTACGCCGTCGCCGCCTCGGCGTCGCGGTGCAGCATCGAGAGGACGATGCCCTTCTCGAGCAGCGCGCCTGCGACGTACTCGCGCAGCGCGAGCTCGTCGGCGTCGCCGAAGCGCACGAGCACCTCGTCGTAGGCTTCGAGCGACTCGTCGAGGCGGCTCAGCTCACGGAGCGCGAGCCCCTTGTTCACGAGGCCGTTCGCGACGAGCTCGCGAAGCTCGGGATCGTCCGCGTCGCCGCAGCGGTCGGCGAGGTCGTCGAATGCCTCGACCGCTTCCTCCGCGCGGCTCGTGCGGCCGAGCATCAGGCCCTTCAGGAGCAGCGCACCGCCGGGGACGAGGCGGAGCGTCGGGTCGGTCTCGCCGTACGTGTACGCCAGTGCGTCGTCGTAGGCGGCAACCGCCTCGTCGACGCGGCCGAGCCGGTCGAGGAGCATCGCCTTGGCGAAGAACGCGTGGACGACGTGTGCGCGAAGCTCCGCGTCGGTCGTCTGGCCGAAGCGCTCGACGAGATCGTCGAGTGCGCCGACAGCCTCCTCGGGACGGTTCAGCTCCTGCAGTGTCGAAGCCTGGTCGACGAGCGCGCGCGCAACCCGGACGCGCAGCTCGGGCTCGTCCGCGTCGGCGAAGCGGACGACGACGCCGTCCGCAACCGCAACCGACTCCTCGTGCCGCTGAAGCTCGCGGAGAGCCGAGCTCTTGCAGATCAGCGCCTCTGCGACCCAGACGGCGAGCTCGGGCTCGCTCGAGAGGCCGAACTGCGCGAGGAGATCGTCGAAGACCTCGACGGCTTCCTCGAAGCGGCCTTCGGCGCCATGCTGCCGCCCCGCCTCGAACACCGCCGCCACCGCATTGGAGGAGGTTTGCGCCACGCTCCGGGTATCGGCAGGCGGCACGGCGAGCTATACCGCTCGAACGAGAAAGGGCCGCCCGGAGGCGGCCCCTTCGCCGTTTCGGTACGACTGCCTAGCCGTTGCCGGGCTTTGCGATCGCCGGCACGAGCGTGTTGGCGATCGGGGAGCCCCAGCCGGTCGCGGCGTCCCAGCCGGAGATGGCCGAGAAGCCCGTGATCGGGGTTCCGGGAGTACTCGGGTCCGCCGCGACGCTGTTGTTCCCGACGGTGATGTCGTGGAAGTACGAGCCCTGGCTCTTCTTGCCCAGGTGGTAGAGCGTCTTGTTGATGTCGCCCACGCGGCCGCCGGCCATCTGGTCGACGAGTGCGGTGAGCGCTGCCCACTGCGGCGAGCCGGCGCTCGTCCCGCCGAAGCGGAAGAAGAACTGGCCGGCGGTCCCGCACACGAATGCCGGGCACGTCAGCACGGCGAGAACACCGCCGTTCACCGCTGCGTTGTACGCGACGTCGGGGATCTCGCGCATCTTCGAGTCCTTCACGATCGGCGCCTGGTAGTCGGGCCGGCCGTAGACGGTGCTGATCCCGCCGCCGGTCGCCGCGCCGACGCCCTCGTTCCACGTCACCTCGTTGATCCAGGTACCGCCGAGGTCGGTGAGGCTCGTCGCGGGCTGTGCGATCAGCTGCGTGCCGCCGACCGCCGTCACGAGCGGATCCGTGGCCGGAGTGCTCGCGGCCTTCATGTACGACAGTCCGTCGCAGCTCGGAAGCGCCGCGCCCTGGTCACCCGAGGACGCGAACAGCGTGATGCTCTCATTCGCGAGCTTTGAGAACACCGTGTGCTGCTGCGCGAGCAGAGCCGACCCCATGCACTGCTCCGCCTCGCCGAAGCTCTGCGAGACGGTGTCGCCGAGATTGTGATCGGCGACGTACTGCGTCGCGCTGAGGATGTCGGAGTCGTTGTTCGACTTCGCGACGACGAGGTCGATCTTTGCCCCGGGCGCGATGGCGTGCGCCCATGTGACGTCGAGCGTCGTCTCCGCCGCCCAGCCGAACGCGTTGTTCGGATCGGTCGGCAACGGCGGCCCGTCCGGATAGATCACGCTCAGGTTCGTCGCCGGTAGACCCATGTAGGCGTTGAACAGACTCGTGTCCGCCGCCAGTGTCGAGCTGCCGTACGCATCGATGATGACGATCGTGCGGCCGGTCCCGTCGATGCCCTGGTTCAGCAACGACTGGAAGCCGTACGCGGTACGGATCTGGTCCGGCCCGTAGCAGGATCCCGCCGCGCTCGGCGTCAGCCGTTTTTGGCAGCCCAGAAGCGGCCCGGCCTGCGACGTCGGATCGACCGCTCCGACGACGGCCCAGTCATGGCCAATCGAGGCCATCGGCGTCACGGCATGCGTCGACGCGTTCGCGTGACCCCCCGCCGACGCCATGAGAATCGCCAGCGCGGCGCCGACAACTGCGACCACAACGAGCGCAAGCCACGGCCTGCGTGTGTGCCTCTCCATCATGTTCCCCCTTCACTCCGTTCGAGGGCGGCCGCGCGCCCCGGCTTTCCGCCCCTCCATCGTCGGACACCCGGGACGAGATTGCAACCGGCAGCTAGCGGATGCCCGTGTCGATCACGAAGCGCTGCCGCGCGAAAGCACCGGCGGGCACGACGACCGTGGCCGGCGACAGGCGCTCGATGCGCGACCGCGGGACCACGCGAACCGTGTAGTGCCCCGGCGCGAGCACGATGCGATACGTGCCGTCACTCTTGGTGACGACGTGACGCGCGGGAGAGCCCCTGCGCGTGAACGTCAGCGTCACGCCGGCGGCCGGCTTCGAGCACGGCTTACCGACCATGCAGACCGGCATCGTCGGGGACCTGACGACCGTTCCGAACAGGCCTGTGACGGCTACGGCCAACCAAACAGCCACGACCGAAGGGTAGGTGAGAAGGGCCGCCCGGAGGCGGCCCTTCCCTAGAACCGGTACTGCGACTCGTCTACGGCAGGAACTTCGACGCAACGAGCGCCGGCACGAGCGCGTCGGCCTTCGGCGAGCCGAGGCCCGTCGACGCGTCCCAGCCCGGAGCGGCCGCGTAGCCGCTGATCGGCGTGCCGAACGGCGCGCCGAGGGACGGCGTCAGGTCCGGAATCGCGTTCGTCCCGACCGTGACGTCGTGGAACAGCTTCGGCGCGAACCCGGTCGCCCCGGCGAGGTACAGCTCCGAGTTGATCTCGCCGACACGACCGTGCGCGAGCTGGTCGGTCAGTGCGACCAGACCGGCCCACTGCGGCGACCCGGCGCTCGTGCCGCCGAAGCGGAAGAACACCGGACCGTCGAAGCCGCAGCTCGGGTCGACAACTTCGCACGTGTAGTAAGCGAGGACGCCGCCGTTGACAGCGGCGTTGTACGAGATGTCGGGGATCCAGCGCATGTTCGAGCTCCGGATGGCCGGAACGAGGAACTGGTACGCCGGCTTCTTGTAGATGACGCTGACGCCGCCGCCGCCGGCGACCGCGTCGCCGAAGGTCGCGGATTCGTTCCACACGCTCTCGGACTGGTACACGCCGCCGACGGACGCGATCGAGCCGTCCGCATTCGCGGTCGCCGGCGTCGCAACGAGGGTCGTGCCGCCGACAGCGGTCACGTTCGGGTCGCTCGCAGGCGAGCTGACGGCCTTGAAGTACGCGCTCCCGTCACACGTGAACTGGGCCGAGCCCTGGTCGCCGGTCGACGCGAAGACCGTCATCCCCTGGCCCGCCATCCGCTGGAAGAGCCGGTGCGTCTTGTCGAGCAGCTTCGGATCCACGCACTGCTCGGCCTCACCGAAGCTCTGCGAGACGACGTCGCCGAGGTTGTGGTCGGAGACGTACTTCTGCGCGCTGAAGATGTCGTCGTCGTTGTTCGACTTTGCGACGACGAGGTCAATCGTCGCGCCGGGGGCGATTGCGTGTGCCCACTCGACATCGAGCGTCGTTTCGCCCTTCCAGCCGAAGAGATTCCCCGGCGTGGTCGCGGACGGCGGTCCGTCCGGCTGGATGATGTTCAACGTCGAGGCCGGGATCCCGAAGTAGGTGTCGAAGCCGGCGAGATCCTCCACGATCGTGTCGCTGCCGTAGGCGTCGATGATCACGATCGTCCGGCCGGCTCCGGTGACTCCGTGGTTAAGGAGTGTCTGGAACCCGTAGGCGTTGCGGATCTGGTCCGGCCCGTAACAGGCCCCGAGCGGCTCGACCGCCGTGGGCACAAACCGCTTCTGGCAGCTGCGAAGCGGACCGGGCTGCGCCGACGGATCGGTGACCGGCCCGACGAGCACCTGCTTCGGCCCCGACTGAACCGCTGCGGTCATGTGACCCACGGCCACCGCGCTCGCGTGATGGGCGCTGGCCCCGACGGCCGCGATCACCGCGGCGGCGACGACGAGCGCGATGAGCCCACGCCTCGCGCGGGGCCTCAAAGTCCGTCCGTGCATGTATTCCCCCTCCTCCGAGAGTGCCGACGACCGCCACTCTGTGTGCGGCCCGATCCTGATCCTCGGGCTCACCGGTTGCAAGTGGGAACCAACAGAAAGGGCCGCCCGGAGGCGGCCCTTTCGACGTTCGTTACGTGCCCGCCGCTAGTGGTCGTGGTGCGACACGTTGCCCACGGGGATGAGCTGCGACTCCTCGCGGCTCTTGTTCTCCTGGCTGATGACCAGCCAGCCGAGCGACGGCGCGATCGCCTGCTCGGCGGGATTGACGGTCAGCGCCTCGGAGACCGACCCGTTCGGAGCGATCTGGTCGAACATTCCGCTGTTCACGGCGGGCGAGGTCGGGTTGAACGACCCCGTCATGTCAGTCGTGTCGACCGTCCCGTCCGTCCAGCTGGCTGCGTCCGCGGTGTACGTGAAGCGTCCGCCGTAGCACGGGCCGTCCACCCCGTACGACGCGCTGCAGAGCGCCTCCGAGTCGACCGGCAGCATGATTGTGTTGCTGTCCGTCGCCCCGATCGCGGTGTAGTCGATGAAGCCGTCTCCGGTGGCGAGATCAGCGACCGCGACGTCCATGACGCCGTTGAAGTCCTGTCCGAGCAGCGCTCCTTCATCGCCCGCCTGGATCTGGAAGTCCGGCGTGCCGTCGCCGTTCACGTCGACGAACACGTCGAAGACGTTCTGCGCGGCATTCGACCAGCGGTGGTTCGTGCTGATCGCGAAGTAGAGGAGATCCTGGCCTCCGGAGCTCGCGCCCGGATAGACGGTTGCGCCGACGGCCTGGATGTCGTTCGAGTGCAGGCCGTGATCGCGCTTGTCCTTGATCCCCCAGTCGAACCACCAGGTGCTGCCGACGGCCGCGCCGCGGTAGTTCGTCGAGGTCGCGGTCGTCGTCGTCGTTGGAATCTTCTTGCTGGCACGCGTGGTCTCCACGCGCGTGTCGACGTTCGAGACCGCCTGCGGCACCATGTAGTACGGCACGCGCAAGGTGACTCCGTTGTTGCTGGAGCCGACCGGCGAGAACGTCAGGACGCCGGCGACATCGTTGAACGGGAAGCTCGGATCGCCCGGGAAGCTCGCGCCGCCGGCCGTTGCGGCCGGTACCGAGAGCTTGACCACGACGTCACGGCTGCTGCGCGGCGGGACCGACACGGTCGACCCGTAGACGGAGACCGAGTGCGGGCTGCCCTGGCTGAGCGAAGGCGTGTCGGCGACGTTGAACGTGGCCCACGCGTTTCCGAAGTTCCGGAGGTGGACGACGTCGGTGTCGTTGAAGTCGCGCGTGAGCTCGTTGAAGCCGTAGTTCAGCACGCCCATGTCCTTGTCGCCGATCGCGACGACCTGCGTCTGCACGGCGGGAAGCGCCTGGACGAGGCCCGTTCCGGCTCCGCGGGTCGTGTAGTCCGCCACGCCCGACGGATCGGCGGTGTTCTCGATCGCCGCGTCCCAGTACTTCACCTTCCGCCAGTCCGGATGCGCCTGCTTCACGAGCGCGGCGGTTCCCGTGACGTGCGGAGCCGCCATCGACGTGCCGGAGTCGTTCAGCGGGCCGATGCCCGTGCCCATCCCGGCCGAGAAGATGCCCACGCCCGGTGCGGTGATGTTCGGCTTCAGGAAGCTGTCGCCGGACCGCGGGCCCTGCGACGAGAAGCTCGCGAGCGTCTCGAACCCGGGGTTGGCCTGCGTGCTTGCCGCGAGTGTCGTCGTGCCGCCGTCAGCTCCGATGACGAGGGACGCGTCGTTCGGCGCCAAGCCGAGGAATGGAATCGTGACCGTGTACGAGGCTCCGGTATCCGGGTTGAACGCGATCGGCCCTTCGTACGGAGGCAGGCCGGGGCGGTCGTTGAGCATCAGCACTGCTGCTGCGCCGGCCTGCTGGCCGTAGATCGCCTTTGCAACGCGGGCACACGTCCCGCGCTTCACGACGATGAGCGTGTCCGGTGCGATGGGGCCCGCCGCGGTGTCGTCGGCGACGCTGCAGCCGAGGCTGACCCCGCCGCCTGCCGCGGCGATCACGCGGACGTTGAGCGGCCCGCTCGGCAGCGGCGTGAAGCCGTTGGCGTTGATCGCGGTGACCGTGTCCCCCGTCGAGAGGCTCATGATCGCGGTCGGGGTGCTCGCCGCCGGATCGTTCGCTGCGACGCTGATCACGTCGTTGCCCGTGCCGGGCGTGCTCGTCATGTACGGGCTGTCGCCCTCGTTGCCGGACGACGTCACGACGATCACGCCGTCATGCGCCGCGTTCTCGGCTGCCTCGGCGTCGGGGGAGTCGGCGCTGCCGAACGGCGAGCCGAGCGACATGTTGATGACGTCCATGTTGTGGTCGACGGCCCATTCGATCGCGTCGATCACGAGGTTCGTCCCACCGGCGCAACCGAAAACCTTGAGCGCGTAGATGTCGGCCTTGGGCGCGACGCCCGGGCCGACGAGCCACGTGTTCCCGGAGACCGTCGTCGCGTTGTACGGGCCGGCGTACGTGTGCCCGTTCGCGAGGACGCCGAAGCCCGCCATCGTGCCGGCGGTGTGCGTCCCGTGGTCGTTGCAGTCGAGCGGGTTCGGATCGGCTGCGGCGTCGAGCT
>CAWFKM010000003.1:0-22946 GCA_963816455.1 uncultured Actinomycetes bacterium
TAGCACTCCCGAGCCCGCGGAATCCACCAACGATCGACCGAGCCCGACCCGGCGGGTCTTGACACGGGCCGTGCCGGGGTTCATAAATTGACACCTGAATCGGGTGTCAGTTTGGCACCATCTCGCGCACCTGGAGGGCTCACATGTCACATCGCTGGACGCGCGGCGCCTCGCTGCTCGCGGCGACGGTGCTTGTCACCGCGGCGCTCGCCGGCACGGCGGCGGCGCGGGTCGACGCCGGCGGCGCGGCCTCGAAGTCGGTCAACGTCGCCTTCATCTACCCGAAGACCGGCGGCCTCGCCGCCTTCGGCCAGGAAGAGCTCGACGGCTTCCAGGCAGGTCTCGCCTACACGAGCGGCAAGTGCGGCGGCTACACGATCAAGCCAACCTACATCGACGACGCAACCGATCCGGCCACGGCGATCAACGCCTTCAAGAACGAGGTCGGCCAGGGCGTGAAGATCGTCGCGGGCACCGGCTCGTCGGGGATCGCGCTCCAGCTCGGCCCCCTGGCCGCGCAGAACAACGTGCTCTACATCTCGGGCGCGGCGGCCGCCGACGCGATCACCGGGCTCAACCGGAACACGTTCCGCGCCGGCCGGCAGACGCTGCAGGACGTGCTCGACGCCTCGAACATCTTCCCGCCCAAGTCGACCGGCAAGAAGATCGTCGTCTTCGCCGAAGACACGGCGTTCGGCGCCGGCAACGTCGCCGCCGTCCAGCTGATCTTCGGCGGCAAGGGAGTGACGGTGTCGAAGATCCTCTCGCCGTTCGGCGCCGCGGACTTGACGCCGTACGCGCAGCAGCTGAAGAACTCCGGCGCCGACGCGGCCTTCGTCGCCTGGGCGAACACGACCAACTCGGCGGCGATGTGGCAGTCGCTGCAGCAGCAGGGCGTTGCGAAGCAGCTGACGCTCGTCACGGGCCTCGCGAACCGGGCGAGCTACGACGCACTCGGCCCGCTCGTCCCGGGAGTGACGCTGCTCTCGCACTACGTCTACCGGGCGCCGCACAACGCGGTCAACACGTGGCTCGTCAAGTGGATGGCGAAGAACCGCCACACGGTGCCCGACCTGTTCACACCCGACGGCTTCGTGACCGCGCAGATGATCTGCCGCGCGGTCGCGAAGGGCGGTACGGACACCGCGAAGCAGATCTCCGCGCTCGAGGGCTGGCAGTTCCTTGCGCCCAAGGGCAAGCAGCGGATCCGCCCGCAGGACCATGCGATGCTGCAGCCGATGTTCCAGGTGCAGCTCGTTCCCGGCGCCGGCGGCCACTTCGGCGTCAAGGTCGTGAAGACCGTCTCGCCGGGCAACGTCCAGCCTCCGGTCACGCCGTTCAAGTAACGGGTCGGTTGAGCTCTCCGATCCTCGCCACGCGCAACCTCGGGCTCGACATCGGCGGCGCACGAATCGTCGCCGATGTCAGCCTCGAGGTTGCCGAGGGCGAGTTGCTCGGGATCATCGGCCCGAACGGCGCCGGCAAGACGTCGCTGTTCAACCTGCTGTCCGGCCTTTACCGGCCGACCGCGGGCTCGATCCACCTGGCCGGAAAGGACATCACCCGCCAGGCGACCTTCCTGCGTACGCGCGAGGGGCTAGGGCGCACGTTTCAGGTCTCGAGCGTCTTTCCCCTCTTGACCGTGGCGGAGAACGTCCGGCTCGCGGCCGAGGCGTCGATCGGCGGGACGCTCAGGCTCTGGCGGAGGGCTGCGAGCGTCAAGCCCGCGCTGGAGCGATCGCGCGCCGCGATCGCGCGCGTCGGTCTCGAGCCCAAGTCCCTCGCCCGGGCGGGGGCGCTCTCGCACGGCGACAAGCGGCGCCTCGAGCTCGCGATGCTGCTCGCCGCCGACAAGCCTGTGTTCCTGCTCGACGAGCCGATGGCCGGCGTCTCCGCGGAGAACGTCCCCGAACTCGTCGACCTGATCCGGTCGGTTCACGAGCAGGAGCGGAAGACGGTGCTGATGGTCGAGCACCACATCGACGTCGTCACCGGGATCGCCCAGCGGATCGCCGTGATGCACCTCGGCGCGCTGCTCGCATGCGACACGCCCGCTGCGGTGATGGCGAACGAGACCGTGCAGTCCGCGTACCTCGGGGAGGAGCTGTGAGCGCAACCGGCGTAGGCTCGACGGAGCCGGCAGCGGGGACGGTCGCAACGAGGAACCTCCTCAGCGTCAGCAACCTGCAGGTCTACTACGGGCAGTCGCACATTCTGCAGGACCTCTCCTTCGACGTGGCGGAAGGCGGGGTGACGGCGCTCCTCGGCCGCAACGGCGTCGGCAAGACGACCACGCTCCGCGCGATTCTCGGCCTCGTCGGCGCCCACGGCTCCATCCGGTTCGCGGACGAGGAGCTGATCGGCAAGTCGACGCACCAGATCGTCCGCCGGCGCATCGGCTACGTGCCCGAGGACCGCGACGTCTTCACGGGCCTCACCGTCGCCGAGAACCTCCGCCTCGCCGAGCGCGACGCCGAGCCGCGCTACGACCTCGTCGTACGAGCTCTTCCCCGAGCTCGAGCAGCGCGCGGGCCAGCGGGCGGGCACGCTCTCGGGCGGGCAGCAGCAGATGGTCGCGATCGCGCGGGCGCTGCTGAACGACAACCGCATGCTCCTGGTCGACGAGCCGACGAAGGGCCTCGCGCCCGCGCTCGTCGCCGACGTCGCGCGCGTGCTCGAGCGGCTCGCGGAGCTGACGACGGTGCTGCTCGTCGAGCAGAACCTCGGGGTCGTGCGCCGCATCGCCCGCGACGCGGTCGTGCTCGACCAGGGCCGCGTCGTGTACACCGGCGACGCGAAGGAGTTGCTCGCACAACCACAGCTCGTCAAGAAGCTGCTGAGCGTGGGGGCCGCATGAGCACGTTTCTGCTGCTGACGATCACCGGCCTCGGCCTCGGCGCGATGTACTTCCTGATCGCGTCCGGGCTCTCGCTCATCTACGGGCTGATGGGAGTCCTCAACTTCGCCCACGGCGCGTTCATCACCGTCGGCAGCTACGGGACGTGGTGGGCCTCGACGAATCTCTTCGACGGCATCGACTCGTCCTTGTGGCGCTTCCTGGCGAGCGCGCTCTTCGGGCTCGTCATGGGCGGGATCGTCGCCGCGCTCGTCGAGCTCGTCCTCATCCGCCCGCTCTACTCGCGGCACATCGAGCAGGTCCTCGTCACCGTGGGGTTCCAGTTCGCCTTCGTCGCGCTCGTCATCGGCGTCTGGGGACCCGACCCGAAGCCGTTCGACGTACCGCCGTGGCTGCACCAGACAACCGACGTCGGCGGCGCGCAGATCCCGAACGACCGCTGGGTCGAGATCCTTGTCGCGGGCGCGGTGCTGGTGCTCCTCCAGCTCTTCCTACGGCGCACGCGCTACGGCCTCATCATCCGCGCCGGCGTCGAGAACCGCGCGATGGTGCAGGCACTCGGCATCGACGTGCGCAAGGCCTTCACACTCGTGTTCGCCATCGGCGGGGTCGCAGCGGCCATCGCCGGAGTGCTCAGCGGCGTGTACTTCAACGACGTCTCGCCCGAGCAGGGGACGAGCCTTCTGATCTTCGCGTTCATCGTGGTCGTGATCGGCGGCCTCGGCTCGATCGGCGGCTCCGCGGTCGCGGCCGTCGTCGTCGCCCTCGTCCAGCAGTACACGAACTACTACGGCTCGGCCGGGATGGGCGACCTCGTCGCCGTCCTGCTGCTCGGCGTCGTGCTCCTTGCGCGCCCGCGCGGCTTTGCGGGTGCGGTCGTCGGTGGGCGCGCATGACGCGTCGCCGCCTCCTCGGCGACTGGATCTGGCCGCTCGCCGTATTCGGCGCGCTCGCGTTCGTGCCCGCGCTCCACGTCTCGATCCCGAAGCTGTTCGATCAGCCGCTCTGCCTCGCCGGGAACGCTTGCGCTGCTCGCCTCCTGCCTCGTCTTCGGCGCGTTCGCTCTCACCTACGACCTCCAGTTCGGCTACACCGGCCTGCTGTCGTTCGGCCACGCGCTCTACATCGCGCTCGGCGTCTACCTGTCGAACATCGCGATCACCGACTGGCACTGGAGCTTCTGGCCGTCGGTCGTCTTCACCGTCGTCGTCTCGTTCGTCGTCGCCACCGTGCTCGGCTTCGTCAGCCTGCGGGTTACGGGGATCGCGTTCGCGATGGTCACGCTCGCGTTCGCGCAGGCGGGCGCGGTGCTCGCGCTCAAGGACCCGCACCACTGGACACACGGCGAGGAGGGCCTCGGCGCCGACTACACGAAGCTGCCGCAGGCCTTCGTCGGCATCGTCAACACGAAGAACCTGTACTGGCTGGCGCTCGCATTCCTCGCGCTTCGTGTTCTTCGCCGTCCGCTGGGCGGTCGAGTCGTCGCCGGGGCGCGTCTGGCAGGCGATCCGCGAGAACGAGCAGCGCGTCGAGGTGCTCGGCATGCGTCCCCGCACCTACAAGCTCCAGTCGTTCGTGCTCTCGTCGACGCTCGCGGCCGTCGGCGGCATCGTCTACATGGTGCTCTACAGCGGCTCGACGCTGGGCGTCACGCAGCCGACGTTCACGCTGACGCTGCTGCTGATGGTGGTGATCGGCGGCGCGGGGTCGCGCTGGGGCGCCGTGCTCGGCGGCATCCTCTACACGTACCTCAACGACCGCCTGACCGCGATCGGGAGCTCGTCTGCCGTCGAGGGCCTCCCACACGTCCTGCGGACGCCACTCGAGCAACCGCTCTTCCTGCTCGGCGTGATCTTCATCCTCATCGTCGTCTTCTTCCCCGGCGGGCTGGCGGGGCTCGTGAGCCGCGGCCGGCCGACCGGGCTGCGACGCCTCGAGGAGGCGGTCCGTCCGGGCGGCTCCGAGGGCGGCGCGCCCGAGCCGCAGGAGACCGCATGATCGCCGACTCTCACGGCGTGCGCATCGCGTGGGAGGAGCATGGGGACGGCCCGCCGCTCCTGCTCGTCCAGGGTCTCGGCTACGGTCGCTGGGGGTGGCAGCCCATCGTGCCGCTGCTGGCGCAGCGCCATCGCGTCCTCGTCTTCGACAACCGCGGGATCGGCGACAGCGACAGGCCGCCCGGCCCGTACAAGGCGGCGGAGATGGCCGGCGACGCTCTCACGGTTCTCGACGCGGCAGGCGTCGAGCGCGCGCACGTGCTCGGCGCGAGCCTCGGCGGCGCGGTCGCGCAGGAGCTTGCGTTGCGTCACGCGGAGCGTCTGGACAAGCTCGTCCTCGTCGCGACGATGTCGGGCATGACGAACATGCATCCGATTCCGGCGCAGACGATGCAGCTGATGGCGGAGGCGGCGACGCTCGAGCCGGCGGTCGCGCTGCGCCGGTTCATCGAGAACGCGCTCGAGCCGGAGCCGGATACGGTGATCGTCGAGCAGACTCGTCGAGCTGCGGACGGCGAACCCGCCCGATCCGGCCGGCTGGGCGGCGCAGGCCGGCATCTGGGCCACCTTCGACGTCTGGGACGAGCTGCCGTCGATCGACCTGCCGACGCTCGTCGTGCAGGGCGAGGGAGACGTTGTCGTCGATCCGCGCAACGCGCCGCTGCTGGCGGAGAGGATCCCCGGCGCGCAGCTGCGGGTCGTCGCGGGAGGGCACCTGTTCTTCTGGAACCGGCCCAGCGAGTTCGCCGAGCTCGTGATGGAGTTCCTGCGGTGACCGGTACGCATGTGATCGGACGCTGGATCCGCGACCGCGCGCGCTTGACGCCGGACCGCGTCGCGATCGACGACGACGGGCGGCTCGTCACGTCCGCCGAGCTCGACGACGTCTCCGACCGGTTCGCCGCGGCGTTCCTCGAGCGCGGACTGGGACGCGGCGACCGTGTCGCAACGCTGACCGGGAGCACGCCGGAGCACGTCGCCGTGTTCTTCGCCTGCGCCAAGGCCGGGCTGATCCTGTTGCCGCTGTCGTGGCGGCTCTCGCCGGCCGAGTTGCGGTACCAGCTCGACGACGCCGAGCCGTCCCTCGTCCTCGTCGACGACGAGCACGAGGAGCTTGCCCGGCGTTGCGGTTGGCCGTTCGAACGGCTGGCCGAGCCGGGTCCCGGGGTCAGACCCCGGACGTGGCCGTCGCGGACGAGGACGGTCTGCTGCTCGTGTACACGTCCGGCACGACCGGCAGGCCGAAGGGCGCGCTGCTGACGCATGCGAACTGCTTCTGGACGAACCTCGGCTTCGACCTGACGACGGGGATCTCACAGGACGACGTCGTGCTCCAGGTGCTGCCGCAGTTCCACGTCGGCGGCTGGAACGTGCAGGCGCTGCTCGCGTGGTGGAAGGGCGCGACCGTCGTCCTCGAGCGCCAGTTCGATCCCGGGCGCGCCCTGCGCCTGATCGAGGAGAAGCGCGTGACGACGATGATGGGCGTTCCCGCGACGTATCTCTTCATCGCGCAGGAGCCGGGCTTCGCCACCGCGGACCTGTCGAGCCTGCGCCGCGCGGTCGTCGGCGGCGCGCCGATGCCGGAGGCGCTCCTGGAGACCTGGGGCGCGCGCGGTGTCGCGATCGTCCAGGGCTACGGGCTCACGGAGGCGGCGCCCAACGTGCTCTGCCTGCCGCCGGAGGACGCGGCGCGGAGGCTCGGGTATGCCGGCAAGCCGTACTCCTTCGTCGAGGTGCGGCTCTCGGACGAGGAGGAGCTCCAGGTGCGCGGCCCGAACGTCTTTCCCGGCTACTGGCGCAATCCCGACGCGACCGCGCTGGCGTTCACGGAGGACGGCTGGCTGCGAACCGGCGACATCGCCGAGCGCGACGAGGACGGCTTCTACCGGATCAAGGGACGGCTGAAGGACATGTACATCTCGGGCGGCGAGAACGTCTACCCGGCCGAGGTCGAGGCTGTCCTCCACGAGCACCCGCGCGTCGTCGACGCGGCCGTCGTCGGCGTGCCGGACGACCGTTGGGGCGAGGTTGGCGTCGCGTTCGTCGTCGCCGACGGTGTCTCCGGCGAGGAGCTTCTCGAGTGGTGCGGCGGGCGGCTCGCGCGCTTCAAGGTGCCGACGTCGGTCCAGTTCATCGGCGAGATTCCGCGCAACGGCATGGGCAAGGTGCAGAAGCAGGAACTGCGCGGAACGGAGGTCGCGCCGTGAGCGAGGTCACCGGCGTGAGCGGCCGCGCTCTCTCGAGGAAGGGAGTGGAGACGAGGGGGCGCCTGCTCGAGGCGGCCGAGCACGTCTTCGGCGAGCTCGGCTTCTACGACGCGTCGATCGTGAAGATCACCGAGGAGGCGGGCGTCGCCCAGGGCACGTTCTACCTCTACTTCGCGTCGAAGAAGGACATCTTCGACGAGCTCGTGCGAGACCTGAACGGCCGCATCCGCGTCGCGACGGGACAGGCCGCGGCGAAAGGGAAGACGAGGCTCGAGGCCGAGCTGCTCGGCTTCCAGGGCTACTTCGCGTTCGTGAGCGCCCACCCGGAGCTGTACAGCATCATCCGCCAGGCGGGCTTCGTCTCGCCCGACATCTTTCGCTACCACTACGAGCGCATCTTCGCCGGCTACGCGAAGGCACTGCGGGACGCGATCGCCGAGGGCGGGGCCGGCGACATCGATCCCGAGGTGACGGCGTGGGTGCTGATGGCGATCGGCGAGGCCGTCGGCATGCGCTGGATCGTCTGGGGCGACGGTGAGGTCCCCCGGAAGGTGACCGCCGAGCTCACCCGCATCGTGGCGCGGATCCTGGAGTCGCCGCTGTGACGCACGTCTCGCTCGCCGCCACAGCGGCCTATCTCCCGGAACGCTGGATGGCCGCCGCGGAGGTGGCCGAACTGAGTGGGATTCCGGAGCCGGTGATCGTCGAGAAGTTCGGGCTCCGGGGAAAGCACATCGCAGCCGCGGACGAGCACGTGAGCGACCTCTCGGTGCGGGCGGCCGAGGCTCTGCTGGCCGAGAGCGGCGTCGACCCCGGCGAGATCGACGTCGTCATGTACTACGGCTCGATGTGGAAGGACTACGGCGTCTGGCAGGCGGCGCCGTGGATCGCACACCGGATCGGCGCGTCGCGCGCGTACGCCGTCGAGTACGACAACGTTTCGTGCGGCACGCCCGTGGCGTTGCGGATGGCGCGCGACATGCTGCTCGCCGAAGACGAGCTGCGTACCGTGCTCGTCGTCGCAGCCTGCCGCGAGTCGTATCTCCTCGACTACGCCAACGAGCGCTCGCGCTTCATGTTCAACTTCGGTGACGGCGCCGTCGCCGGGCTGCTCGTCAAGGACGGCGGCCGCAGCGAGTTGCTCGGCTGCCACGGTCTGACGGACGGGTCGTTTGCGCTGCAGGTGAAGGTGCCCGCCGGCGGCAGCGTCTCGCCGAACGGCGGCTACCGGTTCCTCGACGTCGAGGATCCCGCGGCGATGAAAGACGGCCTCGACCGGGTCAGCCTCGCCAACTTCGTCTCCGCGGCCGAAGGCGCCGTCGAGCGCAGCGGCGCGACGATGGCGGACGTCGGCTACCTCTGCGGCATCCACATGAAACCGTCGATGCATCGCGCGCTCGTGGCTCGGCTCGGGCTGGACGAGGATCGCGCTGCATATCTCGACGACACCGGGCACATGAGCGGCGTCGACCCGCTGCTCGCGCTCGACCGCGCGGCGCGGGCGGGCGAGCTGCACGACGGCGAGCTCGTGTTGCTGCTCGCTGCCGGCACGGGCTACACGTGGGCTGCGAGCGTCGTGCGCTGGGGCGACGCGGTGTGAGCCTCGAGACGCTGTCGGCGCGGCACGCGCGCTACCGGCGGAACGACATCGCGCTCGTCTTCGGCGAGGAGCGACTGACGCACGCCGACTTCGATGCGCGCGCGAACCGCGCCGCGAACGCTCTCCGCGATCTCGGCCTCGAGCGCGGCGACCGTGTCGGGCTCCTGCTCGACAACTCGGTCGAGCTGGTCGAGCTCTACGTCGCCGCCATGAAGACCGGCGTCGTCGTCGTGCCGCTCAGCCCGCTGCTGCGCGCGGAGGGCCTGCTCAACCTGCTGCTCGATGCCGGCGTCTCGGCTCTTGTGACGATGGAGCGCCTCGCCGGCGAGGTCGACGTGATCCGCCCGCGTCTCGGACTCGACGAGACTCGGATCCTCGTCCTCGAGGGCTCCTATCGCGTGCTGACGGCGGCCGCGTCCTCGGAGCCTCCTCCGCGGCCCGGGCTCGCTGGGGACGATCCGTTCGACATCGTGTACAGCTCCGGCACGACCGGGGAGCCGAAGGGGATCGTGCACACACACGCGATCCGCGAGGCCTACGGCACCGGGTTCGCAAGCTCCTTCCGCGTGCACCCCGAGAGCGTCGCGCTGCATGCCGGCTCGCTCGTGTTCAACGGCTCGTTCCTCACGCTGATGCCGGCGCTGTACCTCGGCTGCACGTACGTCCTCATGCCGGCCTTCGACCCGGAGGCGATGCTCGCCGCGCTCGCCGCCGAGCGCGTGACGCACGTGATGATGGTGCCGTCACAGATCGTCGCGCTGCTCCAGCACGACGACTTCGACGAGGCGCATCTGCCCGGCCTCGAGATGGTCGGCTCGGTCGGCGCGCCGTTGCTGCTCGAGCACAAGCAGGAGCTGATGCGCCGCCTGCCGGGCCGTTTCTACGAGCTCTACGGTGTGACCGAGGGCTTCGTCACGATCCTCGACCGGGACGACGCCGGGCGAAAGACGGCGTCCGTCGGGGTGCCGCCGCCGTTCTATGAGCTCCGCATCGTCGACGCCGACGGCATCGAGCTGCCGCGGGGGCAGGTCGGCGAGATCGTCGGCAGAGGTCCGACCACGATGCCCGGCTACCACGCGCGCCCGGATCTCACCGCGCAGACGCTCGTCGACGGCTGGGTCCACAGCGGCGACCTCGGCTACGTGGACGATGACGGTTTCCTGCATCTCGTCGACCGCAAGAAGGACCTCATCATCTCCGGCGGCGTCAACGTCTTCCCCCGCGACATCGAAGAGGTGGCGATCCAGCACCCCGACGTGCTCGACGTAGCCGTGTTCGGCGTCCTGGACGACCGCTGGGGCGAGACCCCCGTCGCCGCGGTGCGGCTGCGGCCCGGAGCCTCGGCCGGCCCGGCGGAGCTGCGCGACTGGATCAACGACCGCGTGCAGGCGCGCTATCAGCGCGTGCGCGAGGTCGTCGTGCGCGACGAGTTCCCGCTCAGCGTCGCCGGGCAAGACGCTGCGGCGGGTCATCCGCGACGACTACCTGGAGTCGACATGAGCGAGAGCAGGTTCGTCGAGGCGAACGGGATCCGGCTCCACTATCATCGACCACGGAGGCGACGGGCCGCCGCTCGTCCTGACGCACGGGCTCTCCGCGAACGCGCACTTCTTCGACGGACTCGCGGCGGCCGGTCTTGCGCCGCGTCTGCGCGTGCTGTCCTTCGACCTCCGCGGCCGCGGCCTCAGCGACGCGCCGGATGACGGCTACACGATGGACGACCATGCCGCCGACCTGCTCGGCGCCCTCGACGCGCTCGAGCTCGACCGCGTCGTGCTCGGCGGCCACTCATTCGGCGGCCTGCTGACGCTCTACGTTGCCGCGAACGCGCCGGGACGGGTGGAGCGGGCGCTCGTCCTCGACGTCCCCGCCGAGGTCGACCCGTCCGTCCTTGACCAGATCGGGCCGTCGCTCGCCCGGCTGGAGCAGGTGTACCCGTCCCGCGGCGCCTACCTCGAGTTCGTCCGCGCCCTGCCGTACTTCGCCGGAGACGGCTGGGACGACGGGGTGGCCGCGTTCTACGAGGCCGAGGTGGAGGATCTGCCGGACGGGACGGTGCGGCCCCGCTGCCGGCCGGCGCACATCCGGCTCGCGGTCGAGGGGACGTTCGGGCCGGACTGGGCCGGCGTCGCCGCCGCCGTCGAGTGCCCGACGCTCCTCCTGCGGACGATCGATCCGTTCGGGCCGCCCGGCTCGGGGCCGATCATGAGCGAGGACGGGGCGCGCCGGACGCTCGCGCGGCTCCGTCACGGACACCTCGTCGAGGTTCCGGGGAACCACATCACGTTCGCCTTCGGCCGCCGTGCCGAGGGAGTCGTGACGGAACTTCTCGCCTTCGTCGAGGACGCAGACGCGATAGCGTTGTCGTCGTGAGCGCGGAGCCAACACCCGGCGCGGAGTTCGGACCTTCGTCATGGATCGAGATCACGCAGGAGCAGATCCAGGCCTTCGCAGACGCGACCGGCGACCAGCAGTGGATCCACGTCGACCCCGAGCGGGCGGCGGCCGGACCGTTCGGCACGACGATCGCGCACGGCTACCTGACGCTGTCGCTGATTCCGGTCATGTCCGAGGAGGTCGTGCCCCGGACGGGCGGGATGGGGATCAACTACGGGCTGAACCGCGTCCGCTTCCCGGCGCCGGTGCCCTCCGGCTCGAAGGTGCGCGGCACCTTTCGCGTCGACTCCGTCGACGAGATCGAGGGCGGCAGCCAGTCGACGATGACGGCCACGATCGAGCGCGAGGGCGGCGACAAGCCGGTCTGCGTGGCCGAAGTCGTGTTCCGCTCCTACCGCTAACCGCTCTTCTCTCCGGATCCGAGTAACCGCGCAACGGCGGTTGCGTCCGTGACTTGCGCTAATCTAGGATCCGAAATCGGCCAATCGAGCCCGAGGAGAGACATGGAGCGCCAAGGTCGGATCCAGAACGAGGTGGAATCGCTCGAGTCGCGCTGGCAGGGAGACTCGCGCTGGCAGGGGATCGAGCGGAGCTACACGGCGGAGGACGTCGTCGCGCTGCGCGGCTCGGTCGTTCCCGAGCACACGCTCGCGCGACTCGGCGCGGAGCGCCTGTGGGAGCTGCTGGCCCGCGAGCCGGTCCGCGCGCTCGGCGCCGTCACCGGCGGCCAGGCCGTGCAGATGGTGCGGGCCGGGCTCCAGGCGATCTACCTCTCCGGCTGGCAGGTGGCGGCCGAGGCGAACCTCGCCGGCCACACGTACCCCGACCAGAGCCTCTACCCGGCGAACAGCGTGCCGGCGCTCGTGCGGCGGCTCAACAACGCGCTGCTGCGCGCCGACCAGATCGACTGCGGCCGAGGGCAACGACGACACGTACTGGCTCGCGCCGATCGTCGCCGACGCCGAGGCCGGCTTCGGCGGGGCGCTGAACGCGTACGAGCTGATGAAGTCGATGATCGAGGCGGGCGCCGCGGGCGTGCACTTCGAGGACCAGCTCGCGGCCGAGAAGAAGTGCGGCCATCTCGGCGGCAAGGTGCTCGTCCCGACGAGCCAGTTCGTCCGCACGCTTGATCGCCGCGCGGCTCGCCGCCGACGTCGCTCGACGTGCCGACGTGCTCGTCGCGCGCACCGACGCGCTCAGCGCCATCGCTGCTGACGAGCGACATCGACCGAGCCGACGCGCCGTTCCTGACCGGCGAGCGGACGCCCGAGGGCTTCTTCACGGGTGCGAGACGGCATCGAGGCGGCGATCTCGCGCGGCGCTCGCCTACGCGCCGTACGCCGACCTGCTCTGGTTCGAGACCTCGACGCCCGACCTCGGCGAGGCGCGCGCGTTCGCGGAGGCGATCCACGAGCAGTTCCCGGGCAAGCTGCTCGCCTACAACTGCTCGCCGTCGTTCAACTGGAAGCGCCACCTCGACGACGCCGAGATCGCGAGCTTCCGCGAGACGCTCGGCGAGCTCGGCTACCGAGTTCCAGTTCATCACGCTCGCCGGCTTCCACTCGCTCAACGCCGCGATGTTCGAGCTCGCGCGCGACTACGCGACGCGAGGGGATGCCGGCGTACGTGCGACTGCAGGAGCACGAGTTCGAGCTCGAGGAGCACGGCTACACGGCGACGCGCCACCAGCGCGAGGTCGGCGCGGGCTACTTCGACCGCGTCGCCAGATCGTCGGCGGCGGCGAGTCCTCGACGCTCGCGCTGCGCGGGCTCGACCGAGGCGGAGCAGTTCGAGTCCGAAGCTGCCTGAGCTGGCCGCCTGCAGCCAGGTCTCGTCCCGGCGACGAGGAGATCCTCTCGCCGGAGGCTCTCGCACTTCGTCGACGCGCCTCCACGACGAGCTGAACGCCGACCGGCTCGAGCTGCTCGAGCGCCGGCAGGAGCGGCAGCGCGAGCTCGACGCCGGCGTCGCGGCCCGAGTTCGTGGCGAGACGCGCGGCGACGGGAGGCGGACTGGCAGGTCGCGCCGGCCCCGCCCGACCTCCGGGACCGGCGCTGCGAGATCACCGGCCCGCCCGATCGCAAGATGATGATCAACGCGCTGAACTCGGGCGCGCGGGTGCTTCATGTGCGACTTCGAGGACGCGTGCTCGCCGACGTGGACGAACGTCGTCGAGGGGCAGCGGAACCTGCGCGACGCGGTGCGCCGGACGATCTCGCTCGAGACGCCCGAGAAGAGCTACACGCTGAACGAGCGAGGTCGCGACGCTGCTCGTCGTGCGGCCGCGCGGCTGGCACCTCGAGGAGCGGCACGTGCACCGTCGACGGCGAGCCGGTCTCGGCGTCGCTCTTCGACTTCGGCGCTCGCGTTCTTCCACAACGCGCCCGAGCTGCTCGCGCGCGGCAGCGGGCCGTACTTCTACCTGCCGAAGCTCGAGAACCACGAGGAGGCGAGGCTCTGGGCGCGCGCGTTCGCGCTCGCGGAGGAGACGCTCGGCGTCCCGCGCCGGCTCGATTCGCTGCACGGTGCTGATCGAGACGATCCTGGCCGCGTTCGAGATGGACGCGATCCTCTACGAGCTGCGCGACTACGGCTGCGCGCTCAACGCGGGGCGCTGGGACTACATCTTCTCCACGATCAAGAAGTTCGGCGCCGTGCTGCCCGACCGGGCGCAGGTGACGATGACCGTGCCGTTCATGCGCGCGTACACCGAGCTGCTCGTGCGCTCGTGCCACCGGCGCGGCGCGCACGCGATCGGCGGGATGGCCGCGTTCATCCCGTCGCGGCGCGATCCCGGCGGTGAACGAGGTCGCGCTCGCGCAGGGTGCGCGAGGACAAGCTGCGCGAGTCGGGCGACGGCTTCGACGGCACGTGGGTCGCGCATCCGGATCTCGTGCCGGTCGCGACGGAGGTCTTCGACGGCGTGCTCGGCGAGCGCCCGAACCAGGTCGACCGCCTGCGCGAGGACGTCGTCGCGGCGAGGCCGACGCGCTCGTCGACTTCGAGGTCCCGGGCGGCGAGATCACCGACGCAGGGCTGCGCGCCAACGTCTCGGTCGGCGTCCGCTACCTCGACGCGTGGCTCCACGGCACCGGCGCCGCGGCGATCGACAACCTGATGGAGGACGTCGCGACGGCCGAGATCTCGCGCTCGCAGGTGTGGAGCTGGGTGCGCGCCGGGCAGTTCGACGCGGCGCGCGTGCGGCGCGAGCTCGACGCCGTCGAGGCGGGAGAGGAGGCGAAGCGGCTCTTCGCGGAGGTGGCGCTCGCCGAGAGCTGTCGAGTTCCTGACGCTGCCGGCGTACGCGCGGCTCGACTAGTGGCCGCAGCCGCCCAGCTTCAGGTTCTTGTGGAGGGCGATCACCCAGTCCGGCGGCGGCGAGCCGCCTCCCCAGACCTCCTTGACCAAGACATCGAGGCCGCCGTACGAGCCGTCGAAGGTCGTGCACGTGATAGGTGCGACGGTCGTGATCGGATTCTGGAGCGGGGGATTCGCGTACGCGCCGAAGCTGACGTCGGCTGTGGCGGCCGCGAGCTTCGAGACAGTCCGCTTGCCGGTGTTGCCGATGGAGAAGTAGAGCTTGACGGTCACGACGCCGCTCTTCACGGTCGGCTTCGGCCCGGAGGCCGTCGCCTCGAGCGTCTTCGCGAGCGGGGTTGTGATCGCGAACCCGACCGTCGGCGCCTTCGTTGCCTTGCCGGTGATCGTGACGGCGTAGAACGTCGCCTTGCCCGGAGCGGGCAGCTTCATCGAGAACGTCCCGGCCGGCATACAACCCGGCCCGGGGCAGGAGACGTGCCGGGCGCCGAGCGCCGGTGCCGCTCCGGCGAGTGCCAGAACGGCGGTGATGACCGCCAACCGCAGCACGGTCCGAACCATCCCACAGCGCGGATCGGCGCGTCAATCCATCTTCCCCAGGGACGCGTAAAATGCCGGACGTGAGCCTCGACTCGACCAAGGCGGACGACATCGCGCTCGTGATCGAAGAGGCGATCGTTTCCGGCGAGCTCGCCCCGGGAACCGTCCTTCGCCAGGAGCAGCTTTCGGAGCAGTTCAACGTCTCGCGGACGCCGGTGCGGGAGGCGCTGCGGCGCCTCGCGGCGCTCGGGCTCGTCTCGTTCGTGCCGAACCGCGGTGTCCGCGTGCGGACGATCTCGCGCGACGAGCTGCACGAGGCGTTCATGGTGCGCGCGGAGCTGGAGAGCCTCGCGACGGAGGTCGCGGCGACGAAGGCGACTTCGGAGGATCTCGCGGAGCTCGATGCGTGCGAGCAGCGGTTCTCGCGGATCTCGCAGGAGCTCCGGTCGCGTGAGCCGGGCGACGAGCGCCGCTCGATCATGGGCGACTGGGTGCGCGCGAATCACGCGTTCCACGACGTGATCTACCGCGTCGCGGCGCTGCCGCTCGTCGAGCAGATGGCGAAGAGCGCGCGGCGGACGTTCTCCGGGCCCGCGGTGTGGGCGCCGGGCGACCATTCGCTCGACGGACTGTACGAGCGCAACGCCGAGCAGCACCGCGCGATCAAGCAGGCGCTGATGGCGGGAAGCGCGGCGGGCGCGCGGGCGCTGGCGCGCGAGCACGTGATGTCGTCATTCGTGCTGCTGGAGACGATCCTCGAGCAGGTCGGCGCTCAGCCGCGCGACTGGTCGAAGGGCCGCGCTAGCAGCGACCGGTCGCGCTGAGCCCCGAGCCGGCGACGGTCGCCGTCGCGGTGCCGTCGCAGCCGAGCAGCCGTCCGTGCGCCGTGCCTTCGCCGGCGTAGTTGCCGGAGAGCGCTTCGGATGCGAGCGCAGGGCCGCGGTAGGCGACGGCGCCGTCGGCATTGCGCACGACAGCCTGCAGGTGCAGCGGCGGCAGGTGGCACCGCGGCCCCGCGTAGCGAAGCGTCACCGTCGGGCCGGGTCCGATGCGGAGCCGGATCGCTGAGGCCGAGCAGCGCGGCAGAAATGCCGTCGTCGACGGGACGAGGCGAACCTGCTCCGGAACGGGCGCGGGCGGCAGCGGCGCGGCGCGCTCCTGCGCGTGACTCGCCCCGTGGTGCCGGTGCCGCAGCGCGTCGCCGGCGACCGCGGCGACGAGCACGACGAGCGCAGCGACCAGTACGAGGTCGAGCCGTTTTGGCATACTCAGGACATAGTCGCTGCTTGAGCTCACCGGATTGCTGGCTAGGATCGGCCCCTGATGGAGATGGAGCCGCTCTACAGGCCGCAGGGTGTCGAAGAACGCTGGCAGCGCGTGTGGGAGGAGGAGGGCCTCTACCGCGCCGACGCGTCCTCGACGAAGCCGAGCTACGTGATCGCCGTGCCGCCGCCGAACGTCACCGGCGCGTTGCATATGGGGCACGCCCTGAACGGGACGATCCAGGACGCGCTCACGCGCTGGCACCGGATGCGCGGCTTCAACGCGCTCTGGCAGCCGGGGTACGACCATGCAGGAATCGCGACGCAGGCGGTCGTCGAGAAGGATCTGCGGCGCAGCGGTACGTCGCGACAGGAGATCGGGCGCGAGGCGTTCGTCGAGCGCGTCTGGGAGTGGCTGCACGAGTACGGCGGCGTGATCATGAGCCAGTTCCGGCGGCTCGGCTGCTCGCTCGACTACGACCGCGAGCGCTTCACGATGGACGACGACTACATCCGCGCCGTGATGCGCTTCTTCGTCCACCTCTACGGGCGCGGCTTCATCTACCGCGACAACCGGATCGTCAACTGGTGCTCGGACTGCCGGACGTCGATCTCCGATCTCGAGGTCGAGCACATCGAGGTCGACGACGCGCTCACGTACGCGCGGTATCTCCTCGCGGACGGCGACGGGCACATCACGCTCGCGACCGTGCGGCCGGCGACGATTCTCGCCGACGTCGCCGTTGCCGTGCACCCGAGCGACGAGCGCTACGCGTCGTACATCGGCAAGGAGGTGATCGTGCCGGTGATAGGGCGGCGCGTGCCGGTGATCGCCGACGAGCGCGTCGAGCCGGAGTTCGGGACCGGTGCGCTGAAGATCACGCCTGGGCACGATCCGATCGACTTCGAAATCGGCCGCGACCACGGGCTGGCCGAGCTGACGGTGATCGGTCTAGACGGCCGCATGACGGGCGACGTGCCGGACAAGCTGATCGGGCTGACCGAGGAGGAGGCCGCCGACTACGTCGTCGAGTGGCTGCGCGAGGAGGGGCTGCTCGAGAAGCGCGAGAGCTACCGGCACAGCGTCGGCCACTGCGAGCGCTCCGGAACGAGGATCCAGCCGCTCGTGTCGCTGCAGTGGTGGTGCGCGATGGAGGAGCTCGCCGCGCCGGCGATCGACGCGATCTCGTCGGGGCGCGTCCGGTTCCACCCCGAGGTGCACGGTCGCGTTGCGCTCGACTGGCTGAGCGCGATCCGTCCGTGGAACGTGTCGCGGCAGCTCTGGTGGGGACATCAGCTGCCGATCTGGTACTGCGCCGACGGGCACGTGACGTGTGTCGAGACGGCGCCCGACGCGTGTGCCGAGTGCGGGTCGACGGAGATCGAGCGCGACCCGGACGTGCTCGACACGTGGTTCTCGTCGGCGCTCTGGCCGTTCGCGACGCTCGGCTGGCCGGACGACACGGAGTCGTTGCGGACGTTCTATCCGGGCGACGTCAACTCGACGGCGCGCGAGATCATCTTCCTCTGGGTCAACCGGATGCTGATGGCGGGACTCGAGCTGCTCGGCGAGATCCCGTTTCACGACGTGATCATCCACTCGACGGTGCTCGCGCCCGACGGACGGCGCATGTCGAAGTCGCTCGGGACGGGGATCGATCCCGTCGAGCTGATCGATGAGCACGGCGCGGACGCGACGCGCTACGGACTGCTGAAGATCTCGTCGACGCAGGACGTGCGCTTCTCGGCCGGTGCGATCGAGGAGGGGCGGAAGCTCGCGAACAAGCTCTGGAACGTGTCGCGGCTGCTGCTTGCGAACGCGGGCGACGCGGTGCCGGACGCGCGGCCGCGCGAGCTCGAAGAGCGGTGGGTCCTCGCGCGGATCGACGCGACGCGGGCCGGGCTCGAGGCGGATCTCGCGTCGTACGATTTCGCGCATGCCGTCGATCGGCTGTACCACCTGACGTTCGACGACTTCTGCGACTGGTACGCGGAGGCGGCGAAGGCGCGACTCTACGACGGCGACGCGGATGCGCGCGCAACGGCGCTTGCGGCGCTCGAGCGGCTGCTGGCGTTGCTCCATCCGGTGATGCCGCACGTGACAGAGGAGATCTGGGGGTATCTGCCGGCGCGCGAGTCGCGGCTGATCGTCGCAGCGTGGCCCGCTGCCGACGAGCGGTTCGCGGCGGACGCAGAGGCGCTGGTGCGGGTGCAGGAGGCGGCGGAGCGTTTCCGGCGCAGCGGCGTGGTGACGCCGCTCGAGGGCGACGAGAAGCGGATCTTCGACGCGGTCGTCCGGCCGGAGCGGGCCGGTGCCGCGGCGAACGGGAACGTCGAGGCGGAGCAGGAGCGGCTGCGCGGCGAGGTCGCGCGGGCGGAGGCGATGCTGGCGAACGAACGGTTCGTCGCGCGCGCGCCGGCCGACGTCGTCGAGGCGGAGCGGGAGAAGCTGGAGCGATTCCGTCGCGAGCTCGACGCGCTCGGCGGCTGACGCGGCGCATTCCCTGCGGCCACGTCCCGGGGTCAGACCCTGGGACAGTGTCCCGTGGCGACAATGACCCCGATGGACGCGACCGAATGGATCGCCTCGCTCAGCCCGTGGCCGGCCGACGGCTTCGGGCTCGACCGGATGCGCGCGCTGCTCGCCGAGCTTGGCGACCCGCAGCTTCGATTCCCGGCGATCCACGTCGTCGGGACGAACGGAAAGTCGACGACAACGCGAATGACGGAAGCGCTGCTCGCCGACGCCGGACTAAACGTCGGCGCGTACGTCTCGCCGCACGTCCGCTCCTGGAGCGAGCGAATCCGCATCGGCGGCGTCGAGGCCGACTTCGAGCGCGCGGCCGCCGGGGTCAGACCCTGGGCCGTGGCTCTAGGAGCTACGCAGTTCGAGGCGATGACCGCAGCGGCCCTGCTCGCGTTCGCGGAGGCGGACGTCGACGTCGCGGTGGTCGAGGCCGGGCTCGGCGGCCGCCACGACGCGACGAACGTCCTCGGCACGCGCGTCGTCGTGCTCACGAGCGTCGCGCTCGACCACATGGACGTGCTCGGCGACACGCGCGAGGCGATCGCCGCGGAGAAGCTCGCCGTCGTCCAGCCGGGCTCCGTTGTCGTGCTCGGCGAGCCGGAGTGGGTGTCGCTCGCCGAGGAGAACGGCGCCGCGCACGTCGTTGTCACCGCGCAGAGCAACCTCGCGCTCGCCGTCGCGGCCGCCGAGGCGTTCCTCGGCCGCGACGTCCCGGCAGCTGCGGCCCAGGACATTGTGCTTCCCGGCCGGTTGGAGCGGCGCAGCGAGCATCCGCTCGAGATCTGGGACGGTGCCCACAACCTCGCCGGGATCGGCTACCTCCTGCCGCGGCTCCCGGAGCGCGAATACGTCCTCGTCTGCTCGATCCTCGACGACAAGCGGCCAGAGCTGATGCTGGAGGCCCTGTCCGCACTCGGCGCTACCGTGGTCGTCACGGAATCGACAAATTCTCGGGCGATTCCCGCAGGGGAGCTGGCGACGCGTGCCGAAAGCTACTTCCGACATGTCGAGTACACCGCAGACCCCGAGGCGGCCCGCCTCCGAGCGCTGGCGCTCGCGGGGCCTGACGGCGCCGTTCTCGTCACAGGGTCCCTCTACCTTCTTGCCGACCTCAGCGCGGGGGTCTACAACGAGTAACGTGCGGGAGAAGATCAGCGTCTTCGCCGTCGCGATCTTCGTGCTCGTCGTGGTCGTCGGCGGCGCGTTTGCCGCGGGCTACCTGATCGGAAGGATTCTGTTGTGATCGCCGCGAGCGTCCACGGCTTCTTCAGTTCAGGCACGTGGCTCGTGACCAGGAACCTCCTGGTCTTCTTCGCGTTCGTCTTCTGGCTCGCGCTCGGGTACTGGGTGCTGAAGGACGCGCGCCGACGGATCGAGGATCCGTGGATGGTCGGGATGGCGACGCTGCTTGGTCTTGTACCGCCGTACATCGGGCCGCTGATCTACATGCTCTTCCGGCCGCCCGAGTACATCGAGGACCGGCGCGAGCGCGAGCTCGAGATCAAGGCGATGGAGGACCGGATGGCGAAGCGCGACCTCCACTGTCCGGTCTGCCGTTCGGAGGTCGACTCGAGCTATCTGATCTGCCCGATCTGCACGACGAAGCTGAAGCAGGCGTGCACGAACTGCAAGTCGCCGCTCGAGGCGCTGTGGCAAGTGTGTCCGTTCTGCGAGACGCCGATCGAGCCCGCTGCCGTCGGCGCGGTGCCGCTCGGGACGCGGCGCGTTCTTCGTCCCCCCGCTGAAGCGGGCTGATTAGACTGGCGCCCCGTGGCCGCGGAGCGCACCCTCATCTTGATCAAGCCCGACGCCGTCAAGCGGCGGCTCGCCGGTGAGATCCTCGGTCGGATCGAGGCGCGCGGATTCGAGTTGCGGGCGGGCAAGCTGCTGACCGTGAGCCGCAAGCTCGGCGAGGAGCACTACGCCGAGCATCGCGAGAAGCCGTTCTTCGGCGAGCTCGTTGCGTTCATCACCTCGGGGCCGACGTGGGCGCTCGTCGTCGAGGGCGAGGGTGCGATCGCGACGATGCGGAAGACGATCGGCGCGACGAATCCGGCCAACGCCGAGCCAGGCACCATCCGCGGCGATCTCGCAATGTCGATGCCGGACAACCTCGTGCACGGCTCTGACTCTCCGGAGTCGTCGGAGCGGGAGATCGCGCTCTGGTTCTCCGCCGATGAGCTCGCCTGACGATTCCGTCGCGCGCAATGTCGCGCAGTGGACGCGGACGAACGCGGAGTTCACGGACGGGGCGGCGCGGCGGCAGTGGGCGCGCGACGAGATCAGCTGGGGCGTGTTCGGCGTCCCCGAGTCGGAAATCGGATCGCTCGGCGACGTCGCGGGACTCGACGTGGTCGAGGCCGGTTGCGGGACGGCGTACGTCTCGGCGTGGCTGGCGCGTCGTGGTGCGCGGCCGGTCGGCGTCGACCCGACTCCGGCGCAGCTCGCGACGGCGCGGCGGATGATGGCCGAGACGGGGATCGAGTTTCCGCTCGTCGAAGCTCCGGGTGAGTCGGTGCCGCTGCCGGATGCGTCGTTCGACCTCGCGGTGTCGGAATACGGCGCGTCACTCTGGGCCGATCCGGCGCGCTGGATTCCGGAGGCGGCGCGGCTGCTTCGTCCCGGCGGCCGGCTCGTGTTCTTGACGAACTCCGTGCTGGTGTATCTGTGCGCGCCCGACGTCGGCGTCGTCGGGGAGAGCCTGTTGCGCGACCAGTTCGGCATGTATCGAATTCAGTGGCCGGAGTCGGAGGGAATCGAGTTCCATCTCGCGCACGGCGAGTGGATCGCGCTGCTGCGCGCGCACGGGTTCGCGATCGAGGTGCTGCACGAGCTGCGCGCGCCGGAGGGCGCGGAGGATCCGGGGTATTACGACTTCGTCACGGTCGAGTGGGGCCGGCGCTGGCCGGCGGAGGAGCTGTGGGTTGCGCGGAAGGCGGCGGGGTGAGCGTCGTGCCGCCGCTTCTGCTGGCGTCGACGTCGCCGCAGCGACGCACGATCCTCGAGCAGCTCGGAGTCCCGTTCGACGTCGTCGCGCCGGAGTACGTCGAGGACGACCCGCCTGACGCGGACGCGGAGAAGCTCGTGCGGCGCCATGCGCGCGGGAAGGCGGAGTCGGTGCTTGCGGGCGCGGCGGGCCGGCCCGTCGTCGGGGTGGACACGACGGTCGTGCTCGGCGGCCGGGTGTACGCGAAGGCCACGGACGCGGACGACGCGGCGCAGATGCTCCTCGGGCTCTCCGGGAAGACGCACGCGGTGGTGTCGGGCATCTGTCTGCTGACGCCGGAGTGGGAGGTGGTCGAGGCGGCGGCGACGCGTGTGACGTTCCGCGGGCTCGACGAGGAGGACGTGGCCGCGTATGTCGCGAACGGCGAGTGGGAAGGCCGAGCCGGGGCGTACGCGATCCAGGGCCGCGGTGCAGCGCTCGTCGAGCGGGTCGAGGGCGATTACCTCAATGTTGTCGGCCTGCCGGTGTCGCTGCTGGTGAGGCTGCTTGCGGAGCGTTTCCCCGGTGCGTACGGCTTCGGGCGGAGCCCGGCCGCTGCTCAGTCGTCTGGGACGCGGCCGGGCGGGACCCGTCCGGGGTCTGACCCCGGGAGATGCCCGTTCCGGACGGGCGTCCCAGTCCCACGCCGGCTTCGACGAACGCCGCATACGCAGCACGGGCGCGGTCGAGCGTCCTCCCGAACTGACGCAACGTCCAGCCCGCATCGAGGAACGCCGGCACGCGCGCCTTCCCGAGCACCGCCGGCAGGCTGCTCCACCGCCCACTGCGCCGCCGGCTTCACCATGCCCGCCCGCTTCGGGTTCAACACGACGTAGCGCCCGACTTCTCGAGGCTGTATTCGTCGGTGTCGACGATCTCCGAATGAAACCGGCCCTGGAAGAGATGTCCCACCCAGCCGTGGTGGAGGTTGTACGCCTGCGCATAGCGTCCACTCAGCAGCTGCATCCCGGCGCGACAGCGTCTCGTCCTGGACGTCCATCACGAGATGGACGTGATTCGTGGTCGGGCAGTACGCGAGAAGCCTCCACCCGAATTTCCGCGCGACCGTCTCGACCAGCCCGAGATACCGCTCGCGGTCGGCGTCGTCGTCGAAGATCCGCATCTTCCGGTTTCCGCGGCACGTGACGTGATAGATCGCAGGCGCCTGAATGCGGAGGCGGACGCGGCACGGACCGAACGTAGATCACGAAACCGCACGCAAACGCCGCGTCTTCCCGGCGAAAGAGAAAGAGCC
>CAWFKM010000004.1:0-83812 GCA_963816455.1 uncultured Actinomycetes bacterium
GACTTTCCCGCTCCGTTCGGGCCGATCAACCCGAGCACTTCACGACGGTGCAAGCTCGAGCGTGACACCGCGGAGCGCCTGCACTCCCTCGAACGAACGGGAGACGGAGGAGGCCCGGAGCGTTCCCCCGGGCCTCCCCTCGTGCTCTTGGCCGATCGTCTCCGTCAACCGTTGATCTTCGGAATGACCTTTGCGGTGATCGTGGTGATCTCCCGCGGCTTGTTGTTGTTGATCTCGATCACGCGATATGCACGACCGTACACCGTGTGCAGCTTCGGCGAGAAGCTCACGAGGCCCGACAGCGTCGGCACCTTGTGGAACTTCTCCATCGCGTTCGCGAGCAGCACCCCGCTCGTCGAGCCCTTCGTCTGAGTGATCGCGGCCTTCAGGCCGTCGATCGCCGCCGAGCCCGTGACGAACCCGCCCGTGCCGGCCTTCACCTGCTTCGCGAGCACGTTGACGGCCGGGTTGGGATCCTGGCCGAACGCGTTCGCGAACGTGACGAAGTAGTAGTTCGTCACCTGCGGGCTCTTCGGCAGCCAGTAGACGCCGTCACCGCCCACGAGTTGAGGATCGGCGTGTTGACGCCGGCCGAGCGGAGCCCGGAGACGAGCGTCGAGAGCGCGCCGAACGCACCCGCGGTCGAGGTGACGAAGACGTCGGCACTCGTGCCGGTCCACTTGCTGACGACGTTGTTGATGTTGTTGCCGCCGAGCGACTGGTACGTCTCCTGGTCGACGATCTTGCCGCCGAGCTGGGTGAAGCGAGCCTTGAACGCCGCGACGACGTCCTTGAAGTAGACGATGACGGTGTCCGTCGCGAGCGCCGCGGTCTTCCAGTGGCGGCCCCACGCGTACTGCGCCATGGCCGAGCCTTCATCCTGCGCGACGTTGCCGAAGCTGAACGCGAGCCGGCCCTTCGGACCGAAGCGCTTCGGGCCCATCTGATCGGTGCCGATGCACGGCGCGACCGCGAGCACGCCCTTGTTGATCGCCTCCTGGACGACAGGAGCGGCGAAGTCGACGTCGCACGTCGTGAAGATGACGTTCGCGCCGGCAGCGAGCAGCTTGTCGGCGCACGCCTTCGCGATTGCCGGCTTGTTCCCCTGCGTGTCGCAGGTCTGGATCACGAGCGGCCGCCCGAGGACGCCGCCCTTCGCGTTGACCTGCTTGACGCGGATCTGCGCAGCCGCGAGTGCCGGGTTGTCGAACGGCGCCATCGCGCCGGTCGAGTCGTAGGCCCAGCCGATCGTGATCGGAGCGCCGGCGGCCCGTGCGTGTGTGCGTGCCGCCGCGGTCGTGGCCAGGCCGAGCGCCGCGAAGGCCACGAGGACGAGCGCGAGACGCGCCCGTGTGAATCCTTTCATTCCTTCTCCTCTCCGGGCCCGGCTCACGCCGCAACCCTCCGTTCCTGCCAGCACCGAACGAAGCTTTCCTTGCTGCGCCGTACGAGCTCGGCCGGTTCGACGTCCCAGAGCGAGTCCGGGTACGCCGTGCCGAAGGCGCCGTTGTCCGAGAAGATTTCCAGGTCGTAGTAGCCGCCCCACCCGGCGGCGTCGAGGGCGCCGAGGATACGTGCGACATCCGCGGCGCCGTCGCCGGGAAGTGCGCGGTCGGCCCAGCCACGCGTCGGCTCCCGCCAGTCGTTCACGTGCACGCCGGCGAAGCGGTGGATGTGCGTCTCGATGTGGTCGAGAAGATCCGGGGTGTTCCAGAGGTGCCAGATGTCGAACTGGATGCCGACGGCGGGGCTGCCGACCTCGTCGATCAGCTCGACGGCCTCGGGGATCGTGTTCACGAGCGACCAGTTCTCGATTCCCTCGCGCTGGAACGGCTCGAGCGCCATGCGCATCCCGGCGCGCTCGGCCTCGGCCGCGATCGTGCGGAGGCCGGCGACGACCGTGGCGCGCGCGTCGTCCGCGTCGCGTTCGCCGGCGGGGCCGGTGAGGCAGACGATCGCCGTCGGGCCGAAGGCGGCGAGACGGTGGATCGACGCGCAGACCGCTTCGATGCGCTCCTGCGGGTCGTCGGGGCCGGGAAGCAGCGGCAGCGGGAGGACGGACGGGACTGCGGGGACGGCGGAGGCCGCGCCGAGGCCGCTCGCGCTCGAGCTGCGCAAGCGCCTCGTCGTCGCGGCCGTCCTCGGCGAGCTTCGTCTCCCAGATTCCGATCGCGTCGAGGCCGCCGGCGGCGTAGGTCCGGACGTCGTCGGCGAAGCTCGCGGTGAGCGTGCTCACCTGCGAGATCGAGTACAGCGGCTGGGGCGAGTCCTTCGTCAATGCGCCGGGCGAAATCGTGTCACGGGTTTGACATCTGATCAAGTGTGATTCACGCTCCACGTCGGTGGAGGGGACGACGCGGGTCACCGGTGGGGCCACTGTCCGTCACCGGACGATGGCGGAAGCGGCGCTGGAGCGGCTGCGCGAGGCGATCATCCTCGGCGAGCTGACACCGGGCACGCCGCTGCGGCTCGAGGATCTGGCGCGCTCGCTCGGGATGAGCATCTCGCCGATCCGGGAGGCGGTTCGGCAGCTGGAGGCGCTCGGGCTGGCCGAGCACGTCCCGCATCACGGCGCGAAGGTGATGGGCCTGGACGTCGAGGAGTTGCGGGAGCTGTTCTCGATCCGGCTGGCGCTCGAGACGATCGCCGTGCGGCGTGCGGCCGAGCTGTTCGGCGCGGAGGACGAGGAGAAGGCGCGTGCGCATCTCGGCGCGGAGCGCGAGGCCCGGCGGGCCGGCGACGTGCGGGTGGCCGTCCGGGAGCACGCGGCGTTCCACTTCACGTTGTACGACGCCGCGCGCTCGGCGTGGTTGGTACGGCTGATCCGGCCGACGTGGGACAGCTGCGAGCGGTACCGGCCGGTGCTGCTGGCCGCCGAGGGCGAGCTCCAGGACCGGCACGAGGAGCTGGACGTCGAGCTTCTCGACGCGTGCGCCGGCCACGACCCCGACCGCGCCGCCGCTGCCTTCCACGCGCACCTCGAGCTCGCGACGGACATCTATCGCGTCGAGCTGGCCGGCCGCGCATCTTCGCGTTCTAGCGGTCGCGCCGTTCCCGTCAGGTGCCCGGCCACCTGCCGGCCAGCGAGGTGGCTGCCACCTGACGAAGTTCGGGTGCCAGCCACTTCGCGACGGCTTGGTGCCGGGCACCTCGCGAGTGCTTCGCAGCTTCGCTGCAAAAGGCAGGAACGTTGCAAAGGACACTGGCGCACGCGGCTCCGGCGTAGGCACGTTGGGCCAATGCCACGCAAACCGCGCCCGACGCACGCCGGCCTGTACCACGTTGCAACCGGGTCGACTCGGCCGGATCCGTTCTTCCGCGACGATGTCGACCGCGGGATGTTCGTCGTCCAGCTCGCAGCCGCGCTTCGCCACGAGAACGTCGTCTGCCTCGGGCTGTGCCTGCTGACGACGCACTACCACCTGATCGTCGACGTCGAGGAAGGCGCACTCCCGCGCGCGATGTACCTACTCAACTGGAACTACGCGCGCGCCGCGAACCGTCGCCACGAGCGTCGCGGTCACGTCGTCGGCGGCCGCTACCTCAGCGTGCCGATCGAGGACGACGCCCATCTTCTTTCCGGCTTCCGTTACCTCGCCTGGAATCCGGTCCGAGCCGGGATCTGCGCGCGACCGCAGGACTACCGCTGGAGCAGCTATCGCACGACCGTCAACCTCCGGCAGGAATACTCGATCGTCGATGCACGGCGCGTGCTCGGCTGCTTCGGCCGCCCATCACGCAGCGGCGCGCGAGCGACTTCGCGGCTTCGTCGAAGCGCCTAGCGCCGCGTCAGAGCCTTCACCTTGGCCGCCGCGCGTTGCGAGATTGGCGGCTTGAGCAGCTCCGCCGCGACGAGCGAGCCCGAACCGGCGCCGAGACCTGGGCCGGGCCACGTGCTCGCGCCGATGTGGAACAGCCGCTCGACGGCGGTCGCGTGGCCGGGGCTCCGCGGGAACGGGCGCCACAGGAAGTTCTGGTCGAGCGTCAGCGCACCGCCGTACGGATCGCCGTGACGCAGGTTGACGTTCGCCGCTTCGAGGTCGTGCGGACCGAGTGACGACGCGCGCAACGATCGACGACTCGAGATTCGGGATCTGCTTCGCGAGCCGTGCCTGAATCCGGTCGGCGTAGCGCTCGCGGAGGTCGTCCGTCCACGCGCCGTCGCCCGGATCGATCTCGCCGGCGGCGTCACCCTTGATCCGCCACGGCAGCTCCTGCAGCTGAATCCAGAGCAGCCCGGTCCCGTCCGGCGCGCGGCTCGCGTCGATCGTCAGCGGTTGCCCGACGACGACGGTCGCTTCCGCCGGCAGCAGCCCGCGCTCCGCCTCGTTCACCGCCCGCGACACACCGTCGAGTCCCGGCGTGACGTGGACGATCGCCGTTTCGTTCAGCCGTTCGTCGCCGTCCCAGCGTGCCGGTTCGGAGAGCGCGAAATGAATCTGCATCTCTGAGCGGCCGTACCGGAAGCGGCGCGCGCCGTCGAGCACCGCGGCCGGCACGTCGGCCGGCCCGAGCAGGCGCTCGTACAACTGCGTCGGCGTCACGCCCGCGATCACCGCCCGCTCCGCGCTGACCTCGTCGCCGTCGGCGAGACGCACGCCGACCGCGCGGCCAGAACGGACGACGACGCGGTCGACGTCGACACCGGTCTCGCACGTGCCACCGTTGTCGCGAATCAGCGCGACGAGCGCCTCCGCGAGCTTCGCGCCGCCGCCGTGAGGGATCGGCATGCCGCCCTCCTGCACCGCAACCGCGATCACCTGCGTCATGAACCCGGACGCAGCCGCGTCAGGGCCGAGTCCCGTATGGAGCACCCACGGCGCGAGCAGACCGTGCGCGCGCTCCGACGCAAACGTCGTCTCGAGCCAGTCGCGGCTCGTCTGCAACAGCTCGCCCGCGAACGCCGCCGTTCCGCCTCGCCCGAGCCGCCGCAGCGCCTTCGTCGCGAGCCCGAGCCCCGACGTCGACCAGAGCTCCGTCCCGAGCAGCCCGAACGCGATGTCGGCATTCGGGAAGAACCGTTCCAGCACGCCGGGCCATTCCGGCCCGAGCTCCGCGACGTTCGCCTCGCCGCTCCGCAGCAGGAACGCCGCGCCGCCGTCGGGAAACGCGGTCGCCGTCGGATACTCGGTATTCAGATACTCGAGCCCACGCGCGGCGAGGTCGTCGCCGAGCTGCGCGTGCGCGGCGCCGCCGACCCAGAGCGGATGCCACGCGCTGAAGACGTCGTGGAGATATCCCGGCTTGGTGATCTCCGCGGTCCGGATCGCGCCGCCGAGCCAGTCGTTCCGCTCGAGGACGCAGACACGCCAGCCCTCGCGCGAAAGCAGCGCACCGCACGCCAGCGCGTTGACGCCGCTGCCGACGAGCACCGCGTCGTAGTCAGCCACCGGCGACCAGTGCCCGAAACTCGTCGTCGGTCACCAGCCCGCGCTTCTGCGCGCCGAGCGCCTTCACCTGCGCGAGCAGCTCGGCGCGCCGTTCCTCGGGAACGTCGAGGCCGAGCTCCTCGGACTTGATCCGAATCGAGTCGATGCCGCTCTTCTTGCCGAGCACGATCCCGCGCTCCGCAGCGACGAGCCCGGACGAATACGGCTCGATCGACTGCGGATCGTGGAACTGCGACGCGACGGCGCCGGACTCGCGGCGGAAGAGCGTCTCGCCGGTCACCGGCTTCCACGGCTCGAGCTCGTAGCCCGACAGCTCGCGCACGCGAGCCGAGACGTCGCGAATGCGATCCAGGCGCAGATTCGACTCGACGCCGTACAAGGCGCGCAGCGTCAGCGCGACCTCGCCGAGGTTCGCATTGCCGGCGCGCTCGCCCATGCCGTTGATCGTCCCGTGCACCCAGGTCGCACCCGCACGCACAGCAGCAACAGCCGACGCCGTGGCCAGCCCGAAGTCGTTATGCCCGTGGAAATGCACCGGCACGTCCGGCCCGACCCACTCGACCGTCTTCCCGACGAGCTCCGCAACCGCCTCCGGCGACGCGATCCCGAGCGTGTCGACGACGGCGACCTCGCGCGCGCCCGCTTCGACCGCGGAGACGTAGACGCGCTCGAAGAAGTCGGGCTCGGCACGCGTCGAGTCGACGCCGAAGAACGCCGCGTGAATCCCGTGCTCCGCGGCGAACCGCATCGCGTCGGTGATCCGGCCGAGCATCTTCTCGCGGTCGACGCCGAGCGCGTTCAGCTTCAGATCCGAGATCGGCGACTCGATCACCGACGCGGACACACCGAGCTCGACGAGCGCTTCGAGGTCGGCCGGCACCGCACGCGAGAAGCCCCACACCTCCGCACGGAGCCCGGCGCCGGCGATCAGTGCAACCGCGTCCCAGTCGTCCTGCGACACGCGCGGGAATCCCGCTTCGATTCGGTCGATCCCGAGCTCGTCGAGCAGCCGTGCGATCTCGAGCTTCTGTTCCGCATCCAACACCACGCCGACCGTCTGCTCGCCGTCGCGCAGCGTCGTGTCGTAGAGGCCCACGCTGCCGCCCACGCGGTACGCGTCGTTCAGCGCGCCGGTCCAGATCTCGCTCATCCGCAGCGCACGACTCCGTCGGGGAACGGCGACAGCTTTTCCGGCCCCGTCGCGGTGATCAGGAAGTTGTCCTCGACGCGCAAACCGCCGCCGCCCTCCCAGTACATGCCGGGCTCGATCGCGAGCACCATCCCCTCCTCGAACACGCCGCCACCGGCCTGGTGCGGATACGGAGGCTCGTGCGCGCGGGCGCCGATGCCGTGGCAGATCGGATGGGTCGGCTGCCCGGGATATCCGGCTTCGGCGATGCCGTCGCGCACGAGCACGTCGAGCTCGGCCATCGAAGCGCCCGGCCGACAATGGTCGACGGCGCGCGCGTAGACCTGCATGAGCGCGTGCTCGAGCTCGGTGTAGCGCTCGTTCAGGTCGCCGATGACGAGGTTCTTCGTATGGTCGGCCCAGTAGCCGTCCGCGCAGACCCAGATCTCGAACAGCACCGGCTCGCCCTCACGTACCGGCAGGTCACCCGTCGCGGTGAACGTCTTGATCCCCGGCCCCGACCAGACGAGCGAGAAGGGCAGCGCGAGGTCGACCTTGCCGTGCCAGCCGGTGCCGGCACCGTGAACGTAGCCCTGCCAGAGTGCGGCCGCCTCCGATTCCTTCATGAACGGACGCAGATGCTCGCGCACGTGGTCCATCGCGGCGGCCGCGATCTCGTTCGCGATGCGCATGCGCGCGACCTCCTGCTCGGTCTTGATCGACCGTGCGCGCGCCAGCAGCGGCGCTGCGTCCGCCGCGTCGGGCCACGCGTCGAACCACGCCTTCGTGAACGTCGTCGGCTCGCCCACCATTCGGTCGCTCGCCTGCGTTCCGAGCGACAGCTCGAGCCCGACGCGGCCGTACGCACGCGACCCGTCCAGCGCCGCCTCGAGCGTGCGCGCCGGCACCGGCCGCGGATCCGTCGCGTCGTATCCCCGTACGAACCGCACGTCCGCAGTCCACGCCGCGCGTTCCGCGTCCTCCGCAGATGCCTCGAGGCAGATCAGAACCGGCTCGCCCTCGCGCGGAAACACGCACGCGTCGTAGCCCTTCATCCCCCAGAAGTTCGTCAGATAGAGGACGTTGTCGGGCGCGCGCACGACCAGCGCGTCGAGCCCTTCCTCCGCCATCAGCGCGCGGACGCGGTCGAGCTTCGCGTCGTCGCGCTCCCACCTCACACGTAGTTCTCTTCGGTGCTGCTGCGCACGCGGTCGGCGTCGACCATCATCCGGACGAGCTCGCGGAAACGCACGGTCGGCTCCCAGCCGAGCTCCGCTTTCGCCTTCGCGTAGTCGCCGATCAGGATGTCGACCTCGGACGGACGGAAGTAGCGCGGGTCGATCTTCACGTAGTCGCGCCAGTCGAGATCCACGTACGTGAACGCCTCCTCGAGAAATTCCTCGACGGAATGCGTCTCCCCCGTGGCGAGCACGAAGTCGTCCGGCTCGTTCGCCTGAAGCATCATCCACGCGCCCTCCATGTAGTCGCGCGCGAAGCCCCAGTCGCGCTGCGCGTCGAGGTTGCCGAGCTTCAGATCGTTCTGCTCGCCGCGCAGGATCGCGCCGACCGCCCGCGTGATCTTCCGCGTCACGAACGTCGGCCCGCGCCGCGGCGACTCGTGGTTGAAGAGGATGCCGTTGACGGCGTACATGCCGTACGCCTCGCGGTAGTTGCGCGTGATCCAGTAGCTGAAGACCTTCGCGACGCCGTACGGACTGCGCGGGTGGAACGGCGTCGTCTCCGTCTGCGGGATCTCCGTCGCCTTGCCGAACATCTCACTCGACGACGCCTGGTAGAAGCGGCATTCGACGCCCTCCTCGCGGATCGCGTCGAGCAGGCGCAGCGTGCCCATCGCGTCGGCGTCGGCGGTGTATTCCGGGACGTCGAAGCTGACGCGCACGTGGCTCTGCGCGCCCAGGTTGTAGACCTCGTCCGGCCGGATCGTCCGCATCAGCTGGTTCAGGACCGAGCCGTCGGTGAGGTCGCCGAAGACGAGCTCGACGTCGCCGAAGATGTGGTCGATCCGCGCCGTGTTGAAGGAGCTCGAACGGCGGATCATGCCGTACACCTCGTAGTCCTTCTCGAGGAGGATCTCCGCGAGATACGAGCCGTCCTGGCCCGTGATCCCGGTGATGAATGCTTTGCGCTTCGCTGCCACAGGCCCGTTCTACCAGCGCACGCGCGGCGGCGCGGCAGCTGCCGTGGCCGTCCTGCCACGAGATGACGGGGTTCCGGAGCACGCCGATCCGCTCGATCTCGGCCTCCATCACGTCGCCGGGCTTCAGGTAGAGCGACGCGGCGTCCTCACTGAACCCAGCGACGCCGCTCACCGTTCCGGTCGAGAGCACGTCGCCGGCGGAGTAGCCGAGCGGCGCATAGTGGCTGATGATCTCTGGAATCGTCGTCGACATGTTGCCGGAGTGCGACGTCTGCCTCGTCTCGCCGTTCACGCGCAGCATCATCGCGAGGTCGTGCGGATCGGGGATCTCGTCCGCGGTGACGATCCACGGGCCGAGCGGGCAGAACGTGTCGATCGCCTTGCAGAACGAGAAGACGCCCGACCGCATTTCGCGCCGCTGGATGTCGCGCGCGGTGATGTCGTTGAAGATGACGTAGCCGGCGACGTAGTCCATCGCCTCCTCCGGGCCGAACCACTTGCCGTCCTTGCCGATGATCACCGCGAGCTCGAGCTCGTAGTCGAGCTCCTCGGTCAGGTGCTCGGGATAGATCACCGGCTCGTCGGGCCCGATGATCGCGTCCACGTTCTGGAAGAAGACGATCCACGGCGCGATCTCGTGCGACCACGCGACGTTCTTCGACTCCACCTCGTGCTCGCGGAAGTTGCCGGCGGTGTGGAAGAACTTCTTCGGGATGATCGGCGCGCGCAGCGTCGCGCCGGCGAGCGGCGTGCGCTCGTCCGCGTCGTCGGCGCCGCCGCGCTCGAAGTACTCGCGCATCGTCGGAACGTTCAGGCGGACGATCTCCTCGCCGTCGATGCGTCCGACCTTGCCGTCGTCGTAGGTGACGAGCTTCACACGGCTCCTTCCGCATGCTGCTTGGCCGCGCGGAGGAAGACGATCCTCGTCAGGCCGCTGAACGGCTTGACCAGGAGCCAGTAGCGGGCGAACTTCCGCCTCGCGCCCGGGTCGCCGACGTGGACGCGCGTCTCCGTCGTCAGCAGACCGTCGCGCACGCGGAAGTCGATCACCGCCTTGCAGACGTCGGGCCGGTCGTACGCGAGGAACTCTTCGCGCGTCTTCGGCCGCTGCGACGACGAGCCGCGGAGCCGCCAGAACTGACCCGTCAACCCGAGCACGAGGCCCTCGCCGGGAACGTCCTCGAGCGGCAGCCCGAGCGCGACGAAGGGGCGCCGCGGCGTCCGCCGGCCGAGCCCCCGCAGCCGGAAGAGCAGCCGCAGCAGCGGCAGGTCATCCGCGTAGATCGCGCGGAACGCCGCGTCCACGCGTTCCGGAGGCGCCGCAACGGCGACGCCGTGCCGCTCCGAGAACTCGTACTCCGGCAGGTACGCCTCGAGCGCCTTCATCGCGCACGCAGCCAGGCGAGCACGTCGCCGGCGTTCGCGTCCGGCGGGAAGACGGGATAGAAGACCTTCACGATCCGGGCATTCTCCGCGACGAGCGTGATCCGCTTGTAAAGGGTGAGTCCCGGCGATCTCGAACGTCGGCAGCCCGAGCGCCGCGCCGAGCCGCAGCTCCGGATCGGAGATCACCGGGTACGGCATCCGGTTCCGCTCCGCGAACTCGAGCTGGTCGTCGAGGCTCTGCGCGGAGAGCCCGGCGACGGGAACGCCGAAGTCCGCGTAACGCGTCGCGGAACGCGCAGGACTGGGGCGTGCAGCCGCGCGCGCCCGGCGTCTCGTCCCAGCCCGGCAGCGGCAGCACGTCCGGCTTGCCGGAGCGCGGGTACACGTAGATGACGCCGAAGTCGCGGACGATTCACGGGACCCTGCGACGACTCGAGCTCCAGGTCCGGCAGCTCGAGCCCCGTCAGGTGATCCGCCGCGCCGTCGTCTTCGGGGACGGGAAGGTTCGCCGGCAGCGAGTAGACGTCAAACGACACCGCAGACCTCCATCGCGACGAGCGCGTACGTCTGCGCCGTCTTCACGAGCCCGTCGATGTCGAGATTCTCACCGTTGGCGACGTCCATCAGCCCGGTCGAGGTGCCGTAGTTCACGGTCGGGATCCCGTAGCGCGTGAGCGCGGACGCGTCGCTGAACCAGCGCGTGACGTCGCGGCCCGGCCGCTCGCCGAAGACCTGCTCGTGCGCGGCGTCGATCGCGGCGACGAGCTCGTGGCCCTCGTCGATCTCCGCGCCGGGCGCGGTGACGTAGACCTCGCCCTCGACGCCGTAGTCCGGGAACCGCTGCGCGAGCGAACGCACGAAGTCGAGCACCTCGCGGCGCGCGACGCCCATCGGCTTCGTCGGCGGCACGCGAACGTCGAGGAAGAGATCGGTGTGATGCGGCGTCCGCGAGACCCGCCAGCCGAAGCCGCCCTCGACCGCGCCGACGTTGACGATCGCGTTCGCGCCGGCGTACGCGTTCGCAGGGTCGCTCTCCCAGGTCGGGATCCATTCCTGAACCGCGGCGAGCACCTCGTGCATGCGCAGGATCGAGTTCTGGTCGCGCTTGCCCTCGCTGAACGCGGTGTGGATGAAGTTGCCGTGCACGCGGATCCGCAGCCACAGCGACCCGAAGTGGCCGAGCACGACCTTGCCCTCGGTCGGCTCGCCGAGCAGGCACATGTCGGCGACGCCGCCGTGCGAGACGAGGTAGCGCGAGCCGGCGGCGTAGCCGCGGTACTCCGCGCCGGTCGCGTCGCCGTACTGCGTCTTCTCGATCTCGCCGCAGACGGCGGCGATGAGCACGTCGCCGCGCAGCCGGACGCCGGCGTCCTGCAGCGCCCGCACTGCTTCGACGTAGCACGCGAGCGCACCCTTCATGTTCGAGATGCCGAGCCCGTAGAGGCTGTTTCCCTGGACGAACGCCTTCGGCTGGAAGCCCCGCACGTCCTTCAGCCACGGCTCGCGGCCGGAGTAGGACGTGTCCATGTGCCCGTTGAACATCAGCGACTTGCCGCCCCCGGCGCCGGCCCACGTGCCGAGCGCGTTCGCGCGGCCGTCCTCGACCTGCTGCCACTGCACCTGCAGACCCATCGACTCGTACAGCGACACCATCAGCTCCGCCATCGACTGCTCGTCGCCCGTGAAGCTGTGGACGTCGATCATCGCGCTCGCCGTCTCGACGAGACGGTCGCGGTTCACGGAGACGGTCACTGCTGCGGCCCGCCCATTCCCGGCACCCCGTCGTCGGGCGGCGGCGCCGGGACGACCGGCATGCCCGCGGCGGCCCAGCCCTCGAACCCGCCCGCGAGATCGCTCGCGTGCTCGAACCCGAGCGCGGCCAGCGACGCCGCCGCGAGACTCGACGAGAAGCCGTGCGCGCAGACGAGGATCAGCGTGCGCCCGCGATCGGCGACGACAGGATTCGACCAGCCGGAGTCCGGATCGCAGCGCCATTCGAGCACCGAGCGCGGAACGTGGACTGAGCCCGGGATGATCCCGGTGTGCGCGCGCTCGGCGTCGCCGCGGAGATCGACGAGCACGGCGTCGGTCGCAGCCAGCGCCTCCTCGGGCGAGTAGCGGGCGATGCGGCCGCGGGCCGCGTCGAGCGTGTCGTCGATGCCGCTCACTGCCGGAAGTGCGGAAGCACCTGCTCGCCGAAGAGCCGGATCTGCTCGTGCCGGTTCGCGCCCCACAGCTCGAGCATGACGTGTGTGCAGCCCGCGTCGCGGTACTCCTCGATCGCAGCGATGCAGTCGGCCGGCGTGCCGGCGATCGGCTTGCACTTGTCGAGGATCGCGTCCGTCACCTTCGCCTTGGCCGCGAGCCGCCCGCCCTGCTCCATCGCCTCCGCAACCGGGCGGATCTCGTCCTGCTCGAGACCGGCGAGGTCGAGCAGCGTGTCGGCGGAGCCCTGGATGTTCTGCACCTTGTTCGCGAGGTACATGCCGGCGATCTCGCGCGCGCCGTCGCGTCCCTCGGCGCGGTCGGTCGCGTGGATCGAGGCGACGACGGTGCAGCCGATGTCGATGTCGGCGGCGACGTTCCCGCGCGTGTACGACACGAACGCGGGCGTCGTGATCGACGGCGTCAGGCAGCCGTCCGCGATCTCGCCCGCGAGCGCCTGCATCTTCGGCGCGGTCGCCGCGACGTACACCGGCGGCACGCCGCGCGGCGTGTGCGCGTCGGCCTGCAGCGCGGGAACGTCGGCGTTCCACGTCGTTCCTTCGTACTGGAACGCGTCGCCGCCGAGCACGCCGCGGACGATCTCGACCGCGTCGCGCATCGGGCCGAGCGTCTTGTTCGTCTGCATGCCGGCGTTGTTGAGGAAGATCTTCGACGTCCCGAAACCGATGATGAACCGGTTCGGGCCCGGCCGCCTCCTGGACGACGCGCGCGTCCATCGCGACCTGCACCGGATGGCGCGTGAACGGCGAGATGATTCCCCAGCCGATCGTGAGCCGCTCCGTGTGCCGGGCCATCAGCGCCGACACGACGGTGGACGACCGCGCCTCCATCCCGTGCTTGCGCCACCACGGGTACGCCTCGGCGAGCCAGATCGTGTCCATGCCCGCCTCGTCCATCGCGCGCGCCGACGCGAGCATCTCGTCGAGCGGCTCCATCGTCAGTTGCATGACGCCGATGCGGAACGGAACCGTCATCAGCCCGCGCCTGCGGCCAGCGCCTCCTGCACCTGCGCGTCGAGCGACGAGAGCACGCCGTCGACCTGCTGGTTCACGATCGGCTGGAGGACGCGCTGACCCATCGAGCCGACCGGGCCGGCGATCTTCACGTCGGCCGCCCACTTCATCGCGGTGCCGCCGTCGGGCGCGTCGGCGAGCTCGAAGGTCGTCGTCATGTTCATCATCGCGCCGACGCCGGTGCCCTTGATCGCCATCGCGGCGAACTCGAGCTCGCGCTCTTCCGTCTTCTCCATGTCGACCTTCATCTTCAGGCCGCCGAGCCCGAGCGGGATCTTCACGTTCGCGGTCCAGCGCTTGTCGTCGTGAACGTCGAAGCTCTGCACGCCGGGCATCGTCTTCGCCATCGACGCCGGATCGTTCAGCACCTGCCAGACCGTCGCGCGCGGCGCGTCGAACGTGCGCTCGCCGGCGACGTTCACGACACCGCCACGCGCTCGCGCGTCCGCTCCGGGTGCTGCAGCATCTCCCAGACGCGGTGATACGGATTGCAGCTGTCCCAGACGATCGCGTCGCCGTGGCCGCGCAGCGCGTCCTGCACCGCCGCGCACACGGCGTGGATGCCGGCGCCGCCGCCCTCGCCCATGCCCTTCGTGCCGAGCGGCGTGAACGGCGACGGGCTCTCGATGCTGCCGGTCTGCAGCGGCGGCATGTCGAGCGCGTGCGGCACGTGGTAGTCGTAGAAGTTCGGCGTCAGCAGATTGCCGTCCTCGTCGTAGACGAAGTTCTCGTGGATCGCGGCGCCGATCGCCTGCGCCGTCGCGCCCATCACCTGGCCCTCGACGATCTGCGGATGGATCCGCTTGCCGCAGTCGTCCACCGCCGCGTAGTCGACGATCTCGTAGTAGCCGGTGTCGGGGTCGATCTCGACGACCGCGACGTGGACCTGCGCCGCATAGGTCAGCGTCAGGTTGCCGAACTTGCGCTCGATGTCCGGCACCTCGAACGGCGGCCGGTAGACGTAGCGGCAGTTCAGCGTGACGCCGAGATCCTCGGGAAGACCCGCGTTGTTCGCGTTGATGATCGCGCCGCACGCCATGAACGGGAGGAACGCGTCCGGGTTCTCCGCGATGCGCACGCCGCCGTCGGCGAGCTCGAGCGCCTCGACCGGAACGCCGCCGAAGATCACGGACGCGAGCTTCTTGATCTCGACGGCGAGCATGTCGGTCGCGCCCTTCACAGCGCTCAGCCCCGTGACCGCGAACTGTGACGCGTACGTTCCGGAGAAGCCGGCGTGCGAGTTCCAGTAGCTGTCGTGCCCGGCGCGCACCTGCACGTCGTCGATCGAGCAGTTGAGGATGTCGGCGACGACCTGCGCCGCCGTCGTCTCGTGGCCCTGGCCCTGCGGCGTCGTGCCGAGCGTGACGACGATCTCGCCGAAGATGTCGAGCTTCACCGTCGCGACCTCGTTGTTCCCGGAGAACTGCAGCTCCGGGTTGATCATCCGCGACTGGCCGAAGTTGTTCGTGCCGGAGTCGAGCGTCGAGCCGATGCCGAGGCCGAGATGCTTGCCGCGTGCCGCCGCGTCCTCGCGCCGCGCGTCGATGCCGTCGTAGCCGATCAGGTCGAGCGCGACGTCGAGCATCTGCGCGTAGTCGCCGGAGTCGTAGACGCAGCCGTTCGGCGTCTCGTACGGCATGTCCTCGGCGCGGATGTAGTTCTTCTTGCGCACCTCGACCGGATCGAGCTCGAGCTCGTGCGCGACGATGTCGATCACGCGCTCGGTGAACCAGAGGTGCTGCATGCGCGAGTAGCCGCGGTTCGGCGAGACGGGCGCCTTGTTCGTCGCGACCTGCGTGAACTCGAGCCGGATGTTCCGCCACCGGTACATCCCCGGCGTCACCTGCGCCCAGATCACGCCGCCGAGCGGCTCGTAACGCAGCCACGCACCGGCGTCGTCGAGCGCCTTCGTCCGGAAGCCGAGCAGCGTGCCGTCGCTCTTCACCGCGACCTCGGTGTCGTGGAACCAGCGCTCGTTCCCGTGCGACATCGACATGTGGAAGTCGGTGCGCCACTCCGTCCACTGCACCGGACGGTTGAGCTTCCGCGCGAGCAGGCAGCAGACGACGAGCTGCGGATGCGACGTGATCTTGTTGCCGAAGCCGCCGCCGATGTCCTGCGTGACGAAGCGCAGCTTGTCGAGCCCGGTGCGCATCGCCGGCCCCATCATGATCGCGGCGAAACCGGGGAACTGGTTGTTCGTGTGGATCGTCCACTGCCCCGTGCCGCGGTTGAACTCGACGAGCGCGCCGTCGGTCTCGAGCGGCGTCGAGTTGAAGCGGTGGAAGTGGAGCTCCGAGATCTTCACGATCTTGTCCGCCTCGGCAAATGCGGCATCGAGGTCGCCCCACTCGTAGACGCCCTCCCACATCAGGTTCGAGCCGGAGTCGTCGTGAAGGACCGGCGCGCCGTCGTCCTGCGCGTTGCGCGCGTCCGTCACCGGGTCGAGCGGCTCGTACTCGATCTCGACGAGCTCGGACGCGTCGCGCGCGAGCTCCCGCGTCTCGGCGACGACGGCGACGACCGCCTCGCCGACGTAGCGCACCTTGCCGACCGCGAGCGCGAAGTCCTTCAGGTGCGCGCCCGGCGGCGTCGACAGCTGGAAGAACGGATCGGTGAGCGACGCGACTTCCTCGCCGGTCAGCGTGCCGTAGACGCCCTTGATCTTCTCCGCCTGGGAGACGTCGATCGACGTGATGTGCGCGTGCGCGTACGGCGAGCGCACGAAGAAGATGTAGCCCATCCCGTGCCGCTTGATGTCGTCGACGAAGACTCCCTCGCCCTCGACGAGCCGCTTGTCCTCCTTGCGCGGGACGCTCTGGCCGGCCCAGCCTTTCTGGATCTCGACCGGCGCGGGCGCGACGGTGGTGCTCATGTCGCTCATTTTGCAACCGCCGCGACGGCCTCGAAGATGTTCCAGTAGCCGGTGCAGCGGCAGATGTTGCCCTGCAGCGCCTTCTTGATCTCCGCCTCGCTCGGGCTCGGATTCGCGCGCAACAGCGCGGTCGCGCTCATCAGCATTCCCGGCGTGCAGTAGCCGCACTGGAGCGCGTGATGGTCGCTGAACGACTGCTGGAGCGCGGTCAGCTCGCCGTTCTCGGCGAGCCCTTCGACCGTCTCGATCGACGTGCCGTCGGCCTGAACGGCGAGCAGCATGCAGCTCTTCAGGAGCGTGCCGTCGACGATCACCGAGCACGCGCCGCAGTTGCCGGTGTCGCAGCCGATGTGGCTCCCGGTCAGGTCGAGGTCGTCCCGGATGAAATGGATCAGCAGCTTCCGCGCCTCGACCTCGCGCTCGTACTCCGTACCGTTGATCGTGACCGTGATCGTGCGCGACGACTCGACGGCGCTCATCAGCTTCTCTCCTCTGCCGCGCGCACCGCGCGCACCGCGAGAACCTCGGCGAGATGCGTGCGGTACTCGCTCGACGCGTGGACGTCACCCGGCGGGTCGATGCCCGCGCCGCGCACGGCTTCGCGCACGGCGTCGTCGTCCGCCGACGCGGGCTCGACGACGATCGGAACCGCGGCGACGCAGCCGAGCGCGACGCGCAGCGTTCCGTTGACGCTCGCCGCCGCGTTCGCGATGCACGTGCCGTCGGCGCCGAGCGTGACGGCCGCGAAGCCGTCACCCTTGCCGGCGGGAATCGTGATCCGCGTCAGCAGCTCGTCCTGCGCGACCGCGGTGAGGTAGACGCCGACGAAGAACTCGCTCGCCGGAACGACGCGCTCGCCGCCCGCGCCGGCGATCGTCATCGTCGCGCCGATCGCCGCCAGCAGCGGCGGCAGATGGTTCGTCGGATCGCTCGCGCAGATGTTGCCGCCGATCGTGCCGCGGTTCCGCACCTGGACGTCGGCGATCTGGGCGCAGACCTCGCCGAGGATCGGCCGCGCGCGGGCCTCCGCAGAGGCGACGATCTCCGAGTAGGTCGTCATCGGGCCGATCGACAGCGTCCCGTCGGCCGCGAGGTCGATGCCGTTCAGCTCGTCGATCCCGTGCAGGTCGACGAGCACTTCGGGCGAGGCGGCGCGCGCCTTCATCACGTTCACGAGCGTCTGGCCGCCGGCGAGCGCGCGTGCACCGTCGTTGCCCGCAAGGATGGTCAGCGCCGCAGCGACCGACTGCGGTTTGGCGTATCCGACCTCGCGCAGCAGCATCGGCGCGATCCTACGTTTTTTGGCCGAGGTAGTGGGTCAGGCGCCGGAGACGGCCGGTTCGGACGGCTCGACGTGGATCCGCGTCTTCGCGTCCTTCAGCTTTCCGCCGGGCCTCGCGGCGCGGACGGCGAGCATCTCGGCGAGGATCGAGAGCGCGGTCTCGGCCGGCGACTCCGCGCCGACGTCGAGCCCGCACGGGCCGGAGATCCGGTCGAAGTCCGCCGCGGAGACGCCGTATTCGACGAGCCGCTCGCGCCGCCGCTCCTGGTTCTTGCGCGAGCCGAGGGCGCCGATGTAGAACGCCTCGGTCGCGAGGGCGCCGCTCAGCGCGGGCAGGTCGAACTTGTCGTCGTGGGTGAGGACGACGATCGCGGTGCCGAGATCCGGCTTCACCTGCTCGAGCGCCTCCTCGGGCCACGCGACGATGATCTCGTCCGCGCTCGGCAGCCGTTCGCGCGTGGCGAACACCGCGCGCGCGTCCGCGACGATCGACGTCCAGCCGAGCAGCTTCACCGCGCGGCAGAGCGCCTCGGCGGTGTCGATCGCGCCGATGATCAGCAGCCGCGCGGGCGGCGCGAAGACGTCGGCGAACACCTTCGCCTCGCCGTGCGCGATGACGTGGCTGCGACCCTTGCGGATCGCCTCGGGCGCCAGCTCGGCGAGCTCGGCCGGCCCGTCGCCCGCGGTCGTCCCGTCCTCGCGCACGAGCAGCTTCGCGCCGGCACCCGGACCGGACACGACAGTCAGGACGACGGCGCGCCCGCCGTCGTCGACGATCTGGTGCAGCTCGTCGTAGAGGCTCACGCCCCGCTCCAACGCCGGCGGAGCCGGCGTCTCCGCTCCTGGGCCGGCTCCGTCGAGCCTACGCCGGTCAATCGAGCGGCTCGACGAACACGTCGATCTCGCCGCCGCACGGCAGGCCGACGGTGAGCGCCATGTCGTCCGTGATTCCGTAGGAGAGGAGCCGCGGCTCGCCGCCCGCGAGCACCTCCTGCGCGATCAAGCAGACGTCGCTCTCGACGCAGCCGCCGGAGACAGAGCCGGCGAGCTCGCCGCTCTCGCTGACCGCGAGCTTCGAGCCGACCGGGCGCGGCGCGGACCTCCGCGTCGCCACGACGGTCGCGATCGCAACCTTCTCGCCCTTCGCGCGCCAGCGGTCGATGTCGGGCATGAGCTCTTTCATGCTCTAAGGCTACCGCCCGAGATAGGCCTTGCGAAGTCCCTCGTCCTCGCGGAGATCCGCAGCCTTCCCTTCGAGAACGAGGCGTCCGGTCGAGAGGACGTAACCGCGGTCGGCGATCGAGAGCGAGACGTTCGCGTTCTGCTCGACGACGAGCATCGCCACTCCGGCGTCGTTGACCTGCTTGATGATCTCGAAGCTCCGCTCAACGAGTATCGGGGCGAGCCCCATCGACGGCTCGTCCATCAGCAGCAGCGTCGGCTTCGCCATCAGCGCGCGTCCCATCGCCACCATCTGCTGCTCGCCGCCGGAGAGCGTGCCCGCGAGCTGCGCGCGGCGCTCGTGCAGCAGCGGGAAGAGCGTGTAGACGCGCTCGAAGTCCTCCGTTGTGCCGCCGCCGTGGAGGTACGCGCCCATCTGCAGGTTCTCGAGCACGGTCATCGGGCCGAAGAGACGGCGGTTCTCCGGAACGATCGCCATCCCCTTGCGGATCCGGTAGCTCGTCGAGCGCTTCGTCACGTCCTCGCCCGTGAACCGCACCGACCCGTTCCGCGGCTGCACGATCCCGAGCACCGTCTTCAACGTCGTCGACTTTCCCGACGCGTTGCCGCCGAGCAGACAGACGAGCTCGCCCGGGTACACCTCGAGCGTCAGCCCCTGGAGGATGTGGATCGGCCCGTAGAACGTGTCGACTGCGTCGAGCCGGAGCAGCGGCTCGCCCTGTGTTCCGTTGCCGCTCATTTCGTCGAGGTCGCGCTTGTGCCGAGATACGCCTCGACGACACGCGGGTCGGTTGCCACCGTCTCGAACGTCCCCTCGGAGATCTTCTCGCCGTGGTCGAGCGCGATCACCCGGTCGGAGATCCCCTCGACGACGTGCATGTCGTGCTCGATCACGAGAATCGTGTACCCGCCCTTGTCGCGCAACTCGCCGATCAGCTCCGTGATCTCGTGCGTCTCGACGGGATTCATCCCAGCGGCGGGCTCGTCGAGCAGCAGCAGGCGCGGGTTGGTCGCGGTCGCGCGCGCGATCTCGAGCCGGCGGCGATTCGCGTACGAGAGGCTGTACGCCGGCTGGTTCCAGCGGTAGCCCATCAGCCGCTGGCCGAAGAACGAGAGCCGATCCTCCGCAAGCGCCTCGATCTCCTTCTCCTCGCGGCGCATTCCCGGCGTGCGAAGGATCGAGCGGAAGATCCCCGCGTGCGTGTGGCAGTACGCGGCGGCCATCACGTTCTCTTTCACCGTCATGTTCAGGAACAGCCGCAGCGTCTGGAACGTGCGCGCGACGCCGCGTGCGGTGATCTGGTGCGCCTCGAGCCCGAGCAGGCTCTCGCCGGCGAACCGGATGTCGCCCGAGTCGGGTCGGTAGACGCCGGTGACGAGGTTGAACAGCGTCGTCTTGCCCGCGCCGTTCGGGCCGATCACGCTGACGATCTCGCCCTCGTCGACGTGGAGGTCGAGGTTCGTGATCACGCTCAGGCCGCCGAACGCCTTCGAGATCCCCTGCAGCTCGAGCAGCTTCTCGGCCATCAGGCGATCTCGATCCGAGCGGAGCCGAGCAGCCCCTGCGGGCGCGCGTTCATGAGGACGATGAGGATCACGCCGATCAGGATCAGGCGCGTGATGCTCGGCTCGACGACGAGGCGGTTCTGCCACGTGAAGCACGCGAGATACAGCGTCGGGATCATTGCGAGCCACAGCTTCCAGCCGTGCAACAGCGTCAGCCCGAGCACTGCGAACACGAGGATGATGAACGCGACGTTGCCGATCATCCGCGGGTCAGACGGGTGCAGCACCCACTGGTCGAGCCATTCGCCGAGCCAGCCGCCGATCGTCGGCTCGCCGGCCGTCCAGCGCGGGAACCACTCGTTGGCGATCGCCGTGAGCGCGTAGCCGAGGCCGATCGTGCCGCCGACGACGATGAAGAACCACTTCCACGGCCGCACCTTCGCGACGAGCGTCGCAAGGATCACGATGTAGAAGATCCACGTCGCGTGTCCCGGGGTGCGCAGCGCCTCGAGCGAGACGTTGACGACAAACGCGCCCAGGATGACGCCGCCGAGACTGCCGGCGCCGCCGAGGATCAGCATCGCGTAAACGATGATCAGCGTCGGCGTGTCGAAGTCCGCCGCGAACACCGCCGTGTTGAGCCCAGCGAAGAGCGTTCCCGCGAGGCCGCCGATGCCCGCGGAGAGCGCGAACGCGACGAGCTTCATCCGGTTCACCGGAATGCCCATCAGCTCCGCCGCGAGCGGATCCTCGCGCAGCGACTTCCACGCGCGGCCGGTGCGCGAGATGTCGACGAGGTAGATCGCGAACAGCGAGATGAGGAACACGACGAGCGCCGTGTAGTAGTACGCCTGGAGCGAGGCGATCTTCAGGCCGCCGAGATCCCAGTTGTCGATGTTCACGATCCCGTTCGGACCGCCGGTCACGTCCCAGCTGTGGTGCCCCAATCCGAGCAGCGAGATGCGGCTGCCGTTCTGGAACACGGTGACGAACAGCTGCCCGAAGAAGAGCGTCACGATCGCGAGGTAGTCGCCGATCGAGACGCCGCGACGGCAGCGCGACGAGAAAGCCGAGGATCGCCGTCGCGGCAACCGCGATCGGCACGACGATCAGCGTGTCCCAGTGCAGGCCGAAGTGCGGCGACGCGAGCATCGCGTAGACGTATGCGCCGAAGCCGAAGAACGCGACGTAGCCGAGGTCGAGCAGTCCCGCGTAGCCGACGACGACGTTCAGGCCGAGGCAGAGCAGCATGTACAGCACCGTGTCGAAGCCGACGCGGATGACGTAGCCGTTGGCGGTGAGCGCGGGCAGCAGCGCCGCTGCGATTCCGAACGCGGCATAGAACGCCGGCCGCGGCGTTCGCCCGATTTCGCGCTGGATCCGGCCGCGCACTCCCGGCAGCTGCTCGTGCCGCTGCTCGTGCGTCGCGACCCAGTCGTCGACGCCGACGCGGATGCCGGGCTCGCCCTCGTCGGGGCGTCCCGGGACGTTCGGGATCTCGCGTCCGCCGTCCATCAGACCTTTTGCACCGCCGCCCGCCCGAGCAGTCCGCTCGGCCGCACGAGCATGACGACGATCAGGATCACGAAGACGATCGCCTCCTGGAACACCGACGACACGTAGCCCGTCGCGAACGCCGACGTGAGCCCGATCACGAGCCCGCCGAGCACCGCGCCGGGAAGGTTTCCGATCCCGCCGATCACCGCGGCCGTGAATGCGAACAGGCCGGCCTGGAAGCCCATGTACGGCCAGAGCTGCTGGTAGACGAGGCAGTTGAACACGCCGGCCGCGCCGGCAAGCGCGGAGCCGATGAAGAACGTGACGACGATCACGCGATCGACGTCGATCCCCATCATCGACGCCGCCTCGCGGTCGAACGACGTCGCGCGGATCGCCTTGCCGGTCTGCGTGCGCTGGACGAAGAACATCAGGAAGAGCATGAGGACGAGCGCGCCGACGACGACGATGATCTGCGCGAGCGCGACGTGGACGCCGCTCGGCAGCGTGAACCCGTTCGACCAGAGCGAGCCGTTGTTCCAGGCGTAGCTGTTGTAGCTCTGGTACTGGGCGCCGAGCACGAGCTGCGCGGAGTTCTCGATGAAGAAGGCGACGCCGAGCGCGGTGATCAGCGGCGCGATCCGCGGCGCGTTGCGCAACCTTCGATACGCGAAGCGCTCGATCATCACGCCGAGCATCCCGCCGCCGAGCATCGCAGCTGACGAACATCAGCACGAGCAGCAGCGCGATGTTGATCGAGAGCGCGGTCGCGCCGCCGAAGACCGTGATCAGTCCGAAGCCGATGAACGCGCCGACCATGAAGATGTCGCCGTGCGCGAAGTTCAGGAGCTTGAGGATCCCGTAGACCATCGAGTACCCGAGCGCGATCAGGGCGTAGACGCTGCCCTGGGTGATGCCGACGACCAGCTCGGTGACGAAGAGATTCCAGTTCATCCGGGCCTCAGATGCTGAACGGGGCGCGGCTGCATTGCAACCGCGCCCCGTCCGACGAACACGTACTGCTCGATCTAGCCGACGGTCTTGTAGGTGCCGTCGCTCTGGATCTTGAAGATGAAGAACTTCGCGCCCGCGACATCACCGTTGCCGGTGAACTTGACCGGGGTACCGAAGATCGTCGTCTTCAGGGTGACCTTGGAAAGATCCTTCCGCACCTCGGCGCGGGTGATCTTCTTGTCCTTGCACGCCTTCTGGATCGCGGACGCGTAGGCCTGCGCGAGGACGTAGTTCGGTGCACCGAACGGCGTCGTCCCGGCGCCGTAGACCTTCTTGTAGAGCGCGACGAGCTTGGCGTTCTTCGCGATCGTCGTCACATCCGGAGCGAAGAACGAGACGTACGCACCCGGGGAAGTTGAACTTCGACGAGTCGAACGTGCCGTCGCTTCCGAACACGACCGCCGACTTGCCCTGCGCCTTGAGCTGCTGCGCGAAGAGCTGAGCCTGCGAGGCGAGCTGGAACGGGAGGAACACGACCTTCGCCGAGCCCGCCTTGGCGACGAGAGCGGAGAAGTCGGTGTCCTTCTGGCTGATCGACTCGCGGTCGACCTTGATGCCCTTCGCGGCCAGCGACGCGCCGACGATGTCGGCGAGGCCGGTCGAGTAGGACTCCTGGTCGTCGACGATCATGACCGTGTCGCCCGACTTCACGCCGAGCTTCGTCGCCATGTAGTTGCCGTCGGTCGGGCCCTGGACGCCGTCGTTCGGGACGTCACGGAAGAAGTAGCCCTTGTACTGGCCGTTCGTCAGGGACACGCGCGTTGCGGAGCCCGAGGCGAACGCGAGGCCCGCCTTCTGCAGGATCGGCGCAACGGCCTGAACCTCGTCGCTGCCGGCCGGGCCGATCACGCCCATGATCGAGGCGTTCGAGGCGAACGACTGCGCGACCGTCGACGCCTTCGCCGGGTCGAGCTGCGTGTCGCCCTGGACGAGCTTCAGCTTCGGCTTGTTGCCGGCCTTGTTCCACTGGGCGACGAAGAACTGCGCCCAGTGCAGCTGGTCTGCGCCGATCGAGCCGGCCGGGCCGGTGATGGGCGCCAGCATGCCGATCTGCACCGTTCCGCACGACGCCGCGGAGCTCGCGCTGCCCGAGAGCGCAGCGGGACGAGCCGAGGCGGCGGCGACGACCGCAAGCGCCGCGAGACTCGCAGCAGCCGCGATCAGTCCAAACCTCCTAAACATCTATTCCCTCCTTGTGGATTGCCTCGGTTAAGACGCTCGCCGAACCGCATGGTTTGGAGCGATGTCCTCGACCGAGGGTGGGCACTCTAGCCCAACTGGGTCAGAACGCCGTCCGCCGAGGCGCCGGAGGTACGCTCAGCCGACGCGATGCGTTATTGGCTTGACAGAGCGGCAACACCGTCCGAAACGTCCTCCGCCGACGGCGTCGAGACGACGACGTTCTTCTGTCCCGACCAGGGCTGCGCGGAGTTCGAGCAGCGCGTGCTGCGCTTCAGCGGCCCGTCGGCCGAGCGATCCGACGCGGCGTCGGACGAGGTGCTCTTCGTGCTCTCCGGGCACGGCGTCGCCACGATCGGCGGCACGCAGCACGAGCTGCGAGCCCGGCGTCGCGGCGTATGTCCGCGCCGGCACCGCCTGGCGCGTCGACGACGCCGCCGCGCTCGACGTCCTCTCCGTGGTCGTCCATGAGCCGCTCGCCGGCGCCGAGCCGCACGCGGTCGTCAGCGTCGACGGCGAGCGCGGCGGCGCGACCGCGGGCCGCGAGTTCCGGCTGCTCGCCGTGCCGGAGGTCGGCTGCGCGTCGGTGACGCAGTTCGTCGGCTACATCCCGGTCGGCCGCGCGCCCGATCACTTCCACACGTACGACGAGGTCGTCTACGTGCTCGAGGGCTCGGGCGAGCTGCACATCGACGGCGAGAGCCGGCCGCTGCACGCGGGGACGTGCGTCCATCTGCCGGCGCGGCTCGTCCACTCGCTCGAGAACGTCGGCCCGGGCCAGATGTCGGTGCTCGGCGTGTTCCGCCCGGCCGGCTCGCCCGCCGAGGCCTATTACCCCGACGGCACCGCCGCCGTCGTCCCAACCGAGGAGAACTGATGCCGAGAATCGAGCGCACCGCCGAAGTCGTCTGGGAGGGAAACGTCGCGCGCGGGATCGGCGCGATCTCCGCCGGGACCGGTGCGTTCACCGGGCTCGAGTTCTCGCTCCCGACGCGGATCGGAGCGGCCGAGGGCAAGACGAGCCCGGAGGAGCTGCTCGCCGCGGCGCACGGCGGCTGCATCACGATGTCGCTCGCGAGCGAGCTGACGCAGGCGGGCACGCCGCCCGGCCGGCTCGACGTCACGTGCCTGATCGTGATGGACGAGGTCGAGGGCAAGGGCCACCAGATCGTCGCGTCGCACGTCGAAATGGTCGCGACGGCCGAGGGCGCAGACGCCGACGTCGCTCCAGGCCGCCGTCGCCAAGGCCGACGAGGGTTGCCCGTTCTCAACTCTGCTGCGGAATGCCGGCGTCGAGATCGTCGTCTCCGCGCGGCTCGGCTAGTGGAGCTGGCGGAGCTCGTCCGGGCGCGCCGGACGCACAAGGACTTCGGCTCGGAGCCGGTGTCGCGTGAGACGCTGCTCGAGCTGCTCGACCTCGCGCGGTTCGCGCCGAACCACCACCTGACGCAGCCGTGGCGCTTCCGCGTGCTCGGCCCGGATGCGCTCGCGCGGCTGAAGGCAGGCCGGCGGCGAGAAGGAGGCGGCGAAGCTCGGCCGCGCGCCGACGCTCGTCGTCGTCTCCGTCGCGCTCGGCGGCGATCTCGTCGAGGACGAGGAGGACATCTGCGCGACCGCCTCGGCGATCACGCTCGTGCTGCTCGCCGCGACCGAGCGCGGCATCGCGTCGTACTGGCGCACGCCAGGCCTCCTGCGGACGATCCCCGGCCGCGAGGCGGTCGGCGTCCCGCGCGGCGAGCGCGTCCTCGGCCTGCTCCACCTCGGCCCTGCGGCGCGCGAGCCCGCAGCGCGCGAGCGCGAGCCGGTCGAGAGCTACGTGCAGTTCCTCCCGTAGCGGCTCCGTGGTCGACTGGGGGCTTCCCGGATAGTCGCGGCGGCGGCGCGGAGCGATCCTCTAGTCGATCATTCGCACTGGAGGAGTCATGAACGGAACACTCGAAACCATCCCCGGGCCGACGGCTGAGCCGCGCCGGCTGACGCGGAGCCGCGACGACCGCTGGCTCGGCGGCGTCAGCGGCGGCCTCGGGCGCTACTTCGACCTGAATCCCGTCGTCTACCGGATCGCCTTCGCCGCGCTTGCGCTCGCAGGCGGCACCGGGATCCTGCTCTACGTCGCCGCGTGGCTCGTGATCCCCGACGAAGGCGTCGAGGACTCGATCGCCGCGGACGCGCTGAAACGGCACCGCGACCGGCCGTGGCTGATGGTCGGGTTCGCGCTGCTCGGGTTCGGCGCGCTGCTCGCGCTCTCCGAGGCGCGGTTCTGGCCGAGCCCCGGCAATCTCTGGCTCGCGGCCGCGATCGGCGGCGCGGCGATCGTCTGGTGGCAGGTCAGCACGCACCGCCCCTCGCCTACGGTGACGACGACAACCGACCTCGTGCCGGTCGCGCCCCGTGTGCGCAAGCGCTCGCTGCTCCCGGTCGCGACCGGTCTGCTGATTCTCGGCCTCGGCGTCGTCGGCCTGCTCGACGCGACGGGCGCCGTGCATGTGAACTGGCGGGTTGCGCTCGCGGTCGCAGCGATCGCACTCGGCGTGATCATCGCGGTCGGTGCGTTCACCGGCCAGGCGGTCGGCGGCGTCGTCGTTCTCGCGCTCGGCGTTCTCGCGGCGCTCGCACTCGCGTTCGCCGTCCGCGTGCCGCTCTTCTCCGGCGTCGGCAACCAGGTCGAGACGCCGGCGACGGTGGCCGCGGTCCATTCGACGTACGAGCACGGAATCGGCGACTTCCACGTCAACCTCGAGGACGTCGCGTTCCCGGTCGGCCGCACGCACGTGAAGACGACGCTCGGGATCGGCAACCTGACCGTGCGCGTGCCGCAGGACGTGACGGTCGTGGCCGACGGCCGCGCGAGCGCGGGCGACGTGCGGCTGCTCGGTCACGAGGACAGTGGCACGGACGTTCACTCGCGCGTCGTCGAGGCCGGCACGCATCCCGCGCGCGTCCTCGTGCTCGACGCACGCGTCGGACTCGGCGCGCTGAAGGTGGAACGCGGTTGAGCAGCGGGCCGTCCCGGTTCCAGGTCGCGCTCCCGACCGTCACGCGGTCGGAGCGCGGCCGCGTGCTCGCGGGCGTCTGCGCCGGAATCGCGGAACGGCTCGCTGTCGACCCGACGCTCGTCCGCCTCGTCTTCGCGCTGCTCGCGTTCGCGTCGGGCGCGGGGATCGTCGCGTACGTCGGTGCATGGGCGGCGCTGCCGGCGCCGGGCGAGCCGCCGCTGCCGCGCTCGCGCCGGGTCGTCGGCGTCGTGCTGCTCGTGTGGTCGGCGATCCTCGCGCTGCACGGCGTCGGTCTCGAGGGCTCGCTGCTCTGGCCGCTCGCGCTCGTCGCTGCTGGGCTCGTGCTCGCAGCGGGTGCGGTCTCGTTCGGATTGCCGCAGCGCACGACGCGCATCGCCGCGGTCGTGCTGATCATCGGCGGCGTCGTCGTCTTCCTCGGCGAGAACACGCGCGGCAGCGCAACGGCGCTGCTCGCACCGGGCGCCGTCGCCGTCGCGCTGCTGCTGGTGCTCGGACCGTGGGCATTCCGGCTCGTGCGCGAGCGCGACGCCGAGCGCGCCGCGCGCATCCGCACGGAGGAGCGCGAAGAGCTCGCCGCGCGCGTCCACGACTCGGTGCTGCAGACGCTCGCGCTGATCCAGCGCGAGCAGAACGACCCGCGCCGAGTCGCGACGCTCGCGCGGCGCCAGGAGCGCGAGCTCCGCGCGTGGCTCTACCCGAGCGGCGAGCCGGCCGCGGACGGAACGCTCGCCGGCGCGGTCGACGCGGCCGCCGCCGAGATCGAGGAGCTGCACGGCGTCCGCGTCGAGGTCGTGCGCACGGGCGACGCGCCGCTCGACGAGCGGACGCAGGCGCTCGTGCTCGCCGCGCGCGAGGCGATGGGGAACGCGGCGAAGCATTCCGGCGTCGAGGACATCTCCGTCTTCCTCGACGCCGACACGACGCACGTCGCGCTCTTCGTCCGCGATCGCGGCGCCGGCTTCGACCCGGACGCGGTCGCGGCGGACCGCCGCGGCATCGCCGAGTCGATCCGAGGGAGGATGGAGCGCGTGGGAGGCACCGCACGCATCGTCTCGTCGCCGGAAGAGGGCACCGAGGTCGAGCTCGAGCTGCCGGAGGCGGCGTCATGAGCGTAGGCTCGACGGAGCTCATCAGGGAGCGGAGGCGCCGGCTTCGCCGGTGCCGGGAGCGGGTGATGAGCGTGCCGCTTCGCCGCGTCGTCCTCGTCGACGACCACGACCTGTTCCGCGCCGGCGTGCGCAGCGAGCTCGGACCGACGGTGGAGATCGTCGGCGAGGCGAGCTCGGTCGCGGACGCCGTGCCGCTGATCAAGGAGCTCGATCCCGACGTCGTGCTCCTCGACGTGCACCTCCCCGACGGCGGCGGCCAGGCCGTCGTGCTCGAGGTCGCGCCGGAGCGGCCCGGCGTGAAGTTCCTCGCGCTCTCGGTCTCGGACGCGGCGGAGGACGTGATCGGCGTGATCCGCGCCGGCGCGCGCGGCTACGTGACGAAGACGATCTCCGGCGACGAGCTGACCGAGGCGATCCACCGCACCGCCGACGGCGACGCGGTGTTCTCGCCGCGCCTCGCCGGCTTCGTGCTCGACGCGTTCCGCACCGGCGAGGCGGCCGCCGATCCGGAGATCGACCAGCTCACCGCGCGCGAGCGCGAGGTGCTGCAGCTGATCGCGCGCGGCTACCGCTACAAGGAGATCGCCGCGCGGCTGCATCTCTCGACGCGCACGGTCGAGTCGCACGTCTCCGCCGTCCTGCGCAAGCTTCAGCTCTCGAACCGCAACGAGCTGACGCGCTGGGCGGCGCAGCGCCGCCTGATCTAGGACGCCGCGGAGCTGCGGGCGCGGTCTGAGGTAAGATGTACTCGTACCCGAGAGCCGCGACGAGCCCGCCGAGCGCCGGGCCGACGTAGTAGATCCACGCGTTCGACCAGTGGCCCGACACGAGCTCCGGCCCGAACGCGCGCGCCGGGTTCATCGCCGCGCCGGTGATCGGTCCGCCGGTGAAGACGTCGATCGAGATGATCAGCCCGATCGTGAGGCCGGCGATCATCTTGAACGCGCCGCGCGGATCGACCGCGGTCGCGAACACCGTGCCGACGAGGAAGAACGTCAGCACCGCTTCGAGCGCCATGCCCTGGCCGGCGCCGAACCCGGACTTCAGCGTCGGCACGGAGCCAAGCATCGCCGGCATCTTGAAGAACCAGCGGAGTAGCAACGCGGCAACGGTCGCGCCTGCGAACTGCGCGACCCAGTAGACGCCCGCGAGCATCGGCGTGATTCGCCGCGTCGAGAGGAAGCCGAGCGTGATCGCCGGGTTGAAGTGCGCGCCGGAGATATGGCCGAGGTTCGAGACCATGATCCCGATCGCGAGGCCGTTCGCGAGTGCGACTGCGACGATGTCCTGGCCCGAGACGATGCCGGCGCCACCGCCGATGAAGATCAACGTGAACGTGCCGACGAACTCGGCGACCGCCACGCGCAGCATGTTTCCGTTCATCCCCGCGCAGGCTAAGCCGGGGATCGGACGGAACTAGGTAACCGCGTTGCGGAGCGCCTGCGCCTCGGGCAGGTGCTCGAGCTTCTTCAGCGTGTTGTTCTCGATCTGGCGGATCCGCTCGCGCGTGACGCCGAAGGCGCGGCCGACCTCCTCGAGCGTGCGCGGCGGTCCGCCGTGCAGCCCGAACCGGAGCTCGATCACCTGCCGCTCGCGCTCCGGCAGCGCACCGAGCGCGTTCTCGATGTCCTCGCGGCGGAGCGAAAGCTGCGCGGTGTCGAACGGCGACTCCGCGGCCTCGTCCTCGACGAAGTCGCCGAGCGCGGAGTCCTCCTCCTCGCCGATCGGCTTCTCGAGCGAGACCGGAAGCTGCGCCATGCGCAGGATCTCGCGCACCTCGTCCGGCTCCATCTCGAGCTCCGTCGCGATCTCCTCCGCGTTCGGCTCGCGGCCGAGACGCTGCACGAGCTGCCGCTCGATGTGGACGACCTTGTTCAGCTTCTCGACCATGTGGACGGGGATGCGGATCGTGCGCGCCTTGTCGGCGATCGCGCGCGTGACCGCCTGGCGGATCCACCACGTCGCGTACGTCGAGAACTTGTAGCCCTTGCGGTAGTCGAACTTCTCCACCGCGCGGATCAGCCCGAGCGATCCCTCCTGAATCAGATCCAGGAAGCTGAGGCCGCGGCCGAGGTAGCCCTTCGCGATCGAGACGACGAGGCGGAGGTTCGCCTCGATCATCTGCGACTTCGCGAGCATGTCGCCGCGCTCGATCCGCTTCGCGAGCGAGACCTCCTGGTCGGCGGTGAGCAGCGCGACCTTGCCGATCTCGCGCAGGTAGAGGCGCAGCGAGTCGAGCGACGGCTCGACGGTGAGGTCGAGCTTCGGCGTCGCGACGACCTTCTCGTCCTCCGGCACCGGCTGCTCGTGCGGCGGCGTCTTGTGCTGCTCGCCCTCGACGAGCTCGACGCCGTGGTCGATCAGGTAGGTGTAGAAATCTTCGACCTGCTCCTTCGTGAGCTCGACGTCGTCAAGCCCGCTGACGATCTCGTCGTAGGTGAGAAAACCTTTTTCCTGACCCTCCGCAACGAGCTTGTGGAGTTCCTCGACGTCAGGAAGCGAGATGTCGACGGTGAGCAAGTGGCGCCTCCGGCTGCTTGTCGTTATGAGACCTACGACGACCCGACCTCAGAGAGCCGGTGGTACCCACCCCCGGCCTCACCCTCAAAGTGAGCGGATCTTAGTGAGGAGTTACAGGTTCGTAAAGAGAATCTCTCCGACCCGCTCGCCGCGGCTGTTTTGGACCGGCACCTCGGCGAAGTCCGGGAGCTCGACTCCGAGCGGCTCGAGGAAGGCCGCGAGCGCGGGCCGGTGGGCGCGGCTGTCGCCGTCCTCGGTCTTCAGCGCGATCCCGATCCCGCCGGGGCCGCCGGCGCAGAAGAGACCTTCGGCGCCGCCCTTCGCGAACCAGCCGGGGGCGGCCTCCATCAGGGCGAAGTCCGGGCCGTCCGGGCCGCCGACGAGGTCAGGGTGCGCGCGCATCGCGGCGGCGACGCGCGCGCCGGCGGGGAGGCTCTCGAGCCGTGAGTACGCGTAGGCCATCCGCTCGAGCGGGAGCGCGAACGTGACGACGCCGCAGCCGTCGGTCGCGGTCGGCAGCTCGGTCTCGTCCGCGTCGGCGGCCTCGGCGTGGGCGGCCGCGCAGCCTCGCTGGACCGGATGGTCGGGGAGCCGGTAGCCGGACGCGTCCCAGCCGCGGGTGCGGCAGAGCGCGAGCATCCCCGCGTGCTTGCCGGAGCAGTTGTGGAAGATCCGCTCCGGCGGGCGGCCGTCCTGGAGGCCGAGCTCGAGCTCGTCCTCCGTCGCCGGAGCCTTCGCGAGGAGCGCGCGAACCGCGGCGATCTGCTCCGGCGTCGCACGGTGCGAGGCCGACGCGATCGCGAGGTCGCGCTCGTCGAGGTCGTCGCGCGCACGGGCGAGCGGCAGCGCCTGAATCGGCTTCGACGCGGAGCGCATGAAGCACGTAAGCCCGCCGTCCCCGGCCTCGGCGACGACCGCCCCGTCCCGGACCGCGACAGCGTGCACCCGGTGCCGGGCCTCGACGACCCCGTTCCGCCGCACCTCGACGACGATCGCTTCCACGCGCGGAGCCTACGGGCCTTGCGAATGGTCGGGAAAAGCCGTACATTTCGGAATTGTGGGACATTCGCCGCAGCTCAGCCCGTCGCTGCCGGACTACGAGGCGGAGGACGTGCTCGTCGTGCGGGAGCCCGAGCGGCTTCGCGCGCTCGGTGACGATCTCCGCTCCACGATTGTCTCGCTCCTGCGCGACCGCGCCTACTCGACGACGGAGCTCGCCGAGAAGCTCGGCCTGCCGAAAGGGACGGTCGGACATCACCTGAAGGTGCTCGAGAACGCCGGGCTCATCCGCGTCGTCCGGACGCGGAAGGTGCGCGCTGTCACCGAGAAGTTCTACGGCCGCGTCGCACGACTGTTCCTGTTCGAGAGCACGGACGCGGACGGCGAGGACATTCGGAACCTCGTCGCCGCCGCGCTCCGCCGCGTCGCCGAAGAGATGGTTCCCCAGGCGATCGGCGACGACGATCTGACGACCTTCGGCGTCGTGCGCGCACGGCTCACGGACGCCGACGCGAAGCGCCTCAGCCGCCGCCTCAAGAAGGTGATCGACGACTTCCGCGCCGCCGAGTCGGCCGACGGCAAGGAGTACGGCCTCGCCGCCGCGCAGTACAGGACGAGCCGTCGATGCGTAGGCCGTCGCATCCCGCGCGGCGGCCTCTGGGCCAACCACCGACTTCGTCAAGCTCTGGACCGGTCAGACGGTCAGCGAGTTCGGCTCGGCGGTCTCCGGCCTCGCGATCCCGTGGCTCGCGGCGAAGGAGTTGAACGCGAGCCCGTTCGAGTTCTCGCTGCTCGACGTCCTCGGCTTTCTGCCGTTCATCCTCTTCGCGCTGCCCGCCGGCGTGTGGGTCGACCGCCTGCGCCGCCGCCCGATCCTCATCATCGGCGACGCGAGCCGCGCCGTCCTGCTCGCGTGGATCCCGCTCGCCTGGCTGCTCGGGATCCTCACGATCTGGCAGCTCTTCGTGATCACGTTCTTCGTCGGGATCTTCACGGTCTTCTTCGACGTCGCGTACCAGTCGTATCTTCCGTCGCTCGTCGAGCGAGACGAGCTGACGGACGGGAACTCGAAGCTCCAGACGACGGCGTCGGCGGCGCAGGTCGCAGGCCCGGGCCTCGCGGGCGTGCTGATCGCGGCGCTCACCGCGCCGTACGCGATCCTCGTCGACGCCGCGAGCTTCGTCGTCTCGACGCTCTTCATGATCCCGATCCGCCGCGTCGAGACGCTGCCCGAGCGGACGGACGGCGCCCCGAAGCCGAAGATGCTCCCGGAGCTGAAGGAAGGGCTTGCGTCTACGTCGTCCAGCACCGCTACCTGAAGTGGATCGCGGTCTGCACCGGCAGCTCGAACTTCTTCGGCAGCATCGCGTTCTCGATCGGCGTGCTCTACATGGCGCGCAGTCTCCACATGTCGTCGCTCGCCGCGGGCGTCGTGATGGCCGGCTTCGGGATCGGCTCGCATCGTCGGCGCGGTCGCGACGCCCCGCTTCCAGAAGGCGGTCGGCGTCGGGCGGGCGATCTGGATCCCGGCGATGGTCTTCTCGTTCGCCGGCTTCGCGTTCCCGCTCGCGCCGCAGCGGCTTCCCGGTGCCGGTGCTGCTGGCTCGGCACGCTGCATGTTCGGCGGTCGCGGCATGGCGTACAACATCACGCAGGTCAGCCTCCGCCAGGCGATCACGCCCGAGCGGATGCAGGGCCGGATGAACGCGTCGATGCGGTGGATCGTCTGGGGGACGATGCCGATCGGCTCGCTCGTCGGCGGCGCGATCGCGACGACCTACGGCATCAAGACGGCGCTCTGGGTCGGCGCGATCGGCGGCTGCCTTCACGTTCCTGTCCGGTTCTCCTCTCCTCGGTGGCGAAGATCCGCGTGATGCCGACGCAGATCGAGGAGATCACGCCCGCCGAGGCGAACCTCGCAGGCGGGCTGCTCGAGCCGGCCGCGCTTCCCGGCACGGAGTAGCGCGGCTACCGTTCCCTCCATGCCGGAGCTTCCGGAGATGGAGGCGTGGCGCCGCGCCCTGAACGACCCGGTGTCGGCGTTCCCGATCGCGAAGGCCGGGCCGGCGCACATCGCGACGCTGAAGACGTTCGACCCGCCGCTCGCGACGCTCGAAGGACGCCGGCTGCGCGGCGCCGAGCGGCGCGGCAAGCGGCTCCTCCTCCCGACCGACGACGGCGAGCTCGTGCTGCTCGTGCACCTGATGACCGCGGGCCGGCTGAAGATGCTCGGCGCCGGCGAGGCCGGGCCGAAGACGCCCGCGTTCGCGCTCGCGTTCGACGGCGGCTCGAAGCTCGTCCTCACCGAGAACGCGCGGAAGAAGCGCGCCGGCGTGTGGCTGCTGACGCCGGACGCCGCGCAGGCGGAGGTCGCGTATCTCGGCCCGGAAGCGCTCGGCCTCGACGCGGCCGCGCTCACGGAGATCCTCCGCGCGAAGGCGCACCGGCTGCACCCGCTGCTCCGCGACCAGCGCGCGATCGCCGGCATCGGCCGCGCCTGGGCGAACGAGATCCTCCACACGGCGAAGCTCTCGCCGTACGCGCTCTCGACAGACGTCTCCGACGAAGAGATCGCGCGGCTCGCGGACGCGATGAACGAGGAGCTCGCGCGCGGCCTCGAGCTGCGCGAGCGCGGCGCGAGCGACGACAAGACCTACCGCATCCACCGCCGGCTCGGCCAGCCGTGCCACGTCTGCGCGACGCCGATCGCGCAGATCGACTTCGAGGAGCACACGATCTTCTACTGCCCGCAGTGCCAGACCGGCGGCCGCGTCCTCAAGGACCGGCGCATGTCTCGCCTGCTCCGATAGCGATATCCTCGAGCTCGTGACAACCGTTGCAGACGTGATGGTGAAGGACGTGCTGACCGTCGAGCCGTCGAGCTCGATCGGCGAAGCCGCGGAGAAGATGGAGGCCGCGCACGTCGGTGCGGTCGTCGTCGTCGAGGACTTCGTCCGGATCGTCGGCATCATCACCGAGCGCGACCTGCTGCGTGCCGTCGCGTCGCGCGCCCGCGCGGCCGAGGCGCGCGTGCGGCAGTGGATGACGCCCGACCCGATGACGATCGAGCCCGAGACGACGATCGAGGACGCGGCGAAGATCATGTTCGAGCAGAACTTCCGGCACCTGCCGGTGGTCAAGGACGGCCGCAACCTCGGCATCGTCAGCCTCCGCGTGCTCGCGCGGTGGGCGTTCGAGCAGTCGCGGTAAAGCTGTCCGAGCGGAACCGTAGAGTCGCGCCGTGATCCGGTTGTTCCCAGAGCGCGGCGGCTGGCTCGAGGTCGTCTGCGGGCCGATGTTCTGCGGCAAGAGCGAGGAGCTGATCCGGCGGCTGCGCCGCGCCGAGATCGCCGGCCAGCGCGTGCTGATCCTGAAGCCGCAGATCGACGACCGCTACGACATCGGCCACGTCGTCAGCCACGCCGGCGCGAAGATGCGCGCCGTCGCGGTCTCGCGCCCGGAGGAGATGATCGGGCTCGTCGAGGGCTACGACGCGATCGGGATCGACGAGGTGCAGTTCTTCGCGCCGGAGATCGTGCTCGTGATCGACCTGCTGGTCGAGCGCGGCATGCGCGTCGTCGCGGCGGGACTCGACCAGGACTTCCGCGGCCTGCCGTTCGGCGCGATGCCCGAGCTGTTGTGCCGCGCCGAGCTCGTCGACAAGCTGCAGGCCGTCTGCCACCGCTGCGGCGGCCCGGCGACGATGACGCAACGGCTCGTCGGCGGCCGCCCGGCACCCGCGGACGGCGCGACGATCGTCGTCGGCGCGCTCGACTCGTACGAAGCGCGTTGCCGTACGTGCCACGAGCTCGCCGAGCCCGCGCGCGCGACCGGCTAGGACGACGTCGGCGGAAGGTGCGCCGCGGCGCGGCGAAGGATGTCGCGAAGCGCTCGTTGGTCTGCGGCGGAGAGCGCCGCGATCGCGGCGGGCGGCTCGCTCATGACGTCGGCGACGCGCGCGCGGAGCTCGACGCCCGCAGGCGTGAGCGCGAGCGTCTTCACGCGGCGGTCGGCACCGACGCTGCGACGCTCGACGAGGCCGCGCGCCTCCAGCCGGTCGGCGATGCCGGTGACATTCGACGCGTCGCAGAACAGGCGGTCGGCGAGCGCGCTCATCGGCGACGGCAGATCGGGCTCGAGGAGACGGAGGGCGTGCGCCTGCGCGAACGTCAGACCGAGGTCGGCGAGCTCCTCTCCAACCTTGGCGCGCTGCACCATCCCGATCTGGAAGAAGAGCCGCTGCGCCTCACGGGCCACCGACGTTGTCGGAGCGGTCTTCACGGCCATGGGCCCAATCATACTTGACGACGTTCATACTTGCCTACCTCAAGTATTTCGGTAGACTGGCCCGCGATGAGCAGCCAACTCGCAATCGAGGCCGAGACCCTCGTCCGGGAGTTCAAGAAAGGCCCGCGCGCCGTCGACGGCATCGACCTCGCGGTCGCGACGGGCGAGATCTACGGCTTTCTCGGTCCGAACGGCGCCGGCAAATCGACGACCGTGCTGATGCTCGCGACGCTGCTGCCGCCGACGTCGGGAATCGCGCGCGTCGGCGGCTTCGACGTCGCCAAACAGGGGCCGGATGTCCGGAAGACGATCGGCGCCGCGCTGCAGGAGGCCGCGCTCGATCCGCTGCTCACGGGCCGGGAGCACCTGCGCCTCCAGGCGACCCTCCAGGGGCTGCCGCGCGACGAGCGCGTCGCGCGCGCGAACGAGCTGCTCGAGCGGGTCGGTCTCGTCGACGCCGCCGACCGGCGGGTCAAAGGCTACTCCGGCGGAATGAAACGGCGACTCGATCTCGCGCTCGCGCTCGTCCACCGGCCGCACATCCTCTTCCTCGACGAGCCGACGACCGGGTTGGACATCCAGAGCCGCACCGCGCTCTGGGAAGAGGTGCGCCGGCTCGCGAAGGACGAGGGCGTGACGGTCTTCCTCACGACGCAGTACCTCGAGGAGGCCGACGTCCTCGCCGACCGCGTCGGGATCATCGACCACGGCCGGATCGTCGCCGAGGGCACACCGGCCGCGCTGAAGGCGGAGATCGGCCGCCCGACGGTCGAGGTCGTTCCGGCAGACCCGGCGGAGAGCGACCGCGCCACGGCGATCCTCGCCCGCTTCGGCGAGCCGGTCGCGTCCGTCCGCGGGATCGCGGTCAGGCTGCCAGACGGGCCAGGCCGACCTCGCCGAGATCGTCCGCGCACTCGACGGCGAGCACGTCGCGGTCGCGCAGCTCCAGCTGCACCAGGCGTCGCTCGACGACGTCTTCCTCGCCAAGACCGGCCGCTCGCTCGAGGGCGCCGACGACGAAGAAGAGGCGCCTGTCGCCGGGCTCGCGATGGAGCCCGCGTGACGGCCACCGCCGACCAGGCGTACCTGCTCGCGCGCCGCTCGGTCGTGCGCACATTGCGCCAGCCGGCGAACATCATCGCGCCGGTCGTCTTTCCGCTGATGCTGCTGGCGGTCAACTCCGCGGGGCTTCGCGCGGAGACGCACATCCCCGGATTCCCGACCGGCTCGATCGTCGCGTTCATCCTCGCCGTGCCGTTCATCCAGGGCGCGCTGTTCGCGACGATGAACACCGGAACCGATTTCGCGCGTGACATCCAGACGGGCTTTCTGAGCCGGCTGTCGCTGACGCCGATGCGCGGCGTCGTGCTGCTCATCGGCCAGCTCGGCGGCACGATCACGCTCGGCCTGTTCCAGGCAGTCGTCTACATCGCCGTCGGTCTCGCGATCGGAGTGCGCTTCGCGTCGGGGCCGCTCGGCGTGCTCGTGCTGCTTGCGTTCTTCACGCTCGTCGTGCTCGCGTTCGGCGCACTCGGCCTCGTCGCGGCGCTGCGGACCGGTTCCGGCGAGGCCGTGCAGGGACTGTTCCCCGCGTTCTTCGTCTTCCTCTTCATCTCCTCGATGGCGATCCCGCGGAACCTGATGACACACGGCTGGTTCCACGACGTCGCGACGGCGAACCCCGTCTCGTACCTGATCGAAGGCGTCCGGAGCCTGATCATCACCGGCTGGGACGGCCAAGCACTTGCGCTCGGATTCGGCATCGCGGGCACGATCGCGGTGATCGCGATCGCGTCGCCGCGTCGTCGCTGCACGGAAGGCTCGGGCGCTCATGAGCCGCCTCGCGGTCGCACAGGGTGTCGCGTGGCGCAGCCTGCACAACTTCACGCACAACAAGGCGCTGCTGATCCCGTCGGTCGTCTTCCCGCTGTTCTTCTTCACCGCGTTCGCCGGCGGGCTGTCCGGGATCTCGCGCACGCCGGGCTTCTCGTTCCCGGTCGGCTACACGGCGTTCCAGTTCGCCTTCGTCGTCGTCCAGTCCGCTGCATTCGCCGGCGTCTTCACGGGCTTCGGGATCGCACGCGACTTCGAGGGCGGCTTCGCGCGACGGCTGCTGCTCGCGGCGCCGAACCGCAGCGGCATCGTCCTCGGTTACGCGGCCGCCGCGCTCGGACGATGGTGCGTCACGGTCTCGATCCTGACCGCCGTCGCGTTCGCGGTGCGGATGAAGGTCGGCGGAAGCGGCGTCGATCTGTTCGGCCTCTACGCGCTCGGGATCATGATCAACTTCGCCGCCACTGCGTGGGCGGCCGGCGTCGCGATGCGCCTGCGCACGATGCAGGCCGGCCCGATCATGCAGATGCCGGTGTTCCTCGTTCTCTTCTTCGCCCCGGTCTACGTGCCGCTCGCGCTGCTGCAGGGCTGGATCCACGACGTGGCGACCGTGAACCCGATGACGCGCGTGCTCGAGGCGGGACGCGGCTTCGTCGCGGCCACGCCGACCGAGGTCTTCACCGCGTTCGCCGCTGCCGCCGCACTCGGAGTCCTGTTCTCGATCTGGGCCTACCGCGGACTGCTCAAGGCCGAAGCCGCCGGCTAGACGCTGCCGACGATGTCCGCCCACGGGCGGATCTCGGAGCTCGCGACCATGCCCTTGAGGACGAACGGGTCGCCGGCGACGAACTCCTCGGCGTCGGTGCGGACGCGCAGGATCGCCATCGTGCTCACCGGCTCCTCGGGACGGTCGAGGAACGCGCCCGCCATCAGCAGGCGGCCGTCGGCGTGCCACTCCTTCGAGCGCGCGACGTGCGCCGCGAGCTCGTCCGGCGCGAGCTGCATCGCCTCCGCCATCGACGCGTACTTCGTCTGGATGAACACCACGACGTAGGGCGCGTTCACGACGCGAACCGGATCGTCAGCGTCCCGTCCGCGACGGCGACGGAGCCGCCGAGCGATGCGAGCACGCGCACGGCAACCGCAGCGCCGAGATCGCGGAGCTCGTCGCCGAGGACGACCGGCGCCGACGCGTCGGTGATCGGCGACACGTCGATCTCCGCGCCGCGGACGCGGACGTCGACCTCGTCGAGGCCGCCGTGCCGCAGCGACGCCTGGATCAGCGCGGAGAGCCCGCGGTCGACGGCGACGACGTCGACCTGCACCGGCGCCCCCTCCCCCGCGACGCGCACGCGGTCGGTGCCGAGCCGGTCGGCGGCCGCGAGCGCGAGCTCCAGCGTGTCGGCCTCGCGCACCGCGGGCTCGTAGCGCCCGCCCTCGAGCCGGGCCGCGAGCGACAGCTCGTCCAGGAGCTCGGCGATCTGCGCCGACGCCGCCTCGATCATCTCGACGTACTTGTCGGCCGGCGGATCGAGCTCCGAGGTGCGCGAAAGCGTCCGCGCGAAGCCGTGCACCGTGGCCAGCGGGGTGCGGACGTCGTGGCAGGCGAGCGAGACGAGGCGGGCGAAAGACGTGTCGTTCTGCACGGCCGTGGCACAGTATCGGCATGACCGACAGCCCGCGCCCCGTCCTGGACGACCTCCAGGCCTCGCCCCCGGAGATCCAACTCGGGCTTTCGCGCGCCGGCGTGACCGGCGTCCAGAAGGCCGTGCGCATCGGCCGCGGCGCGCGCGAGAAGCTGATCCTCGCCACGATCGACTGCGCGGTCGACCTCGACCCGTCGCAGAAGGGCGTCCACATGTCGCGCTTCCCCGAGCTGTTCGAGGAGGCGATCGAAGGCGTCGTCGAGGACGAGGCGTTCCTCGTCGAGGATCTCGCGGAGCACGTCGCGCGGCGGATCGTCGAGCGCCAGGACGCGCTGCTCGCGGAGGTGCAGATCACGGCGCGCTACCCGTACGAGCGGCAGACGCCGGTGACGAAGCTCTCGACGCAGGAGATGGTGTCGCTGATCGGCATCGCGTCCGCGTCGCGCGCGGGCGGCTCGCGCCGCGTCGTCGGCGTCGAGGCGGTCGGGATCAACGCGTGCCCGTGCGCGCAGGGGCTCGTGCGCGGCAAGGCGTCCGAGCGGCTGCTCGAAGCGGGCTTCGACGCGGGCGACGTCGACCGGATCCTCGAGCTCGTCCCGATCGCGACGCACAACCAGCGCGGCAAAGGGACGCTCTACATCGGCACGTCGCAGCGCCTCGACGCGGAACGGCTCGTCGAGCTCGTCGAGGGGTCGATGAGCTCGCCGATCTACGAGCTGCTGAAGCGTCCCGACGAGCTGTTCGTCGTCGAGCACGCGCATCTCCAGCCGCGGTTCGTCGAGGACTCGGTGCGCGTCGCGCTGAAGAGCGTGCTCGACGAATTGCCCGCGCTCGACGACGGCGACTTCGTCCTCTCACGCCAGGTGAACTTCGAGACGATCCACGCGCACGAGGTGCTCGCGGAGCGCTACGGCACGATCGGCGAGCTGCGCTCCGAGCTCCGCGACGGCGGCCACGGGCCGCAGCGCCACACCGAGCTCAGAGACTGGCTGCGCCGCTAGTCGCCCCGTCCTTGCGCCACCAGCGCCGCCACAGCGTCGAGCGGTTCTCCTCGCCGTGCAGGAGCCGGCGGATGTTCTCGCGGTGGAGCAGGAGCACGGCGACGGCGGTGAGCGCCGCGAACGTCGTCACCGGCCACGGGTAGCCGAACAGCAGCGACCACGCGACGAGCGAGACCGCCGTCACCATCGACGCGACGGACGGATAGCGCGTGATCACGAAGACGACGATCCACACGCCGAGCCCGGCGAGCGCGGCGAGCGGCGCCAGTCCGAGGAACGCGCCGCCGCCGGTGGCGACGACCTTGCCGCCACGCTTGAAGCCCATGAACAGCGGCCGATAGTGGCCGAGCATCGCGGCGCCTCCGGCCAGCGCGCCCGCGAGATAGCCGACGGTGTGCGTCGCGACGAGCGCTGGCACGAATCCCTTCGCGACGTCGAGGAGCAGCACCGGGACGCCGAGCTTGCTGCCGTAGAGGCGCCACACATTCGAGGCGCCGATGTTCCCGCTGCCCTTCGTCCGGATGTCCTCGCCGCGGAAGATGCGCACGAGCCAGTAGCCCCAGGGCATCGACCCGACGACGTACCCGAACGCGATGAGCCCGGCGGTGGCTATGACCTAGGAGATCCCGTAGTGCGCGACCAACCCGTTGACGACGTCCCAGTCGAGGTTGTCGAAGAACGCATCGATGTAGGACGCGCGGTCGGTCTGGTAGTCGAGGAAGTACGCGTGCTCGTAGACGTCGAGTGCGACGAGCGGCGTCGCGTTCCAGACCGGGAACGTGTTCTGCGCGTCGCCGATGTAGTTGAAGAGGTGCTTCTCGTCCCAGTCGTACGCCGTCCATGCCCAGCCGCGGCCGGCCATGCCGGTCGCCTTCAGGTCGGCGCGCCAGGCGTCCGCCGAGCCGAAGTCGCGCTTCACGAGCTCCGCGAACGCGCCGGTCGGGGCGCCGCCGCTGCCGCCGAGGTGGCCGAAGTAGAGCTCGTGGTTCTTGATCCCGCCGATCGCGAAGGTCAGCTCGACCTTCAGCTCGCGGATCTCGGAGTACGTCTGGTTCGCGGAGGCGAGATCGACATCGGCGAGCCTGCCGAGAATCTCGTTCCGTTTTGCCACGTATCCCTGGTAGAGCTTGACGTGCGCCTCGACCGCCGCACGCGAGATCCCGTGGAGGTCGTAGACCTCGGGACGGAGCTCCCGGGGGGCGATCTCCTCGAAATTGAAGGCAAGCGTCGGCATGGAAACTCTCCTCGGTTCGACCTGGTCGGGCGGCCGGAGCATATCCTCCACCCCGGAACCGAAGAGTCGCAAAAAGGAGCCGACGATGCCCTTCGAATTGCCCGACCTGCCCTATGCCTACGACGCGCTCGAGCCGCACATCGACGAGGCGACGATGCACGTCCACCACGACTTCCACCACAAGGCGTACGTCGACAACGCGAACGCCGCGCTCGACGGAACCGAGTGGGCCGACCGCCCGGTCGAGCAGGTGCTCGCCGACCTCGAGCTGATCCCGGAGGAGAAGCGCACCGCGGTCCGCAACAACGCCGGCGGCCACGCGAACCACTCGCTGTTCTGGCAGATCATGAGCCCGGACGGCGGCGGCCTCCCCGGCGGTGCGCTCGCAACCGCGATCGACGCGGCCATCGGCGGCTTCGACGCGCTGAAGGCCGCGATCAACGACGGCGGCGTCAAGCGCTTCGGCAGCGGCTGGAGCTGGCTCGTCTGGGACGGGACCGGCCTCGCCGTCTACTCGACGCCGAACCAGGACTCCCCGCTTCTGCAGTCGCACGTGCCGCTGCTCGGCATCGACGTCTGGGAGCACGCCTACTACCTCAAGTACCAGAACAAGCGCCCCGCCTATCTCGAGGCCTGGTGGAACGTCGTCAACTGGCCCGAGGTGGAGCGGCGGTTCGCGGAGGCGCAGACCGGGTAACCAATCCGGGCCGCACCGCGATGCGTAGAGACGATCAGGACATGGAGCTCGCGCTGAATCCACCTGCGCGGCTGCGCCCACTGCCTGCGGAAGGCGACACGGCGACGCTGCCGGCCGAGAAGACGGAGACCGATTCGGACCTCCTCGTCCGTGTCGCGGACCGCGATCGCGAGGCGTTCGAGCAGCTCTACCACCGGTACGTCCGTCCGGTGTTCGGCCTCGCGCTGCGTCGCCTGCGCGACCGCGGGCGTGCGGAGGACGCGGTGCAGGAGACGTTCGCCTCGGTCTGGCGCTCCGCCGCGAGCTACCGGCCGGAGCGCGGGCCGGCGGCGCCGTGGCTCTACGCCGTCGCGCGCAACGCGATCGTCGACCGGATGCGGGCGCGCACCGACACGCCGGGCGAGCTGCCGGACTCCGCGTCGACGGAGCCGGGCCCCGCCGAGCGCGCGGAGTCGTCATACGTCTCGTGGCGCGTGCAGCGCGCGATGGAGGAGCTGCCGACGCGCGAACGCGAAGTCCTGGAGCTCGCGTACTGGAGCGAGATGTCGCAGAGCGAGGTCGCGAGCATCCTCGGGATCCCGCTCGGCACCGTGAAGACGCGGACGCGCAGCGCACTCGGTCGCCTCGCCGATCTGCTCGAGGGGGAGTTCCAATGACGCGCGTTCCGGACTTCGACGAGCTGGTCGGGCGGGATCTTCCCCCCGCGGAGCGCGAGCGCCTGCTCCGCGTGCACGAGCTGGTGGTCGCGGCGGGGCCGCCGCCGGAGCTCGCGCCCGAGCTCGAGGCGGGGCCGACGCTGGCGATGACGCTCGTGAAGCCGAAGCGCGAGCACCGGCGCCACCGCATGTCGCTTCTCCTCGCCGCGGCGATCGCGGTCCTGGTCGTGTTCCTCGGCGGCTACATCGTCGGCAACAGCCACACCGGCGGCGATGCACCTGCGAAGACGATGACGCTCACGGGGACGAAGGCCGCGCCCGACGCGCTCGCGTCGCTCCGGATCGACCACGCCGACTCCGCAGGCAACTGGCCGATGCAGCTCACGGTCACCGGCCTCCCGAAGCTCCCGGACCACGCGTACTACGTCGTGTTCCTCGTCCGCGACGGCAAGCCGTGGGCACCGTGCGGCGCCTTCAACGTCGCCGGCCCGAAGCGCGGCACGACCGTCAACCTCACCGCGCCCTACGAGCTGAAGAAGGGCGACACGTGGGCCGTCATGGAGCAGACGCCGCACGCGAGCTCGCCGGGGCCGGCGGTGTTGTGGCCGACGACATAGGGACTACCCGCGTGATTCGTTTCGCATCTCGCTGAGCAATCGCTCGAGCCGCTCCTCCGTCGAGTCGTCGACGAAGGTCATCGTCGCGGCGACGTTCGGATGCACCTCGGCGATCTGGCGGCGCATCTCGTGCGCGACGGCGCGGTACGACGGATGGCCCTCGCGGCCGGAGCGAAGCTCGATCAGATGCAGCGCCTCGCGCGCGTCGAGCTCGAGCACGTAGCGGATCCGGTACGCGAGACACAACGCGTACGGCGCCTCCTCGGCGAGCCCTTCGCCGCGCAGCCGCTCGTACTCGACGCGTGACGTCTCGAGCGCGCGCGCGTAGTCGGAGCCGAATCCCGCCGCTTCGACCTCGTGCGGAACGTCGGCGCCGAGCCCGGGCGAGAGCCGCTGCCACTGGCAGGTCAGAAGCCGGTGCCGCTGGAGATCGCGGAACGCGCCGTAGTCGGAGACGATCTCGAAGCGGTAGCTGAGGGTCTCGAAGCCGCGGCCCGGACGGTGGCGGCGGTTCTCGCGCTCGCCGACGAGCTCGCGAAGCAGCGCGGCGCGCTCGTCCGCCGGCAGCGCCTCGACCGCGCGCAACGCCGCGTCCTCGCTCGCTTCCGATGCTTCGTAGAGGAGCGCCGCGAGCAGCTCCTGTTCCGTGCCGTGCGCGCGGAGCAGGCGCACTGACGGCGCCGACTCCGTCTCCGCGCCGAGCCCGAGCCGGGCCGCTGCGGCCGCGGCGGTTTCGCCGCGCGTGCGCAGGAACTCGACCCAGCGGCCGCCGCGATCGTCGCGCGGAATGCGCGCGACGAAGCTCGGGATGATGTGCTGGAGCTCCTCCAGCATCATCGCGCCGTACGCGCGCGCCTCCGCGAGCGGGTGCGCGAGCAGATGCAGCACGAGCTGCTCGTACGTCTGGCCGCTGCCGTAGATGCCGACGTGCGACAGCGACGCCGCGGGAAGGAGCCCGCGCACGAGGTCGAGCGCCTTCGCGCGAACGGCGCGGCGGTGAGCGGCAGGCGACTCTCCGTCCGCCGCTGGGAAGCGCTCCGCCGTCCATTCCGTCACGCCGTCGAGCAGGCGTGCGTACGTCTCGAACAGCTCGTCCATCGCGCGCTCGTACGGCGGGCCGAAGCGCGCGTCGCGGTGATAGCGATAGCCGAACCCGCCGATCACGTCGTCATACGCGATGTAGCGCGTCGACTGCTCGAGATACGCGGCGAGCCGCGGCCGCTGCAGGATCTTCGTCAGGAGGTTCGACGTCCACTCGCATGCGAGATGCGCGCCGCCGAGCTGCGCGACCGAGTCGTCGCCGAAGCCGAGGAAGATGCGCTCGTAGAGCTGCGCCGCGCGCTCGCCCTCCGCGCCTTCGATCGCGGGCACCACCGGCACCGAGTCGGCGAACTCGTCGAGGAACATCCGGCGTAGCGTCCCCGCGTAGCGCGAGTAGCGGGCGAACATCGCGCCCTTCACCGTCTCCGGCAGGTTCACGAGCCCGAAGACGGGCCGATCGAGGTTCGTGAAGTGCGGCGCGAGCCGCTCTCGCTCCTCGTCCGTGAACTGCTCTACCGGAACTGTCACTGTTTCCATCGTGGCCAAAGGACCGCCCAGAGTAAACCGCGTCTCGGTCGGCACCTCCGGGTGGTCATACCCGACCTGGCGGCCCGGCTTCTATCCCGCCGGCCTCGACCCGAAGGAATTCCTGGGCTTCTATGCCCAGCGGTTCGACACGGTCGAGCTCAACACGACCGGCTACCGGCTGCCCGCGGAGGAGCAGTTCCGCCGCTGGGCGGAGCAAGCGCCGGACGGGTTCGAGTTCGCGCCGAAGCTGCCGGGCCACAGGCTCCGCGCGCTCGACGAGTTCGCGTCACGCGTGCGCGTGCTCGGCGACCGGCTCGGGCCGGTTCGCGTGTCGATGAAGAATGCGCGCGACGACGGCGTCCTCGAGCTGATGCTCGGCTCCCTCGATCCGTCGCTGCGCATCGCGTTCGATCTCGAGCACCCGTCGTGGGACGGCGTCGAGCCGCGGCTCGCCGACGCCGGCGCGGTGCGCGTCAACGACCTCGACGGCGAGGCGCCGTTCCGGTTCCTGCGCCTGCGCGAGCCGCCGTACGACGATGCGGCGCTCATCGCGCTCGCGGAGCGAATCCGCCCGCTCGCGGAACCGGTGTACGTCTACTTCCGTCACGAGGACGAGCCGACGGCGCCGGCGTACGCGCAGCGGCTGCTGGAGCTGCTCGGCTAGCGCTTCTGGCCGGCGCGGCAGCTGCGGTCGCCGAAGCCGGCGAGGATCGCCGACTGCTGCTGCTCGAGCTGAACGTCCGCCGGGTTGCGCGGGTCGAACTTGTGCAGCGCCGGCACGATGACCGAGACGTCAGGCGTCACTCCAGGCCCCTCGGCGAAGAGGCGGTACTGCTCGCCGACACCGGGGCCGCGCAGCGCGGTCTCTCCCGGCGGGTGCGCGTAGCCGCCCTTGTTCGGGTCGAACGGATAGAAGCCGTAACAGAACGCGCCTGTCGGATTGTGAGAGACGAACGAGTTCTCCCGCCGCCAGCCCGGGCCGTAGACGGAGTTGTAGGTGTCGAGGTAGATCAGGGCGCCGAAGCCGTCGGTCGGCGCGCCGTATCGCGTCGTGCCGAAGCCGTAGACCGGCGTGCCGTTGTACGTGTAGCGGCCGAAGAGATCCTGAAAGCGTCCGTTGTAGACCCAGTCCATCCCGGTCTCGATCTGCGCGACCGGGCCGGTCCAGTGCGACATCTCGAGCCAGTACGCGCTGCGCGCGGCGTTCCACGGCGCGTAGCCGAGGTCGGGCAGCGGCTGCGGCCAGCTCTGCGCCGCCCAGTACGAGCCGTCCGGCGCGGTGCATGCGGCGACGACGTCGGGGAGCACAGGCCCGGTGTACGGGCCGCACGATCCGCGGAACGTCTTCCAGTACGTCGTGCGGTACTTGCCCCAGCCGCCCGCGTAGTCGAGGCTGAACTTGACCTGGTGCCCGTCGGCCATCGGGGGCAGCGCGTTGATCGCGCCCCAGACGAGGATGTGCTTCGTCCTGCCGTCCTTGTTGTAGGTGAGGAGCGCCTCGCCCTTGCCGTTGATCGAGATCCGGACGGCGGACGCATTCCGGTCGATCAGCTGCGACGCCGAGGCGCTGCCCGCGCCGGCAAGGCAGGCGAGGACAACGGAGGCGATGACGGCGACCCGACCCACGTAGACATAAGTCGCCGCAAGCGGCGATTTCCTGCACCCCCGTCTAGGGGAATTTCAGAAGCGGGCAGCCGCGCCGGTGTGCCGCTCGTATGCGCCGGTGGCGACGATGTCTGCGAGCTCGTCGACCGTGTGGCGGAGCTCGTCCTCGCTGTTGAAGAAGTGCGGGCCGAGCCGGACGCCGGCATCGGGGCGGAAGTCGCAGATGATTCCGCGCTCGCCGAGCTCACGGTGGACGGCGGCATGGTCCGGCGTGTCGACGAGGACGGTGCCGCCGCGGCGCGCCGGGTCGCGCGGGCTCGCGACGCCGAGACCGCGCTCGTCGAGCAGGTCGATCAGCAGCTGCGTCAGCGCGAGCGACCGCTCGCGGATCCGCGGCACGCCGATCTCCTCGATCACGTCGTAGCCCGCCGTCGCCGCGTACAGCGCCGGGACGTTCGGCGTGCCGGTGAGGAAGCGGCGCGCGCCCGCGGCGTACTCGAGCTCCGGCTCGAACGCGAACGGCCGCGCGTGGCCCTGCCAGCCGACGAACGTCGGCTCGAGCCGCTCCGCCAGATCGGGACGCACGTAGAGCCAGCCCGCGCCCGGTCCGCCGCAGAGCCACTTCACGCTGCCGCCGCACGCGAAGTCGACGTCGAGCTCCGTCAGGTCGAACGGAACGACGCCGGCCGACTGGTAGCAGTCGAGCACGACATACGCGCCGGCCTCGTGCGCGCGGGCGACGATCGGCGCGACGTCCTGGATCTCGGCGTTCTTGAAGAGGACGTGGCTGATCGGAACGAGCAGCGTGCGCTCGTCGATCGCGTCGACGATCGCGCGGTCGTCTTCGACGGCGACGACCTCGAGCTCCGGCTGCGCCTGGTAGAGGTAGCGCACCGACGGGAAGTTCGCCTCCTCGTAGACGACGCGGTTGCGCGCGCCCGGGTTGCGGAAGCACGACAGCACCGACATCTCCGCGACGGTCACGTTCTGGTGCATCACGATCGAGCCGGCGGGCGCGCCCATGATCCGCCCGAGCTGGTCGCCGACCGTCACGGACATGTCCCACCAGCCCTCGCCCCAGGAGCGGATCCCCCGCTCGCGCCACATGCGCGCGTACTCGAGCAGCCGGTCCTCCGCCGCCGCCGGCATCGCCGCGAGCGAGTGGTTGATCAGGTACGTGCAGTCGGAGAGGATCGGGAAGCGGTCGCGATACGCGAGCAGCTCGTCCACGACGCCGCTAGATCGACTGCAGCGAGCGCGCGGGCGGGCCGACGTACTTCGCCGCCGGCCGCACGAGCACGCCGAGCCGCTTCTGCTCGAGGATGTGCGCCGACCAGCCGGCGGTGCGCGAGCACGCGAACATCGCGGGCGCGAGGTTCGGCGGGATCTCCGCGACGTCGAGCACGATCGCCGACCAGAACTCGACGTTCGTGTACGAGTGATCCGGGTTCTTCTTCGCGATCGCCTCGTGCGCGGCCTGTTCCAGCGCTTCTGCGACCTCGACGCGCGGCGAGCCGAGCTCCTTCGCGGTGCGCTTCAGGAGCCGCGAGCGCGGATCCTCGGCGCGGTAGACGCGGTGGCCGAAGCCCATGATCCGCTCCTTGCGCGCGAGCGCGTCGGCGACCCACTTCTCCGCGTCGCCGGACTCTGCAACCGCGTCGAGCATCGGGAGCACGCGCGCCGGCGCGCCGCCGTGCAGCGGGCCGGAGAGCGCGCCGACCGCCGACGAGAGCGAGGCGCCGCAGTCGGCGCCGGTCGACGCGACGATCCGCGCGGTGAACGTCGACGCGTTGAGCCCGTGCTCCGCGGTGCAGATCCAGTAGGTGTCGATCGCCTTCGCGTGCGCCTCGTTCACCTCGCCCCGCCACGCGAGCAGGAAGCGCTCGGCGGCGGTCTGTCCCTCCATGACCGTCGCCTCGGGAACGGGCGGCTTGTCCGCGCCGCGCGCCGACTGCGCGACGATCGAGAGCGCCGCGGCGGACAGCCGCCGGAGATCTTCCTTCGCCTGCTCGTCGTCGATGTCGATCAGCTGGCCGAGCTGCCAGCGCCCGGCGAGGATCGCGAGCATCGCCTGGAGGTCGGCCATGTGGCTGCCGGTGCGCACGTCGAGCTCGCAGTACGCGGCCGGCAGGCCCGGCTCGAGCGCCTCGTCGACGAGAAGTCCCCAGACCTGCTCGAACGGGACGTTGCCGACGAGCTCTTCGATGTCGACGCCGCGGTAGCGAAGCTGGCCGCCGTCGCGGTCCGGCTCGGCGATCTCGGTCTCGAACGCGACGACGCCGGCAAGGCCCGGGCTGAATTCCTGCGTGTTCATCGATGGATCTCCTCCAGCTCGATCTCCCTGCCGATCCCGCGCTCCTGCGCCGCGGCCAGGACGAGCGCCGCTGCGGCGAGGTCCTGGACGGCGACGCCGACGGACTTGTACAGCGTAATTTCCGCGGGCGAGGTTCGGCCGGGCTGGGCGCCGGAGACGAGCTCGCCGAGCTCCGCGTGGATGTCGTCCGGGCCGAGCCCCTGCAGCTCGCCCGCACCGGCGGGCGGCGGCTCGAGCGCGGCGCGCGTTTCGACGACGATCGTCGCCTCGCGGACGATCGCCGGGTCGACCTCGCCGCCGGACCGCGGCGAGCCGACGGAGCTGACGTGTGCGCCCGGCGACAGCCACTCGAGCCGGACGACGGGCTCGGACGAATGCGTGGTCGCGGCGACGACGTCGGCGCCGCGCACCGCGTCCTCGAACGAGGCGGCGGCGGTCGCACCGATCTCGGCCGCGAGCTCCTGCGTCTTCTCGGCGTCGCGGCCGGCGACGCGCACCTCGTCCCAGTCGCGGATGCCCGCGAACGCGCGCGCGTGCGACCGCGCCTGCACGCCGGTGCCGATGATCGCGAGCACCTTCGCGTCGTCGCGCGCGAGCAAGCTCGCAGCGAGCGCCGCCGCGACGGCGGTCCGCGTCTCCGTCACATAGGTCCCGTCCATCAACGCGACCGGCGTCCCGTTCGCGGGATCGAAGAGCATGATCGCCGCCTGGTGCGACGTGCGATCGGTGTTCTCGGGGAAGACCGTCACGAGCTTGCAGCCGAGTCCCGCGGACGGAAGGTACGCGGGCATCGCGCCGAGCAGGCCGGAGTCGGACCACGCCGCGATGCGCGGTGGCATCGACGCCTTGCCCGCCGAGAGCTCGGCGTGCGCGCGCCCGAGCGCGTCGAAGAGCGCGTCGACGTCGAGCAGTTCCTCCACCTCGGATCGCGTGAGGACGAGCATCGCCGCGGACCCTAGCGGCCGCCCACCCGCCCTTGTAACAGAGTGTTACTTGACCCGGTTCGCGGCTTCGCGATGCGGGCTTGCGAGCCTTGTAACAGAGTGTTACTTGCACCGTGCGCGGCAACCGGTGCGCGCGCGGCCGGCTGCGGCGGCGGCCTCGAGTCGACGAGGATCGCCGCGACGAGCAGCACCGCCATCGCGACGGCGCTCTCGCCGAGCATGCTGCGCGACAGCCGCGAGAACAGCGTGCCGCCTTCGCCGGCCGCGAGCCGCGGCGCCGCGAGGAAGTGGTGCGTCGCGCCCCAGAGCAGCGCGAGCGCGACGAGCGACAGCTTCACGAGCAGCACGTGCCCGTAGCCGGTCGTCCAGAGATCGTGCACGTGCGGCAGCCGCAGGATCGACAGATACGTCCCTGCCGTGAGCAGCACCGCAACGAGCACGGTCGCGAGCCGCGAGAAGCGGAGAAACGCCGTGCGCCGCAGCTCCGGCGCGCCCGGCCACACGACGGCGAGCAGCTGCACGAGCCCCCCGACCCAGAGCATCGCCGCCGTCAGGTGCGCGTAGTCCGCGAGCTCCGACAGCCACGAGTGCGGCGGATCGGCCGCAGAGTGTCCGGAGAGCGACAGCCCCGACGCGAACACGAGCCCGAGGGCGAACGCGACCCAGAGCAGCCAGCGCCGCTCGACGAGCCACGCGAGATAGAGCGCCGCCGTTACGAGCGCGAACCCGAGCGTCATCGCGATGAACACCGTCCCGAACCGTGTCCCGTACGCGAGCGGCGAGAGGTCGCCGTAGAGGAAGAGCCGGAACGGCAGCTGCAGCATGTCCTCGCCGCGGAGCAGGAAGCCGACGATCCCGACCTGGAGGATTCCGACGGCGCCGATTCCGGTCACCCAGAAGAAGCGGCGCTCGGCGCTCGGCGGCAGCGGGCCGCGCACGATCAGCAGCCGGAAGCCGAGCCCGCCGACGAGCAGCGCGAGCGTGACGAAGTAGAGCCAGCGCACGATGTTCTCGGTGCCGGTCGGCCCCTGCGCGCCGACAGCGGCCGTCACCGGCGGCGCGGGCATTCCGACGCCGAACGTGTAGACGCCGGAGACGATGTGGCCGTCGTTCGAGAGCGCCTGCCAGCGAATCGTGTACGCGCCCTTCGGCAGCCGCGGCACGGATGCGACGAGCTGCCGCGCCGCGGTGATCACGCGCGGCGTGCCGGCGAGATTCTTCCCCGCGGGCGTCAGCACCTCGATTCCCTTCGGCAGTGCGTCGATCGTCTGGTCGAACTGGAGGACGATCCGGCGCGGCGAGCGCGACAGCTCCTGCCCGAACGACGGCGACTCCTGCTTCAGCGTCGCGTGCGCGAATGCGGCGCCGGGAAGCGCGAGCGCGACGAGCGCGACACCGACGACGAGCGCGCGTCTCACCGGTGCGGCGCTCCCGCGAACTGCGAGAGGTGGCCGAAGATCGGCGCCACGTCGCGGTCGCAGAACAGCAGCACCGCGAGCAGCACGAAGAATGTCGCGAACCCGGTCGCGGCGACGAGCGAGCGCGGCCGGAGCGCGAGCATCAGCGGGAAGATCGCGCAGACGAGCGCCGTCCAGCCGAGCGCGTGGTGCAGGAACGCAGCGCGCGAGAACATCCAGTGGTTTTGCTCGTGGACGATGAACGCCGTGCCCGAGATGAGCAGCGCGAGCGCCGACGTCAGCCGCCAGTACTGCGAATGCAGCTTCCCGCGTGCGACGCCGAGCTCCGCCGCGCCGCAGAACATCAGCACCTCCGCCCACGATCCGTGCGCGACCATGTGGATCGCGGAGTTCGTGTAGAACGTCATCACCGGCCACATCAGCACGCCCATTCCGAAGGCGATGCTCGGCCAGAGATAGGGCCGCCACGACCGGCGCGCCCAGATCTCCGGTCCGACGACCGCCTCGGCCAGCAGCAGCAGCCCCAGCATCAGGAAGCCGGCGGCAAAGCCCCAGTGGACGAACTCGGCCTGCGGCATCAGACCGGCGACGATCACGTCTCGTCCTCGAGCAGGTCGTCGGCGAGGCCGGGCGCGACGACGAGCCGGAAGACGACGCCGACGGCGATCACGTAGAGCTGCGGCTCGGCGAGCAGCCACCAGACGCCCTGGCCGCCGGGGTGCAGCAGCGTCAGCCGCCACGGCTGGAGCACGGCCCAGAGCACGCCGCCGAGTGCGGTGACCGGGCCAAGCGCGAGCACGATCCGGGCGCGCGCCGTCCGCGACAGCGACTCGCGCGCGTCGGCGGCTTCCTCGTGCCGTTGAGTCAGTTCATGCGCGAAGTCCGCGCTCATCTCCGTTCCTCCTTTCCGCTCAGGTCACGACCGTCGCGGGCAGGAGCCCGCGACTATGCGAAGAGCGGAGGAGGCCGGGATTCGAACGCGATGCCGAAGCGGGAGCGCGGCGTCTGGGACGCGGCGAGATGCACGCGCGGGACGGGAACCGAGCCGCGCGACGTCAGCCGCCGCGCAAACGCGACCGCCTCGGCCGCGAGGGTCTCGTAGTCCGCGAGCCACGCGGCGACGGCGCGGAAGAGAACCGCCACGAGAACGGCGAGCACTGCGAACACCGGCAGCGCGGAGCTGTGCAGCCACGGCGAGAAAACGGTCCAGCGTCCGGCTTCGACGCTCTCGGCGTCGGTCTGCAGCAGATAGATCGACGCGGTGCCGACGAACGAGAGGAGCCAGAGGCGCGGCGAGAGCTCGATGCGGACGCGCGGCGCGCGGCGCGCGGTCCCGGTGACGCGATGCGCCGCCCGTCCCGCCGCGTGCGCCTTCGCGAACCGCCACGCGAGCCGCGCGAGCATCAGCGCGACGCCGATCTTCACCGCGGCGAGGAGGAACGGGTAGTACTCGGTGTGCGCGTAGCTGACGCGGCCGACGTGGCGGCCGACGTCCAGCCGGTGCGTCAGGCTGCGCCCGGCGAGCTCCGCGACGAGCGAGAGCAACCCGAGTGCCAGGATCGCGAGAAGCCGCTGGTGGCGGCGCGCTCTCATGCCAGGAGAGTAAGCGACCAGTCGTTCCTGTGCTCGCTGTCGAGCGAGAACAGGAGGATCCGCTGCCACTGGCCGAGGCACGAGTGCGCCGTCCGATGAACGGCACCTGCTCGGTGCGCGGGCCGAGGAGGCGAGGCGACGAGCCGCTCGCGCGAGGGCGACGCCGCCGGCACGACGCGCTCCAGCAGCGCCTCGACGTCCTCGAAGAAGCCGGTCTCGCGCTCCTGGACGCGGACGAGCGTGAGCCCGTTCGCCGTGTGGATGTACGCGATCCCGTCGGGCCGCTCCGAGCGCGAGACCGTCCGCGCGACCTCGTTCGTGATGTCCATCACCGAGAGGGTCGGGAGCGCAGCCGCGATCGAGTAGGGAACCTCGATGCTCGTCATCCGCGTGCGACCTCCTTCGGGAGCCGGAAGTGAACGTGCTCGCGCGCGACGGTGATCTCCTCGAGCGTGTCGTAGCCGCGGCCGGCGAGATTGCGACGCGACGGACTCGACGAGCTCCTCCGGCGTCGACGCGCCCGCGGTGAGCCCGATCGTCTCGTGCCCGGCGAGCAGGTCGTCGTCGGGCGGGCTCTCGCCGTCGATCAGCGTCGCGATCGCGCCGTTCGTCTGCGCGACCTCGACGAGCCGCTGCGCGTTCGAGCTGTTCGCGCGAGCCGATCACGAGCACGAGCGTCGCGCCTTCGGCGACCATCGCCTTCACCGCGTCCTGGCGGTTCTGCGTCGCGTAACAGATGTCGTCGGCGGCCGGCCGCCGCATCTCGCCGAGGTGATTCTCGAGCGCGTCGACGATCGGCGCGACGTCGTCGAGCGAGAGCGTCGTCTGGGTGATCACCGCAACCGGCTTGTCGGTCTTCAGCGCGAGCGCCTGCTCCGGCGACTCGATCGACGACGGTCGAGTCGGGTCGCTCGCCGAGCGTGCCGATCACCTCGACGTGGTTCGCGTGGCCGACGAGCGCGACGAGATGACCGCTGTCGGCGTAGCGCCGCGCCTCGGCGTGCACCTTGTTCACGAGCGGGCACGTCGGCGTCGATGACCTTCAGGCCGCGCTGCTCGGCGTTCTCCTTCACCGACGGCGCGACGCCGTGCGCGGAGAGCACGCAGATCTCGCCCTCCGGAATCTCGTCCTCGTGCTCGACGAACACCGCGCCGAGCTCCTCGAGCCGGCGGACGACGTGCTCGTTGTGGACGATCTGGTGGCGGACGTAGACCGGCGCGCCGTGCTGCTCGAGCAGCCGCTCGACGATCTCGATCGCGCGGTCGACGCCGGCGCAGAACGAGCGCGGCGCGGCGAGCAGAACGCGGCCGCCGTTCACGCGAGTCGCTCCTCGAGCGCGTTCAGCGCCGCGACGGCGTCCTGATCGAGCGGACGGCGCCGCCGCGCTTCGTCACGACCCAGCGGACGAGGCCGATGGGATTCGTGCGTCCGTCGGCGTGCACGGTCGTGTCGACGCCGGCGATCGCGCTCGACGGCACGTCGCTGATCGCGCGCAGGCAGCCGGCGAGCCGGCCGCTCGCCGCGAGCACGCCGCTCTCCATGTCGACCGCGTCGGCGCCGCTCGACTCGTGCAGCCGGCGCCGCTCGCGCCGGATCGTCGACGAGGTCGTCGATGGCGAGGATCGACGCCGCCCGCGCGCCGCGAACGCCGAGCGGCTCGCCCTCCCAGAGCGTCGCGCCGGAGGCGTCGACGACGCGCGTCGCGTCGAGCACGTCGCCGACCGCGAGCCCGTCGTGCAGCGCGCCGGCGAGGCCGAACGAGACGACGCGCCCGTCGGGCACGCCGTTCACCGCGCGAATGCCGACACGCGCCGCGACGAGCCCGACCCGCTTCGCGACCCGCTCCTCCGCCGACGTCGCGCAGGCGAAGGTCAGCCCGTCAGCGTCCACGCCATGCTCCGCACCGTCTCCTTCAGGCTCTTCGACGATTCGAACGCGGCGGACGGCTCGAACCCGGAGTGGATGCCGCAGTGCTCGCAGCGCGGGTCGTTGCCCGGCCCGTACGCGTCCCACTCCATGCCGTCGAGCAGCGCCTCGTAGGTCGGGAAGATCCCGTCGGTGAGCAGGTAGCACGGGCCCTTCCAGCCGTACGGGTTGCGCGTGATCGAGCCCCACGGCGCGCACGAGAGCTTCCGCTCGCCGGTGAGGAAGTCCTGGTAGATCGGCGTCGCGATCCAGCGGTAGCCGTGCTTGCGCACCGCGGCGCGGATCGCGCGGAACTTCTCCTCGTGCTCGGGGCGCGTCATCGTCAGCGCCGGGTCGATCTGCGAGTACTGGTAGCCGGGCGCGACGAGCATCCCGTCGATGCCGACCTCGTCGGTGAGGTAGCGCATCATCTCGATCACGTCGTCGACCTCGGTCTCCTTGAAGATCGTCGTGTTGGTCGTGACGCGGAAGCCGCGCGCGCGGGCGAGCTTGATCGCGTCGACCGCGATCGTCCCAGAGGCCGGGGTAGTCGCAGACGTAGTCGTGGATCTCGCGCATGCCGTCGAGGTGGACGACGAACGTCATGCGCGCCGACGGCTCGAACCAGTCGAGGCACTGCTCGAGGCGCAGCGCGTTCGTGCACAGCTCGACCGTCTTCCCCATCTCGATCATCCCGGCGACGACTTCCTCGATCCCCTTGTAGACGAGCGGCTCGCCGCCGCAGATCGAGACGACCGGCGCCGGGCACTGGAGTCCCGAGTCGACGCACTCCTCGACGCGTAAGCCGCGCGCGGTTCGACTCGTACTCGCGGATCTTTCCGCAGCCGATGCACGCGATGTTGCACGCGAGCGTCGGCTCGAGCATCAGCACGAGCGGATAGCGCGCGCCTTTTCGCTGCTGCACGGCGACGTACTTTCCGATCGAGATCGTCGACTGCAAGGGGATCTTCATTCGGAAAGCCTTTCTCTGAGTCGGCCGAGTGCGAGCAGCGGGAACGTGATGCGGTAGAGGTGATATCGGATCATGAAATCGAGCGGGAAACCGGTGCCCGTGAAATGCGTCTCCTCCCAGTCGCCGTCCTCCCGCTGGACGGCGCAGAGATAGTCTGCCGCCCGCCGTGCACCCTGAGCCTCAGCGTTTCCTGCGGCCATGTAGCCCAGGAGCGCCCAGGCGGTCTGCGACGGGGTCGTAAACGGCGCGCGGCCGCGCCACGCGGGGTCGGCGTAGGAGCGGATGTCCTCGCCGAAGCCGCCGTTCTCCTGCTGGACGGAATCGAGCCAGGTGACGGCGCGGCGCACCGCGGGATGATCGGCAGGAACGCCGCACGCCTCGAGCGCGGGCAGCGCGGCGCCGGTTCCGTAGAGGTGGTTGACGCCCCAGCGGCCGAACCAGGAGCCGTCGTGCTCCTGCTCGCGCGAGGAGCCAGTCGAGGCCGCGGTCGACGGCGTCGTCGTAGCCGTCCTCCTGCCCGAGCGTCTCGAGTGCGTGCGCGGTGACGTCGGCGCTCGGCTCGTCGGTGACCTTGCCGAAGTCGCAGAACGGAATCCGGTAGAGCCACATCGCCTGGTTGTCGACGTCGAACGCGCCCCAGCCGCCGTCGCGCGACTGCATGCCCGCGAGCCAGTCGAGGCCGCGCGTGACGGCGTCGCCGCCGATGCCGAGCTGGCGCAGCGCGAGCGCGATCACGGCCGCGTCGTCGGTGTCGGGATAGAGGTCGTTCTCGTACTCGAACGCCCAGCCGCCGGGCGCGAGGTCGGGCACGCGCACCGACCAGTCGCCGCGCGCCGTGACTTCCTCGCGGAGGAGATACGCGCCGGCGCGGACGAGCTGCGGATGGTCGGCCGCGACGCCGCACGCGCGCAGCGCGAGCACCGCGAGGCCCGTGTCCCACACCGGCGACTGGCACGCCTCGGGACGAAGGCGGTCGCCGTCGTGGACCATGAAGCCCTGCCAGCCCTCGACGGCGCGGCGCAGCGTCGGATCCTCGAAGCCGTGGCCGAGCGCCGCGAGCGCGATGATCCACCAGACCCACGGCGGCTGGATCCCGCCCCAGGATCCGTCCGCCTCCTGCCGCTCGCGGATCCACTGCTCCGCGACGGTGAGCGCCTTGCGGCGGAGCGCAGTCGGCCGGCGCGCCGGACGCGTGCGTCCGGGGATCGCGCCGATGTCGCGCAGGTCGACGTCCGCGTGGCGCACGGGCCGGAGCGACTGCGCGACCGCGAGCGCGACGAACGTCTGCCGCGCCCAGCACGCGAAGTTGTAGATCGAGAACGGCGCCGACGGCGGCAGCAGGACGAGCTCCGGCGGGATCGGAACGATCCGCTGCCACGGCCACTGGCCGAGCAGCGCGAGGAAGCACTTCGTGAAGAGCGCGGCTCTTCGGGATGCCGCCCTCGCGCTGGATGTATCGCGCGTGCGCGCGGCCCGGGTCGACGCCGCACATCCGCAGCGCGACGTACGCCTCGATCGACGTCGAGAGATCCGGCGGGCCTTCGAACCAGATCGACCAGGTCCCGTCGTCGCGCATGCGCGCGAGCAGCTCGTTCGCGATGCCCTTGTCGAGCTCCGGCGTGCGCAGTCCGAGGAAGTGGTTCCAGAAGAGATGCTGCGCGGTCATCGTCACGTTCGACTCGAGCTCGCCGACCCAGACGCCGTCGTGGCGCTGGAGCTCGAGCAGGCGCCGCGTGCCGCGGTCGATCGCCGTGTCGAGGCGCGTCAGCGTCGAGGCGGTCGCGGTCATGCCGGCCACCGCCGCGGCGCCGCGCGCGTCCGCTTCGGACCGCGCTCTCCATCGTCGCGGGCCAGCCGGTGTCGGTCCAGGCGCCGGCGCGGACGACGTTCGGCGCGCGCGGTCGCGGCGCCGGCGCGCGCGATGCCGGGGCGGAGCGCGATCGTCGCGTAGGGCTCGCGGCTGACGCGCGACCAGAGGATCTCCGCCGGCCCGAGCCGTTCCGTGAGCTGCTCCGCGATCCGGTCGACGAGCGCGCGGCCGCGAATCTCCAGCAGCTCCGGGCACGCCGCTCGAGACGACGGTCAGGTACTGGCCGCGCTCGGGCTCGTGGCCGGTCAGCGCGCCGCGGTCGAAGACCCAGTGCGCGTCGCTCGCGAGCAGCGCGGCGAGCGGCGACCGCAGGAGCGGCCGGTCGAAGAGCAGGTGGACGCTGACGATCGGCGAGTCCTCGAGCGCCGGCTCCGGCTCGTCGAGCAGGCGCGCGCTACTCGGCCGGCGGCACGGCGACGACGATCGCGTCGGCGTCGAGCTCGTCCGTCGAGCTCGCTACGTGTCGATACGCACGACTCGGCTCCGTCCGGACCGTCGCGCCCGCGTCCTCGAGCACGCGGCCGGCGGCGTCGCCGTGCATCGCGCCGAGCGGCCTCAGCGGCAGGATCAGATCGGCGTCGCGCCGCGGGCCGAGCAGCGCCGTGCGCACGGTGAAGACGCCCACCTCGGCGCTCGCCTCGTCGCGTGCGGAGGTTGAGCGCCGGCCGGATGAAGACGTCCCAGAAGCGGTCGATCCGCGGCGTCGGAGGCGCCGAGCCGGCGCAGGAGCGTCGCCGAACGTCTCGTCGTCGCGTGCCTCCGCGCCGCGGAGCCGCGCGAGCAGCGAGCGGCAGCCGCGAGGCGATCGCGCACCGGCAGATGGCGGTAGCGGAGGAGCGCGGCCGGGCTCGGCGGATCTCGCGACACCGAGCCGTCCTCGCGATCACCGGCAGCGCGAGCCGCTTGCGCCGCAACGAGCCGCTCTCGCCGATCCGGTCGAGGAAGCGCAGGTACTCCGTGAAGCAGCCGAGCGCGATGTGCTGGCCGTTGTCGGGCGGCGGCTGCGGATCGCCCTCGCGCTCCGGCAGCGTCTGGACGGCGCCGCCGAGCGTCGGCCGCGCCTCGAGCACCGTCACGTCGTGCGCCGGCGTCGACGAGCTCGAGCGCCGCGGCGAGCCCTGCGAGGCCGCCGCCGACGACGACCGCCTTCATCGGACGAGCCCCTTCGCCACGACCGCGAGCTTCGCCGGCGCCGAGAGCCGCGGCGGCTCGCCGAAGACGTCGAACCCGTTCGCCTCGATCCGGTCGAGCGTCGCCCGGTAGAGGCCCGCGAACGTCGCCACGCAGAGCGCGCTGCGGCGGTCGAGCGAGTCGAGCAGGAGCAGCGCCCTCGTCGAGGTACGCGCGCGCACGCGCGGCCTGGAAGGCCATCAGCGTCCGCCACTCGGACGAGCAGCGCCCCGCGCGATGTCGGCCTCGGTCACGCCGAACGCGCGCCAGCTCGTCCTGCGGGAGGTAGACGCGGCCGAGCTCCCAGTCCTCGTCGACGTCGCGCATGATGTTGATCAGCTGCAGCGCGATGCCGAGCGTCTCGCGCGCGCTCGACTCGTCGGCGCCGTACACGGCGACGCACGCGACGCCGACCGCGCCCGCGACCTTCGCGCAGTAGCCGCGCAGCTCGTCGAAGTCGGCGTACCGCGTCTGCTCGGTGTCCTGCAGGCCGCCGTCGACGAGCGCCGCGAGCGCGTCGCGCGGGATCGCGTAGCGCGCGCGCGCGTCCGCGAGCGCGACGAACATCGCAGTCGCCGGGGCCGCGTCGTCGAGCGACGCGCGGAGCGCCTCGAGCCGCGCGCGCTTCTCCGCGAGCGGCAGCGTCGCCGTCGGCGACGTCGTCGACCTCGCGCGCGAACGCGTAGATCGCCGCGATCGCGCGCCGCTTCGGCCGCGGCAGCACCATGATCCCGTACGCGAAGTTCTTCGCCCGCGCGCTCCGCGTCACGCGCTCGACCTCGGCGTAGGCCGTGCTCGACGTGCTCATCGGACGCAGCGCCGCAGCGCGGCCTCGCGCGCGAGCCGCGCACGCGACGGTCGGGCCGCTGCGTGAAGACGTCCCAGTCCGCCGACTCGAGCGCGTCGAGCGCGGCGAGCCCGCCGCGGCCGAACAGTCCGACGGCGCGGCCCGAGCCGGCCGCCGATCCGCGCGCGCAGCAGCTCGCCGGCCGCGAGCAGCCCGGCGCGCCCGCTCCGCCTCGAAGCGAAGCAGCGCACGCGAGCTCGTCGTTCGGCCGGTCGAGCGGCGGATCGCCGAAGCGCCGCCGATCCTCGGCCGGCAGGTAGACGCGGCCGAGCTCGAGGTCGCGCGGCACGTCCTGGAGGAAGTTGACGAGCTGAAGCCCGGTGCACACGTCGTCGCTCGCGCGACGAGCTCCGCGATCGTCGAGCCGGCGCGAGCACGCCGAGCACGAGCCGCCCGCACGGGTCGGCGGAGTGCACGCAGTAGCCCTTCAGGTCGTCCCACGTCTCGTACTCGCTGATGCGCTGATCCATCCGGTTCGCCTCGATCAGCCGCTCGAACGGCTCGCGCGGGAGGTCGAACTCGCGCATCGTCGGCTGCACGTTCGCGAGCACCGGCCAGGTCGGCTCGCCCTCGAAGGTCAGCGCAACTTCCTGCTCGAGCTCGTCGAGCGCGGCGAGCCGGTCGCCGTCGTACTCGTCGCCGAGCTCGTCGACGAGCCGCGCGTAGCAGTAGAGCGCGCGCACGTGCGGCCGCAGCGCGCGCGGGAAGAGGAGCGACCCGACCGGAAAGTTCTCCCCGGCCGCCCGCGCGGCTACCTCGGCGACTTCCATCCCGCAAGCATCCCGGCCGGAAGACGCCCCACGTCAAAAGTGACCTGTAGCGTGCCGCCGATGGAACCCGATGCACTACTCGAGCCCGACGAGCTGAAGCGGTACGCCGACGCGATCGTCAAGGGCGGCCTCTCGCTTCGCCCGGGCGACACGCTCGTCGTCCGGTGCGAGCACGCGCACCGCGACCTCATGGTCGCCGTCACGGAAGCTGCCTACCGGGCCGGCGCCGAAGCGGTCGAGGCGCTCGTCGCCGACCCGCTGATGGCTCGCGCACGCCTGAAGTACGGGCGCGACGACGCGCTCGGCGCGATCACGCCCTGGGCGGCGCGCCGTCTACGCGAGATGACGACGCCCACAGTGGCGCAGCTCGCGATCGCCGGCGTCGCCGATCCGGACTATCTCGACGGGATCCCTCCGGCACGTATCCGCACCGACCTCGTGCGCGCGTCGAAGCACGGTCGCGCGTATCAGCGCGCCGCGCTCGAGATGCGCGCCCGCTGGACGATCGCCGGGTGGCCGACCGACCACTGGGCGGGTCTGCGTGTACCCCGAGCTGTCGACACTCGACGCCAAGCGCCGGCTCGCGCGCGACCTGCTCTGGTTCTGCCGGCTCACCGACGAGGACGGACGCGGCGCGACCGGCTGGCTGAAGCACGCGCGCGCGATCGCGCGGCGCAGCGCGAAGCTGTCCAAGCTCGACCTCGAGCGGCTGGAGCTGCGCGGCCCCGGCACCGAGCTCGACCTCCGCATCGCGCCGGCGACGCGCTGGATGGGCGGAATCGTCTCGACGCCGGAAGGTCTCCCGTTGACCCCGAACATGCCGACCGAGGAGACGTTCACGAGCCCGCACGCGGCCGGCTCGGAAGGGACGTTCCGGTGCACGTTCCCGTTCTCGTTCCGCGGGAGGATGATCGACGGCCTGCGCGGCGAGATCCGCGGCGGCAAGCTCGTCCGCCTCGACGCCGACCGCCCCGCCGATCGCGACTACGTCGCGGCGTATCTCGACAGCGACGCGAGCGGCCACGGCCGCCGCCTCGGCGAGATCGCGCTCGTCGACGCGACGTCGCGCATCGGACTGAGCGGGAGGACGTACTTCGACACGCTCCTCGACGAGAACGCGTCGACGCACATCGCGTTCGGCCAGGGCTTCAGCGGCGCGCGAACGGAGAAGCCGGCGCGCGGCGTGAACCAGTCGATGGTGCACCTCGACGTGATGATCGGCGGCCCCGACCTCGAGGTCACCGGCGTCACCGCGAAGGGCCGCCGCCTGCCGCTGATCGCCGACGGGCTCTGGCAGATCTAGTTGCAGGTAGCTCGCGCGAGCACGGCACCGAGCAGCGGGATCACGAGCGTCAGCGCGAAGTTCGCGCGGCCGAGCAGCTTCAACCGCGCCCGCAGCGTCTGCGGCTTCCCTTCGCGGATCTGCTCCGCGAGCCCGGGTCCGAGCACGTAGTCGTGGAGATACGCGCCGACGACGAGCAGCCCGACGAGCGCGCCCTTCACCGCCAGCACCCAGTCGAACCCACGCGATGTCGTGTCGAACGCGCCGTCGCGCGAAGCGAGCGCCGCGCCCGTCGCGATCGCGATCCCGAGCGAGCTCCAGCCGATCGGCCGCCAGCGCTTGCCGAACGCGCGCAGCGTCTTCGCCCGCGCCTCGCCTTCCAACCGCTGCACCGGCGGCACGGCGACGATCACGAGCGCAACGGTCCCGCCGACCCACACGATCGCCGCGAAGAGATGGACGATTCGGAGGACCGAGTCGGCTATTCGGTCGAAGCCTCGTTCGCGACCGGTTGCGGTATGAACGGCACGCGTCTCAACACGGGCTGCAGCAGCGGCGAGTACGACGGCACGAACCGCGCGACCGCGGCCGCGCACGCGATGCCGCCGGAGAGGACGTACGCGGCCGAGTCGTTGACGAGCAGCGACGTGACGACCGCGACGCCGACCGCGAACACGAGGTCGCGCCCGGGATGCGGACGCGCGACGCGGATCGCGATCACCATCGTCACGACGAACGAGATCGCGATCGGCAGCACGAGCGTCCATGCGTGCCACGCCGGCGCGTACGAGAGTGGGATGCGATTCACCGCGACGGACCAGAGCCCGCCGAGCCCGTGGCCGAACGCGCTGCGCAGATGGTTCGGACCGGGAACGCGAAGGTCCATCCAGACGATCCCGAGCACCGTCGTCGCGGAGACGAGCAGCAGCGTGACGAACCCGCGCAGCCCGACACGCAGCAGCCGCGCGCCGAGGAACGCGATCGCGACACCGAGCACGATCGCGCCGCCGCCGTCGGAACCGAACTTGTTGCCCGTCACGATGACGAGCCCGAGCATCGCGAACGCCGCGAAGCCCGCGTTGCCGAACAGCCGTCGCGAGAGCGCCGCGCCGAGCAGGAACGGTGCGAGCAGCAGCGTCTCGAGCTGGTTCCCGATTCCCCAGAACCGCGAGTTCTGCGTCGGGCCGAGCGGGCGTGATCGCCACCCACTCCGGCCGTCGCGCGAGCACCAGCAGATGCAGCAGCAGAACGCCGACGAACAACCCGAGCAGCCGCAGGTCGTCTCGACAGACTCGCGCGAGCCACAGAGCTCCCAGGAACGTGCCGAGCGAGAGCACGGCCATGATCGCGATCTCGTTCGACACCTGAGAGATGCCGAGCGCGAGGCTCGTGACGAGCGCCGCCGGAATCGCGGTGACCGCCGCGCGCGAGCGAAGCAGCAGGAAGAAGAGCGCGAAGCCGGCGACGACGAGCAGCGCGGCGAACTTCAGCCGGTTGTTCGCGTGGATCTGTGCGTTGAGGCTCGTGAGCGACGCGGTCGGGTTCGCGGTCAGCTGCGGAGCCGAGCGCGCCGCGGCCGCGGCCGAGCGCGGTCGGCGCGATGTCGACGATCGACGCGAGCCCGGGGATCCGCGTCGTCGGCGACGTGATCACGCCGTGATAGCCGCGGCCGACGATTGCGATCCGATAGCGGCGGTCGTTCGCGGCCGGCCTCCCCTTCGGCGGCAACTCGACGACGATGTAGCAGCAGCCGGTCGGATATCCCGTCGCGGCGGTCGCGGTGATCAGCCTCGGCCCGGTCGGCACGCCGCCGAGCCGCGCGTTGACCTCCGAGCCGCGCAGCATCTCAGCGAGCGCCTGGCGCCGGTTCGTCGACGGCCCGACGCCGGGCACGAGCAGGCCGACGGCGCCGCGCTGTGGCGAGGTAGTGGAACTGGCTCGACGTGAACTGGTCGAACACGAGCACCCGGAACGGCGGCTGGCTCGGCACGGTCCGCGCTCCTGCCGGCGCGACCGCAACAAGCGCGGCGAGCACCACCAAGGGAATGACGAAACGCACCCGGAGCATCGTGCTCCGCGATTCTTTCTGATCTGAGGCTCTGCGTGAAGGCCGCACCGTCGACCCCACGATAAGGACCCGCGCCGAGACTCAGCGCGATGACCGCAGCCGACGATCGTCAGCGGAACGAGCAGCAGGCCGAGCCGCGAGTACGTCGCGACCGATGTGCGGGCACCGACCGACCGCGCCGCCTGCCACCAGAGGAAGGCGGAGAGCGAGCCGGTGACGGCGAGGTCGGGCCCGAGATCGAGCCCGACGAGCAGCGCGCGCAGGTGCGGCGGCGGCTGGGCCGAGAAGACGACGGCCGCAGGCAGGTTGTTGACGACGACCGAGCCGAGCGCGCCGATCGCCGCGGTCTCCCACCGCCCGCTCCCGGCGAGAAGGCGAGCCGGCCCGTCCCACGCGCCGGCGAGTGCGCCGAGAGCCGAGGCGATGACGAAGAGCAGCGTCAGCACGCGCAGGTCGAGCCGTGGCCGGATCCGCCGGAGGGCGGTCGCCGCAAGTCCGACGGCGAGCACCGGCACGGCGGCGTCCTGGAGCACGAGCACGAGCGTCGCGGCTGCGGCGACCGACGCCGCGCCGAGCCCGAGGACGAGCGGAGGCGCGGCATCTTCGGCGAGCCTCCCCTCGCCGAGGCGGTACACCGCCACGAGCACAGCGGCGGTGATCGTGCAGGCCGCGAGCCACGCCGGGAGCATCTGGAGACCGAACGAAGCGCCGCCGACGGACTCCCGGCGCAGGACGAGCAGGTTCGTCAGGTTCGACCCCGGCAGGAGGAGCGAGGCCGCGTTGGCCATGAACACCGAGCCGTAGAGGAACGGCCGCTCGTCGAGGCCGCGCCGCCGCGCCGCATGGATCAGGACCGGCGTCAGGAAGACGACGGACGTGTCGAGGTTGAGCACGGCCGTGACGACCGCGACGAGACCGAGCAGCGCAACGAGGAGCCCGCGGGGCCGGAGCGGCGCGCGGGCGAGACGCGCGCCGACCGCCTCGAAGAGCCCGTCGCCGGCCGCGACGGCGCCGATCAGCAGCAGCCCGGCCACGAGCACGAACGGCGGCCAGACGTCTCCGGCAGCGGTTAGCATTCGATGGACAAGCATGGTTAATAGTAAAGCAGACTTAACTTCCTGATGGCCAAGCACCGGCGACATCCGGACGCTCGGCAGGCTGCGGAGGGACTCGCGCGCACGGCCCCGCTCGTGAGCCGCTGGATCGAGCGCCTGCTCGCCGGCCACGCGCCGCCGCTGACCGTCGCGCAGTTCCTCGTCCTCCAGTCCGTCGGCGACGGCGAGGTCGTCGGCTCGGAGCTCGCACGGCGCGCAGCCGTGTCGCCGGCAGCGGTGTCGCAGCTGCTGGCCACTCTGGAGTCCGCCGGCCTCGTCGAGCGCACGCGAGGCACCGACGACCGCCGGCGTCAGCCGCTGACCTTGACCCCGATCGGCGAGACGACCCTTCGCTCCGCGCGCACCCTGCTCCACGACCGTCTGGCAGGGCTCCTCGCCGACATGCCGCCGCCGGAGGTCGACGCGCTCGGCCGGCTGCTCACGCGGCTCGAGGCGTCACTGACCGGCACGGCCCCGCCGCCGCGCCCGCACCGACCGCCGCCGCACCACGGGCCGCCGCCGCCCCCGGATCGACCCTGAAGACGCAAACCCAGAGCCGACGCGCGGATTCGAACCGCGGACCCCATCATTACGAGTGATGTGCTCTACCAGCTGAGCTACGTCGGCAGCCCCAGGAGTGTAGCCGCCTCCCGGGACATTTTCTCTGTGTAAAAGGTTGTTTGGGAATCGCAAGTTTGCGATATCTGGGAATGGACTTAGGGAGGATCCCGTTCTATAAGTCAGTAAGAGCAAACCGGGACGTCGCGAGACATCTCGCGCGCCGGAGGCCTCGGAGGCCACCGCCGGGTGGCCCGACACGAAGGAAAGGGATTCCACTGAACGCGACTATTCACCTGCACGACCTGACCCCTGCCGATCGCCTCGTCGAGGAGGCCGCTGAGCGCGGTTTCGTGGACGAGAAGGAGATCGAGGCGCTCGCAGACGAGCACGAGCTCGCCGACGACGAGGTGGCTGCGCTCCGCGCCGCGCTCGAGGAGCGCGATGTGATCGTGCGCGCCGCCGTCTTCACCGCCGAGGCCGGCCCGGCCGCGTCGGGCACCCTCGACCCGCTTCAGCTCTTCATGGACGCCGCAGGCAAGCACAAGCTGCTCACGGCGGCCGAGGAGGTCGCGCTCGCGAAGCGCATCGAGCGCGGCGACGCTGCGGCGAAGGAGCGGATGATCAATTCGAACCTGCGCCTGGTCGTCTCGATCGCGAAGCGCTACCAGGGCCACGACGTCCCGCTGCTCGACCTGATCCAGGAGGGCGTCATCGGCCTCAACCGCGCCGCGGAGAAGTTCGACCACCGCAAGGGCTTCAAGTTCTCGACCTACGCCACCTGGTGGATCCGTCAGGCCTGCCAGCGCGCGGTCGCGAACCAGTCGAAGACGATCCGGATCCCGGTGCACGTCCAGGAGCGGCGGATCAAGCTGAACCGCGCGTCGGCGGAGCTTCAGGCGAAGCTCGGCCGCGAGGCGACCGTCGACGAGCTCGCGCAGGCGACCCGCCTGAAGAAGGAGCACGTCGAGGAGGCGCTCGACGCGGTCGACTCGATCTCGCTCAACATGGGCCTCGGCTCCGACAGCGACTCCGAGCTCGGCGACCTGTTCGCCGACGAGACCTCGGTCGATCCCGCCGAGGAGGCAGTCGAGTCGGTCCAGCGGCAGCGGGTGCAGGAGGCAATCGCCGACCTGCCCGAGCGGCAGCGCCGGATCATCGAGCTCCGCTTCGGCTTCGACGGCGAGTCGGCTTCGCTCGAGACGATCGGCAAGGAGCTCGGCCTGACGCGGGAGCGCGTCCGCCAGCTCGAGAGCGACGCCCTCGCGCGGCTCGAGCTCGCGCTCGGCGACGACCTCGCCAGCGCCGCGTAGCACACGCAGCAGATCACGATCGACGGGGGTCGGCGAAAGCCGGCCCCTACTCGTTTCTAGGAGTTGTTGTTCACGGACGTCGACGTCGTCTGGGCAGCTTCTTGCCCGTGATGGTCGGAGGTCGGCGTCGTCGTCGTGGTGGTCGTGGCAACCGGCGGCGTGCTCGTGGGCGAGCTGCTCGAGTTGGTGTTCGCGACCGGCGGGCCGTTCTTCGGGTTGAGCACTGTGACGACCGTCGTCGTGGGCGAGTCCGACGAGCCCGTGCCGGGGTTCGGGACATACGGGATCGGAGCCTTCGGCGGGACGAGCGGCGTCGTGCTCTGATCCTGGCCGGGCGACCCGCCGTTCGCCTGGGCGATGGGAGTGCCCGGGGTCAGCGTCGTGACGGTCGTCTGCGTCGTCGGCGACGTCCCGCCGTCACCGGTGCTCTGGGTCTTCGTCGGAGTCACGGGCGCGGGGCTCGCGGGAGCCGCCGGGGCTGCGGGAGCCGCAGGCGGTGCCTGCGGCTGCGCCGCCGGCTCGTCGGCGGGCTGGGACTCCGGTGTCGCCGTCGGCGGCGTCGCCGTCTGCGGATCGGTGGCGGCCGGCGGTGCAAACGACGACGCGCCGAGACCCGGCGCGAGCGCAGCCGCGTGGCCGTGCTTCGCCGCGGCGCCCTTCCCGCGCGCAAGCACGGCGGCCGGCGAGGACACGAGGACGGCTGCCGCCCCGCTGGGCCGAAGCAGCCGCCGACAGACGGCGTGCGCGGCGTGGACGCCGTGGTGCTGGCGCTGCTGCTGCACCGGCGCCGTGACGGCGACGGTCGTCGCGCTGACGACGGCGACGGTCGCGGCGACCTTGACCGCGGCCGCGCCGCTGAAGAGCAGCGACTTGATCCCGGCGAGGATGTTCCCGAAGTCGCCGGCGGCGCGCGCGCGCCTGCGGGCCGGCTTCGGCGGCTGCTCGAGACCCTGCGCAAGCGAGCGGCGTGCGCGGAAGATGAGCGTCTCGACCGCGGCCTGCGAGAGCTCGAGCTCGTCGCCGATCTCGCGGTACGAGAGTCCCTGCCACTCGCGCAGCAGGATCGCGCGGCGCTGGTTCTCCGGCATCGTCTCGAGGACGTCCTGCAGGCCGATCAGCTCGTCGGGCTGGCGCGCGGGCGCGGGCGCGAGCTCCTCGACGAGGTCGAAGTCGGCCGGCGACTCGATCCGCCCGCGGCGCCACGACGACCGGCGCCTCGACAGGCAGACGTTGTGCGCGATCTTGAACAGCCACGCCGCCTCCATCTCCGGCACGACTCCGCGCCGAAGCCCGCGGAACGCGTTCAGGAACGTGCTCTGAACTGCGTCCTCGGCCTCCTCGCGCGAGCCGAGCTGGTGCAGGCAGTAGCCGAAGATCTGATTCGCGTAGCGCTCGTAAAGCGCGCGCGTCGCGTCGGCCTCGGGTGCGGCGGACCGGTCGGCGTAATCGGCACGTCCTGTGGACGGTACTGCGGCCAAATCATCTTCCCCCTACGAAAGACGGAAGCTGGCCCCGCCCGAGCCAGCCGTCACATCTTGCGTACGTTGTCACTCAGGGGCAACCCCACGCGGGCGGTATTTACCGGGGATTTACCCCGGACGGGGGACACCCCTCCCCCACAAGGGGCACGTCAAGCACCTGTGAGCGCCTTCCCGGCCAGCTCACGGCGCAGCCGGACGAGCAGTGCCTCGAGCGCGAGCGGGACCGAGAGCTGCAACTCCTCGGCCTCGCGCCACGCCGCGCGGACGATCTCGCACGCGCGCTCGGCGCCGAGCAGCCGCTCGCGCGTCGCGTCGGCGCGCAGCTCCTCGCGCCGGTCGACGTGGACGACGGCGGCCTCGGCGCCGGCCGCGATGACGACGAGGTCGCGGTACCACCACTCGAGCTCCTCGAGCGTCGCGAGCAGCTCGTCGCGCTCGGCGCCGCGCTGCGAGCGGCGCACGCGCTGCTCCGCCTCGCGTCCGGTCAGCTCGAGCACAGCGACCGTCTCCTCCGCCTGCTCCTTCGCCTCGGCGCCGCGCTCCGCGATCCCTTCGAGCAGCGCCTGCGCGCCCGCGTTCGCGTCGAAGTCCGGGTCGAGGTAGACGGAGCGCGCGACGCCGAGCAGCGTCTCGCGCCGCTTCGCCGCGGCCGGGTCGAGCAGCCGCTCGGCGCGGTCGAGCCGTCCGCCGGCGACGCGGGCGATCGTCGTCACCTCCTCGTCGGAGAGCTCCGGCGCGCGCGCGCGAACCGCATCGCGCACCGCGCGCTCCGAGAGCCGGCGGAACGGGACGAGCTGGCAGCGCGAGCGGATCGTCTCCGGCAGCGGCCCGAGGTCGTCCGCGATCAGCAGGATCACCGCGTACGGCGGCGGCTCCTCGAGATCCTTGAGCAGCGCGTCGGCGGCGTCCTCGTTCATCGTGTCGGCGCCGAAGATGAGGTACACGCGGCGCGACGCCTCGAACGGGCGCATGTGCAGGTCGTGGCGCAGCTCGCGGATGTCGTCGATGCGGATCTGGTCGCCGACCGGCTCGAGCACGTAGAGATCCGGATGCGTCTGCCGCTCGACGCGCGCGTGGTCGCCGAGCAGCTCGGCGGCGAAGAGGAGCGCGAGCGGCGCTTCCCGACGCCGGGCGGGCCGTGCAGGAGATACGCGTGGCGCGGACCGTCGGCGAGCGCCGCCGAGAGGAGGCGCTTCGCCTCGTGCTGCTCGCTGATCCCCTCGAAGCCGAACGAGCTCATGCGCGGCTCCGCAGCTCCGGCTCGACCGCGGCCCAGACCTCGGCGGCGATCTCGGCGACGTCGCGGGCGCCGCCGTCCTCGCCGGCGGCCGTGACGACGCGCCAGCCGTCGCGCTGCGCAAGCGCGAGATAGACCTCGCGCGACGCGCCGGCGCCCTCCGTGTCCGATTCGAGGATGTCGGCCTCGAGCGTCGTGTACTCCCGCGCGCCCTTGCGCGCGACGAGCTCGCGCGCGAGCGCCGCGGGCGCGTCGAAGAGCACGACGAGATCCGGCCGCGGCAGCGCGAACTCGCCGTACTCGACCTGGAGCAGCCACTCGATGCACGCGCTCGCGCGCCTCGCCCTCGAGCTTCGCTCCCTGGTACGCGAGATTCGACGCGACGTAGCGGTCGCAGACGACCAGGTCGGAGCTGTCGAGCGCCGCGACGAGCTCCGGCCGCGCATGCAGCCGGTCGCACGCGTAGAGCAGCGCCGCGAGCTGCGGGTGCACCTCGTCGAGTCCGCCGAGCTCGCCGTTCAGGTAGTCGCCGATCGCGAGACTGAACGGGTTCCCGTCGTAGCGCGGAAAGCTGAAGGAGGCGACGGAGTAGCCCGCGGCGCGGGCGGCGTCGGCGAGGAGCGCGGCCTGCGTCCCCTTGCCGGAGCCGTCGATCCCTTCGATCGCGAGCAGGAGCCCTCCCATCCCGGCCTAGGATACGAGGCCGATGCGCGCGATCGTCACCGGAGGCGCCGGCTTCATCGGCTCGCACGTCGCGATGCGCTCCTCGCGCGCGGCGACGAGGTGCACGTTCTCGACGATCTCTCGAAGGGGAAGCGCGAGAACGTCGCCGCCGGCGCGGAGCTGCACGTCGCCGACATCCGCGACCCGGACGCGGTCTTCGACGCGGTCCGCCCGGAGGCGGTCGTCCATCTCGCGGCGCAGGCCGACGTGCGCGTGTCGGTCGAGCGGCCGGACTTCGACGCGGACGTGAACGTCCTCGGCACGATCCGGATCCTCGAGGCGGCGCGGCGCCACGGCGCGAAGGTCGTGTTCGCGTCGTCCGGCGGCGCGGGCTACGGCGAGTGCGACGGCCCCGCGCCGGAGACGGCGCCGATGCAGCCGCTCGCGCCGTACGGCACGTCGAAGCTCGCCGGCGAGGAGTACCTCGCGACGTAGAACCGCCTGTACGGATCCGCGCACACGACGCTGCGGCTCGGCAACGTCTACGGGCCGCGGCAGGAGTCGCACGGCGAGGCCGGCGTCGTCGCGATCTTCATGGGGCTGCTGCGCGACGGAGGAACGCCGCGGATCTACGGCGACGGACGGCAGACGCGCGACTACGTCTTCGTCGGCGACGTCGTCTCGGCGGCGCTCGCGCGCTCGCGCACGACGGCGGCGTCTTCAACGTCGGCACGGGCAGTCGAGACGTCCGTCCTGGAGCTCTACGCCGCGATCCGCGACGGCGAGCGGCATCGACCGCGACGCGGAGCACGCGGCAGCGCGGCTCGGCGAGCTGCAGCGGAGCGTCCTCGACGTCTCGCTCGCGGCGCGCGAGCTCGGCTGGCGGCCGGAGCGGTCGCTCGCCGACGGGCCTCGCCGCGACCTGGGCTTCGCTCACCGCGTAGAAGGAGCCGGCGCCGGAGCGGCGAAACGAGTCGGGCCGTGGAGCACGCGCCGCACCTTTCCCAGCCCTTCCCGTGGCGCACCGCGACGATCGTCGTCGGCGCGCTGGCCGCGGCGGAGCTGATCGCGCTCGCGCTGATCGGCGGCACGCGGATCGCGCATCTCGTCCGTCCGGTCGCGCACCCGCACGCCGCGCCGCGCAGCCGCCGCGCACGCACACGACACCCGCGACGCACCCGAAGGTCGCCGTCCCCGCGGCGCCGCCCGCGCATCCGATCTGGCCTCGCTCCCGCGTCGCGGTCCTCGTCCTGAACGGGAACGGCATCGCCGGCGCAGCGTCCGCCGAGGCGGCGCGCATCCAGGCGCTCGGCTACCGCGTCCCGGCGGCGACGAACGCGCCGTACCACGACTACTCGCGGTCGATGATCCTCTTCAAGCCCGGCTTCCACGCGGAGGCGCGCCGGCTCGCGCACGACGCGCACATCCGGCTCGTCGCGCCGCTCGACGGGCTCCGGCACTCGCAGCTCAGGGGGTCGAAGCTCGTGGTGATCCTCGGGGGCAGTTAGGCGACCAGACGCCGAGCACCTTGTGGCGCGCCTGATCGAGCAGGCCGCACGGCTTTCCGGCGGGACCCTGGCTGTCGTATTTGTAGGCGTTGACGAACGCGTGGTACGCGAGCGCCGACGCTCCGTGCTCCCAGTAGAACGAGCCGAGGTCGTACCAGGCGCTGCCGTTCTCCGGCTCGAGTGACACCTCCTGCCGGTAGAGCTCCGCCGCGCGGCGGAGGTTCCCCGTCGCGTCCTCGAGCGCGGCCCAGTCGGAGAGGACGAAGGTCGAGAGCGGGTTGTACGTGTGCGCGCGCTTGAACTGCGCGATCGTCGTCGCGTGCGCGAGCTGGCGGTCGGAGAGCCACGGCGCGGCGAGCGAGTAGACGACCGCGAACGCGACGAGCACGGCGCCGGCCGCGAGCAGCGGATGCCGCGCGCGCACCGTCGCCGGCTCCGGCGCGCGTCGTCCGACGAGCGCGCCGGCGACGAGCAGCAGCGGACCGACGGTCGCGACGTAGTTCCAGTCCATGTCGACGACGCTGTGGACGAGGAACGCGGCGAGCCCGAGCGCGAGCGCCGTCACTGCCGCGCGCTCTCCCCCGCTCGCGCGGCGGCGCGCGCGCACGATCCCGACCGCGGCGGCGGCCGCGGCGCCGACGAAGAGCAGGAAGCCGACGATCCCCGTCTCGCCGAGGAGCTGGAGCGGCGTGTTGTGCGGCTCCTCCGTCGTCAGCGGGCTGAGCCGCAGCCGGAGATCGGTGAACTGGAACGTGCCGGCGCCGGTGCCGCCGAACGGATGCGCGGTGAACGCGCTCCACTCCTCCGACCACCAGCGCCAGCGGTTGCTCGAGTTGACGCTCGTGAGACGGCCGGAGCTCGAGGCGATCTGGCTCGAGACGGGATTCGTGAACTCGTGCCAGATCCGTCCGGCGAACGCCGCGCTCGCGGCGATGCCGGCGAGGACAGCCACGGCCGCGACGATCACGGCGATGCGCTCGACGCGCCGGCGGCGCTCGACGGTCAGCGGCCTGCGCGTCTCGGCGCGCGCGAGCGCGAACGCGACCCCGGCCGCGGCGGCGCCGAGCGCGAGAACGGCAAGCGCGAAGATCCAGCCGTCGTGGACGCGCGCGGCGTGCGACTGCCCGTCCTTCGTGATCCCGTCGAGCGCGAGCGCGACGCCGAAGGCGCCTGCGCCGGCCACGGCGGCGACCGCTGCGGCGGCGAGGCTCTCGACGCGGTCGCTCTCGAGCACGACCCAGGCCACGACCGCGGCGACGGCGAGCGCGACGCCGAAGCGCGAGTACGTCAGCAGCACCGTCACGACCGCGGCGTAGAGCAATACGACGCCCGCGGCCCGAACCGCCGGCGAGCGCCGCCGGGGCGCGGCGATCCAGAGCGCGACCGGAACGGCGACGTCGGCGAGCAGCGCGAGCTCGTTCCAGTAGCCGAGCGGCGCGCGCAGCCGCGCGACGCGTCCGTAGTCGCCGTAGAGCGCCGGCACGGACTTCGCGAGCAGCGCCCACCCGAACACGAGCGCGAGCAGCAGCGCGGCCGCGCGCGCGACGTGCACCGCCGGCCGCGGCAGGATCGCCGCGAGGAGCACGCCGAGAAGCGCAAACGCGGCATATACGAGCGTCCGGTTCGTGTAGCCCCAGGTCAGGTTCGGCGACAGCGACCAGATGCGTCGACACGCCCATCCAGAGGGCCAGCCCGAAGAGGCACGAGAGGAATGCCACAACCGGCCGGTCGAGAACCGGCGCGGGCGTCAGCCGCAGAGCCGCCGCCGCGGTCGCCGCAGCCGCCAGCCCAAGCGCGATCGCGCCGATCCAGACGAGGGGCGTGTCCGCGAAGCCGCCGCTGAAGAAGATGGCGCAGAACGCGGCCGCAAAAGCTCCCGCTGCGAACGCGAGGCCGGCGCCTCCGATCCGTTCCGCCGCAGCTTGCACCGGCGATGACGCTAGCATTGTGAAAACCCGGCGGACGGCCCGTTCACAAACGGTTTACAACGGCATAACCGTGGGAACAACGCCGTCCGGGAGACTGGAGACGATCCAGCCGAAGTGCGCGCAGTCGCGCGGTCCGGGTGGGCATCGGGAGATGAGGAAGACGAGACTGACGACCCGCAACGACACACGGCGCAGCGCGTCCCATGTGGGCGTTCCTCGTCGTCGCCGTGAGCGCCGTCGCGCTGCTCGCCGCGGCCCCCGTCGCGTCGGCCGCGCCGGCCGCGTCGACGACGCCGACGAACAACTGCTGGAAGGACGTCGTCAACGACTGGCTCGCGCATCAGCCGAACGTGCTGGGCTTCTATCCGATCCCCTGCTACACGCAGGCGATCCAGCACCTGAACGCGTACCCGGACGTCCAGGCGTACTCGAACGCGATGGACGACATCCACCGCGCGCTGCTCGTCGCGATCCACCAGGACCGCGGCGACGGCGGCTCCGAGCTCCGGCGGCTCGTCGGGTGGATCGAGCGGCGGCTCGAGCGGCGGCTCGTCCGGCGGCGGCCTCGGCGGCAGCACCTCGGGCGGCAGCTCGACGAGCGCCGGCCCGATCAACAGCCTCTTCAACGACCTCGGCCCGGGCAACGCACAGTCGGTGCCGCTCCCGCTCCTCGTGCTCGGCGGGCTCGCGGTGCTCCTGCTCTTCGCCGCCCTCGCCACGTGGATCACGCGGCGCCTCCAGGCACGCCGGCTGACCCCGGCCACGGCCCCCGCGACGGCGCCGCGCCAGGCCCCGCCGAACCCCCGCTAGCGGTCCGGCGCCGAAGCGCGTCCATCCGACGCGACTTCTACATTGCGCGGTCCCGCTCAAGGCGTTCGCGCCCGCGGTAGACCGGTTAAACGAGGCTAAAGTTCGGGAGGGGCAGCATGGCGAGCGTCGAGCACACAACCACCGATCAGGCGACCGCAGAGGTCGTCAACACGGTCATCGACGAGGAGGCGAAGCTCGGCGTACGCCGGTTCTTCACCATCCCCGGACGGGACCCGTTCGACGAGATCGAGTGGGAGATCCGCGACGCCGTCATCCCGGGCCGCAACGGCCCCGCGTTCGAGCAGCGGGGAGTCGAGTTCCCGAAGTTCTGGTCGCAGACGGCGACGAACATCGTCGCCCAGAAGTACTTCCGCGGCCGGCTCAGCTCGCCCGAGCGCGAGTCGAGCGTCAAGCAGATGATCGGCCGCGTCGTCGACACGGCGGTCGATGTGGGGCAAGCAGGGCGGCTACTTCGCCGACGACGAGGAGGCCGAGACCTTCGAGGCCGAGCTGAAGGCGATCCTCGTCAACCAGTACGCCTCGTTCAACAGCCCGGTCTGGTTCAACGTCGGCTTCGAGGAGAAGCCGCAGTGCTCGGCGTGCTTCATCCTCTCGATCGAAGACTCGATGGAGGCGATCCTCGACTGGATCCGCCGCGAGGGCGTCATCTTCCGCGGCGGCTCCGGCTCCGGCGTCAACCTGTCGCGGCTCCGCTCGTCGAAGGAGCAGCTCTCGAAGGGCGGCTACGCCTCCGGCCCGGTCTCGTTCATGCGCGGCGCCGACGCGTCCGCCGGCACGATCAAGTCCGGCGGCAAGACGCGGCGCGCGGCGAAGATGGTCGTGCTCGACGTCGACCATCCGGACGTCGAGGAGTTCATCTGGTGCAAGGCCAAGGAGGAGCGGAAGGCGCGCGTCCTCGAGCAGAACGGCTACGACATGTCGCTCGACAGCCCCGACTGGGCGTCGATCCAGTACCAGAACGCGAACAACTCGGTCCGCGTCAACGACACGTTCATGGAGGCGGCCGCCGAGGGCCGCGAGTTCAACCTGACCGCGCGCACCGACGGCGCGGTGGTCGACACCGTCGACGCGCGCGACCTGCTCCGGCAGATCGCCGCGGCTGCGTGGGAGTGCGCCGACCCGGGCGTCCAGTACGACACGACGATCAACTCGTGGCACACGCTGCCGAACACGGGCCGGATCAACGCGTCGAACCCGTGCTCGGAGTACATGTCGATCGACGACTCCGCGTGCAACCTCGCGTCGCTGAACCTGATGAAGTTCCGCCGCGAGGACGGCGAGCTCGACGTCGAGGCGTTCGAGCACGCATGCGACGTCGTGTTCCTCGCGCAGGAGATCCTCGTCGGCTACTCGTCGTATCCGACGCCCGAGATCGAGCGGAACGCGAAGGCGTTCCGGCAGCTCGGCCTCGGCTACGCGAACCTCGGCGCGCTGCTGATGGCGCGCGGGCTCCCGTACGACTCGGACGAGGGTCGCGCGTACTCGGCCGCGATCACGGCGCTCATGACCGGGCGCGCGTATCGCAAGTCGGCGGAGATCGCGTCGCGGATGGGGCCGTTCGCCGGCTACCCGGTGAACCGCGCGCCGATGATCGGCGTGATGGCGCAGCACCGCGCCGCGGTCGGGAACATCGAGAACGCCGACATCGTCCCGGGCGACCTGCTCACCGCATGCCGCAAGGCGTGGGACGACGCGCTGAACATCGGCGAGATCCACGGCTTCCGCAACGCGCAGGCGACCGTGCTCGCGCCGACCGGAACGATCAGCTTCATGATGGATTGCGACACGACGGGCGTCGAGCCGGACTTCTCGCTCGTGAAGTCGAAGAAGCTCGTCGGCGGCGGCGAGATCACGATCGTCAACCGCACCGTCCAGGCGGGCCTCGAGAAGCTCGGCTACGCGCCGCGCGAGGTCGAGGAGGTCGTCGCGTTCATCGACGAGCGGAACACGATCGTCGGCGCGCCGTACGTGAAGACCGAGCACTATCCCGTGTTCGACTGCGCCGTCGGCGACCGCGCGATCCACTACCTCGGCCACGTGAAGATGATGGGCGCCGTCCAGCCGTTCATCTCCGGCGCGATCTCGAAGACGGTGAACATGCCGGAGGAGTCGACGGTCGAGGACGTGATGAGCCTCTACGTCGACGCGTGGAAGCTCGGCGTGAAGGCGATCGCGATCTACCGCGACAACTGCAAGGTCGCGCAGCCGCTCTCGACCGGCAAGGAAGGCGCCGGCGCGTGGCGCTGCCGCCGATCCCGATCCGCGAGCGGAAGCGTTTGCCGCTCGACCGCACCGAGGTCGGCCGCAAGTTCCAGGTCGGCGACCACGAGGGCTACATCCACGTCGGCCTCTACGACGACGGCAGCCCGGGCGACATCTTCGTCGACATCGCGAAGGACGGCACGACGATGGCCGGCCTGATGAACTCGCTCTGCCTCGCCGTGTCGATGGGCCTCCAGTACGGCGTGCCGCCCGAGGTGTACGTCTCGAAGCTGTCGCACATGCGCTTCGAGCCGAGCGGGCTGACGAACGACGCCGACATCCGCGTCGCGAAGTCGATCGTCGACTACATCTTCCGCTGGTTCGGCAAGAAGTTCCTGACGCCGGAACAGCAGGAGGAGGCCGGCATCCTCTCGCCCGAGGTGAAGGCGATGATGGCGCAGCGCTACGAGGGCGCCGGCAGCCGCGCCGGCCGACCCGGCCGAAGCGCCGCCGCGCGGACAGACGGCGCTGTTCAACAACTGGGAAGACGCCGTCGAGTGCGCCCGCTGCGGCGGCCGCATGATCCGCACCGGCTCGTGCTACACGTGCCGCGACTGCGGCACGAACACCGGCTGCAGCTAGTAGCTAGCGATCTCGGTCGCGCGATGTCCGTGTGACACGCATCGGGCCGTCCACGAGGACGGCCCGGGCGCGTCGTCCGGAACGCGGCTACGCTCTCCGCGTGTCGAATGTCGTCGGGCGCGACGAGGAGGTTGCCTCCGTCGAGTCGTTCCTGACGGGGGACCGAGGCGGCCGCGTGGTACTCGCGATCACCGGCGAGGCGGGTATCGGCAAGAGCACCGTCTGGGAGGAAGCTGTTCGGTCGGCCGAGCGCCACGGCGCGTTGGTGCTCGTTGCGCGGCCGGCGGAGGCCGAGGCTAAGCTCTCGTTCGCCGGTCTCTCCGACCTCGTCGAGGGAGTCGACGCGAGCGTGTTCGACTCTCTTCCGGCGCCGCAGCGCGACGCGCTCGACGTGGCCCTGCTCCGCGTCGATCGCGGCCGCCGCACGCCGCAGCAGCGGACCGTCGCGACCGCGCTGCTGTCGCTGCTCCGCGCACTCTCGATCGAGCGCGAGGTCGTGCTTGCAATCGACGACTGGCAGTGGCTCGACCCGCCGACGCGTCACGCGGTGTCGTTCGCGATACGTCGGGTCGTCGACGAGCGCGTGCGGCTCGTGGTCGCGGTGCGGAGCAGCGGCGGCGTCGACCCGGCCGACCTCGGGGCGGCGCCCGACCGGATCGCAAACGTTCGGCTCGGAGCGCTTTCGGTCGCGTCGCTTCACGACATACTCGCGGAGCGGCTCGAGATGACGTTCTCGCGGCCGACGCTCGTCCGGATCGAGCGGGCCGCCGCCGGCAACCCGTTCTACGCGCTCGAGATCGCGCGTGTGCTCGCCGCCGGTGGCACCGGGTCGTTCGCCGTGTCCGACGACCTGCGCGCGCTTGTCGCCGACCGCGTTCGCGCACTGCCTGCCGCGACGCGCGACGCGTTGCTCCGGGTGGCGGCGATGGCGCGGCCGGAGCTGCGGCTCGTCGACGCCGAAGCGCTCGTTCCCGCCGAGGAGGCCGCGTTCCTCCGCATCGACGACGAGCAGCGGATCCATTTCGCGCACCCGCTCTTCGCGTCGGCGGTGTACGCCGCGGCGCCGCTCGCTCGCCGGCGCGCAGCGCACCGCGAGCTCGCGCAGGTCGTCGCGGATCCCGAGGAGCGGGCGCGGCATCTCGCGCTCGCCGCCGACGGACCGGACGAGGTCGCGGCCGGTGCGGCGTCGGCCGCGGCTCGTCTCGCGCGCGAGCGCGGTGCGCCCGATGCGGCGGCCGAGCTCGCGGCGCTCGCGCTGAAGCTGACGGCGGACGGCGCGCCGGAGGTCGACAGGCGGCGCCTCGAGCTCGCAGACCACCTGTTCTTCGCAGGCGAGTTCAACCGTGCGGCCGACGCGCTCGAGCCGGTGCGGACCTCTGCGTCATCGGATCTCAGGGCGCGCGCGCTTCTGATGCTCGCGGACGTCGAGTACTGGCGGACTGGCGAGGCCGCTGCGATCGCGCTGGCCGAGGAGGCGCTGCGCGACGTCTCCGATCCGCTCCTCTGCGCGCGCTGCCACGCGCTGCTCGCGATGTGGGCGGGAACGAACGACGCGCGACGCTCGGCCGTCGAGGCGCGCGCCGCGCTCGCGCTGCTCGAACGGCAACCGAATCCGGATGCGGCGCTCGTCTCGCTCGCTCTGGCCGCGCGCGTCCGCGCGGACCTGCTGCTCGGCGACGGCTTCGACGCCCCCGCGGCCGAGCGCGCCCTCGAGCTCGAAGGCGCGAACGTCCCCTCCGCGGTCGACACGCGCGTCGCGTTCAAGCTCGGGCAGTGGCTCCGCTACGCCGACGACCTCGAAGCGGCGCGGCGACGGCTCGTCGAGTCCGAGGAGACGGCCCTCGCCGAGGGCGACGAGTCGTCGCTCCCGAACATCCTCCTCAACCGCGTCCTTGCGGAGTGCTGGGCCGGCGACCTCGAGACCGCAGCCGTCCTCGCGGCACGCACGGTCGTCGCGTTCGAGCAGATCGGCATCGCCTCCGACCGCAGCCGGGTCTGGCAGGCGTACGTCGACGCGCATCGCGGCGATGTCGAAGCCGTCCGCGCCGCGGCGAACGCTGCGTCCGGGCGGTCGGAGCCCGTGAACGAGATGCTGTGGGAGCGCGCCGTCGGGCTCGCGGAGCTGTCCGCCGGCGACAACGCCGCAGCCGACCGCCATCTCGCCGCCGCGCTCGTCGCGCTCGAGCGGACAGGCTGCCGCGAGCCTGCGATCTGGCGGATCCACGGCGACGCGGTCGAAGCCGCCGTCGCCGTCGGGAACGTCGACCGCGCCGACGCGCTCACGGCGGACCTCGAGCGGCAGGCCGACCGCTCCCGCATCCCCTGGAACGTCGCCGTCGCGCTGCGTTGCCGCGGCCTCGTCCTCGCGGCACGCGGCGACGTCGGCGGCGCCGACGCCGTCCTCGCGCGCGCACTCGCCGCGCACGACCTGTGCCCCGTGCCGTTCGAGCGCGCGCGAACACTGCTCGTCCAGGGACAGGTGCGCCGCCGTCTCAAGCAGAAGCGCGCCGCGCGCGACGCTCTCGAGCACGCGCTCGCGATCTTCGAGCGCACCGGCGCCGAGATGTGGGCGGAGCGCACGCGTCAGGAGCTGCAGCGCGTGCGGGCGCGCGCTGCGCCGTCGGAGCTGAGCGCGACCGAGCTGCGGATCGCCCAGCTCGCAGCGTCCGGACTGACGAACCAGGAGATCGCGGCCGAGGCGTTCGTCTCGCGGAAGACCGTCGAGGCGAACCTCGCGCGGGCCTACACGAAGCTCGGGATCCGCTCGCGCGCACAGCTCGCGGACGCGCTCGCCGCGGGAGGGCACGCCGCGATTCCGTAGGGTTTTCCCGCTTTCGTCGGGCGACGGCCGTCCCTACCGTCGAACGCGTGGATGAGGGACACGCAGCGGGCTTCATCGCCGAGTGCTTCTGGCCCGGCGTGAACGAGCACGACGTACGCCTACTCGACGAGCGGGCGGCGGCGAGTGCGGCTGCGCTGAGTCGCGCGGGCGCCGACGTCCGCTACCTCGGCTCGATCCTGATGCCGACGGACGAGGTCGTCCTCTGCCGGTTCGAAGGCGACCCCGACGCGGTGCGGACCGCGGCCGAGCAGGCGCAGATCCCGTTCGAACGGATCCTCGAGGCGACCGAGTCGCCGCGAGACCTCGACCGACAAGGAGGCAATCGCCCATGAGAACGTCGACACCCCGAGCGCTCGCCGGCGCGGCCGCGCTCGCCGTGACCGCGGTCGCCCTGGCCGCTCCCGCGACCGGCACCGCCGGACCGTCCTTCCAGAAGGTCGCGACCCTGAAGGGAAGCATCGACCCGCAGCTCGCGACGACGCGCAATGCGAACGGGACGCTGACGCTCGTCTACCCGTCCTTCACCGGGAACCTGCATGTCACCGGCCTCGCCACCCGCACCATCAGCGCCGGGGGAAGGTCGGCGCCGAAACCCAGGCGCTGTCGGGCTGGGACGCCGGCGTTCCCGGCCTCGTCACCTTCCCGAACGGGAACCTCGAGGCGTTCTTCGGCGCGATCTCGCCCGGACAACGCGTCGAGCGTCTGGGGCATCACCTCGAGCCGACGGCGGAACGACGTGGTCGGCGCCGGCCGACGTGCGCAGCGGGGGGCCGAACGAGGCGCTCGCGTACGGGTCGGACGTCACCGCGCGGATCAGCGGCGGCTCGGCCGTGCTGACGCTTCCGCAGGCAGGAGGCCTCGTCGTCCAGACGGGCCTCGGCGCCGGCTCGCCGACCGCGCTCGCGAACGACCCCGCCTACGCGTCGGCGGTCGACGTCGACACCGCGGTCGACGCGGCAACCGGCGAGGTCGTCGCGAGCTGGCAGTCGCTCAAGGCCGACACGCTCGTCATGCAGGGCGTCTCGCCGTCGATCGGTACCGCGCAGGCCGTCCCCGGACAGCGGCACCCCAACCTCGTCATCGCCGGACGCGACTCCGGCCCCGGCGTCTTCGCCGCGTACACGCCCGACGGCACACACGTCAGGCTCGTGCGCTACGGCGGCGGGAGCGTGGCCGTCGGCTCGCTGAACGGCGTCACCGCGAAGGCGATGAGTGTCGCGACGGGTCCCGCGGGGAGGATCTGGGTGATGTGGGGCGACGAGAACGGCGGCCTCGCGGTCACGCGCTCGAATAAGGCGGTCACGAACTTCGAGCCGATCCAGCACGTGAACCCGAACGCGTCCTCGCTCTGGCGGCTACAGGGCGACGGTCGGCTCGGCCCGCTCGATCTGTTCGCCGTCGAGCTCGCCAACGTCAAGGGGCCGATCCCGCAGCCGGAAGCGGCGTACGCCCGCGTGCTGGCGGAGCTGTCGATGACCTCGTCGACGTCGACGCAGAAGGGAACGACAACGCTCCACGTAACGGTCACCGACGCCGGCGACGCCGTGAAGGGCGCGTCCGTCTCCGTCAAGGGGAAGAAGGCGTCCACGAACGCGAGCGGCGTCGCCACGCTGACCTTCGGCGCGGGGATCACCGGCAACGCGACCGCTACCGTCACGTCGCCCGGCTACCAGGTGCTGACCAAGACCGTGACGCTCTGAGCTCGGGGGAGCAGGAGGCCCGGCCGGCCGCGCGCCCCGCCGGGCCTCCACATCGACACTCGTGCCGCAACTGACGACGAGCGGCAGGTAGGCGTTACGCATCATCAGGCCGCCCGCGAGGGCGGCCCGATGTGCGCTGTAGTGCGCTGCAGATCGCGCCGCTTCAGCCCCCTTTGTCGTGCGGAACCGAGACGGTCGCGTCGCACGTCGCGGAGTTGCCGGCAACGTCGCGTGCCGTGTACGTCAGCGTGTACTCGCGGTCGCCGCCGTTGCCCGGCCGCCGCGCACGAAGAAGCCCGGCGACATCCGGCTCGCCGACGACGAAGTCAGCGGCGTCGGCGGCGGGAGCGCCCGTCAGCAGGAAGCCGTCAGGCCCTGACGTCTCATCCGTCACTTCCACCTCGACCGACACGGGTACAAGCTTGCCGTTCGGCGGCCACAGCGTCGACGGCGTGGGGGTGCACGTGATCGCCGGCGAAGTCGCATCGCGGCGGATCGTCACCGTGCTCTGGGCGAAGCCACCGCTGCTCGTGGCCGTGCAGGTCAGCGGCGTCCCCGTGCTGTCGCTCGAGATCGTCACCGGATCACAGCCCGACGTGACGAGGGAGTCCGGCGTCTGTGCATCGGCAACGTCCCACGTCACCTTCACGTCGCCGGTGTACCAACCGCTCGAGGACAGCTGCCCTTCGACGTGCGGCGTGATTGTCGGCGGCGTCGCGAAGTTCGGCCACGTCTCCGGGAGCGCCGCTCCCGTGACGGCACCGTCGCGCAGGACTCGCCAGGTGCGCTGCACGCGCCGAGCGGGTCGTCCTGCGAGTCGCGGATCGCGGCGCCGATATGCGCCTCCACTCCCTGCCTGATGGACGCGCTGCCGGGTTGATTCGACGTCACGGCGAACCCGAACCGGGTGCCCATCGACGACCGCAACGCATACGTCTGGGCCGAGATGAAGTTGAAGATCAGACTCGGGTAGCCGATGTCCGTGTAGCCGTAGGCCGGGCCGGGCGGCGTCGGCACACCCCATTTGTATGACGCGTTGGCGAGCGGCGTATACGCGTGGGCGAAGAACTCGCGAACCGCAGCCGTCGCTTCCCCTCCGTTGGCGGCCAGCTTCTGCGCATGCAGGAAGTACGCATTCAGCGCCGCGGTGCGGTCCGCGAGGCTCGCGCCGTCGACGCCCCACGCACGCGCGTCGGCGTACGTTTCCTGTGCCCAGACCGCGACGTAGCGGTTCATGTCCTGCCAGAACTGCGCATCCGAGTACCACTGCGCGAGGCCTTCCTCGTACGAGGTGAGGTCCGGCGTCATCTGGATCGGGCTCGCCGCGAAGACGACACCCGCCATCGGTGTCTCACCGGCGTAGCCGTCGTAGAGACCGTGCACGAAGTCCCGGAACGCCTGGCGCGCACCCGGCGCATCATCGAAGACGGCGGTGTTGCACGGATCGGTTGACGGCCACCCGACCTCGTTGACCGCCCAGGTGTCACGCGAGGGGTCGTAGCCTTCGACGAGCATCCAGTCGTGCGACATCTGACCGGTCGCGTACCAGGTATGCGTCGCCGCATAGGTACACCACGCCGCCATACGGATCTCGGCGAGCCCGTGGAACTGCGGGCCTTGCTGATGGACGACCGGGAGGGCAGGCGGACCTTTCGGCTTCCCGACGTTCACCCCGCGGTGTACGGCGTGACCGAGATCCAGTAGTCGACGCACGATGCAACGTTCGCCGCCAGCTGGCGTGAGAGGTCCTGGGAGTCGTTGGTATAGAGATAGACGTTCGTCCGCTGCGCACATGTGTTGTCGGCGCTCGTGGCGGGCACGGCGCTGCCGGCGGCGAGGGCCGCCAGCACGAGCACGAGCGGCAGGATCAGATGGTGCGGCTTCATCGGGCGCCTCCGCGGTTGGGATTGCTGCCGCAGACCGTGACGGAGGCCGCCGGATGGCTCACGGCGGCCGCTCGAGGCCCCCTCGCATCGATTGCGCCGGAACGAGGCGGGCGAAATCGGGGATATCACGGTCCTTGTGCCGGAA
>CAWFKM010000005.1:0-124470 GCA_963816455.1 uncultured Actinomycetes bacterium
CGTGCAACGATCACGACGTGATTCCGATCGACGATGCGCTTTCCGCGGCCGTCCGTGATGGGCGTCGTCAACGTGACGCCGGACTCGTTCTCGGACGGCGGTGTGCACTTCGACGCCGACGTCGCTGCTGACGCGGCGCGGCGGATGGTTGCCGACGGCGCTGCGATCGTCGACGTCGGCGGCGAATCGACCCGGCCGGGGTCCGACGGCGTGTCGGCGGACGAGGAGTTGCGTCGCGTCGTGCCGGTGCTCGAGCGGCTCGGCGGTGAGGTTCCCGTTTCGATCGACACGGCGAAGGCGGAGGTCGCGCGGCGTGCGCTTGGGCTCGGCGCTGAGCTCGTTAACGACGTGACGGCGCTGCGTGCGGATCCGGAGCTCGCCGGCGTGGTCGCCGACGCGGGTGCGTACGTCTGCCTGATGCACATGCAGGGCGAGCCGCGGACGATGCAGGCGGATCCGCGCTACGACGACGTCGCATCGGAGGTCGCCGCGTTTCTCGAGGAGCGGCTCGCGTTCGCCGTCGCCGAGGGAATTGCCGAGGAAAGGATCTGCCTCGATCCCGGAATCGGATTCGGCAAGACGGTGGAGCACAACTTCGAGCTCGTGCGCCGGCTCGACGTCCTGCTCGCGCTCGGTCGGCCGGTCGTGATCGGCTTCTCGCGCAAGAGCTCCCTCGGCAAGGTCGCCGGCGATCCGGCCGCGAAGACCGGCCCGCTCTCCGCGAGCGTCGCGGCTGCCGTCGCCGCCTACGAGCGCGGTGCGACGATCCTGCGCGTGCACGACGTCCGCGAGCACGTCGAGGCGCTCGCAGTCGCGCGCGCGGTCGTGGCGGGGCCGTGATCACCGTCGAGGTTCGCGAGCTGCGCGTGTTCGGCCGTCACGGCGTTCGCCCCGCGGAGCGCGAGAACGGCCAGGATTTCCTCTTCGACGTTGCGCTCGACGTCGGCGACCGCGGGCTCTCGGACCGGCTCGAGGACGCGGTCGACTACGGCGACGTCGCGCTTGCGGTCAAGGAGATCTCCGACGCGCGCACGTACGACCTGCTCGAGGCGCTCGTCGCCGCGGTCGCCGACGAGCTGCTGAGCCGCTTCGCCGCAGAACGCGTCGTCGTCAGCGTGACGAAGCCTGCCGTTCGCCCGGGCGGGCTGGACGGCACGGCGCGCGTCACGATTTCGAGGCCTTGACGCTCAGCACGTAGCTCGCGCGCGTGCTCCGGCCCGTCGGGAGCACCTCGACGTACGCGGTGAAGCCACGTTTGCCGCCGATGATCTGCGTGCCGACGAGGTCGCGCCGCCGGGCCGCGAGAACCTCCCCGATGCTGACCGCCTGCGGCCCCCAGATCCTCGCGGCTGCCGCGCCGCCCGCCGCGACGGACACGCGGACCACCCGTTTCGCCGGAACCCAGATCCGGTAGACGTCGCGCGGATCCTCGTTCTGGTCGACCGTGCCCGCGATCCGGATCGACGGCTTCGCGGCGGTCGTGATCGCCGGCTGGCCGTCGCTGAACATCGCACCTGGCTTCACCTCGTCGATGTCGTCGTTGGGCTCGTATGGATCGCGAGGCGGCGTCGCCGCGGCGAGAGCGGCAGGGATGTTCACGATCCCCCAGCCCGTGTCGGCGTCGAAGCCCGGTGCGCCGACGTCCCGTGCGGTCGAGCGGAGGATCTCCTCGATCTGCGTCCAGTCCAGCGTCGGCCGCGCGGTCCAGAGCCAGGCCGCGGCAGCGGCGACGATCGGCGCCGAGAAGCTCGTCCCGTCTTCGTCGGAGACGAAGCCGCTCGGGTCGTGCGAGAGCGGCACAGCGCCGACGATGCCGACTCCCGGCGCGGCGAGGTCGTTGTTCGGCGAGCTCGTCGAGAAGTTCGCGACCTGGTCGTTCTGGTCGGTCGCGGCGATCGTCAGCACGTGAGCCTGGTCCGCGGGATACGACGGCGGACTTCCCTGCTGGCGGTCGTTGCCGGCCGACGCGACGACGAGGCAGCCGTGGTGGAACGCGTCGATGATCGCAACCGCGATCTGCTGGCTCGGCGTGCGGCTTCCGAAGCTGAGGCTGATCACGCCGGGGCAGTGCTGCGCCGCGGTCTCGATTCCGACCGCTCCGCTGAACGGCGAGATGTTCTCGACCGGGCTCGCGTCCCAGATCTCGAGTGCCGCCTGCGGGTAGACGCCGACGATGCCGACGCCGTTCGCCGGCGCGGCGGCGACCGACGCGACGAAGGTGCCGTGCCACTCGCCGGAGCCGAAGACGGTCTGGGAGTTCAGCAGGGTGATGTTCGGGCGGCCCGCGAACTCCGGCGTCGTCACGTCGAGGCCGCTGTCGACGATCGCGATCGGAACGCCCGGGGCCGGGCGGCGTCGCCTGGTCGGCGCCGACGTCGTGCAGCCACCACTCCTGCGACTGGAGCGGGTCGTCGGAGATCCGGCCCGTCGCGGCGGCGGCGGTACCGGTCAGGCCGCACGCGGCGACAACCGCTGCGGCGGCGATGACAAGGCGGCGCGCCACCGGCGGCCAGCGTAGCGGTAGCCTCGGCGCGTGACTCGCGCCTACGTCGCGCTCGGCTCGAATCTCGGCGACCGTGAGGCGACGCTCCTCGGCGCGGTCGACGCGCTGGCGGCCGAGCCCGGGATCGACGTCGTCGCCGTCTCGCGGTTCTTCGACACCGAGCCGGTCGGCTACGTCGACCAGCCGCGCTTCCTCAACGGCGCGGCGGCGCTCGAGACGACGCTGACGGCGCGGGAGCTGTTGGAGGTGCTTCTCGCGGTCGAGCGCCGGTTCGGCCGCAGCCGCGACGGCGTCCCGGCCCAGGGGCCGCGCACCCTCGACCTCGACCTGCTCCTCTACGGAGAGGCGGAGATCGACGAGCCCGGCCTGTCCGTGCCTCATCCGCGGCTCCACGAACGAAGGTTCGTTCTCGAGCCGCTGGCGGATCTCGATCCGGGGCTCGAGGTGCCCGGGCGGGGCAGGGTGGAGGACATCCTGGCCCGGCTACACTGACCCGGATGTCGAACCTCGACGATCTCGACGAATACGAGGCCGAGCTCGAGCTTCAGCTGCGGAAGGAGTACCAGGCCGTCTTCGGTCTCTTCCGCTACTGCATCCTCACCCCGGACGCGACGTACCTCTGCAACCGGCTCGAGCGGACGGTGGTGCCGCAGCAGGCGTACCCGTTCATCAACCTGCGCCTCGAGGACGTGTGGGTCTGGGACAAGAACCGGCCGACGCGGATGATCCCGCGCACCGAGATCATCGTCGTCTCCGGCGACGTCACGATCGAAGAGCTGCGCGGCGAGGGCGACGAGGCGACGCTGACCGCCGAGGATCTCGCCGAGAAGCTCGGCCAGCCCCGTCGCGACGACGACACGTTCTAGTTTCGAGCTAGGCTCGCGCCGCGATGCTGCTCGCGGTCGACGTCGGAAACACGCAGACGGTCTTCGGGCTCTACGAGGGCGCGGAGCTCGGCGAGCGCTGGCGCATCGCGACCGAGGCGCAGCGCACGGGCGACGAGCTCGGCGCGCTGCTCGCGGACTTCCTCGACCTGTCGGCGATCGACGGCATCGTCCTTTCGTCGACGGTGCCGAGGCTGATCCGGGAGTACGAGCACCTCGCAGAGCGGTGGGCGAAGGCGCCGCTGCTGGTGATGGGGCCGGGCGTGAAGACCGGGATCGCGATTCACTACGACGACCCGCGCGAGGTCGGCCCGGACCGGATCGCGAACTCGATCGCGGCGAAGGAGCGGTTCGGCGCGCCGGTGATCGTCGTCGACTTCGGGACGTCGACGAACTTCGACATCGTCTCGGCGGACGGCGACTACGTCGGCGGCGTTCTCGCTCCGGGGATCGAGGTGTCGATGGACGCGCTGTTCGAACGGGCGGCGCGGCTCGTGAAGGTGGACTACGTCGAGCCGCCGTCGGTGATCGGGAAGACGACGGCAGGCGGTCTCCAGTCCGGACCTCGTCTACGGCTTCGCCGGCCAGGTCGACGGGATCGTCGACGCGATCCGCGGCGAGCTCGGGACAGACGCGCCGGCGTCGCGACCGGCGGCCTCGCGGAGCTGATCGCGCCGCACTCGCGGACGATCGCGTCGGTCGAGCCGTTTCTCACCCTGGACGGGCTACGGCTCGTCTGGGAACGGAACCAGTAGCCGCTACGAAGGCGAACAACACGTATTGGGGCCTGGCCCCGGTCGGTGGCGTTGGTGTCGCACGCCGCATCGGCAAACGGTCTGTCTCCCGAAGGCCGGGGCCAGACCCCGAGCCGTAGGTCCGACCTGCAGGCCTGGGCCTAGCCGCCGCCGTAGATCGAGATCGGCAGCCGGTCGAGGAGAACGTCGTCCGCTGGATCGGGCAGCTCCGCCTCCAGCCGCGCGACGATCTCCGCCGCGCCCGGCGCCGCCGCGAGCAGCCGCGTCACGACGTCCTCGGTGTCGCTCAGCTGCACGAGCTCGTTCTTGAACGGCTTCGGGAAGCGGCCGTGGCCGAGATACCACGCGTAGAACTTCTTCAGGAACCCGGACGCACGCCGCTCGCCGAGCTCGCGCACGGTCTCGCGGATGAAGACGATCAGCTCCGCCGCGACCTCCTCGCGCGACGGCGCGGCCGCGTCGCCGTCGAGGATCTCGCGCAGCGCCCACGGGTTCCCCTGCGCGCCGCGGCCGATCATCACCGCCGCCGCCCCGGTCGCGGCGATCACCGCCTCGGCCCGCGCGTGCGACGTCACGTCGCCGGACGCGACGACCGGCACGTCGACGAGCGACACGAGCTCCGCCGTCAACGAATGATCCGCGTACCCGGTGTACATCTGCCGCGCCGACCGCGGATGCAGCGTCAGCGACGCCGCGCCGGACGCGACGAACCGCGGCCCGAGCTCGAGACACGTCCGCGCGCCGTCCTCGACGCCGCGCCGCATCTTCACCGTCACCGGAACCGACACCGCGCTGCTGACCGCCTCGACGATCCGGCACGCCAGCTCAGGCTCCTCCAGCAGATGCGCGCCGGCGCCCGTCTTCGTCACCTTCCGGACCGGACAGCCGAAGTTCATGTCGACGATGTCCGCGCCGGCCGCCTCGACCATCCGCGCCGCCTCGGCCATCGCCCGCGGGTCGGCCCCGAAGATCTGGATCGCCAGCGGATGCTCGTCGCCGCTGACCCGGAGATAGCCGAGCGTCTTCTCGTTCCGGTGCTCGATCCCGGCGCACGAGACCATCTCGGAGCACACGAGCCCCGCCCCGAAGCGGCGGCCCTGCCGCCGGAACGCCTGGACGCTGACCCCCGCCATCGGGGCGAGGACGACCCGCGTCGGCACCTCGACGCCGCCGATCCACCACGGCTCCCGGAGACTCGTCGCCATAGACCGGAAATCCTAGCCGGGTCTCGGTTGACGCCCTTCCCGCGCGGGAGGTACCATCCGCCCCCGCCGGAGGCCGGTTAGCCGCCGGCGTTTTGGTGCGAAGTACAGGAGGACCGCGTGAAGGAAGTCATTCTCACTCCCGAGGGCTTCGAGAAGCTCAAGGAGGAGATCGAGGTACTTTCGACGGATCGGCGTCGCGATATCGCGGAGCGAATTCGCGTTGCGCGCGAGTTCGGCGACATCGCGGAGAACGCCGAGTACGACGCCGCGAAGAACGAGCAGGCCCATCTCGAGGCGCGCATTGCGCTGCTCGAGGAGCGCCTGAAGATGGCCCGCGTCGTGACGAAGAAGGAGATCAAGTCCGGCGAGGTGTCGATCGGGACGAAGGTGCGCCTGCGCGACGTTGGCGCCAACAAGACGATCGAGTACTACATCGTCGGCTCGGCGGAGGCGAATCCGGCGGAGAACAAGCTCTCCAACGAGTCGCCGGTCGGCAAGGCGATCATGGGCCGCAAGAAGGGCGAGACCGTCGAGGTCGCCGCGCCTCGCGGCAAGCTGAAGTTCAAGATCATGGACATCAAGGCGGCGTAGGCCGGTTCCGCCGGGTCTGGCCGTGATCGACCTCCACTCCCACGTCCTGCCCGGCGTCGACGACGGCGCGCGGACTCTCGACGAGAGCCTCGACATCCTCCGCGGCGCGGACGAGGACGGGATCACCCGGATCGCGGCGACGCCGCACGTCCATCCGAACTATCCGACCGCGCCGGAGACGATGGAGGCGGGCGTCGCGGCGATTGCCGAGGCAGCGCGTGCGGCGGGCATCGACGTCGAGGTGCTGCCCGGCGGCGAGCTCGACTGCGTGGCCGCGCAGTCGCTCGACGACGCGACGCTGCGACGGTTCGGCCTCGGTGGCAATCCCGAGCTGTTGCTCGTGGAGACGCCGCTCCACGGCTGGCCGCTCGACCTCGAGGAGCTGCTGTTCCGATTGCGCGCACGCGGCTTCCGGCTGGTGCTCGCGCATCCCGAGCGGAACGCGGAGGTTCAGGCGGAGCCGGAGAAGCTGCGACCGATCGTCGATTCGGGCGTCGCCGTCCAGCTCACCGCGGCGTCCGTCGACGGGCGGCTCGGCCGCGTTCAGGCTGCGTCGTCGCGCACGCTGCTCGACACGGGCCTCGCGCACCTGATCGCGAGCGACGCGCACGCGCCCGCGATCCGCGCGATCGGCATGACTGCCGCTGCGGAAGCGGTCGGCGACGAAGCGCTCGCGCGCTGGCTCACGCACGACGTGCCGGAGGCGCTCCTCGCGGGTGCTGCACTGCCGGAGCGCCCGCAGAAGAGCCGGTTCCGGCTCCGACGCCACTAAACTCGCCCGCGATGACCGCCCCAAAGCGCTTCCCCGACCGCGACGAGATCGCCGCCGTCCGCGCCGACGCGGAACCGCTCGACGACGGCGCGACCGCCACCGAGACGAAGCGCCGCCTCGCCGGACGCGTGATGGCGCGGCGCGACATGGGGAAGCTCGTGTTCCTCGACCTCGTCGACCGCAGCGGCCGCATCCAGCTGATGTGCCCCGCCGAGGTCACCGGCGAGGTCGACGTCCACCTCGGCGACATCGTCGGCGCGACCGGGTCGCCCGCGAAGTCGCGCCGCGGCGAGCCGTCGCTCCTCGTCGACTCGCTCGAGCTGCTCTCGCGCATCCGCACGCCGCTCCCGGACACGTTCCACGGGCTGACCGACGTCGAGCTGCGCTACCGCAAGCGCTATCTCGACCTGCTGATGAACGACGAGTCGCGCGAGCACGCGCTCGTCCGCTCGCGCGCGGTCGCGACGATCCGCCGGATTCTCGACGAGTGGGGCTTCGTCGAAGTCGAGACGCCGGTTCTGCAGCCGCGCTACGGCGGCGCGTTCGCCGAGCCGTTCGTCACGCACTGGAACTCGCTCGACGAGGATCGCTATCTCCGCATCGCAACCGAGCTCTACCTCAAGCGGCTGATCGTCGGCGGGCTCGAGAAGGTCTACGAGATCGGCAAGGACTTCCGCAACGAGGGCGTCTCGTTCAAGCACCACCCGGAGTTCACGATGCTCGAGTGGTACGAGGCGTACGCCGACTACCGCGACACGATGGAGCGGATCGAGCAGCTCGTCGCGCGCACCGCGCAGGAGGTGCTGGGAACGACAGTCGTGTCGTTCCGCGGCAACGAGATCGACTTCGCGCCGCCGTGGGAGCGCGTGAAGTTCGTCGACGCGCTCGCGGAGTTCGGTCTCTGGACGCGCGACGAGGGCGAGCTACGGCGCGCGCTCGAGGGCCGCGGCGTCGACGTCTCGAAGGATCCGACGTGGGCAAAGCTGATCGACCACGCGCACTCGCACTTCGTCGAGCCGCAGCTGATCCGGCCGACGATCCTCTACGACTATCCGATCGAGCTGTCGCCGTTCGCGCGCACGACCGACGGCGGACGAGACGATCGTCGAACGGTTCGAGTACTTCGCCGGCGGCATCGAGCTCGGCAACGCGTTCACCGAGATCAACGACAGCGAAGAGCAGGCGTTGCGCTTCGCGGGGCAGCTCGACCAGGGCGCAGCCGGCGACGTCGAGGCCGAGCAAGGAGATTCGGACTACGTCGAGGCGCTGTCGTACGGCATGCCGCCGACCGGCGGGATCGGCCTCGGCATCGACCGGCTCGCAATGCTGTTCACGGGCAGCGAGTCGATCCGCGACGTGATCCTCTTCCCGGCGCTGCGCGAGAAGACTAGCTTCTAGCGGTGGGACGGAACTCCGCGTGCAGGAGAGCGCGGTCTCCTGCACGCTCCGTGCGAACTCGCTTGGGGTAACGAGAGTCCGATCCGCGGTGCCGTCGCCGTCGGGCAGCGCTACGCGGTGCCCGACGGCTGGTTCGCGTTCGCGTACGTCCGCTGACGCTTCTCGTACGCGAACGCGTGTGCCGCTTTCGAAGCTCGAAGGGGCAAGGGCCGGAGGGCAAGACTCCGCGTAGCGGGACTTGGCCGGAGGCCGAATCAGCGTTCGGTCATGCCGCGGCACGACCGGACGCGACGGGACCGCGATCTCGTATCGCGCACAAAGAAGAACGCACGGAGCACGACCGAGACCGCGCTCTCGGTCGTGCGGAGTTCGGCCGACGAGCGCCGGCGCCGAGCGCGTGTGCTCGATCACGTCGGCGAGGATCTCGTCGAGCGAGCGGGTCGGCTCCCAGCCGATCGTGCCGGTGATCTTGTCGATCGCGGGCTGCCGGTGGAGCATGTCCTCGATCCCCTGGCCGTAGACCTTGTCGTACGGCACATAGACGATCTCCGAGGTCGAGCCCGTCAGCTCGATCACGCGCCGCGCGAGCTCGTCGATCGTGACGCGCTCGGTCGAGCCGATGTTCAGGATCTCGCCCGACACCGCCGGCGGGTCCATCAGCCCCGCGAGCGCGCGGATCGTGTCCTGCACGTGGCAGAAGCAGCGCGTCTGCGTGCCGTCGCCGTGAATCTCGAGCGGGCGGTTGCCGAGCGCCGCCGCGACGAACCGCGGGATCACCATTCCGTACTGGCCGCTCTGCCGCGGCCCGACGGTGTTGAAGAGGCGCGCAATCACGCAGTCGAGCCCGCGCTCCTGGTGGTACGCGAGCGCCAGGAACTCGTCGAGCGCCTTCGACTCCGCGTATGCCCAGCGCCGCGCCGTCGTCGGCCCGTAGACGCGGCGGCTCTCCTCTGCGAGCGGCTCCGGCTCGCGCCGGTCGCCGTAGACCTCGGACGTCGACGCGACGAGCACGCGCTTCCCGAACTCGTTGCAGTAGTCGAGGACGTTCTCCGTGCCCTGGATGTTCGTGACGAGCGTGCGCACCGGCTCCTCGACGATCAGCCGCACGCCGACCGCCGCGGCGAGGTGATAGACGACGTCGCAGCGGTGCACGAGCTCGTTCACGACCGACGACTTGAGCACGGAGTCGACGACGAGGTGGAAGTCGCGGCGCTCGCGCAGGTGTGCGACGTTCCGCTCGGAGCCGGTGGACAGGTCGTCGAGGACGAAGACCTCCCAGCCGTCGGCGAGCAGGAGCTCCGAGAGATGCGAGCCGATGAAGCCGGCCCCGCCGGTGATCAGGGCACTGCGGCCCGTTCCGTCCACGCTCACGGCCGGGATCCTAGTCGTGGACTGTGATGGAACCGTCAGGAAGCCGCTTCGGCAGGACATCCGGGGGCTTCCGAGAACAGTCGAGAAGTCCGGATGACCAGCCGATAATACCGGGGTGCGATTGACCTCCCTCAGGCTCTGCGCGCTCGTCGCGGCGCTGACGGTCGCCGGTGCGGCCGTCGCCGCCGGCTATGCCTTCCTGGCTCCCAAGCAGTACGACGCGACCGCGCATCTCATCGTTTCGCCCGTCTCGCCGACCGATCCGACGTACTTCGGGCTCGGGCTGCTGCGCGACACGAGCGGCAAGCGGACGGCCGCCGCGAGTGCCGCGGTGCTCGTGCGCTCGCCGCAGGTCGCGGACGTCGTGCGGACGCAGCTCGGTCTGACGCAGTCGCGTGACTCGCTGCTGTCGAAGGTGCACGCGCGCGTCGTCGGCGCGAGCGACGTCGTCGCGGTCACGGTGCGCGACTCGTCCGCGGTACGCGCGGCGCAGCTCGCCAATGCCTTCGCGGGCGCGCTCGTCTCGCAGCGGACAGCGAGCTTTCAGAGCCAGCTCGCGACCGCGATCCGGCGGACGCAGGAGCAACTGCTCGCGTTGCCGCCGAACCGGCGCACGATCGGTTCCGGCGCGGCGCTCGAGCAGCGGCTGACGACGCTGCAGTCGCTCCAGGGACAGCCCGACCCGACGCTTCGTCCCGCCGACCAGGCCGAGGCGCCGACGTCGGCCGCCTGGCCGCGGCCGGTTCCCGTGATCGGAGCCGGCGTCGGCGCGGGGCTCCTGATCGGCCTGCTCGTTCTGCTCGGGATCGTGCTCGCGCGTCGCGGCCGTCGAGCCGCGCCTGTTGCAGCGTCGGCTCCCGCCCGCACCGCCGCGGCGCCGGTTCCGGTGCCGGTTCCGGATCGCGCGCGCGAGGCCGAGCTCGAGCAGCACAGCGAGGAGCTGAAGGAGCGCGCCGAAGAGCTCGAGCGGCTGACCGCGGAGCTCCAGGCGCGGAGCGAGGCGCTCGCGCAGGAAGCGCAACAGCGCGAGGCGGAGAAGCTCGAAGCGGAGAAGCGCGAAGCCGAACGGCGCGAGGCGGAGAAGCTCGAAGCGGACAAGCGCGACGCGGAACAGCGCGAGGCCGAGAAGCTCGAAGCCGAGCAGCGCGAAGCGGAACGGCGCGAAGCAGACGAAGAGCAGCGCGCAGCGGACGCACGCGAAGCCGAAAGGCGCGAGGCGGAACGCCGCGAAGCTGAAGCCCGCGAAGCCGAAGCCCGCGAAGCCGAGGCCCGCGAAGCCGAGGCCCGCGAAGCCGAGCGCCGCGAAGCCGAAGAGCGCGAGGCCGCGTTCCAGCGCCTCCCGGAGCCCGAGCCGGTCCTCGCGTCCGCCGGCCTTCCGGGCGTCGCGCTCTACCGGGCCGACACGCCGGTGAACGGCTCCGGCCGGGGCCACTGGAATCTCGTCGAGCTCCAGAAGCTCGTCGACGAGCGCGGCCGGGAGTTCCCCGACCGGATGGACGAGTGGATCTCGTACCTGTTCTTCCTGCGGGAGTACGCCGAGGTGGACGGGACGGTCCCGGCCAGCTTCGACTGGCTGATCGAGGACGAGTTCGCGGAGATTGTGTGACGCCTAAGACTTCGTAAGGAAGCTGTGACCGGCTGCCTCGTACGACCGAGGGTGTCGGCTACGATGGGGCCTACCTTCGGCCGGCACGCCGGTCACGCGGTCAGGAAAGGGGGGTCGAGGGAACAGTGTTCGAACGCTTCACTGAACGGGCTCGCCAGGTCGTCGTCCTCGCACAGGACGAGGCCAGGGCGCTGAAGCACAACTACATCGGCACGGAGCACATCCTGCTGGGCCTGCTTCGCGAGGAAGAAGGTCTCGCTGCGCGTGTGCTCGAGTCGCTCGACATCACGGTCGAGGAGGTTCGCGCGCAGGTCGCGCGGATCGTCGGCCAGGGCGACGAGGTCACGACCGGACAGATCCCGTTCACGCCGCGCGCGAAGAAGGTGCTCGAGCTCGCGCTGCGAGAAGCACTGTCGCTCGGCCACAACTACATCGGCACCGAGCACATCCTGCTCGGCCTCGTGCGCGAGAACGAAGGCGTCGCCGCACGGATCCTGCTCGACTTCGACGCGGACGCCGAGAAGATCCGCAACGAGATCATCCGGATGCTCTCCGGTCCCGGACGCCGCCAGGGCGCCGGCGCCGCCGGCGGTCCCGCCGGCGAGAAGTCGAAGAGCTCGAAGCTGCTCGACCAGTTCGGCCGCAACCTGACGAAGCAGTCGACGGAGGGCAAGCTCGACCCCGTCGTCGGTCGCCAGAACGAGATCGAGCGGCTGATGCAGATCCTCTCGCGCCGCACGAAGAACAATCCCGTGCTGATCGGCGAGCCCGGCGTCGGCAAGACCGCTGTCGTCGAAGGCCTCGCCGCGCGCATCGCCACGAACCAGGTGCCCGAGCTGCTGAAGAACAAGCAGATCTACACGCTCGACCTCGCCGCGCTCGTCGCCGGCTCGAAGTACCGCGGCGAGTTCGAGGAGCGCCTGAAGAAGGTCATGAAAGAGATCATGCAGCGGGGCGACATCATTCTCTTCATCGACGAGCTCCATAACCTCGTCGGCGCCGGCGCTGCGGAAGGCGCGATCGACGCAGCGTCGATCCTGAAGCCTGCACTCGCACGCGGCGAGCTGCAGACCATCGGCGCGACGACGCTCGACGAGTACCGCAAGTACCTCGAGCGCGACGCGGCACTCGAGCGGCGCTTCCAGCAGGTGCGCGTCGAGGAGCCGTCGGTCGACGACACCGTGCAGATCCTGCGCGGGCTGCGCGACCGCTACGAGGCGCATCACCGCGTGAAGATCACGGACGAGGCGCTGAAGGCCGCCGCCGAGCTCTCCGACCGCTACATCCAGGACCGCCATCTCCCCGACAAGGCGATCGACCTCATCGACGAGGCCGCGTCGCGCCTGCGCATCCGCTCCATGAGCGCGCCGCCGCGCCACCGCGAGCTCGAAGAGGAGATCGAGCGCGTCCGGAAGGAGAAGGAGGCGTCGATCGAGGCGCAGGAGTTCGAGAAGGCCGCGTCGCTCCGCGACAAGGAACGGAAGCTCACGCAGAAGAAGCGCGAGCTCGAGGAGCAGTGGCGCAGCACCGAGAGCGTCGAGGATCAGCCCGAGGTCGGCGAGGAGGAGATCGCGGACATCGTCTCGATGTGGACGGGGATCCCGGTCTTCAAGCTCACCGAGGCCGAGTCGCAGAAGCTCATCCGCATGGAGGAGGAGCTGCACAAGCGCGTCGATCGGCCAGGAGGAGGCGATCGTCGCCGTCTCGAAGTCGATCCGCCGCGCCCGCGCCGGGATCAAGGATCCGAAGCGGCCGACCGGCTCGTTCATCTTCCTCGGCCCGTCAGGCGTCGGCAAGACCGAGCTCGCGCGCACGCTCGCCGAGTTCCTTTTCGGCGACGAGGACATGCTGATCCAGGTCGACATGTCGGAGTACATGGAGAAGCACTCCGTGTCGCGGCTCGTCGGCTCGCCGCCCGGCTACATCGGCTACGACGAAGGCGGCCAGCTCACCGAGGCCGTGCGACGCAAGCCGTACTCGGTCGTTCTCCTGGACGAGATCGAGAAGGCGCATCCGGACGTGTTCAACATCCTGCTCCAGATCCTGGAGGAGGGAAAGCTGACCGACGCCCAGGGGCGCCGCGTCGACTTCCGGAACACGATCGTGATCATGACGTCGAACATCGGCGCCGGGTCGATCTCGAAGAACCAGGGCTTCGGCTTCTCCGTCGGCGACGAGGACGGTCTCTCGTACGACGAGATGAAGTCGCGCGTGATGGGCGAGCTGAAGAAGGTCTTCCGTCCCGAGCTCGTCAACCGCATCGACGAGATCATCGTCTTCCACAAGCTCGACAAGGAAGAGATCAAGATCGATCGTCGACCTCGTGCTGAAGCGCCTGCGCGAGCAGATGGCGACGCACGAGACGGTGATCGAGCTCACCGACGACGCGAAGGACCTGCTCGTCGACAAGGGCTACGACCCGGCGATGGGCGCCCGGCCGCTGCGCCGCGCGATCCAGCGCTTCATCGAAGACCCGCTCGCCGACTTCGTGCTCGGCCGCCAGCTCGAGCCGGGCTCGACGATCCTCGTCAGCCGCAAGCCGAACGAGGACGGGACGCCGGGCGACGAGGTCGAGATCACCCTGATCCCGGGCGAGGTCACGCCGGAGAAGGTAACCGTCCCTCCCGTGGAGAATGTCTCCGAGGACGAGGACGTCGACGAGCCCGTCGTCGAGGACTAGCCCCACCGAAATCACCCGAGACTGAAGCGGCCGCCGAGAGGCGGCCGCTTCGTTACTGCGCGGCGGCGACGACCTCGGCGACTGCTGGGTCGGCCGGGTTGATCACGTACCGCGCGTCGCTGTTGGTGGCGAGGCGGAGCAGGATCTCGTGCAGATCGGCGCGGGTCTTCTCGTCGAGCGGTGCGAGGAACTCGTCCTCGATCGCCTTGACGATGGTGCGGAACTGGGCGAGCTGCTTCTTGCCGGCGGGGGTGAGGCTGACGAGATGCCGGCGCCGGTCGTTCAGGTCGCGCCGGCGCTCGATCAGGCCGCGCTCCTCGAGCGTGTCGAGGAGGCCGACGAGCTGGCTGCGGTCGAGCTGGAGGGCGTCGGCAATCGTCGCCTGCGTCTCCCGCGCGCCTTCATCGAGCAGTGCGAGGACGCTGTGGTGGTAGATGCTGAAGCCGGCCTGCTCGAACTCCTTCATGGCGCGCACCTTCACCGCGACGCCGAGGCGGGCGAGCAGAAACGGCGTGCTGGCGACCAGTTCCCGCGGCAGGCAGGGCTGCGGGCGGTCGACGATCTTGACGGTGGGAACGCTCATCGGGAATAAGAGTAGCGCAACATCGTTGGTCTCCTGTATCGTGGAATCAACAAACGATCTGAGGGGACATCGAATGAGCAGTCACACTATTGCACCGTCTGCGGATATCGACCAGGGGGACCGGCGGCGCTGGATCGTCCTGTCCGTGCTCGTGCTCGCGCAGTTCATGGTCGTGCTCGACGTGGCGATCGTGAACGTCGCCCTGCCGACGATCAAGAACGACCTCCATTTCAGCCAGGAGAGCCTGCAGTGGGTGATCACCGCCTACGCGATCTTCTTCGGCGGCGTGCTCCTGCTCGGCGGCCGCATGGCCGACCTGCTCGGCCGACGGCGGATGTTCATGCTCGGCATGGCGATCTTCACGGTCAGCTCGCTTCTGGACGGCCTCGCCTGGTCGGCCGGCTCGCTGATCGTCTTCCGTGCCGTGCAGGGGCTCGGCGCCGCGCTGCTCGCGCCCGCCGCGCTGTCGATTCTCATGACCACCTTCCGCGAGGGCCGCGACCGCAACGTCGCGCTCGGGATCTGGGGCGCAGCCTCCGGGAGCGGAGGCGCCGCCGGCGTGCTCCTCGGCGGAGCCCTGACCAGCGCACTCACCTGGTCGTGGATCTTCTTCATCAACGTGCCCGTCGGCATCGCCGTCCTGGCGCTCAGCCCCGTGCTGCTGCGCGAGAGCCGCGCCGAGCTCGACCACCGGCACTTCGACACCGCAGGCGCGGCGTCGATCACCGGCGGTCTGATGCTGCTCGTCTACGCGCTCACGCGCGCGAGCCAGCACGGCTGGGCCACGACCGAGACGATCGGGCTGCTCGCAGCCTCGGCCGCGCTCGTCGTCGCGTTCGTCGTGATCGAGCTCCGCTCGCCGGCGCCGCTGCTGCCGCTGCGGATCTTCCGGCTGCGCACGCTGTCGGCGTCGAACATCAACGCGCTGCTGATGGGGGCGGCGATCTTCTCGCAGTTCTTCCTGCTGACGCTCTACATGCAGCAGGTGCTGCACTACTCGGCGCTCAAGACCGGCGTCGCGTACATCGCGCTGACCCTCTCGATCATCGTGTTCTCCGCCGTCTCGCAGGCGCTCGTCACCCGCGTCGGGATCCGCGTCGTCCTGACGGTCGGGATGGCGATGTCGGCCGCCGGGCTGGTGCTCTACGCGCAGCTGCCGGTGCACGGAACGTACTTCGCCAATCTGTTCCCGGCCTTCCTGCTCAGCGGCGTCGGGCTGGCGTTCGCGTTCGTCCCGATGTCGATCGGCGCGCTCACCGGCGTCAAGGAGGCCGACGCCGGCGTCGCGTCCGGTCTGCTCAACACGAACCAGCAGATCGGCGGGGCGATCGGCGTCGCGATCGCGACGACGATCGCGACGACCTACGCCGAGCCACTACGTCCACGGCCACCCGGGGACGACCGCCCTGAGCGCCGGGGCCCTGACCCACGGCTTCCAGATCACGTTCTACGTCCTCGCGGGTCTCGCGGCCCTCGCCGCCGTCGTCTCGGCGCTGATGATCGAGTCGGGAGCCGCGGCGGCACCCGCCGAGGACAAGATCGGCGACCTGACGCCCGCATTCGAGGAGGCAGCCTGATGCTCACGGCCGACACACCGATTCGCGTCCACCGCGAGCGGCATCGCTACCAGCGGGAGGTCGACCGCCTGCTGGAGCAGATCCGCGGCCAGATGCAGGAGCTGCGGCGCCTGAAGGTCGCCGGAGTCCGCGGAGCCGCGTTCTCGGAACGGAAAGAGCGGCTCGGCGAGACTCGCCGGCAGCTCGAGAACCTGATCTCGACGTAAACGGAAAGGGGCGGCCGCGAGGCCGCCCCTTTCTCGCCGTGGAGCGTGGATGCGCTAGCCGGCGACCGGGGTGGTGGTGGTCTTCGCCGGCGCGGCCGTCTCGTTCTTCTTCTGCGAGCGGGCGAACAGCCAGCCGCCCGCGGTGAGTGCGCCGCCCAGGGCGAGGATGATGAACCCGACGCCGGTGAGCAGAAGTGCGACACCGACGACGATGCCGAACATCCCGAGCTGCTGCGCCATGTACGACATGTTCAGCGCGCCGGTCAGTGCGGTCTCCGTCACCCAGAGGTCACGGTTCGGGTTCGCAACGGGCTGGCCGCCGGACTGTGTCGCCTTTGTGGCGTCGTTCGTCCCCTTGCCGTCGGCCGTGGCGTAGCGGGGCATCTGCGCGTACGGCAGACCGCCCGACGCGATATAGGTGTGAATCTGCATGTACTCGGCGAAGCAGCGGGCCTGACTGCCCGTTGTCACCTGCTTGCCCGCGATCGTGCAGGTCGGGAGCGGGATGCTCGCCGGCAGCTTGGCGTCCTTCGCCTCGGCTGCGATGGCCGTGGGTGTCATGTCGGGTGTCCCGACGATCTGCTGCTGCTTGAGGTTGTCCTGAACCGTGCTGCGCCCGTTCATGCCGAGCGCGATCGCCGCGACTCCGAAAGCGATGAGCACGATGCCGGCTGCGACTCCACCGAACTCGAGGACCTTTCTCATGATTCCCTCCATTTCGAACACTTGTGTTTCCCTGCTTTCATCGTGTCGCCGGGGCGGGCGAGGGCCATTCGGGGCGCCGCGGAACCTTGTTGCGGCTTTTCCGCGGTGAAGCGCCGGGATGAACCACCCGAAAGGGGAGGAATCAACCGGGGAGGGCCAGGCAACATCTCTTCCAGACGGCACATCCCCAGAACCTCGATGCGGCGAGGTTCGGACCCTCATCCCCCACGAATAAGCGGCCCTGCGGCGGGCCGCTTATTCGTTTCTTGGGACGAAGTTGCCGGGAAGCCGTCACCATCGCGTCCGCCCTCGTCCGTACGCTCACCCGGTGGCGAAAGCGGCTGTCAAATACGCGTGCACCGACTGCGGCTACTCGGCGGGACGGTGGTTCGGGAAGTGCCCGGGCTGCTCCGCGTTCGGGACGCTCGTCGAGGAGATCGCCGGGCCGGCTCGGGAAGGCCGCGCGCGCGCCGAAGCCGCTGCTCCGGCTCGTCGACGTCGACGCGGAGGAGGCGGCGCGGATCTCGACCGGCGTGCCGGAGCTCGACCGCGTGCTCGGCGGCGGGCTCGTGCCGGCGTCGCTCGTCCTCGTCGGCGGCGAGCCGGGAGTCGGCAAGTCGACGCTGCTGCTGTCGGCGCTCGCGGCGGTCTCGGTCGACCGGCGCGCGCTGCTCGTCACCGGCGAGGAGTCCGTCGCGCAGGTGAAGCTCCGCGCAGAACGGCTCGGCGGCGCCGGACGGGTCGAGATCCTCGCCGAGACCGAGCTCGACGTCGTCTGCGAGATGCTCGAGACCGAGCGCCCCGACGTCTGCGTGATCGACTCGATTCAGACGCTCTACTCGGCCGAGCTCGGCTCCGCGCCCGGCTCGGTCGCGCAGGTGCGCGAGGCGGCCGGGCGGCTGCTGCGCGTTGCGAAGGAGGCCGGCGTCGCGACGATCCTCGTCGGCCACGTGACGAAGGACGGCTCGGTCGCCGGCCCGCGCGTGCTCGAGCACCTCGTCGACTGCGTGCTCCAGTTCGAGGGCGACCGCTACCACGCGCACCGCGTGCTGCGCGCGACGAAGAACCGCTTCGGCTCGACGAACGAGCTCGGCGTGTTCGAGATGACCGGCGCGGGGCTCGTCGGCGTGCCGGATCCGTCGGAGGTCTTCGGCAAGACGACCGACGGCGAGCCGGGTGCCGCGGTCGCGTGCGCACTCGAAGGAACGCGGCCGATCCTGCTCGAGGTGCAGGCGCTCGTCTCGCAGACGGATCTCGCGATGCCGCGCCGTGTCGCCACCGGCGTCGATCCGAAGCGGCTGGCGATGATCGTCGCGGTCCTCGCGCGCCACGCGGGAATCGCGCTCGGCCAGGCCGACGTGTTCGTGAACGTCGCCGGCGGCGTCCGGATCGACGAGCCCGGCGCCGACCTCGCGGTCGCGCTCGCGATCGCGTCGGCCGCGCGCCGGCGTGCCGGTGCGCGACGGGCACAGCGGCGTTCGGCGAGATCGGGCTCACCGGACGGCTGCGCCCGGCGGCGCAGGCCGACCGCCGGCTCGAGGAGTGCGCGAAGCTCGGCCTGAAGCACGTCGTCGCGCCGCCCGAGACGCCGAAGCGGGCCGGAGCTCCGCGTCGACGGAGGCCGAGACGCTGCGCCAGGCGCTGAAGGCCGGCCTCGAGGAAGACGGCGGCAGCCGAGGCGTAGCGACGCGGCCGTTTACACCTTCAGAGCGTTACTATCGCCGGAATTTGGCTTTTTTAGAGCGGTTTCTGCTATCATGGACAATCCGTTGGCCGGCACGCCTTGCGCGCCGGCTTTCTTGGCGGAGAAGGCGGAAAGAGAGGGGAGGACCGGCTTGTACAAGGTCGGCGACAAGGTGGTGTATCCCGCACCACGGGGCCGGGACGGTCGTCAAGAAGGAGTCGCGCGAGGTCCTCGGACGAGAAGCGCGAGTACCTGACGATCAAGATCCTGCACAACGACATGACGGTTCAGGTCCCCTCGCGAGAACGCCGAGAAGGTCGGGCTGCGGCGGGTGATCGGGCGAAAAGGAGGTCGCAGTGGTGCTGAAGGCGCTGACCGGCGGCTCGACCGAGATGCCGAAGAACTGGAATCGCCGCTTCAAGCACAATCGCGACAAGATGAAGACGGGCGACATCCTCGAGCTTGCCGAGGTCGTCCGGAATCTCTCGCTGCGTGATCACGAGAAGGGCCTGTCCACCGGCGAGAAGCAGATGTTCGTGAAGGCGAAGAAGATCCTCGCCTCCGAGCTGATGTACGCCAAGGACATGGACGAGGACGAGTGCGCCGAGTGGCTCGACGACGTCCTGGCCGGCCCGGCCGCACCAACGGCAAGAAGAAGCCCGCGGCGAAGAAGAAGCCGCTCGCGGCGACCGCGTAAGGCCAAGGCGGTCAGACCCCGGGCCATGTCCGTCTGGGCGATTCTCGTCGCTGCCGGGACGGGGAGACCGGCTCGGTCTCGACCAGCCGAAGGCGTTTGCGAAGCTCGGCGAGCGATCCACTCCTCGCCGAGCCTCTGCGTCGCCTCGACGAGTGCCGACTGGATCGACGCGATCGTCCTCGTCGCGCCTCCCGGCTGGGAGGAGCCGGCGATCCTGCTCGCGGAGGAGCTCGGCTGCGGCAAGGTCAGCGCCTGCGTCCCCGGCGGCGAGGAGCGCGCGCCGATTCCGTCCGCGCCGGGCTCGCCGAGGTGCCGGACGGACGCGCTCGTCGTCCTCGTCCACGACGCCGCGCGGCCGCTGCGTTCCGACGGACGTCGTCGAGCGCGTGCTCGCGCCGCTGTCCGACGGCTGGGACGGCGCCGTGCCGGGGCTGCCGGTCGGCGGACACGCTGAAGCGCGTCGGCTCCGACGGCGCCGTCGCGGAGACGGTCCCGCGCGACGGGCTCTGGGCCGTGCAGACGCCGCAGGCGTTCGTCGCGGACGTCCTCCGCGCCGCGTCTGCGTCGGGCGACGGACGCGACCGACTGCGCGAGCCTCGTCGAGGCGCGCGGCGGCCGCGTGAAGGTCGTTCCCGGCGATCCGCTCCTGCTGAAGGTGACGACGGCCGACGATCTGGCGAAGATCGCGTCATGGCTACTGAGCGAATACCGCGTCGGCACCGGCTTTGACGCCCACGCGTTCGAGGACGGCGCCGCGCTCGTGCTCGGCGGCGTCCGCATCGACCATCCGCGCGGCCTCGCCGGCCACTCCGACGGCGACGTGCTCGCGCACGCGCTCACCGACGCGGTCCTCGGCGCGGCAGGGCTCGAGGACATCGGCGCGCTGTTCCCCTCCGGCGATCCGGCGCTCGAAGGCGCCGACTCGGTCGAGCTGCTTCGCGCGGCGTGGGCGCGCGTGCGCGCGGACGGCTGGGAGCTCGCGAACGCCGACGTCGTGCTGATCGGCGAGGAGCCGCGGCTCGCGCCTCACCGCGACGCGATGCGCGCGCGGCTCGCGGGCGCGCTCGGCGTCGCGCCGGAGCTCGTCGCCGTCCGCGCGACGACGACCGACGGCCTCGGCTTCACCGGCCGTCGCGAAGGACTCGCCGCGCAGGCCGTCGCGCTGCTGCGCCGGTGAAGCTCCGCATCCTCACCCACGCGGAGAAGGATCTCCGGGACACGCTGCCGGAGATGATCTGGCCGGAGTTCATGGCACACGACCCGATCGTCAACACCTTCTGGGGACGCCTGTTCGAGGTTTACCCGGACTTCCAGCTCTGGGCGCTCGACGGCAGGAGCGACGGTCGGCGACAGGCGTGCACCGTGCCGGTGCGCTGGGACGGCATCCCGGAGCCGCGCGGGCTCGACTGGGCGCTGACCAACGGCGTCGCCGGCGAACCGTCGTCGCTCTGCGCGATCACCGTCTCGGTCCTCCCCGCTTACCGCGGCACGGGGCTCGCCGAGGCGCTCCTGCGGCGGATGGCGAGCGTCGCTGCGGCGCACGGTCTCGACGATTCTGATCGCGCCGGTGCGGCCGACGTGGAAGGACCGGTACCCGCTTGACGCCGATCGAGCGTTACGTCGCTCTGGCGGCGCGAGGACGGACTTCCGTACGACCCGTGGCTACGCACGCACGAACGGCTGGGCGCCGAGGTGCTCGACGATCGCCCCGCGTTCGATGACGATCACCGGGTCGCGCACGGAGTGGGAGGAGTGGACGGGCACTCCAGTTCCCGGAGGACGGCGACTACGTCGTCACCGGGCGGCCTCGTTCCGGTGCAGTTCGAGAACGGCGTCGGCACGTACGTCGAGCCGAACGTCTGGATGAAGCACCGGTCTAGGCCGTCGCTTGCGCTGCGAGTCTTTGCGCGCGCGCTCGAGGCGGCGGCGCATCTCGCGGTTCGTCGCTTCCGGCATCAGGCCCTGCTCCTCCTGCATCTCGAGCAGCGCGCGGCGGTTCGCGCCTGCGGCGTCAGCTGGCGACATTCGGCAGCCTGCGCCCTGTTCTGCGGATCGCGGATCGCGCCGGTGCGCTGCATCTTCCGCATCGCGCTGGCGAGCTCCGGGTTCGAGCGCTCCATCGCGGCGGTCGACGCCTTCTGGAGCCACCGCTTCAAGATCGGGACCTTCGCCATCGTCGTGAAGAGCGGGCGGAGGTACTTGCCGCCTTTGACCCGGCCGAGGAGAGCCAGCATCCCGACGAGGATCAGGATGAAGAGCAGCGATCCAGAGCGGGATCAGTAGGACGTAGAGGTCTGCGGCGAGCATTCGGCTGATGGTACCGAGCTAGCCGGGCAGCGACACGGTCTCGCCGGCGACCTGGACGAGGCCGTCGCGGGCGAGTGAGGTCACGGCCTCGGCGTCGAGCTCCTCGAGCGGCCGCGCGGCCGCGGCGACGAGACGGAGCGTCGTCGAGCGGCGCTGCCGGAACGAGCCCTCGAACGGGCCTTGCTTCCGCAGCGGCTCGAAGCGCCGGCCGCGCGACGGGCACTCCTCCGCGAGCGGGCAGACGCGGCAGCGCGGCACGCGCGCGAGGCAGACCGTCGCGCCGAGATCCATCAGCGCCTGCGCGGCCGCCGGCCCGAACTCCGAGCCCGTCCGCTCCGACACGCGGCGCACGTTCACGTCGACCGGAAGTACGTCGCGCCCGAACGCGAAGCACGCGACGGCGTCCGCGGTGTAGCGGCCGACGCCGGGCAGCTCGGTGAGGTCGTCCGGCCAGCCGTGCGCCGCGACCTGCTGCGCCGCACGGTGCAGCGCGAGCGCGCGCCGGTTGTAGCCGAGCCCCTGCCACTCGCGGATCACGTCGGCAGCGGACGCCGCCGCGAGCGAGTCGACCGTCGGCCAGCGCACGAGCCACCGCTCCCACCGCGGCACGACGCGCTCGACCTGCGTCTGCTGCGCCATCACCTCGGAAACCAGAATTGCGTACGGATCGTTGGTCGTCCGCCAGGGCAGATCACGTCCGTTTCGGCTGAACCAGGCCAGAAGCAGCTCCTGCACACTGCGGAGCCTAGACCGATGCCCGGCCGCTGAACGTGCCGAAAACGGCGCGTGCGAAGGGTCGTGCGAACAGGCGGCCGTCCTCGTGCGTCCACGCCCGCGAAAACTCGAAGGGCAATCCCGACGACTGCCGCCCCGACGGCTGACGCGTCTAGCGTCTCCTCGTTAGCCAGTTCGTCGCCCAGTTTCTGGTCCCGAGGTAGATCAGCGCCTCCTTCGGCTTCTTTTCGTTCGTCCACTCACCGTGGCTCAGCAGTTCTGGCAGGTCCGAAAGGATCTCGACGGCTGTCTCGTACTCGCGAGGATGAAACCCCTAAGCCTGTACGCATCGGGCCACCAGACCCCGCGACTCTTGCTGCTGGCACACCCAGAAGTCCGGAGCCGAGCGAGTCTCGTAGAGCGTCCCAGACATCGTTCTGACGCGTCAACTGCGGGTCGAGTGGGAACGCAGCGCAAACCGCATCGAAGAACGCGGTCTTTGTCCTGACGCCCTCTGGGAAAACGTAGACATCCCATCCGTCCTTGCGCAACGTCGACGCAAGCGCGCACATTCTTCGGTGTATCGCGGCCGACCGCCTCGGTCATAGCCCGCCGAGTCTAGGCCGCGAGGATCGGACACTGTGCCGCGACCTCGCTCGGGAAGCGGTGCGCGCCGGAGCCGATGGCGGGCAGCGCGATGCTGCGCCAGTCGAGCTCGACCGCGGCCGCTGTGACGTTTCGATGCAGAAGCTTCAGCCGCTCTGGCTCACCGCGGGTTCCGTCATGCCAGATCGGACTGACCGCGTGCAGGACGTAACGGCAGCGCAGCGTGCCCGGCCCGGTTACTCGAACCTCGCCCTCCGCTGCGAGCCCAAGGCCGCGGCACTCTTCCGCGAGTTCCTCGCCCGCGGCCTCCAGGAGCGCCCCGTTCACTCCCGAGAAACTCAGCAGGAACCCGGAGTTCCACGGGTTCACGATCGCGTCGACTTCCTCACGCGCGAGATCCCCTACTACGAACTCCAACCGGCCCGCCATCACCAAAGTCTCAGCCAGTCCGGCCCGCACCGGCATCGCTCGAACGAGTGACCCGCCGTCACCCCTAGGCGGGCGCCAGGTACGAGCTCTGAGCCCTCGCGAAGGCACTTTGGGTTTGGTCGAGCTGCTTTGCGTGGTCCTTACGTACGCGGGACGTTGCCCGAACAGAGGACGACGAGTGTTCACGTTGTCCGGCGATAGCGATCTCGTGCCTTGGAGGCTTGTGATGCGCAGAGTGAGTCTAGTTTTCGTGATGGTGTTGGTTGTCATGGCTGCTGCGCTTCCGGCGTTCGCCGCCGACCCGTCGGCTCCGGTGGTGACGACCGGGGCTGCAGGTGGGATTGGGACGAAGACGGCGACGCTGAACGGGACGGTCAATCCGAGCGGGGCCTCGACGATCTACTGGTTCGAGTACGGGACGACGACGAGCTATGGCCTTCAGACGGGCACCCACGGCGCCGGCTCTGGCACGAGCGGCCGCCCAGTTTCCGCCCACATCGCCGGTCTTGTCGCAGGCACCACCTACCACTACCGCCTCGTCGCCCAGAACTCCGCCGGCACGACGGACGGTCTGGATCAGACGTTTACGGCGTCGGCTGCGAACGCGCCGTTGGTGACGACAGGCGCGGCGAGCGGGATCGGCGCGAGAACCGCCTCTCTTAACGGCACAGTGAATCCGAATGGTGGCTCGACGACCTACTGGTTCCAGTACGGGACAACATCGAGCTACGGCTTGCAGACCGGTACCCATGGCGCGGGCTCGGGCACGAGTGGCCGCTCAGTCGCGGCGGGGATCTCCGGTCTGGTCGCGGGGACGACCTATCACTTCCGCCTGGTTGCGCAGAGCTCGGCTGGCACGAGCGACGGACAAGACCAGACGTTCACGACGAGCGCCGCAGCTGCACCGCAGGTGACGACGGGTGCTGCGGGCGGGATCGGCGCCAAGACCGCGACCCTAAACGGAACGGTCAACCCGAATGGCGCTGGCACGAACTATTGGTTCCAGTACGGAACGACGACCGGCTACGGTCTGCAGACCGGCAGCCACGGCGCGGGAGGCGGCACCTCTGACCAGCACGTCTCGGCGAACCTCTCCGGCCTTGTCGCCGGCACGACCTATCACTTCCGCCTTGTCGCGCGGAACAGCGGAGGCACCACGGACGGGCAAGATCAGACGTTCACGACCTCCGCAGCGAGCGCGCCAAAGGTGACGACGGGGGCCGCGAGCGGGATCGGCGCGAAGACGGCGACCGTGAACGGGACGGTCAACCCGAACGGTGCATCGACGACCTACTGGTTCCAGTATGGAACAACGACGGGCTACGGCCTGCAGACCGGCAGCCACGGCGTCGGCGGCGGCACCTCTGACCATCACGTCTCGGCGAGCTTATCCGGCCTCGTCGCCGGCATGACCTATCACTTCCGCCTCGTCGCCCAGAACTCCGCCGGCACAACTGACGGGCAAGATCAGACCTTCACGACCTCCGCCGCGAACGCGCCACAGGTCACGACCGCCGCGGCGAGCAAGATCGGCGCGAAGACCGCCACCCTGAACGGCACGGTCAATCCGAACGGCGCCGGCACGAACTATTGGTTCCAGTACGGAACGACGACGACCTACGGCCTGCAGACCGGCACCCACAGCGCCGGCTCGGGCACGAGCAGCCATCCGGTCTCGGCGGGGATCTACGGTCTCGTCGCCGGCACCACTTACCACTACCGCCTGGTCGCCCGGAATTCCGCCGGCACGACCAACGGCGCCGACCAGACGTTCACGACGAGTGCCGCGACAGCCCCGGTGGTGACGACCGGTGGCGCCGACGAGGTCGGGCGGCGCTCTGCCGGGGTAAACGGACACGTGAACCCGAACGGCGCCTCGACGACCTACTGGTTCCAGTACGGAACAACGACGAGCTACGGCCTGCAGACCCCGACGCACAACATCGGTTCTGGCACGAGAGACAGGCACGTCGAGGCCCGGCTTTCGGGCCTGACTTCGGGCACGATCTACCACTACCGGCTCGTCGCCCAGAACAGCGCCGGCACGACCAACGGGCTCGACCAGACATTCACGACCCGTTCGTCGAACCCGAAGCCGCATCTGGCCTGGTTCGCAGGGCAGGTAAGCGGCGTCGGCTCGACCACGCTGACCGTCGGCGTTCTCTGGACCGGGCCGCACGACGGCGCACTGAACGGGCAGACACTGACCGTCAACGTCGCCTCGAGCACCCGCATCAACCAAGGCCCGCACGGACAGCCGATCGCACTCGCGCAGATCCAGCCAGGCGACCTCGTCGCGATGCAGGCCGCCGGAGAGACCCCGACGACACTCACCGCCGTGCGGATCCACGTCTTCTGCAACTGCCACTGGATCAGCGGCACGATCAGCGCGGTCGCAAGCGGCTCGCTCAACGTCCAAGTCGGAAACACCGGCCCCTACGACACCGTGCTCAAGGGCCACCAGGTCACCCTGCAGGTGAACGCGAACACCGTGTACATGCGCGGACCGCACCGCCGCCGGATCGCGTTCTCCGACCTCAAGCCCGGCCAACACGTCGGCGTGATCTTCGCCGCCAACGGGTTCTTCCGAGCACCCAGCTTCAACCCTGCAACCGCAACCTTCACCGCGAAACGGATCCACGTCTGGGGCCACGACCCTGTGCCGGCAAACAGCAGCACAGACGACGGCGGGGCAACAACCACCCCGTAGACGACCCCGCACAATTCCCTGGTGAAACCGAAGCGGGGCCACGACGGCCCCGCTTCGTTTCTAGGTCAATCGGGCGTTGAGGCGCGTGCACTAACCAGCGCATAAGCTGAACAAAGCGCCGGCATTGCTCATTTGGCCGCGGCTGCCGACGCAGCCGGCGTGAAGCTCGACCGGCTGATGATCGAGGTAACGGAGTCCGCGCTCATCCCCGATTCGCGAAGGCAAATGAAGACGCCCTCGCCGACATGCACAGACAAGGGCTCAAGCTGGCAATCGACGACTTCGGCACAGGCTACTCCTCACTGGGACGGCTGAACAAAACCTGGGTGAGCATGCTCAAGATCGACCGTTCCTTCATCCATGATCTCCCCGAAAGCGAGCACGCCCGCACGCTCGTCGCTTCCATCATCCAGCTCGCCCACACGCTCGGCCTCGAGCCGCTCGCCGAAGGAGTCGAGACCGAAGCGCAGCGCCGCTTCCTCCTCGAACACGACTGCCACTACGGCCAGGGGTTCCTCTTCAGCCGCCCCGTCCCCGTCCACGAGATCGAGACACCGTACGAAGACCACGAACAAGTCACCCGCGACGTGGCATAGACGTCGAATCGCTTCTTCATCGGGTCTTGGGGTCTTGCCCCTGACCGGCGCAACGGTCTTCGGGCTAGAGGGCGCCGGCGAGTTGGTCGAGCGTTGCTGTTTGGGCCGTGGTGAGCCAGCCGGTCTGCGCGAGTGCTGATGTTCCCGCCTCGTAGACCGCGACGAGAGCGGCTTTCTGCTTTGGGCCGAGGTTGACGACGATCTTCCCGATTGCGTTGCAGGCGCTGGTGACGAGGGCGTCGACGGCCGATTGCTGTTTTGGGGTCAGCGCCTGGAATTTCGCCGAGCTCTCGGCGAACTGCTTGGTCAGTGTGCAGAGGTCGGCTGCTGTTGGGGTAACGGTGAAGGTTGTTGACGCGTTGCCGTGGTTGCCGGCGGCGTCGGCTGCGAGTGCCGAGTAGGTGTGCGTGCCGGGGCCGAAGCCGTAGGCGGGCGCGTGGATGTTCGCGCAGCTGGTGCTCGCGATTCCGGAGCCTGGGCTCGGGTCGGTGGCGGTGCAGATGATCGTGACGGTCTGCAGGATGCCGTAGCTTGCTTGGTTGCCGGTGTAGAGGACGGTCGGTGCGGTGGCGTCGCGCTTGACGGTGACCGACTGGGTTGTCGTACCCCCGTCGCTTGTGGCGGTGCAGGTGAGCGTGGCGCCGCCCGGGCCGGTATCGGTCGTGATCGTGACCGGGTCGCAGCCGGTCGAGCTGGAGATCGTCGAGCCGGCGTCGGTGACGGTCCAGGAGACGGTGACATTGCTGGTGTACCAGCCGGCGAGGCCGGCGGTGCCGGTGATCGTCACGGTGACGGTGGGCGGCGTCGGCAGTGTCACGTGCTCGCAGTCGGACGCGACGACATCGGTCGCATCTGCCGTCACCGAGTCCTCACCGGCGCCGCATGTGATCTGCTCCGGCTGCCCGTCCCGCGCCGATATGACGTCGCCTTGGGCTGTGCCGTTGATGTTTTCGATGTTGGACAGCGTGTCCTGGGAGCCGTCGCCGTCCTGGCTTGCGAGACCTGTGCCGAGATCGACAACCACACCGGCGGCCGCAGCCGAATAGTCGACCGTGTCGTTGCCGTTGCCGCCGTCGAGGAGATCGTTGCCGCCGTTACCGGCGAGGAAGTCGTTGCCGTTTCCGCCGCTGATCATGTCGTTGCCGGCGCCACCGATCAGGGTGTCATCACCGCTGCCGCCGTTGATCACGTTGTCGTTGCCGTCACCGGTGATCACGTCGGCCTGGGCTGTGCCGTTGATGTTTTCGATGTTGGACAGCGTGTCCTGGGAGCCGTCGCCGTCCTGGCTTGCGAGACCTGTGCCGAGATCGACAACCACACCGGCGGCCGCAGCCGAATAGTCGACCGTGTCGTTGCCGTTGCCGCCGTCGAGGAGATCGTTGCCGCCGTTACCGGCGAGGAAGTCGTTGCCGTTTCCGCCGCTGATCATGTCGTTGCCGGCGCCACCGATCAGGGTGTCATCACCGCTGCCGCCGTTGATCACGTTGTCGTTGCCGTCACCGGTGATCACGTCGGCCTGGGCTGTGCCGTTGATGTTTTCGATGTTGGACAGCGTGTCCTGGGAGCCGTCGCCGTCCTGGCTTGCGAGACCTGTGCCGAGATCGACAACCACACCGGCGGCCGCAGCCGAATAGTCGACGGTCGCCGGCACGCTCGACTCGTTCGTCATCACATCGTTCCCGGCATTGCCCTGGAGTTCAATCGAGGAGACCGAACTGCTGGTGCCAACCGTCGGGTCGATCGTCAACCGGTCGTCGTCGCCGCCGCCCTCAATCCTGACGTCCGTTACCGAGGCCGACGGACAGCTGAGCGTGTGGCCGGACACCGTGCAACCGAGGAACGCCGCGTTGGAGGTCAGCGACGGTACCGTCGCAGTGTCTGTCAGCGTCAAGAGCGCCCCGGTGGCGGCAAGGGTCACGTCGTTGTTCTCGGGGCCGCCGGCGAACTCGAAGGCCGAAACGCCCGTGAGACCCCCGGAGCCCGCGAACGCAGGCGCAGACAACGCCAAAGCTGCGAGCGCGAGCAGACCAGCGACGAAGCAACGACGGATGAACCGACCCACGACCGCCTCCCCTCCGAGCGACAACGGAGTTCGAACCTAACATCGGCCGCCTGGGCTGACAACAAGCCGATCGGGGGGTGCCGGGCGCCCTATTCAATGGGACGCGGTAGACGGCAAGCGCTGGTCAGCGCCTGCACTGGAGATCCCGAGGCCATCCTCTGAGGAGTACCGGGCGCCGCCCGGCACAGGATCGACGGCGAGCTTTGTGTCAAAGTTCACGTGCCGTTTGGAGAAGACGAAGACTCAACTCCGCGCCGTTGCGTGTTTCTACCTGGGCCTTTGCCTCGCGCTGTCGTTCGCGGCGGTCGCGTCAGCGCAACCGCAGACTGGGGCGCTGGAGACTTCACTCCGCGCTGGCGGGTTCTACGCAGGACCGCAATCCCACGCGCCGGTCGCTGTCGCAATCAGAGGACGTGTCGTGCTTGGTCGTAGGCCGCTTCGTCGAAACGAGGCGGGCCTAGACGTCGCCGATCTCCAGCTCGTCCTTGCTTGGCAAGGCTTCCCGTCCGGCAGGATCGATGGACGCTTCGGCAGACAGCTCACGTCGTCACTGACCCGGTTCCAGCAATCCAGAGGAATTCGTCCAGACGGAGTCGCCGGAGCGGCAACGATCGCCGCCTTACGGCGGAAGCCGGCCGGATCACCGATCCCGCTGGTGTGGCCGTTGCTCGCACCGGTAGGCGACGGGTTCGGGCCACGCGGCGATCGCTTCCATGCAGGCATCGACCTGATCGCCCCGGCCGGCACCGAGGTGATGGCGGCGGCGCCTGGGCTCGTCACCTGGGCGGGCGGACGCGCAGGCGGCTGGGGCAAGCTCGTCACAGTCGCCCACGGCCGCGGCGTCCGAACGATGTACGCACATCTATCGACGATCGACGTGAAGGTCGGCGACTTGATCTCCGGCGGTACCGTCGTGGGGCGAGTCGGTGCTACCGGCGACGCCACCGGTGCACACCTCCACTTCGAAGTTCGCGTCAACGGCGCCGCGATCGACCCGCTCCGCGCCCTCGTACCTCTCGTCCGCGCAGCGGGATGACGCGCCTCGGCAAAGCTGGGCCGACCGTGACCTACCGGGCCGACGTTGTGCACCCGGCGGGACTGTGCGCCGCCCGGAAGCGTTCTCCTAGGCGAGGATTCGCGAAGGCCGCGTACACGGGCAACCCGAGTCCGGCAAGTATCGCCGCGTAGCGCGACCACAGCTCACCGCCGCGTAGACCAGGCGCGATATATACGCATTCCATCCGCGCCACCGGCGCCGCCGGGTCAAGCAGTGAAGGCGATGAGCCCGGAGCGAAGAACGGCCCCTCGTAGTCCGCCTCCGCCCAGTCGAAGGAACCGGCAGAGCCAGCCGACACCGCAAGCGACCCGACGAGCGCTCGGGAGCGGTAGGCGTTCCATGCCTCCCAGCCAAACGGCAACGCAAGCAGCGCACCCCGGTAGCCGAGAAAGCGGCCGGACTGCTCGCGGACGACCTCGATCGCAGCAACACCACTCATACCAGCCCTGTTCTCGGCGGAGCCTGCGCTCGACTTGAGCTCCTGCGAAAAGTGAAGGCGAACCCGCCGCAATGGGTTCGCCTTCACTTTTGTGCTCGACCCTGTCGCCGCCGACCGAGGAGCACTTGTCGCGCCTTCCGCGAGCCCCCGCCGCATCGGGGCCCTCGGTACGACCATCATCGCCTCCGGCGCCTCGGTTCATCTATCGCTGAACCGGTGGTTCACGGGCTCGGTTCACTCGGTTGAGGCTCAGTTCGCCGAGCGTGATCGCCGACCATGTACTCGCTAGGGGAGGACCGGGGGCCGCAGCCCGTCCAAACCTTTCGAAGCGCCGGCCGGTGTGGGAGCCGCAGCCCCATCCGCCGGCGCTTCGCTCTTCCTTCGACCCGGGGCTAGTAGTCGTCGAGGTCTCGCACAGGCATCAGCCAGACAAGACCCAGCTCGCGCTCGACGGAAGTCACGATCAGGGTGCGGCCCGGGAGTTCGGCAAGAGTGACCCGTGATCCCTCGAGGGGCAAATTCCCTTCGCGTTGACCGTACCCGAACCATTGGGGATAGTGGTCGGCCTCGTTCCAGACAATCGGTTTCCACCACATACCTTGCAGGGTCGCAGACGGGCCGGACCGTCTCAGCCAAAACACTGGGCCGCTGCGTTCGCGTTGGCCTCAACCTTTTCCGGTGCCGGGCCGATAACGGACGCATGGGCCGCCTTGGTGGTGGCCGCACACTCACTGCGGCTGAGTTCGAAGAACTCGACGAGCACGAAGTCGAGAGCGTCTTGCGCTGGCGTCTTGGCGAGCTGATCAAAGCCGGCTACAGCTTCGATCACGCACTCCTACTCACTACGCACCTCGAGGTCGATCTCGATGCCGCGACCGAGTTGCCACGACGGGGCTGCCCACACGCGACCGCGATGCGAATTCTGCTGTGAGCGATCCGCGCAGTCGCCTGGATGAGACCGCCCCAGGTTTGGGGGGAAGTCTTCTCAGACTTGTTGACGACGCGGGGCTGGAACATCTTGGTTATGAGACTGCGCGGCGAACGATCTGCCTTGATCGGCTCATCGCAGACTGCTCGCCCAAACGCAACGCCATCGCAGGAGCTTGCGTGGTCTGCGAACAGGCTCGCAAGCGGATGAGCCGGGCGCGTTCCCGAGACTGACGCGCCGTCGCGCGTCTATCACGGCACCGCGAGACGCTTTGAATGAAGGTCTCGCCTGTTCTTGAGACGACATCGGATGCTCTTGGTGATGGAGGCTTGACCGGCGACCGCGTCACCGCTTAGCGTCGCTTGCGCGACCGTCGGCCATCACAAGGGACGGGCGTCTGCGGCGCGCCCCGCCATACGGCGCGGGGCGCGCCACCTAGTCGTTGGCATGTCGCGTCCAACTCTGACGCGGTCAGCGTCCAGGAACGTCGCCCGACGCCGATCTGCAAGGGATAGGACAGCGTGCAGACGATCTGCCGCCATTGAGTCCGGAGGTTCGCATGGAAGCAAGGACGTCAACATGGGTGGGCTCTCCAGAAGCACTCGATAAATGGAAGGAACACGTCAAGAGGCAAGTGAGTAGCTTTGTCGCCGGACTTCCGGGCAACGCGGGCGCAGTGTTCTTCATCGATCGTGCCGCCGTGACGGTACTCACGCTTACCCTCTGGGAGAGCGAGGAGGCTGCGGCGGAGACGGACAAGTTCGCTGATCAGAGCCGCGCTAGCACGGTCGATGCGACAGGCGTCGAGTTGGTCGGGAGCGGCGCCTACGAAGTCGTACTGCGGGTGTAACGCCTCATCCGCCGCAGTATGCGACCGACGCCGCGGCAAAGGAGCGTATCCCGTGGACGACGCTGACTGTGAAGTCGCGGCGCTGCCAGGGTGAAACGCGGTCGCGATCAATCGGCTGAGCGATGCGGGCGGGTCAATGGCACTCCGGTGAGGCCAGTCTCGGGTCCGGTATCGAGATGAACGTGGCTGCTACTCCCCGGTGTCCCAGGTCCAGCCGTCGGGGCTGAGGGAGGGATCTGAGGGGTCTGCGGACACCGGATCGGACACCGCGGCCAGCGTCATCGCGTATGCCACGGCATGGCGCTCCTTCTTCGGTGTCGACGCCCATTTCCAGCCTGCGGGGGCTGCGATGGTGACGATCACTGCAAGTGTGAGCAGTAGCTTCGAGGTGGGTCTCATCGCGGTCTGAACTCCTTAGGAATCGTCGGGTTGGTGTCGGGCTAGGAAGCGAGCGCATCCACAACGGCGCCGCTGTACTCGAACTCGTCCATGAAGGCCGCAACGATCGATGGGTCGAACTGCGTACCCGCGCAGCGCACGAGCTCAGACTTGGCATCCTCGTCGTTCAGCCGTCGTCGGTAGACGCGGTCAGACGTCATCGCGTCATAAGCGTCGGCGACAAAGATGATCCGAGCGCCGAGCGGGATCTTCTCGCCGCTCAGCTGGTCGGGATAGCCGCTGCCGTCCCAGCGCTCGTGATGGTGGAGCACACAGTCGGCGATCGGGTCGACACCGAGGCTTTCGAGCATCTGGTATCCGATACGCGGATGGCGTTCGAGGACGAGCCGCTCAGCGTCGCTCAGTGAGTCGGGCTTGCGAAGGATCTCTTCGGGGATCGAGAGCTTGCCGAGGTCGTGGAGCCTGGTCGCGAGGCGAAGCAGTTCGATTTGCTCTGCGTCTAGCCCGAGGCGCGAGGCTATGCGTGCCGCGATTTCGCTCACCCGTGCGGAGTGGCTGCCCGTGTACTCGTCGCGTGCGTCGACCGCCTTCGCCAGGCTAGCCGCGGCCCGGTAGCGGGCCGCCAGGTCGGAGCCGGCACCGAGTCGCTTCAGCTGCGCGAGGTCGACCACGTCCGGTCGGTAGGCGCGGACCTGGTTCTTCCCGTGCTCTTTCGCCCAGTAGAGAGCTCGATCTGCGAGCCGAACGAGTTCGTCTCGACCCGCACCGTCCGTCGGGAAGCTCGCGACACCAACGCTGACGAGGACTCTCCCGATTTCGTCGTCTTCATGCGAGCCGACCCGGTTGGCGATCGATCTCGCCGCATTCAGCGCGGCGCGCTCGTCGACGCCGGGCAGCAGGACGGCGAACTCGTCGCCGCCAAGTCGGAATGCCTCGCCGCCCTGGCGCAGCAACCCGCCTACCCGCGTCAGGATCCGGTCACCGGCCGGATGACCGAAACGGTCGTTGATCCTCTTGAAGTCGTCGATGTCGATGAGGCAGAGCGTCAGCAAAGTGTGATCTTGCTCGGCTGCAGCGAGTTCGATCTCCAACCGCTCTTGGAAGTGGCGGTAGTTGCCCAACCCGGTGAGCGAGTCGGTAAGCGCGAGATGCATTGCGCGCAGCTCCCGGGAGCTCGAGCGCTGATAGAGCTCGATCGCGACAAGTGGGGGGACGAGCAGCAGCGCCAGAGCCGGCGTTTGCCCCCACAGCACAATCAGGATTGCTGTCGTGGTCGCCATCAGCAGAAACGGGGTGAAGGTCGAAACCATGTAGTCACGAAGAACCGGAAGGAGTTGTGTGTTATTCGCGGCCGAGACGACAGCCGCGAGGAGCACGATGTCGGTCACGTAGAAAGCGCCGGCGCTGAGAAGACCGATATCGGTTCGGCCGGGCACAACCAACGCCACCGCTCCCGCGGCGGCACCGCCCAGCGCGTAGAGGGAAGTGTTGTAGGCGACCCGAACGAGCGGCTTTCGACGCCGCGCCTCTACCAGCAACATCGTCAGCAAGCCGACCAGCGTCGCCAGTTGCCACGTATACACGGCCGCGGTCGCGACGATGAAGATCGTTGCAAGTGACGTCGCTCCCGCCGCGACGCCTGCGATCCGCACAGGGAAAGCCTCGGCCACTGTCGCACCAAGAAGGAACAGGCCTGCCCCAGCAAACGCCCCCACAGGCGTCCCGCCCAGGTGCCTTGCGGCGAGCACTACCACTGCGCCGGCGGTCGCAACCACAGGCACGACAACCAACGGCAGTCTCGGCACGGTCAACGACGGCAGTCGCACCTGCCGAACAACCACCAACGGAGAATCCATCACGGCTAAACCCCCAAACGAAGAACCGCGAGTATGGCCAACGAAACCCAGGGCAACATCCCCCGCATAGGGGATCAGCTGATCCGTTTTACGCCAGTTGCTTCAGCGAGACTGCGTTGTGAGAGTTGCGGTGAAACCGACGAACATCTGCACGCGAGCGTCCGGTCGACCTCGACGATCATCGCTTGACCTTACGATTCGGCAGGCGGTGGTCACGGTCGCAGTAACCGCGAGATTGACAGCGAGGCCGGTTCAAGCACCCAGCGGCGAGAGTTCCTGGTGCTGGAAGCGTGCCGACTATTTCGTCCTCTGCAATCGGCTGTCGCGAGCTACTGGTCGAGCGCGGGCGTTGACGCTACTGTCGACACGATGGGTCGAAGCGTCGACATTCGCGGCCGGTCGCAGCCCGCCGCAGCGGCAGCCCAAGTCTCTGGCAACTCGAGCCATATCCTCGCCTCGCCAGGCAGACGATCCATGCGAACAGCGTGCGAACACTCGCTTCCGATTCCAGACGACTTCGTTTGCTCGTCAGGAGCTCGCAAAACGTCCTGATCAGGCCGTAACGCTCCGACTACAGGAGGTCCACGTTTCCGATGGGATACTGCTGCGCCATCACCTCGGGAACGAGGATCGCGTACGGATCGCTCGTGCGCCGCCACGGGAGGTCGCGCCCGTTTGCAGCGAACCAGGTCAGGAGCAGCTCGTTCACCCGTGCGGAGGCTAGACGAGGCAGCGGAGGAGCCGAAGTGTTGATCCGTGGCGCTGCGGATGCCGCGCCGCCCGGCTCCGGCGACGCTGGCGGTGTCGGTTCGACCGTTCCGACCTGCAACGGAGGAGGCAACCATGGCAACGACCACCATCACCAACGAGAAGCGCGCCACGACGCCGACAACCGAGACGTACACCGCCGCGGTCGTGCACGACTTCACGAAGCCGCTCACCGTCGAGGAGGTGCAGCGCAAGGAGCTCGCAGCCGGCCAGATCCGCGTCAAGGTCGAGGCCACGGGCCTTTGCCACACCGACATCCACGCGGCGCACGGCGACTGGCCCGTGAAGCCGACACCGCCGTTCGTCCCGGGCCACGAGGGCGTCGGGATCGTCGTCGAGCTCGCCCCGGACGTCACGGAGGTCGCACTCGGCGACCGGGTCGCGATGCCGTGGCTCGGCTACGCGTGCGGCACGTGCGACTACTGCGTGTCCGGCTGGGAGACGCTCTGCCTCGAGCAGAAGAACATGGGCTACGGCATCGACGGCGGCTTCGGCGAATTCGCGACCGCGTACGCCCGGTACGTCGTGAAGGTGCCCGAGGGGCTCGACCCCTTCGACGCCGCACCGCTCACCTGCGCAGGCGTCACGACCTACAAGGCCGTGAAGGTCGCCGGAACGCGTTCGTCCGATCTCGTCGCCGTGTTCGGCGTCGGCGGGCTCGGCCACATGGCGATCCAGTACGCGCGCATCGCCGGCGGACGGGTCGTCGCCGTCGATCTGATCGACGAGAAGCTCGAGCTCGCCCGCGCGCTCGGCGCCGAGTTCACGGTCAACGCGGCCAAGGAAGATCCGGTCGCCGCGATCCAGAAGCTCGGCGGGGCCGACCAGGCGATCGCCCTCGCGGTGTCGCCGAAGGCGTTCGAGCAGGCGTTCGGATCGTTGCGCCGCGGCGGGACGCTCGTCTTCGTCGCACTGCCGGCGGACAACGAGATGACGCTGCCGATCTTCGAGACCGTGCTGAACGGGATCACCGTCGTCGGCTCGATCGTCGGCACGCGGACGGATCTGCGCGAGGTGTTCGAGCTGCACGCTGCGGGCAAGACCACCGTGACGCGCGAGATCAGGCCGCTCGCCGAGGTCAACGAGGCGATCGCAGACGTCGAGAAGGGCCGCGTCACCGCGCGCATCGTCTTCGAGCCCTAACAGAACACCGCCACGGTGAAATCATCGAGGTCGTCGGGGTCGCCCTGTGAATCGAACGTCTGCACGGTCACGGTCGACCCCGACGTCTTCGTACTGACCTCGCCCTGCGTCACGTTGTTCCCGCCGGGGATCGCGAGCACCGCGCAGTGGCTCACGTCCTGGTTGAACGTGACCGTGTAGATGCCGACGCCCTGGGCACGGCCGGGGCTGCCGGACGTCCCGCTCGACGAGCCGAAGACGAGGCCGTTCGCGCTGTTGCCCGGCTTCACCGACGCGAAGAGCTTGGTCGCGGAGTCGCCTTTCGCTCCGGGCGGTCCGGCAGGGCCTGCGGCTCCGGCCAGGCCCTGCGCGCCGGGCGGCCCGGCGGGGATCTGGCCGGGCTTGAAGGCCGATCCCAGCAGTGAGTGCGGCTTCACCTTCGCCGCGACGACCGCGCCGTTTCGGAGCTGCGCCGTCCCGACACTGTTCGCCGGGAGGACGACCGCTGCGTAGCCGGTTCCGCCGAGCGCTACGGCGAGCGCGACGCAGGCGACGACAAGCGCAGCGGATGGGCGGCGATTCAGGCTCATCGTGACTCCTCTTCTCGCGTGAATGCGACCGCCGCAGGTCTGTCTGGCGACGGATGGTACGCTCGCGCGCGCAACCGCGCATGGAAGGCAAGGCAGCGAACGAGCAACACGCCGGGAGTGCGGCCTCCTGGCACAACGAGCTGCGCGCATGGCTTTCGAGCCCGCTGTTGGTCGCCGTGGTGGCCGCGCTGCTCGGCAGCCTGCTGATTCCGTCGATCACGCGGAACTGGCAGAACCACCAGAAGGCGCTCGAGATCCAGACGGGGCTCGTCAGCGACATGAGCCAGGCCGTGTCGAGCGCGGTCGCGAACAGCCGCTTCATCGCCGCCGGCCTCGTCGCGCGCTCGTCGACGCGGTCGGGCGCGGAGCAGCAGGCGTGGAACAACGTGTACCGCGACTGGACGACCTCCGGCGCGACGATCGGCGCGAAGATCCGGGCCTACTTCGGCCCGAACGTCGCCTCGGACTGGCAGGCGTTCACGTATGCGCTCGCCGACTATGTCGCGTTGAGCGCGAAGCCGAGCTCGGGGAGCGGCCGCGAGGCTCAGGTCGAGGAGCTCTACGGGTACCGCAACCATCTCGGCGGCGTGCGGCTCACGAAGCAGCAGTGGCTGCTCCTCGCGAAGACCCGCAGCGGGGACGAGTTCCAGAACGTCTACGCGGAACTGGGGCGAGGCCTGCTCGCCCGCCAGGACGAGCTCGTGCAGCAGGTGCTCGACTCGCACGTGTCCGGGTTCTAGGCTCCGAACCGTGCGCGTGCTGGTCGTCGGTGCGGCAGGCATGATCGGCCGCAAGCTCGCGGAGAGATTGACGCGCGACGGGATCGTCGCGGGAGCACCCATCTCGGAGCTGACGCTCGTGGACGTCGTCGAGCCGGCCGCTGTCGCAGACATCGCCGAAGCCGGGGTCGCCGCGGAACTGGTGTCGAGCCGGCCGGATGTCATCTTTCACCTTGCCGCAGTGCTCTCGGGAGAGTCCGAGGCCGATCTCGAGAAGGGCTATCGCGTCAACCTCGACGGAACGAGGTTCCTGTTCGACGCTGTCCGCGCCGTCGGCTCGGGATATCGGCCACGTGTCGTGTTCGCGTCGTCGATCGCCGTCTTCGGGGCGCCGTTCCCGGACGTGATCGGCGACGACTTCCACTTGACGCCTTTGACGAGCTACGGAACGCAGAAGGCGATCGGCGAGCTTCTGCTGTCGGACTACTCGCGGCGCGGGTTCCTCGACGGCGTCGGAATCCGCCTGCCGACGATCTGCGTGCGGCCCGGCAAGCCGAACCGCGCCGCGTCGAGTTTCTTCTCCGGGATCATCCGCGAGCCGTTGAACGGCGAGGACGCCGTGCTCCCTGTGCCCGACGACGTGCGTCACTGGTTCGCGTCGCCGCGCGCGGCCGTCGAGTTCCTCGTGCACGCGGCGGCGATCGAGAGCGCCGCGCTCGGCGACCGGCGCTGTCTGACGATGCCCGGCGTCTCGGAGACGGTTGCGGGACAGATCGCCGCGCTGCGGAACGTCGCCGGCGATGAAGCCGTGCGACGCATCCGGCGCGAGCCCGACGAAACGATCATGCGCATCGTCGCCGGCTGGCCGGCGAAGTTCGACGCGCGCCGCGCACTCGAGCTCGGGTTCCGCGCCGAAGCGGACTTCGAGGAGATCGTCCGCGTCTACGTCGAGGACGAGCTCGGCGGTCGGGTATGACGCGCATCGCGCTGGTCACGGGTGCGGGCACGGGCATCGGCCGGGCATCGGCGGTCGCGCTCGCGGGCGCGGGCTTCACGGTCGTACTCGCGGGACGGCGCCTGGAACCGCTCGAAGCCGCGGCGGCGGAGGCCGGCTCCGGCGCGGTCGCCGCCACCTGCGACGTTCGTGATCCGGAGTCGGTCGCATCGCTCTTCGCGATGATCGACGAACGGTTCGGCCGTCTCGATCTGCTGTTCAACAACGCGGGTATCGGAGCTCCCGCGGTGCCGCTCGAGGACATCACGTTCGAGCAATGGGCCGCCGTGCTCGAGACCAACGTCACGGGCACGTTCCTCTGTACGCAAGAGGCGTTCCGTCTGATGAAACGCCAGTCGCCCCGCGGCGGCCGGATCATCAACAACGGCTCGATCTCGGCGAGCGTTCCCCGTCCACTGTCGGCGCCGTACACCGCAGCGAAGCATGCCGTGACCGGCCTCACGCGATCGACGTCGCTCGACGGGCGGGCGTACGACATCGCCTGCGGCCAGATCGACATCGGCAACGCCGCCACCGAGATGACAGAACCGATGCGAACCACCGGCGTCCTCCAGGCAGACGGCGACGGTCGACCGTGAGCCGACGATCGACGCAGCGGATGTCGCGCGGGCCGTCGTCTACATGGCGACGTTGCCGCTCGACGCGAACGTCCAGTTCATGACCGTAATGGCGACGAAGATGCCGTTCATCGGCCGCGGCTGAGCTACTCCGAGAGCGCGATCCCGGTGGCGACGGCGACGAACCCGTCGCCCTTCGGCGAGCACGAGTACGGGCCGACGCCGAGCGGACCGGGGAGGTGGAAGACGCGGAACACGCGCCACGCGTCGCCCTCGGCGACCGACACCATGACGGTGCCGTCGTGCCGCGTCGCGCGCAGCCCGGCTGCGGGCTCGTGCCAACGCTCCTTCGACCAGTCCGACTCCTCGCGCGTGTGCACGGCCGAGAGCCAGAGCTCGCCGTCGACCTCGATCCCCGCCTTGAGCCATCGAGGCTCGGATGCAACGAGGAGCAGCCCGACCTGGTCGTACAGATCGGTGAACGTGCCGCTGACGTGCAGCGTGAGCTCGAAGTCGCCTTCGACTCGGGTCAGCAGCGCCGATCCGTCGTGCCGCGGCGGTAGGCCTTCCGTGAGCCGCCAGTAGTCGGAGCCGGGGTGGCAGCGCCACGTGACCGACGTATCGTCTTCGCGTTCAGCGGTGACGGGTTCGCGGTCCCACTCCCACGATCTGTTCATTGCGACTCCTTGAGGACGAGGACGACGAGGTTGCGGGGGCCGTGAACGCCTTCGACGCGGCTGAGCTCGATGTCAGACGTCGCCGACGGGCCTGAGACGAACGTGATCGGCCGGCGCTCCAGCCGGTCGGCGGCGATCATTGCAAGCGCCTCGGGGAGCAGCTCGACGATCTGCGCTTCGCGCACGACGCAGACGTGGAGGTCGGGGACGAGCGTCAGGGCGCGGCGGCCGTCGAGCGGGCCGGCGGTGAGGACGATCGTGCCGGTCTCGGCGATCGCGACGGTGCAGCCGGTGAGCGCGCCGTCGACGCCGTCGAGCTCCAGAGCGGTGAGGCCGTCGTCGTCGACGAGGTCGACGCCAGCCGGCCGCCACTTCGGCGGAACGCCGGGCGCGACGGCGAGCCTTCGCGTGCCGCAGACGGACGCGATCGTCGCGGCAAGGCCGGCCGCGTCGATGCGCTGCACCGTGGCGCGATACTCGCCGACGCGTCGGCAGAAAAGATCCGCGCGCTGCTCGCCGCTCAGCGTTCCCGCGCGCCGGTACGCGCGCGTCGCCGCGGTCGCCGTCGCCGGCTCGCCGATCGCCGTGACGACCCGCTGCAGGATCTCTTCGCGCGCGGCGCTCACGGCCGCTCTCGCTTCCACCACGAGCGGAAGCTCTCAGCGGCGACCGGCTTCAGGTCGCGCGTGCGCGTCCATTTCGCGAGTGGTCCCGGCAGCCGCCGGATCGGGATCATCCGCCCGAGTCGCTGCGCGGCCGCCAGCCGCCGCGGGCTGCCGAACACCCACGCGACCGAGTGCATCAGCGTTCGTTCCGCCGACGCGCCCTTTGCTTCGACGACCTTCGCGCGGAGATGCAGCAGCACCCTCGGAATGTCGATCTTCACCGGGCACACGTCGGCGCAGGCGCCGCAGAGGCTCGACGCGAACGGAAGTGATGAGACGTTCTCCACACCGATCAGCTGCGGCACGAGGATCGCGCCGATCGGGCCGGGATAGACCGACCCGTACGCATGGCCGCCCGTGCGCGAGTAGACCGGGCAGACGTTCAGGCACGCGCTGCAGCGGATGCAATGGAGCGCCTGCCGGCCGACCTCGTCGCGGAGCACGCGCGTGCGGCCGTTGTCGAGGAGCACGACGTGGAACTCCTGCGGGCCGTCGCCCTCGGTCACGCCGGTCCAGAGCGACGTGTACGGGTTCATCCGCTCGCCCGTGGAGGAGCGCGGCAGCAGCTGGAGGAAGACCTCGAGATCGGCAAAGCGCGGCAGGAGCTTCTCGATGCCGAGCACGGTGACGAGCACCGGCGGCAACGTCACGCACATCCGGCCGTTCCCCTCCGACTCGACGACGGAGACGGCACCGGTTTCCGCGATGCCGAAGTTCGCGCCGCTGACGCCGACGCGCGCAGCGAGGAATCGCTCGCGCAGGTAGACGCGCGCCGCCTCGGCGAGGTCGCCCGGATCGTCGGACGCGATGCCCGGCGCGATCGTGCGCGCAAAGAGATCGCGGATCTCGGTGCGGTTGCGGTGGACTGCGGGCACGAGGATGTGCGACGGCCAGTCGCCGTCGAGCTGGAGGATCAGCTCCGCGAAGTCCGTCTCCAGCGCATGGATGCCCGCGTCGGCGAGCGCGGCGTTGAGCTTCGTCTCGTCCGTGGTCAGCGACTTGACCTTCACGACCTCGTCGACGCCGTGCGCGCGGGCGATGTCCACGACCACGGCGTTCGCCTCGGCGGCGTCGCGCGCCCAGTGCACGTGTCCGCCCGCCGCTTCGACGGCCGCTTCGAACTCGAGGAGGTACGTATCGAGGTGGGCGAGCACGTCCGCCTTGATCGCGCGACCGGCCTCGCGAAGCTCGTCCCAGTCGGGCAGCTCCGCGACGACGTCGGCGCGCTTGGCGCGGATCGTGTCCGTCGCGTTGCGGAGATTCGTCCGCAGCTGGACGTTCGCCAGCTCGAGGCGCGCAGCCTCCGGGAACGTCGTCATGTCGACGCGAGGATCTCGGCGATGTGGACGGGACGAACGGCGGAGCCGCGGCGCGAGAGCCCGCCGCCGATCTGGAGCAGGCACGAGCTGTCGAGGGCGGTGCAGAACGCGGCGCCGGTCGATTCGATCGCGTCGCATTTGTCCGCGAGCATCGCGCTCGACGTTTCGGCGTTCTTGATCGCGAACGTTCCGCCGAAGCCGCAGCACTCGTCGGCACGCGGCAGGTCGACGAGCTCGAGCCCGCGCACGTTGCGCAGCAGGCGCAGCGGCGCGTCGCCGACGCGCGTCACGCGGAGCGAGTGGCACGTCGGGTGGTACGCGACGCGGTCGGCGAACGACGCGCCGACGTCCTCGACGCCGAGCTTCTTCACGAGCAGTTCCGACAGCTCGAAGACGTTGTCCAGGCCGAGCTCCTCGCGGACGGTTCCGACGCACGAGGACGACGGCGACACGACCGCGTCATACCCGGCGAAGATCTCCGCGAAGCGGCGGCCCAGCCGCTGCGCCTCCGGCAGATAGCCGCTGTTCAGATGCATCTGCCCGCAGCAGGTCTGCTCCTCCGGAAACGCGACCTCGTGGCCGAGCCGCTCGAGCACCTGGACGGTCGCGCGCCCCGCCTCGGGGAACATCGTGTCGGCGATGCAGGTGATGAAAAGCGCGATCCTCACGACGGCGACGATAGATCACGCAGCCGTCGACGGTCAGGTCGCGATATAACGCGATCAAAGCGGACAAAAGGAGACCGACCCGATGAAGACCTCCCTGGGAATCTGGGCCTTTGGAAACATGGCGACCCGTTTCAACGCAGCCGGCTACAAGCCGGAGCTGACGAGCGCGACGACGGCGCAGAAGGTGCAGACCGCCGTCGCGGGGCTCGGCGATCTCATGGACGACTACGAGTTCCACTATCCGCAGGAGCTCTCGCCGAAGAACCTCGACGAGGTCGTCGCAGCGCTCGACGGGCACGGCATCTACTGCATCGCGAGCGGGCTCCATCTCGATCCCGCGCTTCGGCAAGGGCGCGTTCTGCTCGCCCGACGACGCGACGCGCGACGAGGCGCTGCGACTGACGCGCGAGGCGATCGACCTCGCAGCCGAGGTCGGCGCGCACATGATCATCTGGCCCGGGATCGAGGGCTACAACTACCCGTTCCAGACGCCGTACAAGGAATCGTGGGCGCGGTTCATCGACGGCGTCGGCGTGTCGGCGCAATACGCGCGCGACAAGGGCGTCACGATCTTCCTCGAGCACAAGAACTCCGAGCCCGCGATGAAGATCCTGATGCGCAACATCGGCATGACGCTCCACGTGATCCACACGCTGCGCAAGCAGGGCATCGACAACATCTCGGTCAACATGGACTGGCAGCACCTGATCATGAACGGCGAGAACCTTGCGGAGTACGCCGCGCTGCTCGCCGCCGAAGGACTCCTCGGCCACCAGCACGCGAACTCCGGCTGGGGCACGTTCGACGACGACAACATGGTCGGCGCGACCGCGTTCATGGAGACGATCGAGCTCGCGATCGAGCTGCGCCGTGCGGGTTACGGCGACAACGGCGAGCGGCTCGGATTCGATCTCTATCCGTACACGGAGGACGCGGTCGGCGCGGTGAAGCGTTCGGTGCTGCAGTGGCGGTTCATCGATTCGGTCGCGTCGAAGGTCGACGGAGACGCGTTGCGCGCCGCGCAGCACGAGAAGGACGCCGTCGCCGCGTACGAGCTCGTCTACTCGGCGCTCGGGGCGTGACCGAACCGTCCGCCCGGGGCCGTACCCTCGGGACATGGCCAAGCCACATGAGGAGTGGACGGTCGAGGAGCTGCGGGCCGAGCTCGGCCGGCTCGGCGACGAGCTCGCCCGGCGCGCGACCGGTCCCGCGAAGAAGCAGAAGGTCGACGTCTCCCGCGCCTGCGAAGGCTGGGTGCGCGGCTACGCCTGGGACGAGACGTTCACCGAGGCGATGGTCGCCGACGAGTTCGAGTTGCACGAGCGCAAGACCCAGCAGACGCTGTCGCCGCTCGACCGTGAACGGCTTTTCGAGCTCTGGCATTCGCTGCGCGTCGAGCGCTACCGCGACGCGGCGTAGCTCTAGCGAATCGCCGCGCGGATCGAGAGCGAGCCGCCCTCGGCGCGGATGCTGATGATCTGCGTGCAGCGGCGGATCAGCTTCAGCGCGGCGCGGTTCGAGCTGTCGATCGTCGCGGTGATCGAGCCGATGCCGGCCGCACGCGCGTCGGCGAGCAGCTCGAGCGCGAGCATCGTTCCGATGCGCTTGCCCTGGTGGCGGTCGGCGACCGCGAACGCGATCTCGGCGCTGTCGCCGTCGCGGACGAGCCGCGCGATCCCCGCCGGGAGCGGATCGCCGTCGACGTAGGCGACGACCGCGTGGCGGCGGCTGTCCTCCGCGGCGAACTGCTCGAGCTCGGGCGGCTTAGGCACGGCTTCGGGCCGAGGAAGCGCGTCCGCCGCGAGTCGTCGCCGAGCCCCGCGAAGACGGCGGCGACGGTTTCGGTGTCGCCGTTCTGGAGCGGCGCGACGCGCAGAGTGGGCCCGAAGAGCCCGGTCTTGACGACGTGCGCGTGCATCGCTGACCTCCTGCGTGACTTGGTTGGAAATCCAAACCTACAAGGGTCAGTTGGAAAAGTCAACCCACTTGTGCCACACTGCGGTCATGCGTACGACGACCCCGCGGCCGTGCTCGGTCGCCGACGCCCTGTCGGTGATCGGCGAGAAGTGGTCGCTGCTCGTGATCCGCGAGATCGCGCTCGGGAGCCGCCGCTTCGACGCGATCGCCCGCAACACGGGAGCGCCGCGGGACGTACTCACGAACCGGCTGCGGCGGCTCGAGGCCACCGGCGTGGTCGAGAAGCGGCAGTACCAGGAGCGGCCCGAGCGGTTACGAGTACCACCTGACGCAGGCCGGCAAGGAGCTCCGTCCGATCCTGCTCAGCCTCGGCCAGTGGGGCGAGCGCTGGGCCGGCGGTCGGCCTGCGCTCAGCTACGAGCACACGTGCGGCCACGAGCTCGAGCTCGTCCACACCTGCCGCGCGTGCGGCGGCGAGGTCAGCGGCGGCCGCGATCTGACGCCGCACTTCGCGCAGGGCTGGAGCTCGGCCGGTCCGGTCGAGCCCGAAGCCGCGTAGAGTCGGCGCATGGTCAGGGTGCGTTTCGCGCCGAGCCCGACGGGCTCGTTGCACCTCGGCGGCGCGCTGAGCGCCGTCGCGAATCGCACGTTTGCGGACGAGCACGGCGGCACGCTGCTCCTCCGGATCGACGACACCGACGAGGCGCGCAACGTCGAGGGCCGGGACGGAGGCGATCGTCGCCGACCTCGAGTGGCTCGGGCTGGGCTGGGACGAGGGGCCGGTGCGGCAGAGCGAGCGGTTCGTCCGCCACCGCGAGGCTGCGCATCTGATCGGCGAGCCGGACGCGGAGGGCGCGCTGCGCTTCGGCCATACGACGCTGCTTCGCGCCGACGGCTCGCCGACGTACCAGCTCGCGAGTGCCGTCGACGACGTCGACTTCTCGGTCACGCACGTGATCCGCGGCACCGACCACCTCGCGAACGCGGAGCTCCAGGCGGAGCTGATCCGCGCGCTCGGCGCCGATCCGCCGGAATTCATCCACCACGGACTGCTGCTCGGCGAGGACGGCACGAAGCTGTCGAAGCGGCACGGCGCGTCGTCGCTCGCCGATCTTCGCGAGGCGGGGATCCCGCCGGAGGCAGTGCGCGCGTATCTCGAGGAGCTCGGGCTGCCGAAGCACGACGTCCATCTCGACCTGCCGCGCATCCGGCGCCTGTCGATCGAGGCGCTCGCCGCGCTTTCCGACGAGGAGCTGGCGGAGCGCGCCGGCGTGCCGGTGTCGGTCGCGCCCGTGCTGCGCGGCGCGCGCGACCTCGCGGAGGCGCGGGAGTACGCGGAACAGGTGCTCGAGCCGCAGCACGTCGACGTCGACGCGCCGGAGACGATCGCGCGCTTCCGCGAGCTCGTCGAGAGCGGGCTCGACGCGAAGTCGATCGTTCGCGAGCTGAAGGCGGTCGGCGGGAATCTGAAGGCCGTCCGGCTCGCTCTGACCGGTCGCGAGCGCGGGCCCGAGCTTGCAGCGGTGATCGCGTCGCTGCCGCGGGACGAGCTGTTGCGCCGCACCGTAGGCTAGGAGGCTCTCACACAATGAGCGTTGTGTCGCCCGGACGCGCTCGGCGGCACGCTGCTGCGTCCTCAGTCGGCCCGATAGTGCGACTATCGGGCCTCCCTGCGTCCTTGCATCGCACTCGCCGATCACGCCCGGATCGACGAACGTCATTATGTGAGAGCCTCTACGATGCGTCTCTACAACACGCTGACGCGACAGCTCGAAGAGCTGCCGGAGCCGCCCGGCCCGGTGCGGATGTACTTCTGCGGGCCGACGGTGTACCAGCGCGCGCACATCGGCAACGCGCGCCCGTTCGTCGTCGGCATGTGGCTGCGCGCGTGGCTGCGCGCGCGTGGCTACGACGCGACGCTCGTCCACAACATCACCGACGTGAACGACAAGATCTACGACGCCGCGCCCGGCGCGAGCGCGCAGCTCGCCGCCGACGCGACCGCGTGGTACCTCGAGGACACCGGCGACCTCGGGCTCGGGATGCCGGACGAGCTGCCGAAGGCGACCGAGTCCGTCCCGGAGATCGTCCGCTTCATCGAGCAGCTGGTCGTGTCGGGCCACGCGTATCCGGTCGAGGGCGACGTCTACTTCAGCGTCGCGAGCGACCCCGAGTACGGGCGCCTCTCCGGCCAGCGGCCCGACCAGATGGAGGAGCAGGAGCCGAACGCGCTGAAGCGCGACCCGCGCGACTTCGCGCTCTGGAAGGCGAACAAGCCGGGCGAGGACACGTCGTGGCCGTCGCCGTGGGGCAGCGGCCGCCCGGGTTGGCATATCGAGTGCTCGGCGATGGCGGAGGCGGCGTTCGGGCCGGCGTTCGAGATCCACGGCGGCGGGCTCGACCTCGTCTTCCCGCACCACGAGAACGAGCTGGCCCAGTCGCGCGCGCTCGGCCACGACTTCGCGAAGGTCTGGATGCACAACGGGATGCTCGAGTTCTCCGGCGAGAAGATGTCGAAGTCGCTCGGGAACGATGTCTCGCTGCGGAACGTGCTCGACACCTGGGGGCGAGAGGTCGTGTTGCTGTTCTTCATGACCGCGCATTGGCGGAAGCCGATCGATTTCACGGACGAGACACTCGAGCAGGCGAAAGCCCAAGTGCAGAGCTTCAAGAATGCTTTCCGGTTACCGGAGACCGACGAGGGTGTTCCCGGGTGGGACGAGTTCACCGGTGCGCTCGACGACGACTTCAACACACCCGGGGCGCTCAGCTCTTCTGCACCTCTGGCGTAGTGCTGGACGTATCGACCTGCTCAAACGGGGGCTAGCGGTCTTTGGCCTCGACACACTCGCGGTTCAGGCGGAGGCCCCAATCGCCGTCATCGAGTTGGCCCAAAATCGTGAGCTGGCGCGTCGCCAAAAGCGATTTGAGGATGCCGACCAGCTTCGTCAACAGATTCATGACGCCGGCTGGATCGTCCGGGACGACCCCGAAGGCTTCCAGCTCGTACCGCTGTGAGTCGCGAGCAGGTCTACGGCCGTCGGCCGGTCCGCGAGGCGCTTCGCGGGCGGCGCGAGGTGCTCGAGCTCTGGGCGACCGAGCGCGCCGTCAAGTCCGAGGCGTGGCTGCGGGAGCTGGAGCGGCCGCGCGTCCAGGAAAAGCTCGACCGCGACATCAGCGAGGCCGCCGGCACACGCGACCACCAGGGCGTGCTCGCGTGGTGCGAGCCGTACCCCTACGCCGACGCGTACGAGCTCGCCGCGACCGAGCGCCCGCTCCTCGCGTGCCTCGACCAGGTCAGCGACCCGCGCAACCTCGGCGCCGTCTGCCGGAGCGCGGAGGGCGCGGGCGCGACCGGCGTCGTCGTTCCGTCCCACGGCTCCGCGCGTGTCACCGCCGCCGTCTGCCGCTCGTCCGCGGGCGCCGTCGAGCATCTGCCGGTCGCCGTCGTCACGAACCTTGCGCGCTACCTCGCGGACATCAAGAGCGGCGACCTCTGGGTCGCGGCCGCCGCGGGCGAGTCGGGGACGCCGATGTGGCAGGCCGACCTCTCGGGCGGGCTCGCGTTCGTCTTCGGCGCGGAGGGGAAAGGGCTGCGACCGCTCGTTCGCCGCACCTGCGACCTCGCGGTCGCGATCCCGCAGCTCGGCCGGGTCGAGTCGCTGAACGTCAGCGTCGCCGCGGCTGTCCTTCTCTATGAGGCGCGGCGCCAACGAGATGGCTGAGCCGACGCTCTATCTGTTCGACGGCTTCAATCTCGTTCACGCCGGCGGCTTCGGCTCGCCCGAGGAACTGCGTGACCTGCTCGCGAGCTGGGTCGCCGCGAAGGGCGCACGCGGGATCGTCGTCTTCGACGGCCACGGCCCGGACGAGCAGCGCGGCCCGCTCGCGGTTCGCTGGGCCGTGGACGCGGACACCCTGATCGAACGGCTCGCGGCCGAGCACCGGCACTCGGAGCAGGTCGCGGTCGTCTCGTCGGACGCCGCCGTCCGCGGGACGTCCGGCGTCGAGGTGCGGAAGCTGTCCTCGAAGACGTTCCTCGACGAGCTCACTCCGCCGGCGCACCAGCCGAACCCGCCGGGCGACCTCCGCGACCGCGTCGACGCCGCCACGCTGGCCGAGCTCGAGCGTTTGCGCCGCGGCGGCTGACCGAACACCCGTTCGTATCATGTTGGGTCCACCGCAAATGGGGTTGTAATAGCTTGGACCCGTTGCTATGTTCTCCCTCAACTTCAGGGTGAGAGTTCTACGATGGAGATGAAGCGCCGCCGTGGAAACTGCCCGCAAACGACGTGAGGAGCCTCCTTGGCCGCTCGCACCGCGCCAGCCTATTCGCCGCAGAAGGCTCAACGAGAGCTTGAGGATCTTCAGCTCGTGCTGAAGGCCCGCAACGGGGATGACGTCGCGATGGACGCGCTGATGCGCCGCTACACCGGCTTCGTCCGTCTGAAGGCGAGCTCGTACTTTCTCGCCGGCGGCGACAGCGACGACCTGATCCAGGAGGGGCTCGTCGGGCTCTACAAGGCGGTGCGCGATTACCGCACCGACAAGGAGACGTCGTTCCGCAGCTTCGCGGAGCTCTGCGTCACCCGGCAGATCATCACCGCGATCAAGACCGCGACGCGCTTCAAGCATTCGCCGCTGAACACCTACGTCTCGTTCAGCCACACCCCGGCGGGTCAGGAGTCCGAGGGCGAGTGCACCCTCGGCGACGCGATCCCCGGCCCCGCGGTGCGCGAGCCGTCCGTCATGGTGATCTCGACCGAGGAGCTCCAGAGCCTCATCTTCTGCCTCGGCTCCGGCCTCTCGTCACTCGAGTCCGACGCGCTCCGCCTGTACCTCGAAGGCTCGTCCTACGAGGACATGGCCGAGCAGCTGGGCTGCGACACGAAGACGATCGACAACGCCCTCCAGCGCGTGAAGCGGAAGATCCTCACGCACCAGAAGGGTCGCGAAGTCCTGCAGTAGCGGCCCCGCCCGGTACGCTGCCCGCTGCGTGCCGGAGTAGCTCAGCTGGCAGAGCACCGGTTTTGTAAACCGGTGGCCGTGGGTTCGAGTCCCACCTCCGGCTCTTTTCAGTCCATCGCCGGCTTCGCGTCTCGCGCCGGCCCTTCGGTCGAGACGTGCGGCAGCCAGTCCAGCGCCTTCGGCAGGTACCAGTTCCACTCGCCGAGCAGCTTCATCGTCGCCGGGAGCAGGACGCCGCGGATCACCGTTGCGTCGAGGAACACCGCCACCGCGAGCCCGACGCCGAGCTGCTTGATGTCGAGCGTCCGCAGCGACGCGAAGACGGCGAACACCGCGATCATCACGAGCGCCGCCGAGGTGACCGTGCTCGCCGTGCGCCGGATCCCGTGCTCGACCGCCTTCTCCGTCGGCTCGCCGCGGTCGGCGAGCTCCTTGATCCGGCTGACGATGAAGACGTGGTAGTCCATCGACAACCCGAAGAGGACGGTGAACAGGAACAGCGGCAGCCACGTCACGACGGCACCGTTCGAATGGAAGCCGAGCAGTCCCTGCAGATGTCCCTGCTGGAAGATCCAGACGAGGACGCCGTACGCTGCCGCGACCGAGAGCAGGTTGAGGCAGATCGCGGTCAGCGGCACCACGATCGACCGGAACGTGACGAGCAGCAGGATGAACGCGAGCCCGAGCACGAACGCGAACACGAGCGGGAACCGGCTCTTCATCGTCTGGTTGAAGTCGTGCGTGCCCGCGGTCTCGCCGGTGACCGCGTAGCTCACGCCGGCGACCTTGCCGAACGTCTGCGGAAGCACGTCTTTCCGGAGCGTCTGCAACGCGGCGACGGAGGTCTTCGTTGTCCCCGGTTCCCGCGAGCGGAACCTGGATGCGGACGACCGTGTGCGACGGATTCACGAACTGCTCGATCGGCTGGAACATCTGACCCGTCGCGATCGCGCGCTGCTGCATCGCCGCGATCGCGGCCCTGCACCGCCGGCGCGTTCACGTTCGGCGCCTGGATCACGACCTGCGCCGGCGTCTGCGCGCCCGGGAACTCCTTCTGGATCGCGATGTACGTCTGGACGATCGGGATGCTGCGCGGGAGGTCGGTGAAGCTCAGCAGCTTCGTGTGGATCGTCCGCAGCGGGAGCGCGAGCACGACGAGGAGCGCAACCGCCAGCACGACGGAAACGGCCGGGAAGCGAAGCACCGGCGCTCAGGATCGTCGACCAGACACGGGACTCGGGCCGGTCGCCCTTCAGGCGGCGGAGATACGTCTTCCGGTTGCGCAGGCGCACGAGCCACGTCGGCTCGCGGCTCATCCACCGCGTCACCTTCAGCAGGCCGGCGGCGACGACCGCGAGGAAGCCGAGGTCGACCCGGTCGCCGAGCTTGCCGAGCAGCGCCGGCAGGACGGTCAGCGAGCCGACCATCGCGGCGAAGACGACGAGCATCGCGTCCGGCGCCGATCGACGTGAAGATCTTGGAGCCCGAGAGCAGCATCCCGGCCATCGCGATGAGGACGGTGCCGCCGGAGATCAGCACCGCTTGCCCGGAGGTCGCCGCGGCGCGGTGAAGCGCGCCCTCCTCGCTGTGACCGGCCGCGCGTTCCTCGCGCTCGCGTTTCAAATAGAAGAGCGAGTAGTCGACGCCGACTGCCATCCCCATCAGCAGGATCACGGAGTTGGTCGCGTCGGACGCGTGCGCGAGATGGCTCACCGCCTCGGCGAGCCCGATCGACGCGAGCACCGCGGTGAACGCGAGCAACACGGGCACGCCGGCTGCGACGAACGAGCCGAACGCGAAGAGCAGGATCAGGAACGTGATCGGAACGGTGAGCCGCTCCGCCTTCTGGAAGTCCTTGCCGATCGTGGCGTTCAGCTCGTGATTCGCGCTGGCGAAACCGAACTCCGCGACGGTGAACCCGGGGCTCTGCTTCTGCAGCGACGCGACCGCGTCGAGGACCGGCTGGATCTGCTTCTCGGCGTTGTCGGCCTTACCGCGGATTGAGAACTGCACGAGCGCGGCGTGCCGGTCGGCCGAGATCGCGTTCGCGCCGGCCGGCGTCAGCGGCGACCGGACCTGCTGCACCTGCGGCAGCGTGTCGAGCTTCGCGGCGATCCGCGCGACGGTGGCACGGAACGCCGGATCGGCGATCGTCTGGGTCGTGCTCTTGACGAGGACGTTCTCGGCGGCCGGCTGCGAGAAGCCGGCGCTGCCGAGGATCGCCTGCGCGCGCGCAGCCTCGCCCGTCGCCTGCTCGGAGTCCGAAAGCTTGACGCTGCCGGTCACGTTGCCGATCGCGACGGCGGCGACGACGAACGCGATCCAGCCGAAGGTCGCGGTCTTCCAGTGGGCCGCACTCCAACGGCCCGCACGTGCTGCGAGGTTGTCCCTGTCCATCGAATGCTCCCCTGATTCGCTTCCTGATGTCCTGCCGCCCAGTCTGCCCCGGCACCCGTTTCGAGGGTATCCGGACCTACCCGGACTGAGCCCGGACGAGCTATGCGTGCTCGAGCGCGGCCGCGAGATCGGCCCAGAGCGCGTCCGCATTCTCGAGCCCGACGCTCAGCCGGAGCAGGCCGGAAGGCACGCGGTCGCCCTCCCAGCGGTAGCGGCTCTCCATCACGCTCGTGACGCCGCCGAGCGACGTCGCGTTCACAATCACGCGTGTCGACGTCTCGACGCGGCGTGCCGCGTCGGCGTCGGCGACGTCGAAGGACAGCAGTCCGCTCAGTCCCGGGTAGCGGACGATCTGAACCTTCGGATGTGCCGCGAGCCGTTCCGCGATGACCGCCGCGGTCTCGCCCTGGCGCGCTACGCGGATCTCGAGCGTCTTCAGCCCGCGCAGCAACTGCCACGCCGGATCGGCCGCCGCGACGATTCCGGTGCGGGTGCGGAACGTGTGCATCGCCTCCGCGGCGGCCGGGTCGCGGCACACGACCGCACCGAGCAGGACGTCGTCGTGGCCGCCGAGGTACTTCGTCGCGGAATGAAGGACGAAGTCGGCGCCGTGCTCCAGCGGTCGCAGGTGCACCGGCGTCGCGACGGTGGAGTCGACGACGAGCGGCGCCGGATGCGCGGCCGCCGCCTCGAGATCCGGCATCGTCAGGAACGGGTTCGACGGCGCCTCGACCCAGACGAGCTGCACGCCGTCCGGCGGCGGTCCGGTCTGGTCGAACTCGACGTAGCGGAGCCCCCAGCGCGCGAGCGTCTGGAACGTCACGCTCGTTCCGAAGTAGCAGCCGGCCGCGAGCGCGATCGTGTCGCCGGGCTCGAGTTGCGACAGGACGAGCGCCGTCGTGGCGCCCGAGCCCGACGGGAACAGGAGCGCCGCGCCGCCGTCGAGCTCGCCGAGGCGCGCCTCGGCCTCGGCCACCGTCGGGTTGCCGTACCGCGAGTAGAAGAACTCGCGCGGCTCGCCGGCCTCGTCGTACGGCCAGATCGTCGAGCGGTCGAGCGGATCCATGGGAGGAATCTATCCGGGCGCGTTACGCTCATCGCGGATGGCCGCGCCGGACGACCAGGGGACGACCGAGGCCAAGCTCCGGCGCATGGAGGAGCTGCGGCAGCAGGCGCTGCACGCCGGCAGCGAGAGCGCGGTGCAGCGGCGCCGCGACGAGGGCCGCCTCCTCGCCCGCGAGCGCGCCGAGAAGCTCTGCGATCCGGGCTCGTTCGTCGAGCTCGACCGCTACGTGCGCCACCGCGAGTCGAACTTCGGGATGATGGACAAGCGGCCCTACGGCGACGCCGTCGTCACCGGCTACGGGACGGTGTTCGGGCGCAAGATCTTCGTCTTCTCGCAGGACTTCACCGTCTTCGGCGGCTCGCTCAGCGAGGTCTTCGCCGAGAAGATCTGCAAGGTGATGGATCTCGCAGTGAAGTACGGCTGCCCGGTCGTCGGGATCAACGACTCGGGCGGCGCGCGGATCCAGGAAGGCGTCGTCTCGCTCGGCGGCTACGCGGAGATCTTCTGGCGGAACGTGCAGGCGTCGGGTGTCGTGCCGCAGATCTCGCTCGTGATGGGACCGTGCGCCGGCGGCGCCGTCTACTCGCCCGCGATCACCGACTTCATCTTCATGGTCGAGGGCTCGTCGTACATGTTCATCACCGGCCCCGATGTCGTGAAGACGGTGACCGGCGAGGAGGTCACGTTCGAGGAGCTCGGCGGCGCGGCGACGCACGCGTCGAAGTCGGGCGTGGCGCAGTTCACCGCCCCGGACGAGGAGTCGTGCCTCGAGGACGCGCGCTATCTCATCTCGTTCCTGCCGCAGAACAACGTCGACCAGCCGCCGTTCGCCGCGCCGAGCGACCCGCGCGACCGCGAGGACGCCGAGCTCGACTCGATCGTCCCGGACAACCCGAACAAGCCGTACGACATCAAGGAGGTTGTGCGGCGCGTCGTCGACGACGGCGAGCTGCTCGAGGTGCACGAGCGCTGGGCGGAGAACATCGTCTGCGGTTTCGCGCGGCTCGGCGGACACGTCGTCGGCGTCGTCGGCAACCAGCCGAGCTCGCTCGCCGGCGTTCTCGACATCGACTCGTCGGACAAGGCGGCGCGCTTCGTGCGCACGTGCGACGCGTTCAACATCCCGCTCGTCACGTTCGTCGACGTTCCCGGCTTCCTGCCCGGCACGGCGCAGGAGTGGGGCGGAATCATCCGCCACGGCGCGAAGCTCCTTTACGCGTACGCCGAGGCGACGGTGCCGAAGCTCGCGGTGATCACGCGCAAGGCGTACGGCGGGGCGTACGACGTGATGAGCTCGAAGCACGTCCGCGCCGACTTCAACTTCGCGTGGCCGACCGCGGAGGTCGCGGTGATGGGGCCTGAGGGCGCGGTGAACATCATCTTCCGGCGCGAGCTCGAGGAGGCCGTCGACCCGGAGGCGCGCCGCGCCGAGCTGATCGCCGAGTACAAGGAGCAGTTCGCGAATCCGTACACTGCCGCCGAGCGCGGCTACGTCGACGACGTGATCGAGCCGCGGCGCACGCGGCCGGTCTTCATCGACGCGCTGGAGACCGCGCTGACGAAGGCCGAGCCGCGGCCCCGCCGCAAGCACGGCAACATTCCTCTTTAGCTAGACCGCGGCTGCAATGCGCTCGGGCTTGAGGCCGAGCTCGGCGGCGAACGCGTCGACGATGCCGGGATCGAACTGCGTTCCGGCGCAGCGCTCGAGCTCGTCGAGTGCCTCGCGCTCCGTGTAGACCCGCTCGCGGTAGACACGCTCCGACGTCATCGCGTCGAACGCGTCGGCCACGAAGATGATCCGCGCGCCGAGCGGGATCTGCTCGCCGCTCAGTCCGTGCGGATAGCCGGCGCCGTCCCAGCGCTCGTGGTGGTGGTGGACCCAGTCGGCGATCGGCTCGACCCCGAGGCTCTCGAGCATCCGGTAGCCGATCTGGGGGTGGCGCTCGATCACGAGGCGTTCCGAGTCGGTGAGCGTGCCGGGCTTGCGGAGAATCTCCTCCGGAATCGCAAGCTTGCCCAGGTCGTGCAGGCTGGCCGCGAGGCGGATCAGGTCGACCTGGGCCTCGTCGAGACCGAGGCGGCGCGCGATCTGCCGGGCGAGGTCGCCGACCCGCTCCGAGTGGCTCCCGGTGTAGGCGTCGCGCGCGTCGACCGCCTTGGCGAGGCTGGCGGCGGCGCGGTAGCGCGCGGCGCGATCGGGCCCCTCGGCGAGCTGGTGGAGCTCGGTGAGCTCGAGGGTCGAGGGCTCGTAGGTGCGGGCGCGGTTCTTGCCTTCCTCCTTCGCCCAGTAGAGCGCACTGTCGGCGAGCCGGATCAGCTCGTCGCGGGCGATGCCCTGAGTCGGATAGGTCGCGACGCCGGCGCTGACCGTCACCTCGCCGACCTGCTCGAGCTCGAGCGCATTGATCCGCTCGACGATCGAGCGGGCGACCGAGACCGCGGCGGCGTCGTCGAGCCCGGGGAGGAGGACGGCGAACTCGTCGCCGCCGAGGCGGAAGCTCTCGCCGCCCTGGCGCAGCCGGGACGCGATCTGCCCGAGCACCTGGTCGCCGACGGGGTGGCCGAAGCGGTCGTTGATCCGCTTGAAGTCGTCGATGTCGACGAGGCAGAGGCTGAGCTCCTTGCCGTCGTGCTCCGCGGTCGCCAGCTCGCGCTGCAGCCGCTCGTGGAAGTGCCGGTGGTTGCCGAGGCCCGTCAGCGGGTCGGTCAGCGCCAGCCGCATTGCCCGAAGCGCCGCGAACGTCGATCGCTGGTAGAGCGCGATCGCGAGTAGCGGCCCGACGAGCGCGATCGACAGTGCGGGCGAGCGCTGCCAGAGCACGACGAGCATCAGCGCCGCCGAGGCCATCAGCGCGAATGGCGCGGTCGTCTGGCGGACGTTGGCCCAGGCGAGCTTGAAGAACGCCTGGTCGGAGCTGACGGCGAGGACGCCGCTGATCAGCACGAGGTTGACAACCCAGTTGTAGAGGAGCGCGCAGAGGGTGACCTGCGCGATCAGGGCAGCGGTCGAGTCGCCGGGAACGACCTCGATCGCGAGCCCGGAGACGAGGGCGCAGAGCGCGAACATCGCCGCGTTGAAAGCGACGCGCAGCGGCGGCCGCCCGCCGAGCAGGTTCGTGAGCGCCGAACCGCCGACCGCAACGAAGACGCCCGCCGCCCAGCCGAAGAGGATGATCGTGGCGACGGCGAAGACGAACCCGAGCGTGACGCCGCCGGCGTCCATTCCCTCGACCGGCACCGGGAACCGCTCGGCGAGGCAGATGCCGGCGAAGAGGCCGACGATCGCGATGATCTCCCCAACAGAGTGCGGCGTGTTCGCGAAGTTGTACGCAGCGGCACCCACGGCCGCGATCCCCGCGATGCACACGGGGATCACGAGTGCGAGAACCTTACGAGGAACCGATGTCGGTGCCGTCACCGCCCGGCGCCGGCCGATGCGATCAGCCGTCCGTCACGGGGTGCCGCCCAACTAGGAGCAAGGCAAATTGCCAAGCCGTCGACCACCTGTCTCCCTCCCCAGGAATAAGACGCGAGCGGTCGTTACCAGGAATACATCGTGGGGTCGACGCTGACGAGGCCCGTCACGTGCAGCAAGCTCAGGCCCATCATCGCGGCAACCAACACGAGCATCACGACCAGCAGAACCAACTTCGGCTTCCACTCCAACATTCGATTCCCTCCAAAGGCACTCAATAAGGACGCCAGACGAGGAGATTCTTCCCTACCCGCCCATGCCTGCAAATCACCCGAAGGGGTGATCGTGGGTTTTCCACAGGCTGTCCCTCGAACGAATCAGCCGGAAAGGCCGGCTTCTTGCAGCGGGCGGCGCGCCCAGGCGAACCTCTGTTTGTAGTAGCCGGTCAGCGTGGCCAGCGCAACGCCGTAGCTCGAGGACTGGATGAACCAGCTGTTGCCGATGTAAATCGCCATGTGATCCACCTCGGCCGAGCTCGAGCGGGGGCCTTCCGCGCCGAAGAAGAGGACGTCGCCCGGCTGGAGGTCGGCGAAGCCGATCCGCTCGGATTTCGGCACCTCGACGCTCATCACGAAGGTTGTCCGGCCCTGGAGAACGGAGGCGAGGCCGCGCTCGCCGGGGTAGCTCTGGAGCTTGTAGACCCGCCAGACGAAGCCCGAGCAGTCGTAGCCGCCGCGGGATTTGACGCCGAAGGGAGCCTCGGCGCCGTCGCTCGTGCCGCCCCAGATGTACGGCATGCCGATCTTTGAGACGGCGGTGTCCAGGATCCGGGTCTGCCAGGCGGAGAACGCCGGAAGCGAGAACGTGTCGGCGAGGCTCTGGACGGCGGCCACCGCGAGGCCGGCGTCGCCGGAGAAGGTCAGGATCTGGGCGGCGGAGTAGGCCGCCTCGGCTCGGGTGGCCGGATCGTTCGGCCGGAGCTCCAGCCCGTCCTCGTTCGCCGGGTGGTTGAGCCGGAGGCCGAGCAGCCGCGCGACGACCTCGGTGCCGAAGCGGGACGGCACCTTCAGGCCGGCGGCCTTCGCGCCGGCGGCAAACTCGGCGGCGGCGCCGGAGAGGCCGAGCGCATTGACGAGCTTCGCGTCGAGCTGCGCCATCGTGACGACTGCGGTGGGATCGGCGACCTTCGCCGTCTTTACGACGGTGGGGGCGGTCGTGGTGGTCGGCGTCGTCGTGGCCGGCGGGCTCGGCGGGGTCGGGTTCGGAGTCGTCGTCGCGCCGGGATCGCCCGGGGGGACCGGCTGCGTCGGGTCGGTCGGGACCGAGTCGCCGACGCCGTTGGTCGGCGGGTTCGGATCCGGCACGATCGGCTCCGGCGGCGTGAGGACGACCTGGAGCCCGGCGACGAGGTTCGCAAGCGCTTGCGCGGTGAGGTTCTGGTTCGGCCGGAAGGTGGCGGGGTTCACGGTGCCCATCAGCCCCTGCCCCGTGACGGCGGCGATCTGAGCCGCGGCCCAGTTCTGCGGCACCGTCTGCCCGTCGGTCATCGCGGCGGCCGATCCGGCGGGGACCAGCACGAGGACCGCTGCGGCTGTGGAAAGGCGGCGTCCCACTTCGAAACCGTATCGACGCCGGTCCCGGGGCGCTTTAGCCTCTGGTGTCGTGGAGGAGATCGTCATCATCCCGGAGCCGAGCGCAGAGGAGCGCGCGGCGATCGTTGCCGCTCTCGCCGACGAATCGAGCGAGGCCCGGCCTCCTTCGCGCTGGCCGGATGCGCTCCTCCCGGATCGCGAGGACGAGGCTGCGGCCTCTTAACGGGGTCAGACCCCGTTAAGAGACGCCGTCCCGGTCAGGCCGTCGCGCGGGGCCGGAAGAGGCTCGGCGCGCTGCGCGCGTAGTCGAGCCCGGAGACCCAGGTCAGGATCACCGCGACGAGGAGCGCCCACCAGGCCACGTCCTTGCTCCACGCGCCGGCGGCCGCGAAGCCGCCGAGGCCCGCCGCGATCGCCTGCGCCCACGTCTTCAGCTTGCCGAGGTCGCGGGCCGCGATCACGATCCCGCGCTCGATCGCCGCCTGGCGGAGGCCGGTGATCAGCACCTCCCGGACGACGATCAGCGCGACCATCCACGCCGGCGCCACGCCCTGGCCGACGAGCATCACAAGCGTCGCCAGGACGAGCACCTTGTCCGCGATCGGGTCGAGCAGCGAGCCGAGCGGCGAGGTACGCCCGCCCCGGCGCGCGAGCCGTCCGTCGAAGAAGTCGGTGCTCATCGCGACGCAGAACACCGCGGTTGCCCAGTAGTCGTGGTTCGGGAAGTTCCACGCGAAGAGCAGGACGACGATCGGCACCGACAGGGCACGGGCGACCGTCAGCTGATCGGCGGCAGACACCAGACGAGAGAATACGGGGCATGTTCGACAAGGTCCTCGTTGCGAATCGCGGAGAGATCGCGATCCGGGTCTTCCGGACCCTGCGCGAGCTGGGCCTCGGCGCCGTCGCGGTCTACTCCGAGGCCGACCGCGGCGCCCTCCACGTCTCGTATGCGGACGAGGCGTTCCTGATCGGCCCGCCGCCCGCGGCCGAGAGCTACCTGCGAATCGACCGGCTCGTGGAGACGGCGCGGCGCGCGAGCGCGGGTGCGGTGCACCCCGGCTACGGGTTCCTCGCCGAGAACGCGGCGTTCGCGCGCGCGGTCGAGGACGCCGGCCTCGTCTGGATCGGCCCGCCGCCGGCGGCGATCGAGCTGATGGGCGAGAAGACGCGCGCGCGGCGGGCGATGCAGGCGGCCGGCGTCCCGATCATCCCGGGCACGACGGAACCGGTCGGGTCGGTCGACGAGCTGCTCGCGCTCGGCGAGTCGATCGGGTACCCGCTGCTGATCAAGGCGGCCGCCGGCGGCGGCGGCAAGGGAATGGAGATCGTCGAGAGCGCGGACGGCGCGGAGAAGGCGTTCGAGACCGCCCGCCGCCAGGGCCAGTCGTACTTCGCGAACCCGGACGTCTACGTCGAGAAGCTGATCCTCGACCCGCGCCACGTCGAGGTGCAGGTGCTCGCGGACGCGCACGGCAACGTCGTCCATCTCGGCGAGCGCGACTGCACGATCCAGCGTCGCCACCAGAAGCTCGTCGAGGAGTCGCCGTCGCCGGCCGTCGACGATGCGCTGCGCGCGCGCATCGGCGCGATCGGCGTCGAGGCCGCGCGCGCCGCCGGCTACCGCTCGGCCGGGACGATCGAAGGCCTGCTCACCGCGGACGGCGACTACTTCTTCATGGAGATGAACACGCGCATCCAGGTCGAGCACACCGTCACGGAGATGGTCACCGGCATCGACCTCGTGCGTGAACAGGTGCGCATCGCGCTCGGCGAGCCGCTCTCGGTGACGCAGGACGAGATCGAGCTGCGCGGGCACGCGATCGAGTGCCGGATCAACGCCGAGGACGCGTCGCGCGGATTTCTGCCGACGCCGGGACTCGTCACCGCGTACCGCGAGCCGGCCGGGCCGCGGCGTCCGCGTCGACTCCGGCGTCGCCGCTGGGAACGAAATCTCAGGCGACTACGATCCGCTGATCGCGAAGCTGATCGTGCACGGCGCGGATCGCGAGCATGCGCGCCGGCGGATGCTGCGCGCGCTCGACGAGTTCGCGATCGAGGGGCCGACGACGCTGATCGAGTTCCACAAGGCGCTGCTCTCGCACGAGTGCTTCATCCGGGCCGAGACGTGCGCAGGCCTCGTCGAGTCGGATGAGCTCGCAGTCGGGCCGGCTGCGCCCTCCGGCTCAGGCGCTTCGGCGCGGACGGTCGACAGCGTTCGCATCGTCGAGGTCGACGGGCGGCGCTTCGAGGTGCGGGTCACCGAGCCCGAGCCGGCGTGGCGCGAGCTCGCACGGCGTCGGCGCGAACGCTCCCATGCCGCGGGGGGCGCGCATGGCGGGCGGGATGCCGTTGTCTCCCCGATGCAGGGGACGGTGCTCGCGGTCGCGGTCGCCGAGGGCGACGAGGTCGCCGCCGGCCAGGTGCTCTGCATCGTCGAGGCGATGAAGATGGAGAACGAGGTCCACGCCCACCAGGGCGGGACGGTCACGCAGCTTGTCCGTTGCGGCGGGTGAGCCCGTCGCGTACGGCCAGGTCATCTGCGTGGTCGCGGGCGAATAGCCGCGCGAGGAACGCGAAGCGGCTCGTCCGGACGACGACCTGCGGCGCGTCGTAGACGCGGCGGGTGCGCGGCGCGGAGAACGCCTCGAACGCGGACCGGTGGAGCGGGATCATCGACGGCTCCTTTCGCGTGCAACCGATTGCAACAATCTGGAAAAAAATACGGCTCTCATGTCGAGTCCCTGACGACGAGCTCGGCCGGGATCGAGACGTTCGTGACGACGCCCGTTCGGATGTGCTCGATCAGGTTCCGGGCAAGAAGCTGGCCGGCCAGCGGGCCGTTCTGGCGAATCGTCGTCAAGGGCGGGTTGCTGTACCGCGCGAGGGAAACGTCGTCGTAGCCGACGACCGCGACGTCGTCCGGCACGCGGCGCCCGAGCTCGCGAATCACGTCCATCGCGGCGAAGGCCATCAGGTCGCTGGTCACGAAGACCGCGTCGAGATCGGGTGCCCGCTCGAGCAACCCGCGCATCTCCTTCGCGGCCGACTCCTCCGACCACCACGCGTGCGCGACGAGGGCCGGGTCGGCCGGCTTGCCGGCGGCGGCGAGGGCGGCCTCGTAGCCGCGGTAGCGGTCTCTGATCTCGGGCGCTTCTGCTGGCCCGCCGAGGAACGCGATCCGGCCGCGGCCGGTCTCGAGCAGGTGCTCGGTTGCGAGCCGGCCGCCGTTGACGCTGTCGCCGCTGACCGTCGACTGGCCTTCGCCCCAGGGCAGGACGCCCCAGGTGATGAACGGCGCCTTCAGATCGAGCAACGCCTCGAGATGGGCTTCGGTGCAGGTCGCCGCGAGGAGGACGAAGCCGTCGACGCGCCCCGCATCGAGGTACTCGCGCACCCAGGTCGTGTCGGTCGGGTGCGTCGGGACGACGAGGAGGTCGTAGCCCTCGCCGTGAAGCGCGCCCGAGACGCCGCTCATCATCTCGAGCATGAAGACGTCCGGGATGCCGGAATCCGTCTTGTACGGGTAGGTCACGAACGCGATCGCGTTGCTCTGCTTCAGGCGAAGCCGGCGGGCCGGGGCGTTGAGGTGGAAGTCGTGCTCCGCGGCGATCGCCCGGATCTTGTCCTTCGTCTCGTCGCCGATCAGCGGGCTGTCGTTCAGGGCCCGCGAGACCGTCGACTTGGAGACTCCGGCGATCCGGGCGATATCCGCGATGGTGTCTGCCTTCGTCGCCATGCAACCGATTGCATGATGCACGACGCGGCGGGCGCTCGTCAAGGCCGATCGAGGCCTAGATCGAGCGCTGGTACGCGCGGAAGCTCCACGTCGCGAACGCCGACGTGGCCGCAGTCGCCGCGAGCAGCAGCAGGAGGTAGACGGCGGTCGTGTCCCAGGGGCCGTCGTAGACGACGGCGTTCCGCGCCGCCTGGACGCCCCAGTTCACCGGGTTGAAGCGCGAGACCTCCCTGATCCAGCCCGGCATCAGCGCCGCCCCGATCAGGATCGTCGAGAGGAACATCAGCGGCAGGCTGACGAAGTTCGCCGACGCGATCATCGACGCGTCGCGGCGCACGAGCAGCGCGACGCCGTGCGAGAACCCGGCGAAGACGGTCGCGAGCAGGAATGCCGCGGCGAACACGACGAAGAACCCGAGCACGCCGCCGTGGACGCGCACGCCGAGGAGATAGCCGACGGCGAGGAGGATGATCGCCTGGAGGATCGCGGTGATCCCCGCGCGGACGACCTGCGAGAGGATGATCGCGAGCCGCGACGCGGGCGCTGCGAGAAAGCGGTCGATCACGTGGCGGTCAAGGTCGGAGATCATCGCCATCCCGGACCACGAGCCGCCGAAGAACGCGTTCATGCAGATGACCCCCGGCGCGAGGAACTCGACGTAGCTGCCGGCGCCGCCGCGCAACGGCGTCACCTTCGAGTACAGCTGCCCGTAGAGCAGCAGCCAGATCATCGGCTGGACGACCATCATCACGATCCAGATCGGCTCACGCATCAGGTTGCGTCCCTGGCGCGCGACCATCCACGCGGTCTGGCGGATCGTCTGCACTCACTTCTTTCCCTCCTCGTCCTCGGCGGCGAACTCGCGGCCGGTGTAGTGGAGGTAGACGTCGTCGAGCGACGGACGCGCCGTCGTGACCGCCGCGACGGGGAAGCCGCGGCCGTCGAGCGCGGAGAGGATCGCCGGGATCGCCTGCGCGCCGTTCGGCACGCGTGCGCGGACGTGGCGGCCCTCGACGAGAACCTCGCTCATGCCGTCGAGCGCGCGCACGACGGCCGCCGCCTCGTTCGCGCGGCCGTTCTCGTCCTCGAGCTCGACCGTCACCGACTCGCCGTGCAGCCCGGCCTTCAGCTCGTCCGGCGTTCCCTCGACGACGATCTTGCCGCGGCTGACGATCGCGACGCGCTCCGCGAGCCGGTCGGCCTCCTCGAGGTAGTGCGTCGTGAGCAGGATCGTCAGGTTCTCCTGCTCCGCGAGCCGCTCGACCTCGACCCACATCGCGGCGCGCGCCTCCGGGTCGAGACCCGTCGTCGGCTCGTCGAGGAAGAGGACGCGTGGCGCGTGGACGAGGCCGAGCGCGATGTCGAGGCGGCGCTTCATGCCGCCGGAGTAGCCGCGCGCGACGCGGTCGGCCGCGTCGGTGAGGCCGAGCAGCTCGAGCAGCTCGTCGACGCGCTTGCGCAGCGGCACGCCGGCCATTCCGTGGATCCGCCCCTGGAGGAGCAGGTTCTCGCGGCCGGTCGCCTCCCAGTCGACGCCCGAGTCCTGCGCGACGTAGCCGATCGCATGCCGGACGCGGTTCGGATGCCGGACGACGTCCTCGCCGGCGACGATCGCGCGCCCGGAGTCCGGGCGGGTCAGCGTCGTCAGCACGCGCACGGTCGTCGATTTTCCGGCGCCGTTCGGACCGAGTAGCCCGAAGACCTCGCCCTCGCGCACCGCGAACGACACGCCGTCGAGCGCCTGGACGGTCTTGTACCGCTTCTCGAGGTTCTCGGTGACGATCGCGTCCACGGGCCTCGAGTCTATGCACGTCGCTAGAGTCCGACGCCGGTGGACCTTTACGAGTATCAGGGCAAGGAGTTGTTCCGGCGCGTCGGCATTCCGGTGTCGGAAGGACGCCGCGCAGACACGCCGCAGGAGGCCCGCGCCGCCGCGCAGGAGATCGGCGTTCCGGTCGTCGTCAAGGCGCAGGTGCTGACCGGCGGCCGCGGCAAGGCCGGCGGCGTCAAGCTCGCGGACAGCGTCGACGACGCGGAGCAGAAGGCGAAGGACATCCTCGGCCTCGACATCAACGGCCACATCGTCCGCCGCCTCTGGATCGAGAAGGCGTCCGACATCGCGAAGGAGTACTACCTCTCGGTCACGTTCGACCGCGGCGCGAAGAAGCCGCTGTTCATGTTCACGACGCAGGGCGGCGTCGAGATCGAGCAGGTCGCCGAGGAGAATCCCGAGGCGCTCATCCGCCTGCACCTCGATCCGTCCGAGGGCTACCAGCCGTGGGTCGCGCGGCGGCTGATCTACGGCGCGAAGGTCGAGGATCCGTCGGAGCAGAAGCAGATCGCCGCGATCGTCGAGCGGCTGTACCGCGCGTTCGTCCAGTTCGACGCGATGCTCTGCGAGATCAACCCGCTGATCGTCACGCCGGACGGTGAGGTCAAGGCGCTCGATTCCAAGTTCACCGTCGACGAGAACGCGCTCTTCCGGCATCCCGACATCGCCGAGATGCGCGACACCGCGGCGGCCGATCCGCTCGAGACGTTCGCGCGCGAGAAGGGCGTCACGTACGTGAAGCTCGACGGCACCGTCGGCATCTGCGGCAACGGCGCGGGGCTCTCGATGTCGACCGTCGACGTCGTCGCGCATGTCGGCGGTACGCCGGCGAACTTCTGCGACCTCGGCGGCGGCGGCTCGGCGGAAGGCGTCGTCGACGCGCTCGAGGTGATCACGCGCGACCCGCAGGTGAAGTCGATCTTCTTCAACATCTTCGGCGGCATCACGCGCTGCGACGAGGTCGCGCGCGGGATCCTCGAGGCACTCGACCGGCTCGACATGTCGCAGTACCCGATCGTCGTCCGGCTCGACGGGACGAACGCGGAGGAGGGCCGCGCGATCCTCGCCGACGCGGGGAACGCGAACATCCATCCCGAGGCGACGATGCTCGACGGAGCACGGCGCGCGGTGGAGCTGGCCAAGTGACGGGCGGGCGTAGGCTCGACGGAGCCCGCGAAGCGGAGATGCCGGCTTTGCCGGCGTCGGAGCAGCAACTCGTCTGGAACGAGCGCGCGCAGGCGTACCGCGACAGTGCGATTCACGCGTCGGGCGACGATCTCGACCTCGTGGTCGAGTGGTGCGAGCCGGGCGACGGCGTGACGGTGCTGGACGTCGCGACCGGCGGCGGCCACGTCGCGCGGCGGCTGCGCGAGGCCGGCGCGACCGTCGTCACCGTCGATCCCGCGCCGGGGATGCAGCCCGACGTGATCGGGCCGGCGGAGCATCTGCCGTTCGCGGACGGAAGCTTCGACGCGGTCGCGTGCCGCATCGCCGCGCATCACTTCCAGGACGTCGTCGCCGCGGTGAAGGAGATGGCGCGCGTCGCAGGCAGCCGCGTCGTGATCTGCGACAACACGTTCGTCAGCGAATCGTCGGAAGAAGCCGACCGCGTGCGCGACCCGAGCCACGTGCGCAACTACTCGGTCGCGGAGTGGCACAGCTTCTTCGAGCTCGCGGGACTCACCGTCGCGGCCGAGGTCTTCATGGAGCGGCCGCTCGACATCGAGTCGTGGCTCGCGCGCGTCGGCTGCGAAGGCGCCGACGCTGCGCGCGTGCGCGAGCTGCTCGCCGACCGCATCGTCGACGGAACGATGGCGCTGCCGACGCTCGTGCTGAAGGGCGTGAAGGCGTAGTGGCAGTCATCGTCGACAACGACACGCGGCTCGTCGTCCAGGGACTGACCGGCAGCGAGGGCCGCTTCCACGGCCTGCGCAACCGCGCGTACGGCACGAACCTCGTCGCAGGCGTCACGCCGGGAAAGGGCGGCCAGGACGTCGACGGCGTCCCCGTCTTCGACACCGTCGCCGAAGCCGTCGCCGAGGCGGGCGCGAACACGACGCTGATCTTCGTCCCGGCGCGCTTCGCCGCCGACGCGATCTACGAGGCGGTCGACGCCGGCATCGGCATCGTCATCTGCATCACCGAGCACGTGCCGGTCCACGAGATGCTGAACGCGTACACGTACTTCAAGCCGAAGGGCGTGACGATGATCGGCCCGAACTGCCCCGGCGTCCTCTCGCCCGGCAAGGCGAACGTCGGGATCATCCCGGCGGAGATCTTCAGCGAGGGAACCGTCGGCCTCGTGTCGCGCTCGGGAACGCTGACGTACCAGATCGGCCACGAGCTGACGCAGCTCGGGCTCGGCAACTCGACGATCGTCGGCATCGGCGGCGATCCCGTCGTCGGCTCGTCGTTCATCGACGTCCTCGCGAAGTTCGAGGCCGATCCGCAGACCGAGCTGATCGTGATGGTCGGCGAGATCGGCGGCGACGAGGAGGAGAAGGCGGCCGAGTTCATCGCGGCGAACGTGACGAAGCCGGTGCTGTCGTACATCGCCGGCTTCTCGGCGCCGCCCGGCAAGACGATGGGCCACGCAGGCGCGATCATCTCCGGCTCGTCCGGGACCGCGCAGGCGAAGAAAGAGGCGCTCGAGGCGCGCGGGATCGAGGTCGGCACGACGCCGACCGAGGTCGCGCAGCTCGTCGCCGACCGCGTACGCCGCGGCGGTAGGCTGGAAGCCATGGCCGTCGTCTCCTTCGCCCGCGGCGTTCCGGCGCCCGAGTGCCTTCCCGTCGCCGAGCTGGCGGACTGCGCGCGCGCCGCCGTCGAGCGCGACGGGACGACGATCCTGCTCTACGGGCCGGGCGGCGGCTACGGCCCGCTGCGCGAGTGGATCGCCGCGCGCCACGGCGTCGAGCCGGGCCGCGTCGTCGTCACGAGCGGCTCGCTCCAGGGCTTCGTCTTCCTCGTCGAGCAGCTCGTCAGGCCGGGCACGCGCGTCCTCGTCGAGGCGCCGACGTACGACCGGCCGCTGAAGATCCTCGCGCAGCGCGGCGCCGAGGTCGTCGGACTGCCGATGGACGACGACGGGCTGCTGCCGGACGCGCTGGAGCAGGCGCTCGCGTCGGGCGAGAAGCCGGCGTTTCTCTACACGATCGCGACGTTCCAGAACCCGAGCGGCCGCACGCTCTCGGAGGAGCGCCGCAAGCGCGTCGTCGAGCTCGCGGCCGAGTACGACGTGCTCGTGCTCGAGGACGACCCGTACGGGCTCTGCCGCTACGAAGGCATCGCGCCGTCGCTGCTGTTCGACCTCGACCGTGCGAACGGCGGCGAGCGTGTCGCGTACGCGTCGTCGTTCTCGAAGACGATCGCTCCCGGCGTGCGCGTCGGCTACTTCGTGCTGCCGCCCGCGCTCGCGGCGCAGATCGAGGCGCTCGCGGTGTCGACGTACATCTCGCCGCCGTTCCTGACGCAGGCGACGGTGCACGAGTTCGTCGCGCGCGGCAACTTCGAGCCGAACCTCGTGCGCGTGAACGGACTGCTGCGCGCGCGCCGCGACGCGATGCTCGAGGCGCTCGACGCGCACCTGCCCGAGGACGCGACGGTCAGCCGGCCCGAAGGCGGCTACTTCGTCTGGGTCGACACGCCGTCCGGTCCGTCCACCGACGAGCTGCTCGCCCTTGCGGAGCCGGCGGGCGTCACGTTCGTCAAGGGCACCGACTTCTTCGCGAAGGGCGCGGGCGGCGACAGGTCGATGCGGCTCGCGTTCAGCTTCGTCTCGCCTGCGGAGATCGCCGAAGGCGTCTCACGCCTCGCGCCGCTGCTGAACGGCGCGCGCGAGACCTCCGCGGTCTAGGCCGCAGCGCTCGCGGCGACCACCGGACGCGGCACGAGCCGCGGCTGCTTCGGCGGCGCAAGTCGTCCCGCGCTGGTCGAGCGAAACGTCGGACAGATCGTCTCGCCGGGGAGGGCGCAAAGGCCGGCACGGCGGAAGTAGCAATCGCTGCACGTCGCGTCTGATCGGTTGCTCATCTGTCTTTCTCTAAAGAGTGGGCGGGGCGGTACGAGGAGCGATCATAGGGCGCACCGTCGCCGGTTCAATGGTTGTCCAGGACGAAAACTGACGAATTTCCGGGAGTTTCGCGAGACGCGAAAACGACGGTCGTCAGCGCTTCGGCGGCAGCGTTGCCAGCGCATGCAACGCCTGTGCAAAACTGTTCACAGCGATGATTCGGAGCCCGTGCGCGTAGCGCAGCGCTTCGCGGGCGTTATCCCCAGCCGGCACGAGGAACACGTCCGCTTTCGCCTTCCGGACGCCGAGCGTCTTCTGCTTCACCCCGCCGATCGGCGAGACCGCGCCGTTGAGCTCCATCTGTCCGGTCGCTGCGACGCGGTAGCCACGCGAGACGTTCTTGCCGAGCTCCTCCATCACCTGGAGCGCGAACGCGAGACCGGCCGACGGCCCGCCGACGCCGCGCGCGTCGATCTGGACCTTCAGCGGCAGGCGGATGTCGGCCGACTGGTCCGGCGTGAAGCCGACGAGCGCGCGGTGCGGGGCAAGCGGGTCGGCGATCGTCTTGACGTCGACCGTCTTGGTCGTGCCGTCGCGGCGCACGCCGAGCGAGACGGTGTCGCCCGGCTTGACCTTCGCGAGCTCCGTGCGGAGCGCCGCGATCGTGAGTGTCGGAGCGCCGTTCACGGAGACGATCACGTCGGTCGGGTGCAGCTTCCCTGCGGCGTTCGTCCCGAGCTCGACCGCGTCGATGATCACGCCGTCCGGCTTCGCGATGACGTGGTAGCCGAGCTTGCGTAATGCGACCGCCGCTGCGACGCGCTGCGACGTCGTCATCTCCTGCAGGTCGGCCTCGCGCTGCTGCGCGTCGCTGACGCCGGGCGGCACGATCAACTTCGCCGGGATCAGCGTCGCGCCGGAACGGATCGACGGGAAGAGGCGCTCGAGCATGCTCGCGCGGCGCTCAACGACGTCGACGAAGTAGATGCCGCCGGGTCCCGTCGAATCCTTGCCGCCCTGAACCTTCACCAGCGGCGCGACCGGATGCGCCGGATCCGGCAGCAGCAGAAAGTCGTTCGACGGCCAGAGATAGAGGGCGACGAGCGCCACGGCGACCAGCGCGACGACGGCCCCCGCGATGCGGGCGGGTAGGAGGAGGCGCGTCACCGGCGGCAGGGTAGCCGGATTAGGACGGTTCGGCGCCTAGAAGAGAAAGCGCTGCAGCCCGCCGTCGACGGCCAGGGTCTGGCCGGTGACGTAGCGGGCCCGGTCGGACGCGAGGAAGCAGACGACGTCGCCGAACTCCTCCGTCGTTCCCCAGCGGCGAAGCGGGATCTCGGTCAGCGCGTCCTCGGTCGGCCCGCCCGGATACAGCTCCTCGAGGCGGGCGGTCGCGATCCGGCCCGGGGCGACGCAGTTGACGGTGATCCCCTGCGGGCCGAGCTCGTTCGAGAGGGTCTTGAACCAGCCGGTGAGGCCGGGACGGATCGAGTTCGACAGCGCGAGGTGCGCGGTCGGCTCCTTCGCGGCGATCGAGGTGATCCCGATGATGCGCCCGGCGGGACTGCGCTCGAGATGCGGCAGGCAGAGTGCGACGAGCCGGACCGCGGGCACCATCAGCAGCTCGAGCGCGCCGCGGATCGACTCGGGCGTGACGCCGACCCCCGGGCCGGGCGTCGGGCCGCCGCTGTTCCAGACGAGAATGTCGACGCCGCCGTACGTCTCGACCGTCTTCGCGACCGCGTGCTCGAGGTCGTCCTCGGAGGTGACGTCGCCCGGCAGCGCGAGCCCGCCGATGCGTGCCGCCTCCGTCTCGAGCAGGTCGCGCCGGCGCGCGAGCATCCCGACGTTCGCGCCCTCGCGCGCAAGTGCCTCCGCGCTCGCGAGCCCGAGCCCGGACGACGCGCCGCAGACGATCGCCGTGCGTCCGGTGAGCCCGAGATCCACTACGTGGTCAGGACGCCGACGACCTCGCGGACGGCGGCGGACGACGCGGCGAGCGCGGTCTGTTCGTCGTCGCTGAGATCCAGCTCGACGATCTGCTCGATCCCGGACGGGCCGAGCTTCACGGGGACGCCCATGTAGAGGCCGTCGATCCCGTATTCGCCCTCGAGATATGCGGTGCACGGGAGGACGCGCTTCTCGTCGAGCATGATCGAGTCGACCATCTGTGCCGCGGCGGCGCCAGGTGCGTACCACGCCGACGTGCCCATCAGGTTCACGAGCTCGCCGCCGCCCTTCGCGGTGCGCTCGACCATCGCCTGGATCTTGTCCTCGGCGACGAGCTTGCGCAGCGGCACGCCGCCGACGGTCGTCGCGGAGACGACGGGAACCATCTGGTCGCCGTGGCCGCCGAGCACGACCGCACGCACGTCCTTCACCGACGCGCCGGTCTCCCACGCGATGAACGTGGAAAAGCGCGCGGTGTCGAGGATCCCCGCCATGCCGAACACGCGGTGCTTGTCCCAGCCGGAGACGTTCTTCGCGACGTGGCACATCGCGTCGAGCGGATTCGAGACGACGATGAGAATCGCGTCGGGGCTCTGCGCGGTGACCTTCTCCGTGACGTCCTTGACGATCTTCTCGTTCGTCGAGACGAGGTCGTCGCGCGACATGCCGGGCGAGCGCGGGAGGCCGGCGGTGACGACGACGACCGTCGAGCCGGCGGTCTCCTCGTAGCCGTTCGAGCCGGTGACGTTCGGCTCGTAGCCGAGCACGGCGCCCATCTGGTTGATGTCCAGCGCCTTGCCCTGCGGCAGGCCTTCCTTGATGTCGACGAGGACGACGTCCGCGTAATCGCGCGTCGCCAGCACCTGCGCGCACGTCGCGCCGACGTTCCCGGCTCCGACGACGGTGATCTTGCGTCTGCTGCTCATACCGGCACCTCGGCTTCCAGCTTCTCGATGATCGCGTCGGCGACCTGGCTCGTCCCGACCGCCGTCGGATCGTCGCGGCTCGGCTTCATGTCGTAGGTGAGGCTCGCGCCCTCGGCGATCACGGCGGCGATCGCGGCCTCGAGCCGCTGCGCCGCGTCCTGCTCGCCGAGGTGGCGGAGCATCAGCATCCCCGAGAGCAGCTCCGCGATCGGGTTCACCTTGTTCTGTCCCGTGTACTTCGGCGCGGAGCCGTGCGTGGGCTCGAAGACCGCGACGTTCTCGCCGTAGTTCGCTCCCGGCGCGACGCCGAGCCCGCCGATCATCCCGGCACACAGATCGGAGAGGACGTCGCCGTAGAGGTTCGGCAGCACGAGGACGTCGTACTCCTCGGGCCGCTGCACGAGCTGCATGCACATGTTGTCGACGATGCGGTCGTCGAATTCGATGTCGGTGTTCTCCGCGGCGACCTCGCGCGCGACGTGCAGCCAGAGGCCGTCGCTGAACTTCATGATGTTCGCCTTGTGGACGCAGGTGATCTTGCGGCGGCCGTTCTTGCGCGCGTAGTCGAATGCGAACTCGAAGATGCGGCGCGTGCCGGTGATCGAGATCGGCTTGATCGAGATGCCCGGCGTCGCGGTGGCGGAGCGCGCCGCCGTGCGCCTCGATCCACGAGATCAGCTCCTCGGCGTCCGGCGTTCCCTGCTCGTACTCGATGCCGGCGTAGAGGTCCTCGGTGTTCTCGCGCACGATGATCAGGTCGACGTCCTGGAAGCGGCTGCGGACGCCGGGGTACGACTTGCACGGGCGGATCTGCGCGTACATGTCGAGCTCCTTGCGGAGCGCGACGTTCACCGAGCGGAAGCCGCCGCCGACCGGGGTCGTGATCGGCCCCTTCAGCGCGACACCGGCCTCGCGGATCGCGTCGAGCACCGGCGGCGGCAGCGGATTGCCGCCGTACTGCTCCATCACGTCGGCGCCGGCGTCGCGGACGTCCCACTCGAACTCGACGCCCGTCGCCTCGAGAACGCGACGCGTCGCCTCCGTCAGCTCGGGGCCGGTCCCGTCTCCGGGGATCAATACGACGCGGTGCGGCACGGGCTGAATCTACAGACGCAGCGGGTAGAGTCGCCGGAATGACCGAGCGCGAGCTCTTCCGGCAGGTCGCCGAGCACGCTGCGGATTTCGTCGAGACGCTCGACGAGCGGCCGATCCGCGCCGAGGCCGACGTCGCGTCTTTGACGGCGGCGCTCGGTGGGCCGTTGCCGGAGAACGGTGTTGGGGCGGAAGATGTCGTCGCGGCGCTCGTCTCGGCCGCGGATCCGGGTCTCGTCGGGATCCCGTCGGGCCGCTACTTCGGCTTCGTGATCGGCGGCGGCGTCCCGGCGGCGGTGGCCGCCGACATGCTCGCGTCGGTCTGGGACCAGAACGCCGGGCTCTATGCCGGCGGGCCTGCGGCCGCGGTCGTCGAGGAGGTCTGCCGCGGCTGGCTCGCCGAGCTGCTCGCGCTTCCGGCCGACGTCTCCGTCGCGTTTGTGACGGGTTGCCAGATGGCGCACGTGACGGCACTCGCGGCGGCGCGGCACCACGTGCTCGCGGGCGCCGGCTGGGACGTCGCTGCGAACGGGCTCGCCGGCGGGCCGCCGATCCGCGTCGTCGTCGGCGCGAAGCGCCACGTCACCGTCGACCGCGCGCTGCGGCTGCTCGGCATCGGCGCGTCGTCGCTCGTCGTCGTCGACGCGGACGACCAGGGACGGATGCGCGTCGACGCGTTGCGCGCGGCGCTCGCGCCGGCTCCGGCCCGACGATCGTCTGCGCGCAGGCCGGCGAGGTGAACACCGGCGCGTTCGATCCGCTCGACGAGATCGCCGACGCGGTGGAGGACGTCCGGCGCGTGGCTCCACGTCGACGGCGCGTTCGGTCTCTGGGCGGCGGCGTCGCCGTCGCTCCGTCACCTCGTGCGCGGCTCGGAGCGCGCCGACTCGTGGGCGACCGACTGTCACAAGTGGCTGAACGTCCCGTACGACTCGGGCGTCGCGTTCTGCGCGCATCCCGACGCGCACCGCGCCGCGCTCAGCGTCACGGCCGCGTATCTCGTCCACGCGGAGGACAAGCGCGAGCGCGACGAGGTCGACTGGACGCCGGAGTTCTCGCGTCGAGCGCGCGGCTTCGCGGTCTACGCGGCGCTGCGCTCGCTCGGACGGAGCGGCGTCGCCGATCTCGTCGAGCGCTGCTGCGTGCACGCGCGCCGGTTCGCGGAGGAGCTGCGACGCGGCGGGTGCGACGATCGTGAACGACGTCGTGCTCAACCAGGTTCTCGTCCGGTTCGGCGACGGCGAACGGACACGCGCCGTGATCGCGGCGGTGCAGGACGAAGGAACGTGCTGGCTCGGCGGCACCGAATGGAACGGCGAGCACGCGATGCGGATCTCCGTCTCGAACTGGCGGACGAACGACGACGACGTCGAGCGCTCGATTCGGGCGATCCTCGCCGCAGCCGGTTGGGAGCGGTGCACGCATGACGCTCGCGGAGGCGGCGGCGAGCGCCGACACGCTCGCGCAGGCCGGCTCGGAGCGCGAGCTCGCCGATCTGCGGTCGGAGTGGGGCGAGGAGCTCGAGTCCGCCGCGCGCAGCGCGGACTTCCGCGAGCGCGCGGTCGCGTTCCGCGCGATCGGCCAGTTCCGCTGGCGCGCGAAGGAGGAGCTGCTGCGCCGCGGCCTCGACGACGAGAGTCCCGCGTGCCGCGGTTCCGCGCTGCTGTCGCTCGAGCTGCTCTCGCGCGATCATCCGAGCACCGTCAACGGCGTTCGCTCGCTGCTGCACACGATGGTGACGAGCGACGGGAACGCCGCCGTGCGCCGTCTCGCCGTGCTCTGTCTCAAGAACGGATCGCCGGAGCGCAACACGATCGTCCTGCTCGAAGGTCTTGCCGACGACGACGAGGGCGACGCGGAGTTTCGCCGCGCCGCGTCCGGTGTCGCGCAGCAGCTGAAGCGCCGCGCGCCGAAGAAGAGACTAAGCCTTTGTTTTTTTCGCGGGCGTGCGGGTGCGCCTGGAAGTAGAGCTCGCGGCGGCGGCGGTCGGAGACGTGCGTATACAGCTCGGTCGTGGCGAGATCCGCGTGGCCGAGCATCTCCTGCACCGAGCGGAGGTCGGCGCCGCCCTCGAGCAGATGCGTTGCGAACGAGTGCCGCAGCAGGTGCGGGTGCACGCGCTCCGGTTCGAGCCCCGCGACCGCGGCGAGGCGGCGCAGGATCAGGAACGCGCCGGAGCGCGTCAGCGGACCGCCCCTCGCGTTGAGGAAGAGCTCCGGCCGGTGGCGCCGGTCGAGGTGTGGGCGGCCGCGCGCGAGATAGCGGCGGAGCGCTTCGACCGCTTCGCGCCCGACCGGGACGACGCGCTCCTTCGAGCCCTTGCCGATGCAGCGGACGAGACGCTGCTCGAGGTCGACGGCCGAGCGCTCGAGCCCGACGGCCTCGCTGACGCGGAGCCCCGCGCCGTAGAGAAGCTCGACGAGCGCGCGGTCGCGGAGAGAGCGCGGCGTCGTTCCCGCGGCGGCTTCGATCAGCCGCTCCGCCTCGCCGGGCGAGAGCGTCCGCGGCAGTGTGCGTCTCCGCCGCGGCAGCTCGAGCTCTGCTGCGGGGTTGTCGGTACGCGTGCCGAGCAGCACCTGGTGGCGGTAGAACGATCGCACCGCGGCGATGTGACGCGAGATCGTCGTCGCGGCCTTTCCCTCGGCGCGCATGGCTGCGACGTACTCCGCGAGCCGGTCGGCGGTCGCGTCGGTCGGCGACCCGTCGAGGAACGCACAGAGGTGCACGAGGTCGCGTTTGTACGCGTCGACGGTGCGCGGCGCGAGCCGCGCAGACGACAGCGCGAGAAAGGACTCGACGGCGGGATCCATCGGCTTCTCTGTTTCGTGTTCGAGCCCGCGACGCCTCCATCTGGTGCCTGGCACCTGACAGCCCCGAGGTGCCCGGCACCAAATCGCCTTCAGGTGGCTGGCACCAGACGGGGTTTAGGTGCCAGCCATTCGCCCGGAATTGGCTCTACGAGCGGGGATGCGAGCTGTCGTAGACGCGGCGGAGGCGGCGGGCGTCGACATGGCTGTAGATCTGCGTCGTCGAGAGCGAGCTGTGGCCGAGGAGCTCCTGGATCGTCCGGAGGTCGGCGCCGCCCTCCAACAGATGCGTCGCGAACGCGTGGCGCAGCCGGTGCGGATGCGGCGCGAGCCGACGGAGCGTGCTCGTGTCGAGCCGCCGGCCGCGGACGGAGAGGAACAGCGCGTCCTCGGCGCCGCGGGCGAACGCCGGGCGGGCGTCGCGCAGATACTGCGCGACCCAGAATGCCGCCTCCTCGCCGAGCGGGACGACGCGTTCCTTGCCGCCCTTGCCGCGGCGAACGTGGATGAGCTCCTGCTCGAAGTCGACGTCGGCGAGATCGAGCCCGACCGCTTCCGCGCTGCGGAGCCCGGCGGAGTAGACGACCTCGACGAGCGCGCGGTTCCTCAGCGCGATCGGTCCCTCGCCTTCGAGCGCCAGGAGCTCCTGCTCGACCTCCTTCTCGCGCGGCGCATCGGGGAGGCGGCGACCGATCCGCGGCGCGAGCGGCGCGTCGGGCACGCGCGCCGCGCCGAGCGCGTGACGGAGGAAGCCGCGAACGGCGGCGAGCTTGCGTGCGATCGTCGTCGGCGCGAGCCGGCTCGGCGTGCGACCCGGACGCGCCGCGCGCAGCAGCGCGGCGTACTCGGAGAGGACGCGGACATCGACCGCGTCGAGCGCCGTCCCGCGCGCGTCGAGCCAGCGGCAGAACTCCTCGACGTCGACGCGGTACGCGCGCCGGGTCCCGTCCGAGAGCTTCGGCGAGTCGAGGAAGCGCGCGGCGGCGGCAGCGGTGTCCATCCGAACTGGATTCGACACCCGCGGCCCGCAGCCTCTCCCGGACCGGGCAGTGTTGCGACGTGAGTCATCGCGGACGGGTCTGGGTCGCGCTCGGGACGGTCTACCTCATCTGGGGCTCGACCTACCTCGGGATCGAGATGGCGGGGGAGACGATCCCGCCGCTGTTCGCCGTCGGCACGCGGTTCGTCGCGGCGGGATTGCTGATGGCCGCGTTCGCCGCGTGGCGCCGCGGCCCCGGCGTCTTCCGCGTCAGCCGCGCCGCGCTCGGCTCGTGCGTGCTCATCGGCGCGCTGCTCCCCGGTGCGAACGCCGTCCTCTTCGTCGCGGAGCGCCACGTGCCGACCGGAGTCGCCGCATTGATTATCGGCGCGGTGCCGCTCTGGATCGTGCTGATGCGGACGGCGACAGGCGACCGCCCGCCGCGCGCGGCGCTGATCGCGGTCGTCGTCGGCTTCTGCGGGCTCGCATTCCTCGTCCGGCCGAGCGGCGGCGCACCGCTGTGGGCGCTGCTCCTCTGCGTCGTCTCGTCGCTGATGTGGGCGGCCGGCTCGTTCCTCTCGGGCCGCGTCGAGCTGCCGGACGATGTGTTCGCGGCGACGTCGCTGGAGATGCTCGCGGGCGGCCTGATCCTGCTCCCGATCGGGCTCGCCGCGACGAACCCGAACTTCTCGGAGTTCTCGACGCGCTCGATCGGCGGCTGGATCTACCTCGTGACGTTCGGCTCGCTGATCGGCTACACGGCGTACGTCTGGCTGCTGGAGAACGCGCCGCTCGGAACCGTCGCGACGTACGCCTACGTGAACCCGGTCGTCGCGATCGCACTCGGCGCAGTCGTCCTCGGCGAGTCGCTGACCTGGACGGTCGCCGTCGGCGCGGCGCTGGTCCTCGCCTGCGTCGCGGTCGTCGTCAGGCAGGAGTTCTCGGTGCCGGAGTCACCGCCACGTATCGGCGAGCACGCGCAGCCAGTTCCGATGACCGAGGGCCCGTAGGTCGTCGTCGCTCCAGCCGCGCGCGGCGAGCGCGTCGAGGAGCGAGGGAACCTTGGTCGCGTCGTCCAGCGCGGGCGGCGGGCGGCAGCCGTCGAAGTCGGAGCCGAGCGCGACGTGCTCGACGCCGATCCGCTCGGCGACGTACTCGACGTGGGCGACCACCGTGTCGATCGGCGTGTCGTCGTTCCAGTCGGCGTCGGCGCGCGTCATCGCCATGTCGAAGACGATCCCGACAATCCCGCCCGAGTCGCGGATCGCGTCGAGCTGCGCGTCGGTGAGGCTCCGCGGGATCGGGCAAAGAGCGTGGACACCGCAGTGCGTCGCGACGACCGGCGCCGACGAGAGTCGCGCGAGGTCGTTGAATCCCGCCTCGTTGAGATGCGCGACGTCGAGCATCACGCCGAGCTCGTTGCACGCGCGCACGAGCTCGCATCCCGCAGCGGTCAGTCCCGGCCCGGTGTCCGGCGTACCGGGAAAGCGGAACGGAACGCCGTGGCCGAACGCATTCGGCCGGCTCCAGACGATCCCGATCGAGCGCAGTCCGCGCTCGTACCACGCCGCGAGATTGCCGAGGCCCGGCTCGATCGGTTCCGCGCCCTCGAAATGCAGGATCGCGCCGACCTCCTCGCCGGCGAGACAGCGTTTTACGTCCGCGACCGTCCGCACGAGAAAGAGGTCGCGCTCGGCGATCGCCGCGATCTCGTCGGCGATGCGCACCGCGCGCTCGAACGGCACCGCCGCCTCGACCGGCACCTCGTAGCCGTCCTCGGTCTGGACGACGAGTGCACGCGGATCCGCCGGCGCGTCGTCCTCGAGCGGGACGAAGATGGCGAAGAAGCCCGCGGCGATTCCGCCCTCGCGCATCCGCGGCACGTCGAGATGACCGTCGTCGTCGCGGTCTCGGAGCGAGTGCCCGCTCCGCCAGACGCGCAGCAGCGCGTCGTTGTGGCCGTCGACGACCGGGATCATTCGAGCTCGCCCGGCAGCAGCGAGTACATCGCCCAGTCGAGCCGTCGCTCGAGTCGCGGGTTCCAGTACGCGGAGCGCATGACGCCGTCGAGCCGGAAACCGACGCGCTCCGCGACCTGCCGTGACGGCGCGTTGTCGACGGCGGCGCGGAGCTGCACGCGCGCGGCGCCGTTCGCCAGCGCCCAGCCCGCGACGAGCCTCAGCGCGCACGTCATCGCGCCGCCGCCGCGCGCGTCCGCGCGAAGCCAGTAGCCGATCTCGGCGACGTCGTGCTCCTCGCTCCAGGCGGCGCCGATCGCCCCGAGCAGCCGCCCGTTCGTCGCGTCTGCGATTGCGAACCGGGACTCCCGCTCCACCCCGGCCTCGCCGCGGATAAAGGCGAGCGCGCTCTCCTCGAAGTACGGCTGGGGGATGCGGTCGAGCCAGCGCGCGATCTCCTCGTCACCGTCGATACAAGCGGCCAGCTCGGGCGCGTCGGCCTCGACCCACGGGCGCAGGACCACGGCTCCGTCGGCGAGTGGTTCTGCCTGCGGCAAACCGGACATTGGGCTTACGATAGAGAACGTGCGGCGGAGGCCTCGGATCCGATGACGACGATGGATGTCGGCGGGCGCGTGGATCTCACGCCGCATGGGATCCGACCGACGGGTCACGTCGTCCGGAACCCGACGACGTCGCTGCTGTACGAGCACGCGATTGCGCGCGGCGACGCGCGCATTGCGGAAGGTGGTCCGCTCGCCGTCGACACCGGCTCGCACACCGGCCGCTCGCCGCGCGACAAGTTCGTCGTCCGCGAGCCGGGCTCCGAGAACCGCATCTGGTGGGACGGCAACGTGCCGTTCCCGGAGGACGGTTTCGAGCGTTTGCGCGAGAAGGTCGCCGCGTTCCTCGGCCGCGAGCCGAGCCTCTACGTCGTCGACGCGTTCGCCGGCGCCGACGCGGCGCACCGGATCGCCGTCCGCGTCATCACGACGCACCCGTACCACGCGCTCTTCGCGAAGACGATGTTCATCGACCCGACCGACGACGAGTTCGCGGACTTCGAGCCGCAGGCGCTTGTGCTGCACGCGCCCGCGCTCGAGGCCGACCCGGACGCGGACGGCACGCGCACCTCGACGTTCGTCGTGCTCCATCCGTCGCGCACCGAGATCCTGGTCGGCGGCACGTTCTACGCGGGCGAGATCAAGAAGTCGATCTTCACGGTGATGAACGACCGGCTTCCGCTCGAAGGCGTCTTCCCGATGCACTGCTCCGCGAACGTCGGCGCCGATGGAAAGGCGGCCGTGTTCTTCGGTCTCTCCGGCACGGGCAAGACGACGCTGTCGGCGGATCCGGACCGCGCGCTGATCGGCGACGACGAGCACGGCTGGGGCGACTCCGGCGTCTTCAACTTCGAAGGCGGCTGCTACGCAAAGGTGATCCGCCTCTCCGCCGAGGCCGAGCCGGAGATCTTCCGCACGACGCACACGTACGGGACGATCCTCGAGAACGTCGTCCTCGACGAGGGCGGCGTGGTCGACCTCGACGACGACTCGAAGACGGAGAACACGCGCGCGGCATACACGCTCGAGCAGATCGCAAACACGCTTCCGGCGAAGCGCGCGGGCCATCCGTCGTCGGTGATCATGCTGACCGCGGACGCCTTCGGGATCCTGCCGCCGATCGCGCGGCTCGACCGGCAGCAGGCGCTCTACTACTTCCTCTCCGGTTTCACCGCGAAGCTCGCCGGAACGGAGATCGGCGTCACCGAGCCGCAGCCGACGTTCTCGACGTGCTTCGGCGCGCCGTTCCTGCCGCAGTCGCCGCTGACGTACGCCGACATGCTCGGCCGCAAGCTCGACGAGCACGGCTCCGCGGTCTGGCTCGTCAACACCGGCTGGACGGGCGGGCCGTACGGCGAGGGCCGGCGGATGCCGATCGCCGCGACGCGCGGGCTCCTCCACGCGGCGCTGTCGGGTGGGCTCGACGGAACCGAGTTCCGGACCGATCCGGTCTTCGGGCTCCAGGTTCCGGTGCACGTGACCGGCGTCGACGAGTCGCTGCTCGACCCGCGTTCGACGTGGCGCGACCCGGCCGCCTACGACGTGAAGGCGCAGGATCTCGCCCGGATGTTCCGTGAGAACTTCGAGCGGTTTGCCGCCGCGGCTCCCGATCTCGTCGGGGCCGGGCCGCGCGCCTGATAGCGTCAGGTGATGTGATCGGAAAGCACGACGTCCTTGTGGTGGGCGCCGGCTGCGCAGGCATGCGCGCCGCGATCGCCGCACACGATGCCGGCGCGGATGTCGCGATGGTTTCGAAGCTCCACCCGACGCGGTCGCATTCCGGCGCCGCCGAGGGCGGGATCAACGCGGCACTCGGCAACGCGGCCGACGACAGCCCCGAGATCCACGCCTACGACACGGTCAAGGGCTCCGACTATCTCGGCGACCAGGACTCGATCGAGCTCTTCACCGCTGAGGCGCCCGGCGACATCATCCAGCTCGAGAACTGGGGCGCGGTCTTCTCGCGGCGCGAGGACGGCAAGCTCGCGCAGCGCCCGTTCGGCGCCGCCGGCTCGCCGCGCACGATCTTCTCGGCCGACATCACGGGCCACGTTCTGATCCAGGTGCTGTACGAGCAGGTCGTCCGCCGCGACATCAAGGTCTACGAGGAGTTCTTCGCGTGGCAGCTGGTCCTCAGCGACGACCGCTGCCAGGGCGTCATCTGCTGGGACCTGTTGAACGGCGGCCTGAAGACCGTCGGCGGCAAGACCGTCGTGCTCGCGACCGGCGGCGCAGGCCGCCAGTACCGCGTCACGACGAACGCGTACGCCTGCACCGGCGACGGGACGGCGATGGCGCTGCACTCCGGCGTGCCGCTGAAGGACATGGAGTTCATGCAGTTCCATCCGACGACGCTGTATCCGACAGGGATCCTGCTGACGGAGGGCTGCCGCGGCGAGGGTGCGTATCTGATCAACAAGGACGGCGAGCGCTTCATGAAGAAGTACGCGCCGAACGCGCTCGAGCTCGCATCGCGCGACGTCGTCTCGCGCTCCGAGCAGACGGAGATCGACGCCGGCCGTGGGATCAACGGCTCCGTCATGCTCGACATGCGGCACCTCGGTGCTGAACGGATCATCGAGCGGCTGCCCGGATCGCGTGAGCTCTCGATGACGTTCGCCGGCGTCGACCCGATCTTCGAGCCGGTTCCGGTTCGGCCGGGAGCGCACTACCACATGGGTGGGATCGAGACCGACAGCGACGGCGCGACGGAGCTCACCGGTCTCTACGCGGCCGGCGAGTGCGCGTGCGTGTCGGTGCACGGTGCGAACCGCCTCGGCGGCAACTCGCTGATGGAGACGATCACGTTCGGCCGCCGCGCCGGAACCGCCGCCGCCGAATGGGCGCTCTCGCACACGACGATCGACATTCCCGAGTCCGCCGAACGCGACGCGGAGCAGAAGCTGAAGGAGCTGCTCGACCGCACGACCGGCGAGCGCCCGTGGCAGATCCGCGAGGAGCTCGGCGAGTCGATGCTCGAGAACTTCGCCGTCTTCCGCCGCGAGGAGCAGATGGTCCGGCAGGTCGAGATCATCGAGGAGCTGCGCGAGCGTTACAAGAACGTCTACATCGAGGACAAGGGCGACGTCTTCAACAGCGACCTGACGCAGGCGATCGAGCTCGGCAACATGCTCGACACCGCGCTCTGCATGGTCACCGCCGGGATCGTCCGCAAGGAGAGCCGCGGCGCGCACTCGCGGCCGTACGACTATCCGACGCGCGACGACGAGAACTACATGCACCACTCGATCGTCTACTGGCGCGACGGCGGCCCCGAGCTGTCGACGAAGCCGGTGCGGTTCACGAAGTGGGAGCCGCAGGAGCGGAAGTACTGATGCTGCGCAGGGCCGCGCTCGTCGTCGCGCTCGTCGCGCTGCCGCTCGGCGTTGCAGCCTGCGGCGGCGGCAAGAAGTCCACGTCGACGACGACAAGCTCGACGTCGGCGAAGGCGGCGGTGCAGGCCGCCGCCAAGAAGACCGTGGACGCGGGAACCATGCGGATTGCAGTTCGCGCCGGGACGGCGACTTCGAGCGAGAAGGTGCTCGTCGCGGGCACCGGCGCGTTCGACACACCGAACCACAAGGGCGAGCTGCACCTGCACTTCACGGCAGGTCCGATCTCGAGCACGATGGATGTCGTTCTCGACGGGAGCGACATCTACCTCCGGTCGCCGCTGTTCTCGATCCTGCTCCCTGCCGGCAAGACGTGGCTCAAGATCGACGCAAAGAAGGCGGGGACGGTCGGCGGCGTCGATCTCTCATCCTTGCTGTCGCAAGATCCGTCCGCGGCGCTCGACGCGATCGCGAACAGCACCACAACTGTCACGGAGCTCGGAACCGCGACGGTCGGCGGCGTCTCCGCGACGCAGTACCGCGCGCATGCCGCCGGCTCCTCCGGTTCGGCGCACGCGGCAGGTGTCTACAACGTCTGGGTCGGCAGCGACGGCTACATCCACCGCGTGCAGACGAATGCCGCCGCGGCGTCCGGCTCGAAGGCCGCGCACGTCGTTGCGACCTCCACGCTCTCCGGCTTCGGGGATACCGTTGACGTCACCGTGCCTCCCGCTGCGCAGACGATCACGTCCGAGAACGGCTCGATTCCGGGACTGGGGGGCTAAGTGCAAGTCGCACTGAAGATCTGGCGCTACAGCGCGGCGACCGGCGACCGCGCGCTGAAGGAGTACGAGCTCGACGCGCCGGACGAGGCGACGCTGCTCGACTGCCTCGACCTGATCAAGGAGAAGCAGGACGGGACGCTCGCATACCGCAAGAGCTGCCGGATGATGATCTGCGGCTCGTGCGGCATGCGTATGGACGGCGCCGCGGTGCTCGCGTGCAAGACGCGCATGTACGACATCGCGCAGTCGGGTGCGATTCCGGTTATCTCCGCGATGGGGAACCTTCCCGTCGTGAAGGACCTCGTCGTCGACATGGATCCGTTCTGGGACAAGTTCAAGGCGATGAAGCCGTACCTCCAGCCCGGCTTCGACAGGCCGGACGACGGGCGCGAGTACCGGATCACGCAGGAGCAGATGAACGTGATCCACAAGGAGGCGCTGTGCGTCAACTGCGGCTGCTGCGTCTCCGAGTGCAACGCGATGGAGTCCGACCCGGAGTTTCTCGGCCCGCAGGCGCTCGCGAAGGGAATGCGGTTCGTCGGCGACCCGCGCGACGGCGCGACGGTCGAGCGGCTCGAGCAGTACAGCGGCGAGCACGGGATCTGGGAGTGCACGCGCTGCTTCTTCTGCAACGAGCGCTGCCCGAAGGGCGTCGACCCGCGCGACGCGATCGCGAAGCTCGGCGCCGAGGCGATCAAGGCCGGCATCGACCGCGACATGGGCGCGAAGCACGCGAAGTGGTTCGTCCGCTCGACGGAGACGACCGGCTGGCTGCGCGAGACGGAGCTCGTGCCGAAGACGCAGGGCGTCGTCTCGTCGATCAAGCAGATGAAGTTCGCGATGAACCTCGCGAAGCACAACAAGGCCGGGCTCGCGTTCCCGCCGCACGTCGCGCGCGACGTCGGCGAGGCGCGGAACCTCCGCAAGCTCACGCGTGAGCAGGACCGCCAGGGCGCGCTCGGCCACGTGCAGGGCGAGGCGGCGCTGGCGAAGCTGAGCCACGGCCATGTCGAGGGCACGCTCGAAGAGATCTACGCGAAGCCCGGGGCGTTCCCGCAGCCGTACCTTCCCGACGACCCACAGGAGACCACATCGTGAAGCGCGTTGCGTACTACAAGGGCTGTCTCGCGTCGCTGTCCGCGAAGGAGCTGGACACGTCGACGCAGGCACTCGCGCCGCGCGTCGGGCTGGAGCTCATCGAGCTCGAGGCGGTCACCTGCTGCGGCGCCGGCGACATCCACGAGGCGGAGCCCGACTACTACCTCCACCTGAACGCGCGCATCCTCGCGTACGCCGAGGCCGCGGAATGCGACACGCTGATGACGGTCTGCAACGTCTGCACGCTGAATCTCCGCCAGGCGAACTTCATGCTGATCGGCGACGATGCGCTGCGCGCGCGCGTGAACGCGAACCTCGAGTCGGTCGGCGTGCCTCCGTACACGACGAACGTCGACGTCCGGCATCTCCTCTGGGAGATCGCGGAGGGCGAGGGTTACGAGAAGCTGAAGGAGACGGCTCACAAGGGCCTGAAGGGTCTGAAGGTCGCGCCGTTCTACGGCTGCCAGATCCTCCGTCCGTCGAAGATCATGGGCTTCGAGGATCCGGATCGTCCGTGGTCGCTCGAGCGGATCATCGAGGCGTGCGGCGGCGAGGCGATCGACTATCCCGCGAAGATCAAGTGCTGCGGCTTCCCGATCATCCAGGCGCGCGAGGAGACGGCGATGGGCGAGCTGATCCAGCCGATCGAGCAGGCGATGGAGGCGGGTGCCGACGTGATGGTGACGCCGTGCCCGCTCTGCCATCTCTCGCTCGACGCGTGGCAGCAAAAGCTCGAGGCGTCGACCGGCAAGAAGTTCGGGATGCCGATCCTCCACCTCGCGCAGCTCGTCGGCGTCGCCGCGGGGATTGAGGACTCCGAGCTGAAGTTCAAGCGGCACATCGTCGACCCGCGGCCGGCGCTCGCGAAGCTGCAGGTCTGAGACTTCCGATCGCGATCGGCGGGCTCGCTGCGGCGGGTCTCGCGTACGGGTGGTTCGAGGCGGGGTGGGTTCGTCTGCGCACGCTCGACGTGCCGCTCGACGGGCTGCCGCCGGAGCTCGACGGACTGCGGATCGCGCATCTGTCGGACTTCCACCTCGGGCCGCCGTCGCGCGGCGTGCACGCGGTCGAGCGCGCGGTCGACTGGGTCGCCGAACGACGGCCGGACCTCGCGGTGATCACCGGCGACCTGTTGACGAAGCCCACGGGCGAGCCGCAGCTGCGCGCGCTCGTCGAACGGCTCGGCGTGCCGACGTTCGCGGTGCTCGGTAACCACGACCTCGCGATCAGCCGCGATCCGCAGGCGCGGAAGTCCGATCTGCGCGAGCTCGCACCGGCGACGCTGCTGCGCGACGACGGCGTCGAGCTCGAGCTGCGCGGCCGCACGGTCTGGATCGCCGGCACGCATCCGCGGATGATCGTGCGGCGGAGCGAGAAGCTCGATCCGAACACGTTGTCGCGCGACGCCGACCTGCGGATCCTGCTTTGCCACTTCCCGCGCGTGCTCGACCGGCTCGAGCCCGGCAGCTTCGACCTCGTGCTCGCCGGGCACATGCACGACGGCCAGATCTGCGTCCCGTACCCGGGCGGCAAGGTCCGGCTCGCGCATCCCACGGCGCGGTACGTGCGCGGCGTCTACCGCTCGCCTGCCGCGACGATGCACGTGTCGCCGGGCCTCGGGACGACCTTCGTGCCGTTCCGCTTCGCGGCGCGGCCCGAGGCGACCGAGCTCGTGCTGCGAAGCGCGTAGGCTACGGACAGTGGAGGGCCAGGCCTCGATCTCCACCGACATCCTCGCCCGCTACGCAGCCGACGCGGCGCGCGAGGTCGTCGGCGTGCGCGGGCTGACGGAGAGCCCGATCCCCGGCCGGCGCGGCGGCGTGCGCGTCAGCGGCGAGGACGGCGGCACGCGTGTCGAGCTCCATCTCGTCGTCGACTGGGGCGCGTCGATTCCGGAGCTGGGTCACGCGGTGCAGCAGCGCGTGCGCGAGTACCTGTTGCAGATGGCGGACGTCACCGCAGCGTCGGTCGACGTGGTCGTCGAGGAGATCGGCCCGCGCCCGTGACCTCGCGGATCGCCGGGCTGACCTACGCGACGCTGCCGACCGCGCCCTCGGTGTGCCACGACTGCATCTGGTGGCAGTCCCGCTCCGGACGAACGGTCGACAAGCGCCGCTGGATCCACGGCGTCGAGGACGATTGGGGTGCGTGGGGATCGGTGTACTACGACGACGACGGCCGGCTGCTCGGCTCGATGCAGTACGGGCCGTCGGACGTGTTCCCGCGCGCGGCCGAGCTTCCCGCCGGGCCGCCGAGCGACGACGCCGTGCTCGTGACGTGCGCGTACCTCACCGATCCTTCGAAGCCGTGGGTGATCCAGTCGCTCTTCCTTACCGCGATCGGGCACGTGCGGGACAAGGGCGCACGCGCGCTCGAGGCGTTCGCGTATGCGCTATCCCGAAGGCGAGTCGGCCCACGACCGCTTCCACGTGCACCGGACGATCTTTCCTGCGGACTTCCTCGCCGACTTCGGCTTCCAGCCGGTGCGCGCGCGCGGAAGCGTCGAGCTCGCACGGCTCGAGCTCGGCGGTCTCCAGCCCGTCGTCGAAGGGAAGCGCGAGTCGGTGATCCGGGTCGTCCGCGAAGCGTTCACTCCGGCCCCGGCACCGCAGCGGCCGTAGCCGGCTAGCGGCCGGTCTGCAACTCGGAGTGCAGTTGGCCGCCGCTCGTCGCGCGCGTGACCTGGATGCGGCCGAGAGGCTGGTGCGATCCCGGATGAGCCAACGCGTTCACGTCCTGCGTGAACACCGCCTCGTAGCGTCCGGTGAGCCAGGCGAGGAGGTCGGGGGGGATCCGCTCGTCGTTCGTCCCTTCCTGTCCGTACGCCCCGAAGGGAGGGGCGAAGGCGAGCGGCGTGTACTCCGGAATCTGCTCGGCAAGCTCCTTCTGCCCGGCCTCGATGTCCGACCGCACGCGATCCTGCCACTGTGAGAAGTCCTCGCCCGGCTTCTTGTAGGCGTAGTACGGGCCGGTCTGACTCGCGCTCGAGCCGTACTGGATGAACGTGTGCCCGTTCGGCCCGGCGTGGAGCTGGTTGTTCCAGCGGCCGGTGCGTTCCATCCCGCGCAGCTCGTCCCACGTCAGGTATTCCGGGTCACACGTCGAGACGCGGCCGACGTCGACGAACATGACGGCGGTGAAGTGAAGCTTGTGCAGGATGCTCTCGGAGCCGGTCCACGAGTCCGCGCGCGCGTCGTCGAACGTGAGCAGCAGCGGCCGCGGCGGGAGCTTCACGGTCTTGCCGCGGACGAAGTCGATAAACGTCTGCAGACCGATCGTCTGATAGCCGGCGTGCTTGATCAGCGTCATCTGCTTTGCGAAGTCGTACGCATTGACGCCGTATTGCGCGTCCGCCGCGTTGGAGAAGTCGCTCGGCGCGCCGATCCCGTGGTAGAGCAGCACCGGTACCGCGGAACGGTCCGGAGGGAGCGGCGCCCAGACCGCCTTCTCCTCGGGCGTGAGCACGACCTCCGGCGCCGGGATCGGTGCCCGGGGAGACGCGGGCTGACACGAGGCGGCGGCGCCCGACCTCCCGCAGCCGGCGGCGGTGAGTGCCAGGCCGCAACTCAAGACGAGCACTGCCGGCGCCGATAGCTTCATTCGAGGGTAATAGGATACCCGCGGGTCACGCGACGCCTTGTCGCCGCAGCAGCACAGTCTCAAATGCGTCTTGTCACAGTCCTGTTCCTGTGGGCCTTCGTCGTGATCGCGACGACCGCGTCGTCGTCGGGTGAAACGGGAGGCGTCACGCGTGCGTCACGGCCTTCGAAGACCGCGGCGCTTGCAGTCGTGCGCATGGCGGCGGACTCGCTGCTCGCGCGCCGCGAGCTCATGCCGACCGGAGGGTGGGCCTGGCGGTCGGTGATCCAGGCGCCGCACTACCAGACCGACCGCGACGTCGGTGCTGCGTCGATCGGGGAAGGGCTGCTCGCCGCGTACGGTGTCACGCACGACTCGCGGTACCTCGTTTGCCGCGAAGGCGGCCGGCGATTTCCTGCTCGGCGTCGCCGAGCCGGAGTCGGGGGGGCTGCGCTGGCCGGACTGGGCCGACCCGGAGGGACAGCGTTCGGCGACGCATTACACGAGCTACGACGACGGCGCGGCCGGGATCAGCGACTACCTCCTCCAGTTGTCCAACCTCACCGGCGAGCCGCGCTTTCGCACGGCCGCGCTCGGCGGCATGCGCTGGCTCGTCGCGCAGGCGGTGGGTCCGTCCTGCCCGCAGATCGAGTGCTCCTGGAACTGGACGGACGACCCGTCCGACGGGGTCGCGTACTACGGCGTCGGCATGGGCCAGGCGGGCATCGTGCTCGCGCTCGACACGTTCGCCGACGCCACCGGGGACAGCACGTTCCGCGAATACGCGCGCGCCGGCGCCGCCCGGCTGCGAGCGCTCACCAGGGACGGACGCCTCCCGTTGCCGCAGGGGTCGGAGCACCCGGGAGTGTTCGAGACCGGGTTCCTGAACGGCTCGGCCGGCGCGGCGTTCGTGTTCCTCGAGCGCTATGCCCACGACCACGCTCGCGTCGACCTCACGACGGCGAAACGGCTGCTCGGCTGGGTCAACGACCACGGCAAGGCCGACGGCCGCGGTGGCGTCCGCTGGCCGCTCGCACTCAACAACGCTGCAACCTCGTCCGGATTCGAACTCGGCACGGCCGGGATCGCCTGGGTCAACATGCGCGCGGCGCAGGTGACCGGCGACCGCTCCTACCGCGACGTTGCGCGTCGCGCAGGCGTCTGGCTTCGCCGCGTCGCGACCGCAGGCTCCGCGTGGAACGAGCTGCCGGGCGACCTCGGCACTCCGGTTCACGTCGGGCTCGACAGCGGCGCGGCGGGGATCGGCTGGGTGCTCGCGGATCTCGCCGACGCCGGGATCGATGCTTCCGCGAATCGGGCGGCGGCGTGGTCCGCGCTCGCCGCGCTCAACGCCGGAGCCGCGCACGATCGCGTCGGCGCGCTGTGGTACGAGAACGTGACCGGTGGAACGCCGGCTCTGCCCGCCGAGCCGTCGTGGCACTGGGGCTCCGCGGGAATCGCCGGGTTTGCGGCCCGCCTCGCCGGGTGGACCGGACGAAGCCCAGGCGGGCAGCGCACCGGCTGAGCTCCTGGGCTGCTGACATGATGCGGAGCCCGTGAGTACCGATTCCGACTCGCTCGATCGTCCAATTCGAGCCGCTCCGTCCGGCGTCGCGCAGGCGCATGGTGCTGGCCATCGTGATCGGCCCGCTGCTCTGGATCGTGGCCTTTGTCACCGTCGGTTTGGTGCTGCACTTCAGCTCCGCGATCGAGCTCGGCCTGCTGATCGCCCTGCTCTCCGCCGTCCTCTCGCTGATCCTCCTCGCCGGGCTGCGCCTGGATCGCGTCCGTCAGGAGAAACGGTATGCGGCTCGCGGCTGAGATCATGCTCGCGTTCGTCGCGCTGTACCCGGTCTGTACGGCGGCGCTCTGGATCACCGGCGGCCTGCTCTTTCGCGGGCTCGACGAACGTCCCGTCGATCCTGGGCCGGAGCACGAATGGCCGGGCGTCACGATCCTGATTCCGGCGTACAACGAGGCGGCCGTGATCGCGACGTGCATCGGCTCTGCGCTCTCCGTCGACTACCCGCATCTCGAGGTTCTCGTCCTCGACGACGGCTCGACCGACGACACCGAGGCCGTCGCGCTTCGCGCCGCCGGCGACGATCCGCGGTGCAGAGTGCTCCGCGACCCGGTCAACCGCGGCAAGGCAGAGCAGCTCAACGTCGGCTTCCGCGAGGCCCGGAACGAGCTCGTCGCGGTGACGGACGCCGACACGCACCTGCACCCGGAGGCGCTGACGCTCCTCGTGGCGAGGATGGAGCGCTCCCCGCTCGTCGCGGCGGTCGCCGGTGCGCCGCACGTCACGAACCGCGGCAGGCTGATCCAGGCGCTCCAGGTGCTCGAGGCGGCGGCGATCATCGGCCTGATCCGCCGGACGCAGTCGCTCACCGGTCGTGTCGGCGTCGTCGCGGGCGTGCTCGGGCTCTTCCATCGCGAGCGTGTTCTCGCGGTGGGCGGCTACGAGTCGCGCATGGCCACCGAGGACATCGACCTGACGTGGAAGCTCCTCATCGCCGGCTGGCACACCGCGTACGAACCGCGCGCGCTCGTCGGAATGCAGGTGCCGTCCACGCCACGCGCCCTGTGGGCGCAGCGCAAGCGCTGGGCCCGCGGCCAGGGAGAGGTGCTCAACGTCCACCTCGGAGAGGTGATGCACTGGCGCAACCGCCGGATGTGGCTCATCGGGGTCGAGTCCGTCGCGTCGTTGATCTGGATCGTCTTGCTGACCTTTTCGCTCCTGCTCACGTTCTTCGCGGCGATCTTCCGCGGCTTCGGCCACGACGTGTTCGGCCTCGGGCTCGCGTGGGGCATCGCGATCGCCGTTCTGGCGATGGTCCAGCTGAGCGTCGCGCTCTTGCTCGAGTACACCTATGACCCGACGTCGTACCGGGCGTTTCTGGTCGCCGTGCTCTATCCAGTCGGCTATTGGCTGGTCGGCGGCTGCGCCGCTCTGCGCTGCCAGACGGTTGCACTGTTCCGCGGCCCGCAGGACAGGCGTGTCGTCTGGGACATTCCGCGCCAGTCGCTCGAGGCGAGCGACGACTGACTACGCAGCGGCGCGCTGGCGCGTGAGCAGCAGCTCGGCGATCTGAATCGCGTTCAGCGCGGCGCCCTTGTTCAGGTTGTCGCACGCGAGGAAGAGGGCGAGGCCGTTGCCGTCGGCGGCGCGGTCGGCGCGGATGCGGCCGACGAGGACGTCGTCGGTCTGCGCTGCGTCGCCCGGCGTGGGCACGTCGACGACGCGCACAGAGGGCGCGGCGGCGAGCAGTTCGGTTGCCTGCTGCGGCGAGAGCGGCTCCTCGAGCTCGATCCACACCGACTCGGCGTGGCCGACGAGCACCGGAACGCGCACGGTCGTCGCGCTGATCGGCAGCTCCGGCAGCTCGAGGATCTTCCGCGACTCCGCGCGGAGCTTCGACTCCTCGTCGGTCTCGTCGCCGTCCCACGTCCAGTCCATCGCGAGGTTGTGCTCCGCCTGCGGCTCCGCGAGCAGCGACGCCATCCGCTGCGCGCCCGCGCCCGACACCGACTGGTACGTCGAGACGCGGATCCGCCGCAGCCCGGCCGCGTCGTGCAGCGGCTTCAGCACGCACGTCAGCGGGATCGTGCAGCAGTTCGGGTTCGCGACGATGCCGTCGTTCTCGAGCGCGCGGTCGCCGTTCACCTCCGGCACGACGAGCGGGATCCCCGGCTCGAGCCGGTACGCGGACGACTTGTCGACGGCGACCGCGCCGCCGCGCACCGCATGCGGGACGAGCTCGCGCGACGCCGACGTGCCGACGGAGAAGAGCACGACGTCGAGCCCGCCCGCGGCGAGCGTCTCCGGCGTCGCCTCCTCGATCGTCAGCTCGCGGTCGCCGAACGGAACGGTGCCGCCGGCGGAACGCGACGATGCGAGCGCGCGCACGTTCTCGTAGCCGCGCTCGGCGAGCAGCCGCAGCGTCACCGTTCCGACCGCGCCGGTCGCGCCGACGACTCCGATCCGTGCGTCACGCATCGACGGTCTCCAGCTCGAACGCGTCGTGAAGCGCAGCGACGGCGCGCGGCACGTCGCCCGTCGGAACGTGGCATGCGATCTTGATCGGCGAGGTCGAGATGACCTTCGGCTCGACGCCGGCTGCTCCGAGCGTCGCGAACGTCTTCGCCGCGATTCCCGGATGGCTCTTCATCCCGGCGCCGACGAGGCTGACCTTGCCGAGGTCATCGCGCATCGACCAGTCGACTGAGAGCGAGCCGAGCACCTCCTCGCACGCGGCGAGGTCGTCGAGCGGCGCGCTGAAGACGATCTCGTCGGAGCTGACCTGGAGGATCGTGTCGACATTGACGCTCGCGGCGGCGAGAAGCGCGAACAGCTGCGCGGCGTCGATGTCGCGCACGCGGAAGAGCGGCTCGCAGTCGGTGTGGGCCACACCGGAGATGATTGCCTTCTCGAGCACCGGATCCTCCTCGTCCACGATCCACGTGCCGTCGGCGTCGGAGAACGTCGAGCGGACATGGAGCCGCACGTCGTGGTTACGCGCGAACTCGACCGAGCGTAGCTGCAGCACCTTCGCTCCGCTCGCCGAGAGCTCGAGCATCTCCTCGTACGTGAGCGCGGCGAGCTTGCGCGCGCCCGGGACGATTCGCGGGTCGGCGGTGTAGACGCCCTCGACGTCGGTGTACATCTCGCACGCGCGCGCGCCGAGCGCGGCCGCGAGCGCGACGGCGGTGAGGTTCGAGCCGCCGCGGCCGAGCGTCGTCACGTCGTGCGAGTCGGCGGAGACGCCCTGGAAGCCGGCGACGAGGACGATGTGCTCCTGGTCGAGCGCCTCGTTGATCCGCTGCGTCCGGATCTCCGCGATCTTCGCCTTGCCGTGAACCGCGTCGGTGACGATTCCGGCCTGCGAGCCGGTGAGCGAGATCGCCTCGTGCCCGAGATCGTGGATCGCCATCGCGCAGAGCGCGTTCGAGATCCGCTCGCCGGTTGAGATCAGCATGTCGTACTCGCGCGGGTGCGGCGTCGGCGAGATCTCGTGCGCGAGCCGGATCAGGTCGTCAGTCGTGTCGCCCATCGCGGAGAGGACGCCGACGACGCGGTTGCCGGCCTCGCGCGCGCCGACGAGCCGCCGCGCGACCTGCTTGATCTTCGCCGTGTCGCCGACCGACGTGCCGCCGAACTTCATCACGACGAGGTCGCGGCTGCGCGGGTCAGCGCCGGCCCGAGGGGCGGATTCGAGCTGGGTCGTCACGCCGGAAAGTGTAGGCGCGTCACATCTCGCGGCGGCCGACGAGCGCGCGCCCGAGCGTGACCTCGTCCGCGTACTCGAGGTCGCCGCCGACGGGAAGGCCGCTCGCGAGCCGCGTCACGCGGACGCGCCCGCGGAGCCGGTCGGCGAGATACGCCGCGGTCGCCTCGCCCGTCATGTTCGGGTTCGTCGCGAGCACGACCTCTTCGACGCCGTTCCGCTCGACGCGGCCGAGGAGCTCGTCGATCCGCAGGTGCTCGGGCTCGACGCCGTCGAGCGGGGAGAGCGAGCCGCCGAGGACGTGGTAGACGCCGCGGTACTCGCCGGTGCGCTCGAGCGAGAGGAGGTCGACCGGCTGCTCGACGACGCAGATCTTCGTGCGGTCGCGCCGCGCGTCGAGGCAGATCGCGCACACCTCTTCCTCGGTGAGGTTGCCGCACTCGTTGCAGAAGCGGACGCGCTCCTTCACGTCCTCGATCGCCGCGGCGAGCGCGAGCGCCTCCGCCTTCGGCACCTGGAGGAGATGGAACGCAAGCCGATGCGCCGTGCGGCTGCCGATTCCGGGCAGCCGCGTCAGCTGCGCGACGAGATTGTCGACGGCGGGGCTCAGCACCGCCGGAGCGTAGCCGCCCCGATCGGACAGGCCTCGCTATCGTGCGAGCGTGGCCTCGCAGCCTCCCGAGCAGCCGGCGCGCCGCACTGCGCCGGGTCACCTCGTCGTCTCGAACTGGATCTGGCTGCTGATCGTCCTTGCCCTGATCGGCGTCGTCGTCTGGGGCTGGGTCTGGGACTTCTCGCGGTAACGGGGGAACGAGTTCCCCCGTTTGCCCCCTCCTTCGGCGCGCGTGGGGTTGGTTGTGTGCGCTGCGGCGAGAGCGCGGTCTCACCTCCGCGCGGCGGGTTGGCTCTCTACCCAGATTGGGTCTCGGCGGGTTCGCGATGCCGCGGGTGCTTCGTTCGCGGGTTAGGCGCCGGGCAAACCTAAATCGCCCAGACCCATCTCGTTGACCATCGCCTGCGCCTTTGCGTCGAGTGCTGCATGCGCCGCGCGGAGCGCTTCGTTCACTCCCGCGAGGACGAGATCGGCGAGGCCTTCGGGATCGCTCGGGTCGATCGCGTCCGGGGAGATGACGATCGACATGACCTCGCCGGCGCCGTTCGCGGTCACCTTCACCATGCCGCCGCCGACCGACGCCTCCGCGACTTCGTTCGCCGCTTCCTTCTGCATCTTCTCCATCTGCTGCTGCATCTCCGCGGCCTGCTGCATCAGCTTGTTCATGTCGAAGCTCACGTCTCGTCACTCCGTTCTTTCGCGTCGAGTGTCTCCTTCAACAGCTCGACGATCGCGTCCTCGCCGGCCGGGCCTTCCGCCTCGGCCGCGGGCTCGTCCTCCACGTCGTCGCCGACCGCGAACGAGAGCGCGAGCCGCCGGCCGGTCACGTCGTACAACGCGTCGGAGAGAACCGTCGCGTTGCGCGGATCCTCCGCGAGCGAGCGATGGAATCCCGCGCTCGCCGGAAACTCGACCGTCAGCGTGTTGCCCGCGAGCTGCGCCGGATGCGCTTCGCGCAGCAGCGACGCCGCCGGGATGCCGCCGCGCTCCTCGACCGCCGGCAGGATCGTGCGCGACCACGCCTCCTGGAGCTGCTCGAGATCGACGTCGGGCGGCGCGGCTGCGGACGCGGTTGGTTCCGTAGGCCGCGGAGGTGCCGCAACGGGGACGACAGCCGGCGCCGGAGCACCGACCGGCCCGCGCTGCTCCAGCTGCTCGAGCCGGTAGCTCACGGATTCGCGCGACAGATCGGAACCGGGGCGCGTCACCTTCACGAGCGCGAGCTCGAGCGGCAGCCGTGGGTCGCCGCCCTGGCGCATGTCGTCGACCGCAACCGCGAGCAGGTCGATCAGGCGGACGACAGTCGGCTCGCCGAGCTGATTCGCCTGCGCGCGCAGCCGCTCGCGCGTCTCCTCCGTCACCGGCAGCGTGTCCGGCACCTCGTGCATGTGCTGCACGAGCATCAGATGGCGCAGGTGCTCGATCAGATCGGAGACGAGCCGGCCGAGATCGTGTCCCTGCTCCGAGAGATCTTCGACGAACGTGAGCGCACCCGCGGTGTCGCGGTCGACGACGAGATCGCAGAGCCGGAACAGCGCTTCCTCCTCGACGGTGCCGAGCAGCTGCAGCACCGACTGCACCGTGACGTTCCCCTCGGTCGCGGACGAAAGCTGGTCGAGCGTCGACACCGCGTCGCGGTACGCGCCGCGCGCGCCGCGCGCGATGAGCGCGAGCGCCTGGTCGGGCGCGTCGATGCCTTCTGCGTCCGCGATCATCCGCAGCACCTTCAGCAGTTCCTGCAGCCGCGGCCGCTGGAAGACGAACGTCTGGCAGCGCGAACGCACCGTCGGCAGGACCTTCGAGACGTCGGTCGTGCAGAAGACGAAGACGAGATGCGGCGGCGGCTCCTCGATCAGCTTCAGCAGCGCGTTCCACGCGGCGTCCGTGAGCTGGTGCGCCTCGTCGAGGATGTAGACCTTGTAGCGGCCCTCGACCGGCTGGAGCACAACGCGGTCGCGGATCTCGCGGATGTCGTCGATGCCGCGCTGCGACGCCGCGTCCATCTCGATCACGTCGAGCGACGTGCCCGCCGCGATCGCAACGCACGCGTGGCAGGTGCCGTCTGGCTCGGCCGTCGGGCCGTGCGCGCAGTTCAGCCCCTTCGCGAGGATCCGCGCCATCGACGTCTTGCCGGTGCCGCGCGGGCCGGCGAAGAGATACGCCTGGCGAATCTGCCCGGACGTGATCGCGTTCCGCAGCGTCCGCACCACCGGCTCCTGCCCGACGACCTCCTCGAAGGTCTGCGGGCGGTACTTCCGGTAGAGGGCGGCCACGGAGCGATTCAAGCAGGAATGCCGGGGCGCCGCACCCGGCCCGCGAGCGGCCTCACGAGCGCGAGCGCGACGAGGACGACGAGCGCGACCAGCAGCGCCCATTTCGTGTGCTCGTCGAAGCGGCGGAGCGCGAAGACGAGCAGCAGGAGCGCCGGGCGCAGCTCCGAGCAGGTCTCCGCGGGCCAGCCTCGAGATTCCCCAGACGGCTGCCGCGACGAGCCCGAGCGCGGCGGCGACGCCGTAGCTCTGATGGACGAGCCGGTCGACCTCGAGCAGCGCCGGAGCGCCGTGCTCGACCGCGATCCACGCCACGAGCGCGGCGACGGCGAGCGGCGACGTCACGTCGGACGAGCGGAAGTCGCGTCGCTGCGATCGCCGCAGCCGCGGCAATCGCGGCGAACCCGTAGAACGGCAGAATCGCCAGCCAGCCGTGGCCGACGCCGCTGAGGCTGACGATCGTCGCGGCGAAGTTGCCGTCGCTGATCCGCGCGATCCAGTGGTGCGTGTCGTCGTTCGAGAGCAGCGGTTCCGCGCTCGTCGCGACGAGCATCGCGCCCGCGGACACGAGCGCGAGCACGCCGACGGTCGCCGGCCATCGCCGCAGCGCCGGCGCGAGCGCGAAGCAGAGGAACGGCAGCAGCGGAATCAAAAATCGCGGCCCCGGCACCCAGCCGCCCAGCGCCACGTCGATGCCGCCGCGGCCGGAGTTCCACAGAACCTGCACGATGCACAGCGCCGCGATCAGCGCTGCTTCGGAACGGAGGCCGCGCCGCCACAGCAGCACGATCCCGGCCAGACCCGCGCCGACCACCGGCGTCAGCACGAGCAGCCCGCGCTGGCTCAGCAGAAGGTTCGCGGCGACGTGGAGATTCGGCGCGTTGAGCCCGAAGAAGCCGTTGTTGTTCGTCGCCTGCTCGATCCCACCGGGTCCGGGGTTGAGCGGAGCGCCCGAGTAGACGAGGTGGAACGGCGTGCCGAACGCCCACCAGTCGTAGCCCAGGAGAGGCAGGAGCCCGACGAGGCCGCCTGCGGCGAACGCGGCCAGCCGCCGGAGGTGCGGGGTGCGCGACGCCGCGTAGAGGCCGAGCAGCACCGCCGGCGCGGCGAGCGGCGCGTCCGTCGAGACGGCGAGCCCGGCCGCCACACCCGCAGCGGCGATCCGCCACGGCCCGGCGTCGCGCCCGAAGAGCAGCGCGAATGACAGGAACGCGAGCAGCGCAGCGGGCACGTGCGCGAACAACATGGTCGAGAACGGCAGCATCAGCGTCCCGAGCCCGAGTGTCACCGCGGCGGCCGTCCCCAGTCCCGGCTCGAGCCGCTCCACCGTCCTGCGCAGGAGGACGAGTAGGAGGACCGCCGGCAGTACCACGGCCCACACACCCATCTGCCACAGCGCCCGCAGCGGGACAGTCACCATCGCGGCGGGATACGCCTGCCCCGCGTTCGGGTTCGGAGGAACGGCACCCGTCGACCGGAGCAGCAGGTACCACGGTGCCGTCCAGAAGTCGAGCGCCGGCTGCTTCGCGGCGTAGTAGTGGCCGTTCCTCTTGACGAGGTCGCACGTCTCGCCGGCGTACCGGTCGATCGTCGGGCTCCCGTCCGCGTAGGAGCGGATGGCGGCGTAGTGCGCCGTCTGTCCGCAGCCCGGCGACTGCATCGGCAGCGCGTACACGACGGCGACCGCGCCGATCGCCACCGTCGCGAGGAGGGTCGCGCGGCTCAAGGCCGGACCATATCCCGCGCGGTGTCTCCGCCTCCTCGGGCCAGGCTGACCCGCGGCACCTGGGAGGAATTGCTTAGCGCTGCTTCCTTCCGGATCTGACGCGGTTCACAAGCTCCCACTGCGCGGAGCCTGGCCCGAGCAAGCGGAGGCGGCAGTGTACCCGCGGCAATCCGCTTCGCCTCGGCGGTCGTACTGAGGGTCTCAACCCGGAGGAGGAACGGAATGCGAAACATGCTGCTCGTCACCGCGTCGCTCGCCGCCGCAACGGCCGTCACCGCGACCGGCGCCCTCGGCGCGCACGCCGCGACCCCGACGCTGACCGGAACCGTCGGCCCCAGCTACACGATCACGCTGAAGATGAACAACAAGGTCGTGAAGACGCTCAAGGCCGGCAAGTACAAGCTCGTGATCCACGACATGGCGCCGGTCCACGCTTTCTCCCTCGACGGCCCGAGCGGGTACGCGAAGGACTTCACGACGGTGCCGTTCACCGGCACGAAGACGTTCAACCTGACTTTGAAGAAGGGCGCGTACAAGTACTACTGCCCGCCGCACGAGTCCGCGATGTTCGGTCACTTCACGGTGAAGTAAGCTCCCCGGCGTAAAGCTGCGGCACGTCCAAGGGGGAACGAAGATGGCAGGCACGCGCAGCTTCGCCGCAGGCAGCTTTGCGCTCAACCTCGACGGGGTCACGTGCGGCTTCGTCAAGTCGGCGGAAGGCGGCGACGCGTACGCGGACGTCGTCACGATCACCGACGGGGCATCGCACGTCACGCAGAAGCACATCGGCAATGTGAAGTACGACGACTTCGACCTGAGCATCGGCTTCGGCCTCGTCCAGGATGTCTACGACTGGATCGCCGCGACGTGGAAGCAGGACTACTCGCGCAAGGACGGCTCGATCGTCGCCGCAGATCTGAACGGCAATGCGAAGAGCGAGCGGCAGTTCTTCAAGGCACTCGTCAGCGAGGTCACCATCCCAGCCCTCGACGCGAGCTCGAAGACAGCGGGCTTCCTCGGTCTGAAGATCTCTCCGGAGTACACGCGCGACCAGAAGGCCGGCGGGAAGGTGGGGGCGACGAAGGCGACGGTGCAGAAGCCGTTCCTCGCGCAGAACTTCCGTCTCGAGCTCGGCAAGCTGCCGTGCGACAAGGTGATGAAGATCGAGTCGTTCACCGTGACGCAGGAGATCACCGTCCACGACGTCGGCGACGTGCATGACATCCTCAATGAACCCGGGAAGATCGATTTCCCGAACCTGCAGGTGACGATGGCGGCGGCCAACGCCGCCCCGTGGGCTCACGTGGTTCGACGACTTCGTGATCAACGGCAAGAACACCGCCGACCAGGAGCTGAGCGGCGCGATCGTCTTCCTCGCGCAGGACAAGAAGACCGAGCTCGGCCGCGTGAACCTCTTCAACGTCGGCATCTTCCGGCTGCGGGACATCAACCCGGCCGCCGAACAGGCCGCGCGCCTCGAGGCGCACCTGTACTGCCAGCGGATGGAGCTCCAGATCGGGAAGCCGAAGCCGGCGCCGGTCGTCGAGCCGAAGCCGCTTCCGGTCGGCATCGTCAAGCCGGTGCTCCCGCGGCCGGTCGCACCGAAGGTGAACGGCTAGACGCACGCGCGCGGCAAGACATCAACGGGTGCCAGTTGCGGCGACGGCACATGACAGTCCACGAGAGATCGGAGAGTCGTCATGGCAGCGCCGAAACTCACCACGTACTTCAAGACGTTCACGACGGATCCGCTCGGCCAGATCTTCATGACCGGCATCGTCAACGTCGCGCCGTACAACAGCATCAACCTCGAGATCATCCAGTGGCCGCACGCACCGGTCGCGATGACCGTCAGCTGCGACATCGGCAAGATCACGGGCGCGACACTCGCCGAGACCGTCGCGTCGTTCCCGCTCGGGACGGCCGGCACGATCCACAGCTTCGACGTGATCGGCCCGGAGTTCAGCGTCGTTCTGACGGGAGGCCCGCCGAAAACGAAGGTGCCGATCCAGGCCTGGCTGTTCCTTCACTAGGTGCGCCGGCGGCCGCGTGACGACGGTCGCACCGGCGGTTCCGCTATAAGGGCTGTGGTGGCGTCGCCCAGCTCGTCGACCGGCTCGGATTCGCCCCGCTCGTGGCGGGGTGTCCTCGACGACTACGCCAAGCCGCGGCTTGGCCGAAGCCTGGTCGACCTGGCGACGTCGGTCGTCCCGTATCTCGCGTTGCTCGTCGCCATGGTGTTCGCGCTGCGTGTCTCCGTGTTGCTGTCGTTGGTGCTCGTCGTGCCCGCGGCGGCGTTTCTGATTCGCACGTTCATCGTGTTCCACGACTGCACACACGGGTCGTTCATGCGCTCGCGCCGCGCGAACGACGTGTTAGGTGTTGCCTTGGGTTTGCTCGTGTGGCTGCCCTATCGCGGCTGGCAGCACGAGCATGCAGTGCATCATGCGACGGCGGGAGATCTCGACCGGCGCGGGGTGGGGGACATCGCAACGCTGACGGTGTCCGAGTACCAGGCGCTTCCGGTGCGACGGCGCGTCGCGTACCGGCTCTTCCGCAATCCGTTCGTCATGTTCGGCTTTGGCTGGCTCCTCGTGCTCGTGCTGAAGCCGCGCTTCGTGCCCCGTGGCGCGAAGCGGCGCGTGCGGAACAGCGTGCTCGCGACCAACCTTGCGCTCGCGCTCATCGTCGCGGCGGTGTGTCTGGCGATTGGCTGGCGCGATTACCTGCTCGTGCAGGTTCCCGTGTTTTTCGTCGCCGGCGCGGTCGGGATCTGGCTGTTCTATGTGCAACACCAGTTCGAAGACACCTACTGGCAGGCGCATGCCGACTGGCGCTACGACCACGCCGCGCTCGAGGGGAGCTCATATCTGAGGTTGCCGGGCGTGCTTCGGTACTTCACCGGCAACATCGGCTTCCACCACGTGCATCACCTGAGCGTCGGGATCCCGAACTACAACCTGCAAGCCGCGCACAACGGGACCGACGGTCTCCGGACGGTGCCGCAACTCACGCTGCGGCAAGGGCTGCGCGCGACGAGGCTGAAGCTGTGGGACGAGCAGCGCGGCCGGCTTGTCACGTTCCGCGAAGTGCGCGCGTAGCGGCGGGTTTCGAGTGGGCGCGGCTGGGATCGAACCAGCGACCCCTCGCGTGTGAAGCGAGTGCTCTCCCGCTGAGCTACGCGCCCTGGAGCGTTACAGCTTAGCGGGGCGGACTCGGGCGGTTTCCCGTGACGGGCGCGGGCGCACCAGGACGAACGAGCCCGCGCACAGGACGGCTGCAATCAGGAACGGGACCGAGTCGCCTGTCGTATCGGCGATCGCTCCGCCTGCGGCCGGGCCGAGGAGTGCGCCCGTCGCCCACGCGGCGTTCATCATTCCGAACGCCATGCCTTGCGCCAGGCCGACGGCTTCCGCGCCGTCTGCGAGCAGCGTGAACGCCGGGGTGAAGAGCATCGCGTACGACAGGCTCGCCAGCAGCAGCAGCGGTACGTACAACGCGGGCCGGCTGCCGAACGCGAGGAGCAACGACACGACCGTCCCGGCGACGAGCGAGATCCGCACGGGGAAGTAGTTGCCGCGCCGGTCGACGAGCCGGCCGACGAACGGCGCCTGCACCGCCTCGAACGCGGCGTTGACGAGCCAGACGCCGCCGATCGCGGCGGCTCCCCAACCCGCCGCGGAGAGGTGCAGCGGCCCGAGCACGGCCACGATCCCGAACAGGAGAGCGGGCAGCGTCATGAAACCGAGCCCCGCGAGGAAGGTGCGATTCCGCAGCGCGGCGCCGAGCGCCGGCCACGACGGCTCCTCCGCGGGCGCGTCGTCGATCCGCAGCGCCCACGCGCCGAGGATCACCGACAGGCCCGACAAAGCGACGAAGACGACGTTGCGTCCCGCGATCGCGGCGAGCGCGCCGAGCACCGGGCCGAACAGCGCGCCGAACACCGCGGCGCCCATCGCGGTCCCCATCATCTCGCCGCGGCGGTCGCGCGGCGCCGCGGCGAGCAGCCAGCTCATCGCGCCGGCCCACGTGAAGCCGCTGCCGAGGCCCTGGAGGAACCGCGCCGCGAACAGCGACCAGAAGCTGTCGGCGAACGCGAACCCGATGCTCGCCAGTGCCATCAAGACCAGTCCCACGAGCACGGCGCGCCGGGAGCCGATCTTCACCGTGGCCCAGCCGCCCGGGATCCCGCCGACGAGCGCGCCCGCCGCGTACGCGGCCACGAGCACCCCGGCCTGCGCCTTCGAGAGCCCGAACTCGTGGGCGAAATGGGGCAGGAGCGGCGTCAGCGCCGCGTAGAGCATCGTGTCGACGCAGACGAGAACCGAGACCAGGAGCAGCAGGCGGCGCATCCCGGCCACGCTACCAAGGCTCCAAGGCTCAACCGCACGGCCCCGGCTGCCGATAACCGGCTCGTGGCCCGCTCTCTCGGACTCCCGGTGCTGCTGATCTCGCTGATCATCGGCGCCTACCTCTTCGCGACCCAGAGCAAGAGCGAAGGCCCGACCTCGCCGGCGATCACGCAGGCCGAGGCCCAGGCGAACGCGGCTGTCGCCGGCACGAACTTCCAGGGCGCCGACGCGTCAATGCAAGCGTGGTTCGCCGAGAACCAGACCTACGCAGGCGCGACCCTTGCACCGGGGGCCGCCGTGGTGCTCGTCCGCGCCGACACGACCTCGTACTGCCTGCAGTCGAACACCGGCACGATCGTCGAGCACGAGAACGGCCCTGGTGGGACGGCTCAGCCCGGTCCCTGTTAGTGCCCGCCGTTCTTCGGTTCGCCCTGCTTCTGGCGCTGATCGCGCTCGCCTCGGCGGTGATCGCCCTGCACGAGCACCCTCTACCCTGAGGGTGTGACGATTCTGGTGGCCGGCGCCGTATGAAGGGCGTGAACGCGGCCTCGACCTCGCTCGACCCACCGCGGGCGCTCGCGCGTCCCGCCTTCGACGAGGTCGCCGCGGAGCAGCTCGACGCGGTCTACCGGTTTCTGGTCTATCTCACCGGCGACCGCTCGGCTGCCGAGGATCTCACCGCGGAGACGTTCGAGAAGGCGTTCCGGATGTGGCGGCGCTTCGACCCGCGCCGCGGCTCGCCGCGCACGTGGCTCTGCCGCATCGCGCGGTCGGTCGCGATCGACTGGTTCCGTGCCGAGTCGCGCCGGAAGCGCCGCGAGGAGACGTACTCGCGCGACCTCGCCGACGCGGAGGAGCTCGCGTTCGGCGACGGGCTGCCGGAGCAGCTGGAGCTCGCATTGCGTGAGCTATCGCCGGCGGAGCGCGAAGTCGTCGCGCTGCGCGTCGTGCTCGAGCTCGACGGCCCGAGTGCGGCCCACGTGCTCGGGATCAGCCAATCGGCGTGCTCGACGCGCCTGAGCCGTGCGTTGCAACGACTCGAGGAGAGGATGGGCGATGTCCGCGACTGACGCGATCTCGAACGAGCGGCTCGACGCGCTGCTGCGCGGCGACCGGCCGCGGACGAGTGGGGAGGAGCGGCGCGCCGCGCTGCTCGACGGGCTCCGCTCGGCGCGGCTGCAGGCGCCCGAAGCGCTTCGCTTGCGCGTGCTCGCGACGAAGCCCGCGCGCTCGCGGATGCCGCGGTTCGCGCTGCCGACGCGGCGGCTCGTGTTCGTCCTCGTTCCGGCCGCGGCGATGCTCGCGATCGGCGCGGCGCTCGTGCACGGGCTTGTCGGATCTTCCGGCAAGACCGACCGGCCGCTCGCGGTCGCGTCGCAGGTGCAGCCGAAGACCTGGCGCGCCGCAAACGCCGGCGGCGCGGCGACCGGTTCAACCGCTCTTGCACCGGCGGCGACGCCGGGCCGGCTCCAGCACACCGCCGCGTCACTCGTCGTCCGCGTGCCCGACGTCGACACGCTCTCGCACGCGACGAGTGCCGCGACGAAGATCGCGACCTCGCTCGGCGGCTACGCACAGTCCGTCGTCTACTCGACGCCGCAATCGGGCGGCGGCTCGTCGGCGATCGAGCTCCGCATCCCGGCGCAGAACGTGAAGACCGCACTCGCGCGGCTCGCGGCGCTCGGCACGCTCGTCTCGCAGCAGGTGTCGGTCCAGGATCTCCAGCACGCGCTCACGGTGCAGACGGCGCAGATCGCCCAGCTCCGCCGGTCGGTCGCGGCGCTCCAGCTTGCGTTGCGCGACCCGGCGCTGCCGGATGCGCAGCGGGTGCTGCTGAAGATCCGCCTCGCGGAGCAGCAGCGCGCGCTTGCGCAGCGGCTTCATGCGCGAACGGGCACGGTCGCCGCCGGCACGACGGCGCGCGTCTCGCTCGTACTGAACACGGCGGATGCCGTCGTCCCGGTGCCGACCCACCACGGCCGGCTCGGCCGGATGGTGCACTCCGCGATCGGCTTCCTTGCGCTCGAGGCGACGGTGGCGCTCTACGTCCTGATCGTGATCGGCCCGTTCGCGCTGCTCGCCGCGCTCGCATGGGGGCTGAACCGAGCCCGCCGCCGCCGCGAGGAGCGACGTCTCCTCGCGACCTGACCGCCCGATTTGATGGAATAGCGCCGTGCTGCTCGGCGCGCTCACTTCGGGACATGCGACCGGCCTCGGCGTCGTCGCGCTGATCTTCGTCGTGTTTGCGCTCGCGTCGTCGTTCCTCGGCCCGCGCTGGAAGCCCGATTTCCCCGGCAAGGGCGGCATGAAGCTCTTCATCGTGCTGTGTTTCGTGATGTTCTTCGCGATGCTCGCCGCGGTCGCCGTGTTCGGCGCCGAGAAGACCGCGGAGGTCGCCACGGTCGAGGCCGCAGCGGGGACGCCGGTGCCGGTGGCGGAGGACGAGTTCCACGTCATTCTCGGCTCGAAGACGCTCAAGCCGGGCACGTACACGTTCGTCGTGTCGAATCACGGCAAGATCCAGCACGATCTCGCCGTCCAGGGCGGCACGGTCAACGCGAAGACGCCGCTGATCAACCCGGGCGGGACGGCGAAGGTCACAGCGACGCTCGCCGCCGGCACCTACACGCTTTACTGCACCGTCCCCGGCCACGAGGCCGCCGGGATGGTGGCGAAGCTCACCGTCGGCTAGCCTTTTCGCCACGGAGAAGTGGCCGAGTGGCTGAAGGCGGCGCCCTGCTAAGGCGTTATGGGGATGAATGTCTCCATCGAGGGTTCGAATCCCTCCTTCTCCGTTTCCCGTAGCGCGGCTCGGTACGATGCGTCGCCCGCGGAGGGGTGGCAGAGCGGTCGAATGCGGCGGTCTCGAAAACCGTTATCCGTCGTTAGGCGGATCGAGGGTTCAAATCCCTCCCCCTCCGCTTCCATCTCCTCGATACGCGCAGCTATGAAGGGTTGCGGTCTGGCCGCTGGGCGGCGCCGCGACATGCGCGTCACTAAGAGACGAACGCTTTCCGCACGCTGCTGGCTGACCATGTGGCGCTGCCATGTGGCCTTCGTATCCCCTTGCGTTTCAGGTCCTCAGCGATCTCCTCGAGTGACATCCCTTTCTCGAGCTTCCGTCTGATCCGCATCCGCCAGCCATAGTCCTCTCGGTTGCAGCGCACGTGCGCGAGCCGGACGTTCCACGGGACAAGATGTCCACCATCAGCCTTGAGCCTGGGGTAGTGGTCCGCCGAGGGCCTCCAGTCCGGTAGAGGACTGGATATCCGGTCGAAATAGCCCCGCCCCTTGTGGCAATAGCACTTGGGCATCTCGCAGCGGAGTTCGATGAGCTGGCCGCGTTGCGCCATCTGGACAAGGACACCGCGCGTGCCGCGCGCTCGTAGCTGGTCTGCGACCGTGCTCTCCTTGATCGCTTCGGGGCCCTATCGTTCTTGCCGTCACGCGTGTTCTCCTTGGTACGGGTGGCAACTCATCGATCGTCAAGCGGCGGCGCGATCCGCAGCGTCGGTATGACCATCTCCACGAGCGGAACCTCGCGCTCGACGAACTCAGCCTGAGCGAGCGGTCCTGTCATCGCGATGTAACCGGCACAGCCGCAGCGGCCGACGGCGAGGCTGTCGGCTACCTGGATCGTGACCTTGCAGCCCTTCTGGGCCGTCGTGCTGAAGACGCCGAAGTGCGTCTTACGGCGATGCCCGCACTCGGAACATAAGGGCGAGCCGTCACAGTGGATGCATCCCCCGCCGCGCTGGGCGTCGAGAAGCTCCCATGTCGGGACCGTCGCACCGCAGATCCTGCACACGCCTTCATCCATAGCCTTCTGGATCGGCACACGCGGTGTAGTCCCTTAGCAGCACGGCGCGATCGTGATCACCGCAATCCCGTAAGACGCCTTACCAACGCCTCACCGTTTTTACGAACGCCTTACCCTCGTGCGAGGGTCGCGACGATAGCGTCGCGTGACGATCTGAGCTCGTAACGGAAACGCGAGTTGCGAACGCGCGGCCCGTCCGTCTCGCAGGATTTGGGAGGCAGGTACATGCGCGGGATCGTGGCTCTCGCGATCGCCGTCGCGGCGATCGCTTCCGCAATGACCGCAGCCGGGGCGACTGCGGCGAACACCTCAACGCATCGACGGTGCCGACAGCAATGGCTGGTTCGCTCACTCGACGGAAGCGGCAACAATCAGCGGCATCCAGACTGGGGAAAGACGTTCACGCAGTACCTCCGTCTCGCGCCGACGAACTACGCGGACGGTGTCTCTGCGCCGTCGACAGGTCCGTCGCCGCGGTCGATCAGCAACAGGATCTTCAACGACAAGGGTCAGAACCTCTTCTCTGAGAACGGCGTCACGCAGTGGGGTGGACCTGGGGTCAGTTCCTCGACCACACGTTCGGTCTTCGCGACGAGACGCCGGCCGAGAACTTCGCCGATCCCGTTCACGAAGACGGATCCACTCGAGGAGTTCCAGAACGACCTCGGCACGATCGACTTCGCCCGCACGCCGGCCGCGCCGGGAACGGGCACGAGCAAGCAGAACCCGCGGCAGCAGATCAACACGGTTAGCAGCTACATCGACGCATTCAGCGTCTACGGCGGAACGGACGCTCGTCTCGAGTGGCTCCGCACCGGACCGGTCGACGGGAACATGGCGAACAACGGGCCGACGCTGATGCTGACGAAGGACGGCTACCTGCCGCGCGCCGACGCACGCGGCAACGCAGCGACCGCGCCTCCGATGGATCTGATGGGCGCGCTGTCGGTACGCCGTCGCGTGCGGTCGAAGCGGGTGACGTCCGAGCGAACGAGAACATCGCGCTCACCTCGGTGCACACGCTGTTCGCGCGGGAGCACAACCGGATCGTCGGGTTGCTACCGGCGTCTCTTCCGTCGGAGTTGAAGTTCCAGGTCGCACGGCGGATCGTCGGCGCCGAGGAGCAGTACATCACGTACAACGAGTTCCTCCCGTCGCTCGGAGTGCAGCTCCCGCGGTACCGCGGCTACGACCCGAGCGTCAACGCGAGCCTCTCGAACGAGTTCGCGACCGTCGGCTACCGGATGCACAGCATGGTGCACGGCGATTTCGACATCGACGTCCCCGCCGGGCACGTACTCGGCGGCGCAGCTCGCGGCCTTCGCGAGCGGAGGGAATCGATCGTCCAGACCGCTGCGAACGGCGACGTAGAGCTCGCCGTCCCGCTCACGCTCGCGTTCGGAAACCCCGACCTCCTCGAGCAGATCGGCGAGGGGCCGCTGGTGACGGCGTCTAGCGGTCGACGAGCCAGTACAAGAACGACGAGCAGATCGACAACTCGATGCGCAGCGTGCTGTTCCAGGTCCCGAAGCCGGGAGCGACGCAGCCGTGCGGTACGCCGGTGATCGACCCGAACTGCTTCCTCGACGTCTCCGACCTCGGGGCGATCGACGTGCAGCGCGGACCGTGATCACGGAATCCCGTACTACAACGACCTCCGCAGGGCATACGGGCTTCCGCCCGTGTCGATCGTTCACCGACATCACGGGCGAGTCGACGGATCAGTTCCCGCGAGGGACTGACCGATCAACACGCCGGGGATCCTCGACTTCACGCAGCTGTTCGACATCAACGGGGCAGCCGATCGCGCTCGGGAGCGACGCTGCGCAGGAGGACGCGGTCGTCGGTGTCCGTCGCACGACGCTCGCTGCGCGCCTGAAGGCGATCTACGGCGACGTGAACAAGGTCGACGCGTTCGTCGGCATGGTGTCGGAGAAGCACGTCGCCGGCAACGGAGTTCGGCCCGCTGCAGCTCGCGATGTGGACGAAGCAGTTCGCCGCGCTCCGCGACGGCGACCGCTTCTTCTACGCGAACGATCCGGTGCTCGACCTCATCCGCCGAGCCTACGGCGTCGACTACCGGGTGACGCTCGCGCAGTTGCTGGCTCGATGCCGGCGCATCCGTTCAGGCGAACGCCTTCAAGCTGCCGGGCGCCGGTGCCGACTGTCCACACACGGAATCTGCACGGGCACGCGGCCCCATCAGCCGCGGGCGCTCGGTTCCCGTGATGGAGTGAGCAAGGCTACGATCCAGCGGCGCGGAGAGGTGTCCGAGCGGTCTAAGGAGCGCGACTGGAAATCGCGTAGGTGCTGAAAGGTGCCTCGCGGGTTCAAATCCCGCCCTCTCCGCTTCCGCAGAGCAAGCGAGCGCCCCGGACACAGGTTCGGGGCGCTCGCCGTTTCTAAGAAGCTTCTGAGAGTTCGCCTGAGGCGCCAACTGCGGCGGCGGATCTGGCGTCTCGTATGTCTAATGGAGGCCGGCCGGACCGAGAGACGGCGCGCACGCGCGGGCTGGGCGTGGCTCGCCGGCGGCGACGGCTTCGTCCTCGGGACGGTTCCGTCGGAAGTCAGCTTCTTCAACGGGCTCGGCATGTGGGTCGCCGGGATGGCGCTCGTCAGCGGCTTCGCGATGACCGTCGCGGCGAGCCAGTGGTGGAGCACTCCGATTACGCGCGTCCTCTGGGTGCTTCCGATCTGGGCCGTCCTCTACTGCCTGATCGAACGGCTCGTCCTCAAGAGCTTCGGCACCAGCTGGACGTGGAATCTCGTGATCACGATTCCGCGCCTCGTGCTCTCGCTGGCGATCGCGCTCGTCGTCGGGCTGCCGATGAGCCAGGTGATCTACAGCGGCTCGATCAACGACCAGCTCAGCAAGACGACGACGTCTCGCATCCACCAGGCGACCAACCAGATCACGCATCTCTACGACGCGAAGATCGCGACGGCGCAGGCGGAGATCGCATCGGTGCAGAGCAAGGAGGCGAACCTCCAGCGTCAGGTTACGAACAGCACGTTCCTCTCGCAATGCGAGGCCGGGGAGACGAAGTGCTCGCAGACGCACAAGTTGGGCTGCGGCCCGTACTGCAAGCGCGACGCCCGCCGCGCGGCCGCCGCCGCGGCGGCGCTGAAGAGTGCGCGCCCGCAGATCGCGGCGACGATCGCCGCCGACCAGCGCAAGATCGCCACGTGGCGGGCGGCCGAGTCGGCGCAGGTCGCGAACAGGGTCTCGACGATCAAGGCCGACCGCGACTTCCTCGCCCGCCAGGCGGCACTCGACCAGGTCGAGAACGCGAATCCCGCCGTCAAGAAATACGTCGAGTTCTTCCTGGCGTTCCTGATCGCGATCGACCTCGTCGCGCTCGTGCTCAAGCTCACGCATCTCCTCAGCACCGGCGGCGCCTACGAGCGGAGCGCCGCAGCCCTGCGGGCGATGGACGTGGTCGAGTCGCACCGGCTGCAGGAGCGGGCGACTGTCCTCACGCACCGGATCAGCCTCGAGGCGCGGGCCGAGGAGGTCGCGGACGAGCTCAGGATCGGGGGCGAGGTTCGGCGCGGCTCGCCGCCGCCCGAGGAGCCGAGGCCGGCCTGGCGGCCCGTCTAGCCGCGAATCACTCGGTTGGGGGACGAAGCTCCCGGGGCGAATCTCCGATTCTTCGGGTGCCGGTAATTTCCCCCCTCCTCCGGCACCCCACACCCCCACAAAGCCCGCTGCGGCAACGAAGCGGGCTTTGCCCTTTCTAGGAAGCGTTTTCCCTAGTCGTGGACGCGGGCGATCAGCTCGCGGCGGCGCATGACCTTCATCGACGAGCCGGCGAGGCGGACGTCGTAGCCGGCGTCCTTCGGGAAGAGCACCTTGTCGCCCGGCGTGACGCCGTCCGCTTCCGGGCCGGCGGCGGTGACGATCCCGCTCATGCAGTCGGTCTCGGCGCTCGCGGGGAGGATCAGCCCGGCGCGCGTCTCCGCCTCCGGGTCCGAGGGCTCGATCACGACGTAGTCGTCGAGCGGCTCCAGCGAGAGCCGGATGGGACGCGTGTCCTCGAGCACGGTCCGATTCACGATACTCCCGGAATGCCGTCGCCGTTCGTCGAGCTCGAGATCGGGGGCCGCACCGTCAAGGTGACGAACCCGGACAAGGTGCTGTTCCCGGAGCGGGCGGAGACGAAGCTCGACCTCGTGCAGTACTACCTCTCGGTCGCCGACGGGATCGTGCGCGCGCTGTACGAGCGGCCGACGCAGCTGAAGCGGCATCCCGGACGGCGTTCTCGGCGAGGCGATCTACCAGAAGCGCGTGCCGGAGAAGCGGCCGGAGTGGATCGAGACGGCGACGGTCACGTTTCCGTCCGGGCGGACCGCGGACGAGCTCTGCGTGACGGAGATCGCGCAGGTCGCGTGGGCGGCGAACCTCGCGACGATCGACTTCCACCCGTGGCCGTCGCGTCGCGCCGACGTCGAGCATCCGGACGAGCTGCGCATCGACGTCGACCCGCAGCCGGGGACGGACTTCGCCGACGCGAAGCGCGTCGCGGCGCTCGTGCACGAAGTGCTGGACGAGCTCGGCTTCGTCGGCTGGCCGAAGACGTCGGGGAACCGCGGCATCCACATCGCGTGCCGGATCGAGCCGAAGTGGGGCTTCCGCGAGGTGCGGCGCTGCGCGCTCGCGTTCGCGCGCGAGGTCGAGCGGCGCATGCCCGACCTCGTGACGACCGCGTGGTGGAAGGAGGAGCGCGGCGAGAAGGTCTTCATCGACTACAACCAGAACGCGCGCGACCGCACGATCGCGTCGGCGTACTCCGTTCGGGCGAGGCCCGACGCGACAGTGTCCACTCCGGTCACGTGGGACGAGCTCGACGCGGTCGAGACGGAGGACTTCACGCTCGCGACGATGCCGGCGCGGTTCGCGGAGCTCGGCGACGTCCAGGCCGGGATCGACGACGCCGTGTGCGATCTCCGCAAGCTCGAGGAGTGGGTCGAGCGCGAGGAGGCGGAGGGAGTCGGCGAGGCGCCGTACCCGCCGAACTTCCCGAAGATGCCCGGCGAGCCGAAGCGCGTGCAGCCGTCGCGCGCGAAGAAGAAGGACTAGCCGAGTAGGTCTTCGACGGCGAGGTCGCTCTTGCGCCGCGGCGGGCGCACCTCGCGCCACGTGCACTGGTCGGCGTCCTTGTCGGGACGGAAGCGGATCAGCTTCGTCCCGTGGCGGAAGCGCCGCTTCTCGAGCTTGTCGTAGCGCACCTCGACGACGAGCTTCGGTTTCAGCGGCTGCTCCTCGAGACCGTTCGTGCCCCAGCGGTTCGGCTCCGAGAAGCCGCGGTCGCTCTTCTCGTCGACGAGCGGGAGCACGAGCGCCGCGATCTCCTTCTGGTTCTTCGCGCCGACGGCGCACGAGCCGACGTAGTCGAGGTGGCCGTCGTCGGCGTAGAGGCCGAGCAGCAGCGTCGCGATCGTCGTGCGGCCGCCGGCCTTCCAGCGCAGCCCGGCGACGACGCAGTCCGCGGTCTTGTGCGGTTTCACCTTGACGACGCCGTCGCGCGAGCCGGGGAGATACGGCAGCCCGAGTTTCTTCGCGATCACGCCGTCGAAGCCGGCAGCCTGGAGCGTTGCGAGCCACGCCTCGCCCTGCGCGACGTCGGCGGAGACGGGGGAGAGGTTGAACCCCGCGCCGACGCGCTCGAGCTCGGCGCGGCGCTCCTCGATCGGCTGCTTGTGCACGAGCTTCCCGTCCCACAACAGCAGGTCGAACGCGACGAACAGCGCCGGGATCTCGGCCGACAGCTTGCGCACGCGGCTCTCCGCCGGATGCAGGCGCATCTGCATCGCGTCGAAGTCGAGCTTGCCGTCGCGCGCGATCACGATCTCGCCGTCGAGCGCCGACCGCGGCGGCAGCAGCTCGCCGAGCTCGCGCAGCTCGGGGAAGTAGCGGAGCAGCGGCCGTCCGTTGCGCGACCAGAGCGCGAGCTCGCCGCCGTCGTTCTCCAGCACGCCGCGAAAGCCGTCCCACTTCGGCTCGTAGCGCCAGCCGCCGCCGTCCGGCAACTCGGCGACGAGCTCCGCCTCCATCGGCGGGAACGGCACGCGCGGGCCGGGCTCGGCGGTCACTCCGCGAGCCTATCGCCGCCGTCAGCAATGCTGGAGGCATGCACCGTTTTGCGATCGCAATCCTCGCGGCCGGGGTCGCCGCCTCGGCGGCCACCGCGGCGCCGCCGAAGACGGCTCTGCTCACGCATGTGAAGGCGGAGCCCGGCCGGGTCGTGTTCTCGTTCCGGACGGCGCCGCACCAGGTGACGGCCGCTTACGTGCCGAAGTCGCAGGTCGTGGAGTCCGGCTCGGGACGGCGCGTGACGGTCGCCGGCACCAAGGTGCTCGTCCTGCGCTTCACCCCGGCGTCGGGTGCGGATCTCAGCGGCAACAGGCTGCGGATCACCTACAAGGGGCCGCGGCGCGTGAAGCCCGCGACGGCCGGATCGGTGCGGGAAGTGGTGCGGGTGAGCGACTTCGAAGCCGAGCTCGGCTGGGCGGTCGGGCTCGACCGGAAGCACGCGTATCGCGTGACGCGCGTCGGGCCGAACGTCGTCGTCACGTTCTCTTGACCGGAGATCTCCGCAACCCGTCCCGGTGTCGCGCGTCTAATCTCGTCGAATGAGGCGGGTGGTGGTCACAGGTCTCGGCGCGGTGACGCCGATCGGGAACGACGCACGTGCGACGTGGCGCGCGGCGCTGGCCGGCGAGAGCGGGGTCGACTTCATCCGCGCCTTCGACCCGAGCGAGTACCCCGTGCGGATCGCCGCCGAGGTGAAGGACTTCGATCCGACGGGGGTCGCGTCGCCGAAGGAGGTGCGGAAGCTCGAGCGCAACGTGCTGCTCGCGCTCGCCGCGGCGCGCGAGGCGGTCGGCGACGCCGGGCTCGACGGCGCGTACGACCCCGGCCGCATCGGAATCCTCTTCGGCACCGCGATCGGCGGCTTCCTCGGGATGATGGAGCAGCACGACATTCTGCGCGAGCGCGGCCCGACGCGCGTGTCGCCGACGTTCATCCCGAGCGTCCTGGCCGACGCGGCGAGCGGACAGCTCGCGATCTCGCTCGGCTACCGCGGCCCGAACTACGCGCCGGTCTCCGCGTGCGCGACCGGCTCGCACGCGGTCGGCGAGGCGGCGGAGGTCATCCGCCGCGGCGACGCCGACGCGGTTCTCGCCGGCGGCGCGGAGGCCTGCATGCACCCGCTGATCCTCGCCGGCTTCTGCTCGATGCGCGGGCTCGTCGCGGAGGACGAATACCCGCCGAATGCGCTCCGCCCGTTCGACGCGACGCGTGCCGGCTTCGTGATGGGCGAGGGCGCGTGCGTGCTCGTGCTCGAGGAGCTCGAGGCGGCGCAGAAGCGCGGCGCGACGATCTACGCGGAGATCCTCGGCTACGGCGCGTCGAACGACGCGCACCACATGGCGCAGCCCGACCCGGAGTTCGTCGGCGTGTCCGAGATGATGCGGAGCGCGCTCGCCCGCGCCGGCATCGAGCCGGAGCAGGTCGGCTACATCAACGCGCACGGCACCTCGACTCCGCTGGGCGATCTCGCCGAGACGAACGCGATCAAGGAGGTCTTCGGCAAGCACGCGTACGACCTCGCAGTCTCGTCGACGAAGTCGGTCACGGGGCACTGCTTCGGCGCGGCCGGCGCGATCGAGGCGATGATGTGCGTGCTCGCGATCCACGAGGGCGTGCTCCCGCCGACGATCAACTACCGGCATCCCGATCCGGAGTGCGACCTCGACTACGTCCCGAACGAGAAGCGCGAGGTGAAGGTCGACGTCGCGCTCTCGAACGCGATGGGCCTCGGCGGCCACAACGGCTGCGTGCTCGTCGGGCGCGTCGAGTGACCGACCCCGAGCTGTACGCGGAGAAGCACTCGACTCCGCCGGACGACGTCTTCGCGCGGATAGACGCGGAGACGCGAGTCTGCGGTCACGGCATCCCGGACATGATGATCGGGCCGGTCGTCGGCAGCTTCCTCGCGTTCCTCGTGCGCATGAAGCAGCCGCGCCGCGTGCTCGAGATCGGCACGTTCACCGGCTGGTCGTCGATCGCGATGGCGCAGGCGCTGCCGCCGGGCGCGACGCTTGTCAGCCTCGACGTGAACGAGGAGACGACCGCGATCGCGCGGCGCTTCGCGGAAGAGGCCGGAGTCGCCGACCGAATCGACTACCGCCTCGGCCAGGCGCTCGAGCTGCTGCAGGACGTCGACGGTCCGCTGGATCTCGTCTTCATCGACGCGTGGAAAAGCGACTACCCCGCGTACTACGAGGCCGTGCTGCCGAAGCTCGCAGAGGACGGAGTCATCGTCTGCGACAACACGCTTTCCGGGATGAGCCCTGACCATCCGCTCGCGGCGTTCAACCGGCAAGTGCGCGACGACCCGCGCGTCGAGTGCGTGCTGCTCCCGATGCGCGACGGCGTCACGCTGATCCGGCGACGACCTCCGGGCTGAGCTCGGCGAGCGACGCGAGCACGACGTCAGCAAGCGCGAGCGCATCCGCGTCCGGGGGATACGTCGGATTCGGGATCGCGATCACGCGCATGCCCGCGGCGTGCGCGGAGCGGATGCCCGCGTGGGAGTCCTCGATCGCTGCGCAGCGGTCCGGCGCAACGCCGAGCCGGCGGGCGGCCTCGAGGTAGACGTCCGGCGCGGGCTTGCCGCGGCCGACTTCCTCCGACGACACGGTCACGCGGAAGAACTGCGCGATCCCGGCGAGCTTCAGCACCTCGTCGATCAGCGGACGGTTCGACGACGACGCGAGCGCGAGCGGGAAGCGGGCGGCGATGCGCTCGACCGCCTCGACCGCGCCCGGGACGAGCGGCAGGTGCTCGCGGTACGCGGCGAGCATCCGCCGCACGATCTCGTCGTTGATCGCGGCAGGCTCGTCCGGAATGCCGACGGTCTCGTGCAGGTAGCGCGACCACTCGTCGGAGCTCATGCCCATCATCGCGCGCTGCACCTCGGCGTCGTACGGACGGCCGTGCGCGCCGACGTACTCCTCGCGAACCGCGTCCCACACCTCCTCGGAGTCGATCAGCAACCCGTCGAGATCGAAGATCGCCGCGTCGATCACAGAGCGTGGTACTCGGTCTCGCGGTAGACGAGCGAGCTCGTCGACGACCCGCGCTCGACCGAGAGCACCTCGCCGACGAAGAAGCCGTGGTCGCCGACGTCGTGCTCGACGAGCGTGCGCGCCTCGACCCAGCCCATCGCTCCCTCGATCAGCGGCGCCACCTGGCCCTCGCGTGTCGCCACGCCCTCCCAGTGGACGAGCGGCGGCCAGCCGGCCGCGAACCGCCGCGCGATGTCCTCCTGGTCCGCGCTGAGCAGGCTGACGGCGAATGCGCCGGCGCGCCGGAGCAGCTCGTAGCACGACGCCTGCTTGCCGACGGAGACGCCGACGAGCGGCGGGTCGAGCGAGAGCGAGACGAGCGACGAGACCGTGACGCCCATCCGGTCGCCCTCGAAATCCACGCTCAGCACCGAGACCCCGTGCGGCCACGACCGCATCAACCCGCGAAGCTCCTCGCCTTCGACCATGACAGCGATCATACGGAGGGCTACAGGGGCGGCCGAACCCTGCCGATAGACCCCACATGAACTGTCCTGCCTGTACCCACGCCCTGACGCCGCTGAGCGTCGGCGACCTCGATGTCGACGCCTGCGAGGGCGGTTGCGGCGGCATCTGGTTCGACCACTACGAGTTGCGCAAGGTCGACGAGCCATCCGAGGCGCTCGGCGACCAGCTGCTCGACATCCAGCGCGACCCATCGGTCACCGTCGACCCGAACAAGCGCTACGGCTGCCCGAAATGCACGGACGACGTCGTGATGATGCGCCACTTCTGGAGCGTCAAGCGCGAGATCACGATCGACGAGTGTCCGGAATGCGGCGGGATCTTCCTCGACGCCGGCGAGCTCGGTCGGATTCGCACCGAGTTCTCGAGCCACGAGGCGAAGGAAGCTGCAGCCGACGACTACTTCCACGACGCAGTCGACCGCACGTTCGACACCGCGCGCATGGCCGACCATCTCGGTCCGCACGTCGGCGAGCCCGCACCGCCCGCGATCTAGCCGGCGCCCGCCGCCCAGATCCGCCAGTCGAGCTCGACGGCCTTGATGCCGAGGCGGGCCGCGGCACGCGACACGACCTCGATCAGGTCGGCGTCGCCGAGCCGGCGGCCGACGCGCGCCTTCCGCGAATCGCCGCACGTGCACATCCGGCTTGACCGTGTCCACGCCTTGTCGCATCGACGAGCGCCTGGTAGACGGCCGGCCCGAGACCCTTTACGCGGCCCTTGAAGTCCCGCTGGAACTCGCTCTCGTGCGCCCAGCTGCGGAGGCTCTCTGCGTCGACGACGTCGATGCTCCTGAAGAACGCGGCGAGGTCGCGGAGTTGATGCGCGCGCGTCCAGTGGCGGTTGCCCCAGAGATGCGTCGCCAGCGCGGTGTTGCCGGGCTGGTCGTCCGCGTAGCGCGCGAGCGCCGCGTCGAGATCGTCGAGCGTCCGGATCTCGTCCCACCGGTGTGTCCGGAAGTGCTCGAGAGCACGGACGACGGATGTCGTCTGCATCATGTAGTCGAGAACGGTCTCGAGCAGGTTCACGACGTAGTCCGTCTCGAGATTCGCGGGTGCGGCGGGCGGCAGTCGCTCGGCGGCGCGCGCGACCCGCTCGACGTCGTGCTCGTCGACCACGCGTCAGCGCGGGTCCGCGCCGTCCACGTTCCAGTGGCGTCCGATCGTCGCGGCCCACGTGTCGTCGCGCGCCATCAGCGCGAAGCGGCTGATCATCCGCTGCATTCCCTGCTGGTCGCCGTAGAGGATGTCGATGACGACGCGCTCGCCGGAGCGGAGAGCATCGCGCGCGTACGCGAAGTCGTCCGCCGACGGGTTGCGGAACGCGCCCTGCCAGAAGCCGCCGTCGCCGGGCGCGATGTAGAGATCGCGCGTCAGCCGGTGGAAGCGGTCGAGCTGCGTGCGCGGGTCGTCCGGCCGGTCGTCCCAGCGATAGAAATCCCAGCCGTGGAGGATTGCGATCCCGTTGCCGGCGTTCCGCAGCGCGATGACGAGATAGATCGCATCGTTTGTGATCTCGACGGCGCCGCCGCCGCCGGGCGCGACGAGCCAGTTGTCGTCCCCGAACCCGACCTTCTCCGGCGGATCCTCGCGGCGCGACGTGACGATCAGCGGACGGAGACCGGCGAGCAGCGTCTGCTCCGCGATCCGTGCCGACCGGTTGCCGGAGCGCACGGCAGCGAACGTCGCGCCCGCGAGGACGAGCGTCCCGCCGGCGGTCGCAAGCGACGAAATCGTCACCCAGTCGGCCATGGCGCGAGTCTACGCGTGCGCCCGCGATAGGCTGCCGCGATGGCCACGGCAGGCTACGGCGAGACGCGCGTCTGGCGCCCCACGCGTCCGCACGTGAGCGTTCTCCATCTGCTGGTCACGTGGCTGATCTCGACGCTTGCGCTGCTCTTCGGCTGCGCGATCGTTCCGGGCGCGCACGTGAACGGCTTCGGCGCCGCTCTCGTCGCGGCGCTGATCGTCGGCGTCCTGAACGCGCTCCTGCCGCCGATCGTGGCCGCGCTTCGACTGCCGCTGACGTTGCTCGTCGGCTTTGTTCGCGTCCTGTTCCTCGACGCGGGGATGCTGCTCGTCGCCGACAGCCTCACGAACGGCGAGCTCGCGATCGACTCGTTCTGGTCGGCGCTCCTCGTCGCGATCGTCGCCGCCGCGGCCGGCGTCGCGATCGGAGTTCTCTTCGGAACGGAGGACGACGACGCGTACTCGCTCCAGGTGATCGCGCGGATCGCGAAGCGCGGCAGCGACCGCGTCGAGACCGACGCGCCGGGGATCATCTTCCTCGAGATCGACGGGCTCGGCCTGCCGATCCTCCAGCTTGCGATGCGCGACGGCAGCGCGCCGACGATGGCCCGCTGGCTCAACGAGGGGACGCACCGGCTCGTCGAGTGGGAGACCGACCTCTCGTCGCAGACCGGCGCGTCGCAGGCCGGAATCCTGCTCGGCTCGAACGACGACATTCCCGCGTTCCGCTGGGTCGAGAAGGAGAGCGGGAAGCTCTTCGCGTGCTCGGCCCGGACGACTGCGCCGAGATCGAGCGCCGCCATGCGACCGGCCGCGGCCTGCTGATCGACGGCGGCGCGAGTCGCGGCAATCTGCTGTCGGGCGAGGCGGACCATGTGATCCTCACGGTCAGCCGAATGGACGCCGAGAAGGGTGCGAACCCCGGTTATCGCACGTTTCTCGCCAACGGCACAAACGTCACGCGCGTGCTCTCGCTCGCGTTCTGGGAGGTCTTCCTCGAGTGGACGGCCGCGCTGCGCGCGATTCGGCGCGACGTGCAGCCGCGCGGACATCGCGGCGGGATGTATCCGTTCCTGCGCGCGGCAGTCTGCATCGTCGTCCGCGAGTTGATCGTCTTCGGTGTGCTCACCGACATGTTCAAGGGACGTCCGGCGGTGTACGCGACGTTCTCGAGTTACGACGAGGTCGCACACCACTCGGGGCTCGAGCGCGCCGACACGATGGAGGCACTGCGGAAGCTCGACGGGCAGTTCGCGCGCATCGACCGCGCACGCAGGTTCGCGCCGCGTCCGTACGAGATCGTCGTGCTCTCCGACCACGGTCAGACGCAGGGCGCGACGTTCAAGCAGCGCAACGGCTACGGCCTCGACGAGCTCGTCGCCGCTCGGTCGAGCGCGGCAGCGTCGCGGCGCTCGACGGCGGCGACGAGAACGATCGCGCCGCGTCGCACGCGTTCTCCGAGGCGACCGGAACGAAGCAGAAGAAGGCGAAGAACGACGTCTCGGGTGAGGACGTCGTCGTGCTCGGTTCCGGCAATCTCGGGCTCGTCTACCTGATGGAGGAGCCACGCCGCCTCACGATCGAGGAGATCGAGCCGCGGCATCCGCGGCTGCTGCCGGCGTTGCGCGAGCATCCGCACATCGGCTGGCTTCTCGTGCGCTCGTCCGAGCACGGCGCGCTCGTGCTCGGCGCCGACGGCGTGCGCTACCTCGCCGAGGACCCGCGTCGAGGGCGAGGATCCGCTCGCGCCGTTCTCGCCGCGCGCCGCGCAGCACCTCCTGCGTGCCGACGGCTTCGCGCACGTCGCGGACATCATCGTCGGCAGCTTCTACGAGCCGTCGCTCGAGGAGGGGTGCGCGTTCGAGGAGCTGATCTCGTTCCACGGCGGCATCGGCGGCCCGCAGACGCGGCCGTTCGTCTTCCATCCGATCGCTCTCGAGCCGCCGGAGGAGCCGCTCGTCGGCGCCGCGGCCGTCCACGACGTGCTCGCGGGTGGCGGCAGACGCTCGACGGCGCCACCGGTTAGGCTCTCGCGCGATGGCGGCCGCTCCCAACCCGGTCGATCTTCTTCGGAGCCGCAGCTATCTCGTTCTTCTCGTCTTCGGGGCGATCGTCGGCGTCGTCGTCGCGTTCGTCGCCTACTTCTTCCTCAAGGGCGTCGGCGAGGCGCAGCACTACATCTTCGGCACGCTGCCGGGCAAGCTCGGGTTCGACAGTCCGCCGGTGTGGTGGCCGCTCCCGGCGCTGGCGCTCGCGGGGCTTCTCGTCGCCCTGACGATTCGCCACCTGCCCGGGACCGCCGGGCACAAGCCGGCCGAGGGCTTCAAGACCGGCGGCCCCGTGTCCCCGATCGATCTGCCCGGCATCGTGATCGCGTCGCTCGCGACGCTGTGCCTCGGCGCCGTGCTCGGGCCCGAGGCGCCGCTGATCGCGATCGGCAGCGGGCTGGGCGTGCTTGCGGTGCGGCTGGTGAAGCGCGACGCTCCCGCTCAGGCGCTCGCCGTGATCGGCGCCGCCGGCAGCTTCGCAGCGATCAGCACGCTGCTCGGGTCGCCGCTCGTCGGCGCCTTCCTGCTGATGGAGGCTGCCGGGATCGGCGGTGCGCTGCTGGGGGTCGTGCTCGTCCCGGGCCTACTCGCCGCCGGCGTCGGCTCGCTCATCTTCGTCGGATTGGACAGCTGGACCGGCTACGGGACGTTCTCGCTGGCCATCCCGAATATCCCGTCCTTCGGCAGCCCCGACGGTCGCCGAGTTCCTCTGGGCCGTCGGCATCGGCATCGCGGCCGCCGTGTCGGAACCGCGATCAGGTGGCTGGGCCTGTACCTGCAGCCGATCGTCGAGCTCGCGCATGGTCCTGCTGACACCCGTCGTCGGCCTGGCGGTCGCCGGGCTTGCGATCGCGTTCGCGGAGGGAACCGGGAGAAGCACGTCGGAGGTGCTCTTCTCCGGCCAGGACCGCCTCCCGCAGCTGATCGAGAGCGCCGCCGGCTGGTCGGTCGGGGCGCTCGTGCTGCTCGTCGCGTGCAAGGGGATCGCGTACGGCCTCTCGCTGAGCAGCTTCCGTGGCGGGCCGGTCTTCCCGGCACTCTTCATCGGAGCCGCCGGCGGCATCGCGCTCTCGCACGCGCCGGGGCTCCCGATGATCGCGGGCGTCGGGATGGGCATCGGCGCGATGAGCGTGGCCATGCTCAACCTGCCGCTCACGTCCGTCCTCCTCGCCAGTGTCTTTCTGGAGTCCGACGCTGTCGCCCTGATGCCGCTCATCATCGTCGCCGTCGTCGTGTCGTATGTCGCCTCGGCAAGACTCGGCCCGCGTACGACGCCTGCCCCGCCAGCGGCGGCGACTTAGCTGACGCTGAGGATCGTGTCGGCTGCCGCGCCCGGTCCGTCGACTGCAGCGAACGCGGTTTGCAGGCGGCGTGCGTTCCGCGATAGCTGTCGTCGTCGAGCAGCTCGCGCACCGCGCGTGCCACGTCGTCGGGGTGGAGGGCGAGACGCGCGGCGCCTTGTCGCTCGACGAGCGCGACGTTCGCGTGCTGCTCGGGCTGGAGCGGGATCCCGACGAACGGCGTTCCCGACGCGATCGCGGTCTGCACGCTTCCCTGGCCGCCCGAGATGACCGCGAGCTGGACGCGCGGCATGATCTCGTGGCTCGGGAGCACGCCTTCGACGAGCACGCGGCCGTCCTCTTCGAGATCGCGGAGGTCGTGGACGGTGGCGGCGACGAGGATCCGTACGTCGAGCTCGCGCAACGCGCCGACGACGTCGCGCACGAGCTCCTCGGTGCTCGACGTGATCGCGACGTATACCGCCGGCTCCGCGAGAAAGCGCTCGACGCGTTCCGGCACCGGGAGCGCGAGGTGCGCGTAGATCGGTCCCGCGTACATGCAGCGCACGCCGTCACGGTAGCGTCTCGGCCTCCTTCGGCTTCCACTCGTCGACGTCCTCCCGCGACACGCCGAGCACCTCGGGCACGTCGGTGACGAGCGTCAGGTCGCCGAGCAGCAGCGCGCCGAAGCTCGGCACGCCCTCGACGCCGAGCTCGTCCGCGACGCGGTTGAAACCGTGCGTGTAGATCGTCAGCCGCGTCGCGCCCGCGTTGTACAGCCGGCGGCGGAGGCTGCGCGGCAGCCACCGCTCGAGCGGAAGTCCGAGCCGCACCTGCGGCAGCGGCAGCAGGCCGCGCTCGAACACGGGCGGCACGAACGAGCCGGCGTGCTCCGTGACGAGCGGGATTCCCGCGAGCCGCGTCGACAGCAGCGTCGTCAGCGTCCAGCCGGTGACGGCGACGGTGACACTGTGCTCGACGAAGTACGCGCGCTCGAGCTCCGCGTACGTTCGCAGCTCCTCGTCGCTCCACATGCTCTGGTCGGTCGGCCCGATGCCGGGCACCGAGCGCACGAGCGCCGCGCAGCGCTCGGGTGACATTCCGGGGCCGATCACGTCGTATGCGATGCCCGCGTCGCGCAGCGCCGATTCGTAGGTTCCGCCGTGCGTCGCCACGCGAACCGCCGCGCCGCGCGCCTCGAGCGCCCGGTGGATCTCGATCATCCGGGAGGTCTCGGAGAGGAAGCAGCAGTTCGGGAGGAGGCAGATCACCGCCGCGGACGATAATGCCGCGATGGCCGACGACGGCGTCACGCTGCCCGAGCTCCAGCTGGCCGCGCGCAACCACGGCATGCCGCTGGAGGCGCTCCGCTACGACCGGTGACCCCGGTCGGGCTCCACTACCTGCTGATCCACTACGACATTCCCGAGGTCGACCCGGACGCGTGGCGGCTCGGGTCGACGGCGTCGTCGAGCTGGCCGCGCGAGTTCTCGCTCGACGACCTGCGCGCGCTGCCCGTCGGTCGAGCGTCGTCGTGACGATGGAGTGCGCCGGCAACGGCCGGGCGCGGCTCGAGCCGCGGCCGGTGAGCCAGCCGTGGCTGCTCGAAGCGGTCGGCACCGCACGGTGGCGCGGCGTGCCGCTCGCGTCGCTCCTGGAGGAGGCGGGCGTCCGGCGGCGACGCGGTCGACGTCGTGTTCACCGGGCTCGACCGCGGGATCGAGGGCGGCGTCGAGCAGGCTACCAGCGCAGCCTCCCGCTCGCCGAGGCGCTCGCGCGGCGATGCTGGTCGCGTACGAGATGAACGGCGCGCCGCTCCCGCCGCAGCACGGCTCCCCGCTCCGCCTCGTCGTCCCCGGCTGGTACGGGATGACGAACGTGAAGTGGCTCGACGCGGATCACGCTGCTCGACCGCGCCGTTCGCCGGCTACCAGCAGGCCAGGCGTACCGCTTCCGCGCGACGAGGACGACGAGGGCGAGCCGGTCACCCGCATGCGGCCGCGCGCGCTCATGGTGCCGCCGGGAGTGCCCGACTTCACCACACGCGCGCGGCGTCCTCGAGCCGCCCGTGGAGCTCGTCGGCCGTGCGTGGTCGGGCTGGGCGCCGATCGCGTCGGTCGAGGTCAGCGTCGACGGCGGTTTGAGCTTTCGGAACGCTGCGACGCTCGACGACGACGTCGCGTCGCAGTGGGCGTGGCGCGGCTGGAGCTACGAGTGGTCGCCCGAGCCGGGCCGCCACGTCGTCGCATGCCGCGCAACCGACGGACGTGGCACCGGCCAGCCGCTCGAGCCGGTGTGGAACGTCGGCGGCTACTCGAACACGGCGGTGCAGCAGGTCGTCGTCAACGTGGTGTAACAGCCTGCTGCAACTGTGGGGTGCACCGCCTGCCCAGCGGTTTGCCGGCCTGATAGACACCTTGCGGTGGCGGTGGGCTCGCGCCCGCCCTGAATGCAGGGCCAAGAGGGGGAACCGACCGATGGGTGAAGTCTTCAAGGGCACGATCAACGTCGATATCCGCGACTCGACGGCGGACTGGGCGCCGTTCGAGCCGCCGAAGGCGCCTGACGGCGCGCCGAACGTGCTCTACATCGTTCTCGACGACGTCGGCTACTCCGCGCTGAGCTCGTACGGCGGGCCGATCGAGACGCCGAACATCGACCGGATTGTGAACGCCGGTGTGCGCTACACGCAGTTCCACACGACTGCGCTCTGCTCCCCGACGCGCTCGTGCCTCCTCACCGGCCGCAACCACACGCGCAACAGCATGGCTTGCATCACCGAGGCTGCGATCGGGTTCCCGAATGCGAGCGGCACCGTTCCGCCGGAGAACGGGATGCTCCCGGAGATCCTCGGCGAGCGCGGTTGGAACACGTACATGGTCGGCAAGTGGCACCTCTGTCCGACCGACGAGATGAATCTCGCCTCGACGCGTCGCAACTGGCCGACCGGCCGCGGCTTCGAGCGCTGGTACGGGTTCCTCGGCGCCGAGACGAACCAGTGGTTTCCCGACCTGGTCTACGACAATCACCCCGTCGACCAGCCGAAGACGCCGGACGAGGGCTACCACCTCACCGAAGACCTCACCGACAAGGCGCTCGAGTTCATCCGCGACGCGAAGGCCGTCGCACCCGAGAAGCCGTTCTTCCTCTACTACGCGCCGGGCGCCTGCCACGCGCCGCACCACGCGCCGAAGGAATGGATCGACAAGTTCAAAGGTCAGTTCGACATGGGCTACGAGGCGATCCGCGAGCAGACGCTCGCGAACCAAAAGAAGCTCGGCATCGTTCCCGCCGACACCGAGCTCCCGCCCGTCAACCCGATCGGCGACCAGACGCGCACCGGCCCGGACGGGAAGTCGTTCCCGATGCTCGACGTCACACGCCCCTGGGACTCGCTGAACGACGAGGAGAAGAAGCTGTTTTCCCGCATGGCCGAGGTCTACGCCGGGTTCATGGCGCACGCCGACTTCCACATCGGGCGCCTGCTCGACTACCTCGAGGCGAACGAACTGCTCGAGAACACGATGATCGTCGTCGTCTCCGACAACGGCGCCAGCGGCGAGGGCGGTCCCGACGGCTCCGTGAACGAGATGAAGTTCATCAACGGCGTCCCCGACGACCTGGAACAGAACCTGGCGATGATCGACGAGCTCGGCGGCACGAAGACGTACAACCACTACCCGAACGGCTGGGCGATTGCGTTCAACACGCCGTTCAAGATGTGGAAGCGCTACGAGTTCAACGGCGGCACGAGCGACCCGTGCATCATCTCGTGGCCGGCCGGGACGAAGGCGCGCGGCAAGATCCGCGATCAGTACCACCACGCGATCGACATCGTCCCGACGATCCTCGACATCCTCGGTGTCGAGCCGCCGGAGACGATCAAGGGGCACGCGCAGTCGCTGCTCGACGGCGTCAGCATGCGCGAGAGCCTCGACGACGGCTCGGTCGAGTCGGGCCGAAAGACGCAGTTCTACGCGATGCTCGGCTCGCGCTCGATCTGGCACGAGGGCTGGAAGGCGGTGACGACGCATCCGTGCATCGCCGGCTGGGGCAACTTCAACGACGACGAGTGGGAGCTGTACAACACAGACGTCGACCGCGCGGAGGTCAACAACCTCGCCGCCGAGCAGCCGGAGAAGCTGCGCGAGCTTGTGAACGTCTGGTTCTCCGAGGCCGGGCGGAACGGTGCGTTCCCGCTCGACGACCGCACGCCGGTCGAGATCATGACCACGCCCCGTCCCCAGCTGACGGCTCCACGGAACCGCTACATCTACTTCCCGGGCACGGCCCCGGTCAGCGAGTGGCAGGCCGTCAACACGAAGAACCGCTCATTCGTGATCGGCGCGCTCGTCGACATCCCGGCTCCTGGGGCGCAGGGCGTGCTCTTCGCGATCGGGTCGCGGTTCGGCGGCCACGCGCTCTATGTGAAGGACAACCGCCTGCACTACGTCAACAACTTCGTCGGCGCGGAGGAGCAGATGATCGTCGGCACCGAGGACGTCCCGACCGGCGAGAACCTGATCCTCTCGGCGTCGTTCGAGAAGGAGGGGATGGAGCCGACGTGCGCCACCGGGACGTTGTCGCTCTACCACGGGGAGACGAAGGTCGGCGAGGGCAAGCTGAAGACGCAGCTTGGCTCGTACTCGATCGCCGGCACCGGGCTCTACGTCGGACGGCACAGCGGCGAGGCCGTGACGGACGACTACCCGGGCGAGGCCCCGTACGCCTTCACCGGCGGCACGATCAACCGGATCGCGGTCGACGTCAGCGGCGAGCCGTACGTCGACCTCGAGCGGCAGGCCGAGATGCTGATCCGCTCCCAGTGAGCGAGCGCCTGCCGTCCTGGCACGACACGCCGACGCGCGCGGCGATCGTGGATTTCGTCGAGCCCGTGACGACGGAAGGCGGGCCGGACTTCGTCCCGCCCGCCGAGCGGATCGCCGTCTACGACTGGGCGACCGTGTTCGGCACCGGCGGCGGATAGAGTCGGCGGCGACGATGCGGTCGCCGCGACTGAGCTGGGAATGGGCAGCCGTGGCGGCGATCCTCGCGCTGGCCGCCTGGCTGCGGCTGCGACAGCTCGGACTCGCGGGGTTCCATGACGACCAGGCGATCGCGCTGCGCATCGGGCACGACATCCTCCACGGCGACGTCCGCACCGTCGGTCTGACCTCGAGCTCCGGCGCGGCCAACCCGCCCCTCTACGTCTACATGGTCGCCGTCCTCGTCGCGATCCACGACGGCGTGATCTTCGCCAGCGCGTCGATCGCCGTCCTGTCGGTCGTCGCGATCGCACTGACGTATTTCGCCGTGCGTCCGCGCTTCGGCCGTGCGGTGGCGCTGATCACGATCGCCTCGTTCGCGACCGCTCCGTGGGCGGTGTACTTCGGCCGCCTGTTGTTCCAGCAGGACTATCTCCCGGTCGTCTCGGTCGCGTTGCTGTGGGCCCTCTTCGTCGTGCTCGAGCGGGATCGCACCTGGGTCGCGCTGCTCGTTCCCGTGTTCT
>CAWFKM010000006.1:0-126574 GCA_963816455.1 uncultured Actinomycetes bacterium
GATGGCGTCCTAGGACGTCACGAAGTCGCGAGCATCCCGTCACGGGGCCTGGCCCCGGTCCTGGCGTGGCACCCGCATTGCTCCTGGGCAAATCGAACCTGCCCGGAGACAGGGGCCAGGCCCCAATACGGAACGGTCACGACTCTCTCGCGATGGGTACCTCGGTTCCCGCTGCTACTTTTGCCCAACGTGCAGCACGTATTGGTCTTAAACGCCAGTTACGAGCCTCTCAACGTCTGTTCGACGCGGCGTGCGCACGTGCTCGTCTACAAGGGCAAGGCCGAGGTCGTGGAGCGGCTCGACCAGCCGCTGCGGTCGGCCTCCGGGAGCTTCATCTGGCCGCACGTGATCCGGCTCCTCCACTACGTGCGGGTGCCGAGGGCGATCCAGCGGAAGATCTCGCGGCGGGCGCTCTTCGCCCGGGACGGCTGGCGCTGCGTCTACTGCGGCACCTCAGGCGGCCGGCTCACGCTCGACCACGTCGTCCCGCGGTCGAAGGGCGGCGAGTCGATCTGGGAGAACGTCGTCACCGCATGTGCGCCGTGCAACCTGCGCAAGGGCGATCGGAGCCCCGAGCAGGTGGGAATGGAGCTCCGCAGCGTGCCGCGGCCGCCGGCGCCGGTGCTCTTCATCAAGCTTGCCGCCCCGCGGATCCCGCAGGGCTGGACGCAGTACCTCGGCGACCTCGGGACAGCCGCCGCCTAGTCATGTGACGATCGGCGCCCCGGCGCCGTATACGTCGCATGAACCGATTCCGTCGTACCTTCCTCGTCGCCGGCCTGCTGCTCCTGGCCGCCGCGATCGCAGGCGTCGCGCAGCCACGCCTCGCCCACAGCGCCGACACGACACCGGGCCGGACGATCACCGTCACCGGCAGCGGCTCCGTCGTCGCTGTCCCGGACCGCGCCTCGTTCCAGTTCACCGTCGACACGCGCGGAACGACCGCGACCGCCGCGCTGTCGGCGAACGCCGACGCGGAGCAGGCCGTCATCGCGGCGCTGAAGGCCGCCGGCATCGCCTCCGCGGACCTCCAGACGACAGACGTCTCGCTGTCGCCGCAAACGACGCAGGACGGGACGAAGATCATCGGCTACGCGGCGTCGAGCAGCATCTCCGTGACGATCCCGATCGACCGCGCCGGCGCGGTCGTCGACGCGGCGGTCAAGGCCGGCGCCGACGGCGTCTCCGGCCCGAGCCTCTCGCTCTCCGACCAGGACGCGCTCTACAACGACGCGCTCAAGAAGGCCGTCGCAAATGCGCAGACGAAGGCGGCCGCGCTCGCCGATGCAGCCGGCCTCCACCTCGGCTCCGTGCAGACGGTCGTCGAAGGCAGCGCGCCGGGTCCGGTCGTCTGGGGCGCCTCGAAGACTGCCGACGCACCGACGACGATCACGGTCGAGCCGGGCACACAGGAGACGGACGCGACCGTCACGGTGACGTACTCCGCGTCCTAGCCACAGCGAACGGCGATAGTACGGCGCACGCCGTGAGTGGATTCCGCGACCTGAACAAGAACGGACGCCTCGATCCGTACGAGGACCCACGCCGGCCGGTGGCAGAGCGCGTCGACGACCTCCTCGGTCAGATGACGCTCGAAGAGAAGGCCGGCCTGATGTTTCACCCGTTCATGCCGATCGGCGAGCGCGGCGCGCTGGTCGAGGGTGACGCGCCGCTCGGTCCCTACGCCGACGGCTACAGCACCAAGGCCGTGGTCTCCGGCCAGTGCCTCAACCACTTCGCCTTGCTCCGACTTCCCGCGCCGAGAGAGATGTGCGACTGGGTGAACGCGCTCCAGAAGCTCGCCGAAGAGACGAGGCTCGGCATCCCCGTCACGCTCTCGTCGAATCCCGTCCACGGCTACGACCACAATCCGGCGACCGGCACGTCGGACAACGGCTTCTCGCGCTGGCCCGAGCCGATCGGGCTCGGAGCGATCGGCGACGAGGACCTCGTCGAGCAGTTCGCCGACATTGCGCGGCAGGAGTACCTGGCGCTCGGCGTGCGCGTCGCACTCCACCCGATGGCCGACCTCGCGACGGAGCCGCGCTGGGCGCGGATCAGCGGCACCTTCGGCGAGGACGCGGAGCTCGCATCGAGACTCGTCGCCGCCTACATCCGTGGCTTCCAGGGCACATCGCTGGGCGCGCACAGCGTCGCCTGCATGACCAAGCACTTTCCCGGAGGCGGCCCGCAGAAGGACGGCGAAGACGCGCACTTCCCGTACGGTCGCGAGCAGGTCTATCCGGGCGAGCAGTTCGAGTACCACCTGCTTCCCTTCGAAGCGGCGTTTGGCGCCGGAACCTCGCAGGTCATGCCGTACTACGGAGTGCCCGTCGGCATCGGCCTCGAAGAAGTCGGCTTCAGCTTCAGCCACGACGTCGTCACCGGGCTGCTCCGCGAGCGCTACGGCTTCGACGGGATCGTCTGCACCGACTGGCGCATCCTCACCGACTTCGTGGTCGGCGGCGAAGTGTTCACGGAGGCGGTGTGCTGGGGGGTCGAGGACCTGTCGCCGGCACAGCGTCTTCAGAAAGCAGTCGAGGCCGGCTGCGACCAGTTCGGCGGGGAGTCGTGTCCCGAGCTGCTCGTCGAGCTCGTCAACGCCGGTGCGATCGGCGAGGACCGCATCGACGAGTCCGCACGGAGGCTCTTGCGCGAGAAGTTCGTACTAGGTCTCTTCGACGACCCGTACGTCGACCCTGACGTCGCCGAGGCGACCGTCGGCAAGACCGCGTTCCGCGCCGCCGGTGAGGCGTGCCAGCGCCGGGCCATCACGTTGCTTGCGAACACAGACGTCGTGCCGCTCGCCGACGGCGCGAAGATCTACGTCGAAGGGATCGACCCGGCGATTGCCGCAGCGTTCGGCACCGTTGTCGATTCACCCGCCGACGCGGACTTCGGCGTGATCCGGCTCTCGGCGCCGTATCAACAACGCGACGGGACATTTCTCGAACGGCTCTTTCACGCCGGCGACCTCGACTTCAAAGAGCCTGAGAAGCAGCGAATCCTCGATCTGCTCGATCGCCTGCCGACGATCGTCGACATCTACCTCGACCGCCCGGCGGTCATACCGGAGATCGCGCAGAGCAGCGCCGCGCTTCTTGCAGACTTCGGCGCAGAAGACGCTGCCGTCCTCGACGTCGTCTTCGGCCGGAGCGTCCCGGAAGGCCGGCTTCCCTTCGAGCTCCCCTCGTCACTCGACGCGGTTCGCCGGCAGCATGAGGACGTTCCCTCCGACTCGGACGCCCCAGTCTTCGCGTTCAGGCACGGGCTGAGCTAGACGCCCGACGCGCCGCGTTCGAGCGGCAGGCCGCGCGCCGACCAGTCGCTCCACGAGCCGGGATAGAGCAGCCCCTCGCGGCCGGCCAGGAAGGCGCGATGGAGGACGACGCATGCAGTGACACCGGAGCCGCAGTAGGCCACGAGCTCCCCGCCGGGGAGCTCCGGCTGGGGCTCAGCCCATGGTGCGCTCAGCGCGCCGGGAATCCGTCCCGGCGGGTCGTCGATCGCATTCGCCTCGCCGCGCCAGCGGTTCGCCGGCCGCGCGTCGACGAGGACGAGCGCAGGATCGGCGAGCCGGCGAACGAGCTCTTCCGCCGCGATCGTGCCGCCCTCGCGCTCGCGCGGCTCGAACGCAGCCGGCTCGATTTCCTCCTCGCCGGAGCGGAGCGGCGCGCCCCAGGCGTCGATCCCGCCGAGCAGCACGGCGCAGTCGTCGTGGCCGAAGTGCCGCAGCAGCCACCACAGCCGCTCGGCACCGCCGAGCGAGCCGTACGCAACGACGAACACGCCGGCACCGATCCCGGCACGCGACGCCGCCGCCGCAAACCGCTCCGCCGACGGCAGCGGATGCCGCCCGAGCCCGGTGACCGACAGATCGGACAGATCCTCGTCGACGTCGAGATACGACGCACCCGGAATGTGGCCCGCGAGGTACAGCTCGCGGCCGCGCGCGGGCACGTTCAATTCCCAGCGACAGTCGACGAACTGGAAGCGCACGCGCCGAGACTACGTCAGGTCACTGCGCCGCTCGAGAAACAGCACGTCGCGCCACACGCCGTTCATCTGTCCGATCCGCTCGCGTACGCCGACGATTCGGAAGCCGCAAACGAGATGCAGCCGAACGCTGGCGCGGTTCTCCGGAAAGATCCCCGCCTCGATCGTCCAGATGCCGGCCTCGTCCGCGCGGGCGAGCAGCTCCTCGAGCAGCACGCGCCCGACACCGCGGCCGCGTGCCGCCTCGGCGACGTAGATGCTGTTCTCCGCGACGCCGCGGTAGCAGTGACGCTCCGAGACCGGTGTGAGCGTCGCCCAGCCGGCGACCGCGCCGTCGAGCTCCGCGATGAGACGAATCCCGTGATGAGCGCCGTCCCACGACTCCCAGCTCGGCACGCCGGTCTCGAACGTCGCGTTGCCGGTGCGGATCCCGTCCGCGTAGACAGCGGAGACCTGCGGCCAATCCTCCGGCCGCAGGTCCCGCACGACGGTGGTGACCGCCACCGCCACTTACGCGTCGTAGTAGAGCGAGAACTCCATCGGGTGCGGGCGCAACCGAACGGGGTCGACCTCTTCCTCGCGCTTCCAACCGATCCAGGTCTGGATCAGCTCCTCGCTGAACACGTCGCCCTTGAGGAGGAACTCGTGGTCGGCCTCGAGCGCGTCGAGGGCCTCGGCGAGCGAGCCCGGCACCGTCTTGATGTCGTGCTCCTCCTCGAAGAGGTCGAAGTCGGCAGGCGCGCCCGGGTCGAGGCCCTTCTCGATCCCGTCGAGGCCGGCCATCAGCATCGCCGAGAACGCGAGGTACGGATTCGCGAGCGCGTCGGGGCAGCGGAACTCGAGCCGCTTCGCCTTCGGCGAATCGCGAGTACATCGGGACACGGATGCACGCCGAGCGGTTCCGCGACGAGTACACGAGGTTCACGGGCGCCTCGTAGCCCGGCACGAGCCGGCGGTACGAGTTCGTCGTCGGAGCACAGAACGCGAGCAGTGCCGGTGCGTGCGCGAGCAGCCCGCCGACGTACGACAGCGCGATCGGCGAAAGACCGGCCGGGCCGGACTTCTCGGCGAAGAGCGGGCCGCCGTCCTTCCAGAGCGACTGATGGCACGTGCATGCCCGAGCCGTTGTCGCCGAAGATCGGCTTCGGCATGAACGTCGCCGACTTGCCGGCTTCGCGCGCGGTGTTCCGGACGACGTACTTGTAGAGCATGATCTGGTCCGCCATCCGCGCGAGCGACTGGAAGCGCAGATCGATCTCGCACTGCCCGGCGGTCGCGACCTCGTGGTGGTGGAACTCGCACGGAATGCCGAGCCGCTCGAGCGTCAGCACCATCCGCGTGCGCAGGTCGTGCAGCGTGTCGTGCGGTGCCGTCGGGAAGTAGCCGTGCTTCTCGCGGATCGTGTAGCCGGTGCCGACGTCGCCGGAGTTCCAGTAGCCCTCGGACGCGTCGACCTTGTACCGCGCTTCGTTGGGGCCGCTCGTAGCGAGACCTCGTCGAAGACGAAGAACTCGCACTCCGGGCCGACGAAGCACGTGTCGGCGATGCCGGTCGAGCGGAGGTACTCCTCCGCGCGCTTCGCGAGCTGGCGCGGGTCCTTGTTGTACGGCTCGCGCGTGATCGGGTCGACGATCTCGCAGACGAGCGAGAGCGTCGGCGCCTCGGTGAAGGGGTCGAGGATGGCGGTGGAGGCGTCCGGCATCAGGAGCATGTCGCTCTCCGAGATGCCCTGCCAGCCGCGGATCGAGGAGCCGTCGAAGCCGAGCCCGTCCTCGAAGGCGTCCTCGTTGAAGCCGGCGACCGGAAGCGAGACGTGCTGCCACGTTCCCAGGAGGTCGCAGAACTTCAGGTCGACCATCACCGCGCTGGTCTCGCGAGACCACTCGAGAGCCGCGCGCGGCTCGACATCGCCCTCGAGGTAGTGCCTCAACTCGTTCTCGATCTCCGTCATGCTCCGAGCCTCCTGGTGTTGACTCCTCAAACACGCTGTTCTGGACCAACAAAAAAGCCCCAGGACGCGAGGTCCTGAGGCTCCGTTGCCTCGACGCCTGCCTTCCGCGGCGGGCGTCTGAATCAGACTTTAGCCGGAAGCGCGGCCGGGAACAAGTCAGTTCGAGCGGTGCGGGGCGATGAGCGCCGCGGCCACGCCAAGGCCGACGAGGATGCCGCCGCCGAACCAGCGCTCGAACTTCGCCATCCCGCGCGAGCCGCGCAGGCGGTCGGCGACGGTGCCCGCCGCGAGCGCGTAGAGGCTGTCGGTCATCAGGCCGAGCGTCGCCATGGTGAGGCCGAGGACGAAGATCTGGCGCCCGACGTGCGGCTGCGAGACGTCGACGAACTGCGGGATGAACGCGAAGATGAAGACGATCGTCTTCGGGTTCAGCAGATTCACGATCACGCCCTGCGCGTAGACGCGGCGCAGGCTGTGCGGCTCTGGGCCCTCGAGCGACTCCTCGGCCGAGCTGCTGAGCAGACGTCGGATCCCGAGGAAGATCAGATACGCCGCGCCGACGTACCGCACCGCGTCGAATGCGGTCTTCGAGGCGAGGATCAGCGACGAGAGCCCGACCGCCGCGGCCGTGATGTGGACGAGCGTCCCGGTCGTGATCCCGAGCACCGAGACGAGCCCCGCCGACCGGCCCTGGTCGACGCTGCGCGAGACGACGTAGAGCACGGCCGGGCCGGGGATCGCGAGCAGGGCGAGCGCTGTCGCGATGAAAACCGCATAGGTCGAAAGGGAAGGCACCTAGGCAGCGTAAATGGCGGCAACGTCACGGGCAGTGCCGGCGACACGCGCGCGAAGCTCCGCCGGTTCGAGCACCTCGACGTCGGCGCCGAGGCGGAGCACCTCGCGGTACGCAGCGCCGAGATCGTCGAACGCGACCACGGTGCGGCCGTCCGGCTCGACCCGCGGCTCGCCCGGCAGCCGGCGCCGCATCTCCTCCGAGACGCGCACCGTCACCTCGACGCGCGGGCGGCTCTGCTCGAACGCGTGCGACCACTCGTCCCAGAACTCGGCGAGCTCGAAGTCCGGCGGCCGCTCGAACTCCTCCGCGAGCGCGCGCACGGACGCGACGCGCGAGACGCGGTAGACGCGCATTCCGGCCGAGCGGCGCGAGATCAGATACCAGGCGCCGCCCTTCAGCACGAGCCCGAGCGGGTCGATCGTCCGCTGCACGACGGCGCGGCCCTCGCGGTAGCGGATCCGGGCACGGCAGCCGCGCCAGACCGCCGCAGCGAGCGCCGGCAGGTGCGGGACGCTGTCCTCGGCGCGGAACCAGCCGCGCGTATCGAGATGGAACAGCCGCGACGCACGGGTCGCGCGCTCCTGGAGCTCGGCCGGCAGCGCGGCCAGTAGCTTCAGCCGCGCGGCTGCGAGCTCGCCGCCGAGCCCGAGCTCCGCCGCCGGTCCCGGCATCCCCGCGGCGAAGAGCGCCTCCGCCTCGTCCGCCGTCAGGCCCGTCAGCCGCGTGCGGTAGCCGCCGGCGAGCCGGTAGCCGCCGGCCGGGCCGCGCACCGCCTCGACGGGGACACCGGCCGCGGCGAGCGACTCCATGTCGCGGTGCACCGTCCGCACAGAGACCTCGAGCCGTTCGGCGAGGTCGGTCGCCGTGAGCTGGCCCTGCGTCTGGAGCAGCAGCAACAGCGAGACGAGCCGTGTCGCGCGCACTTGCTAAACATGACAGAAGATGGCCTGTTTGTCGCGTATGGTCTCCGCATGGCCGACAACATTTGGAGCGACGACTGGGACTCGCTCGGCGACAACGATTGGGAACAGGGCACGAAGTCGCTGCGGCTGCCGCGCGGCGACGGCATGCTGCTGGGCGCGTCCGTCTACGAGCTACCTCCCGGCGGCAAGAGTGCGTACCACTTCCACCACGGAGCGGAAGAGCTCCTGATCGCGCTCTCCGAAGGCGTGACGGTGCGCACGCCGGACGGCGAGCGCGTGCTCGCCGCAGGCGAGGCCGTGTTCTTCGCACCTGGGCCGGAGGGCGCGCACGGCCAGGTCAACAACACCGACGCACCGGTGCGCTACCTCGTCGCCGGAACGCGGCCCTCGCCGGAGGTCGCCGAATACCCCGACCTCGGCCAGCTAACCGCGCAGTCGCGTCACGCGTCACAGAAGGGTGAGCCGCTGTTTGTGATTCACACGCTGGAGGAGGGGAATGAGCGATCTGGAGCAGGCGGGAGGAACGACCGTCGAGTTGATCCTGCTCGAGCCGGAGATCGTCGCGTGGCTCGACGATTACCGGCCGGAGCGCGCCGCCGACGACGAAACGAACGACGAGCCGCCGACCGCTGCGTAAAACGCAGTTGACGGCAGGCGCACGAGCGCCTACCCTGCACGTCGACATGTTGTGCTGGAACGCAGATAGGAAGCGCGCTTTTCCGGGCGGCACGCTAGGTCCGTCCGCCGCCTCGCGCGAGCACTTCCTCTTTTTCGTTCCCCCTTCGTTTCTCAAGGAGCACCATGTCATCTCTCGCAGTACCTGCCACACGTACGCCTTCAGTTCGTCCCAGCGTCCCCGCGGTCGACGTCAAAGACCTCCGCAAGGAGTTCCGCCGGCGTGACCGGAAGTCCGGCCGCTTCGCCCGCAAGAAACGCTGGCCGGCGCTCGAAGGCGTCACGTTCACGATCGCCCGCGGCGAGTGCGTCGCGATCCTGGGCCAGAACGGCTCGGGCAAGTCGACGCTGGTCCGGCTGCTCTCGACGCTGCTGATCCACGACGGCGGCGAGGCGACGATCTTCGGCCACGATGCGTTCCGCGAATCGCGGGCAATCCGAACGCTCGTGAACCGCGTCTCGGTCGAGGCGAGCTTCTTCAAGAAGATGTCCGCGGCGGAGAACCTGTCGTACGCGGCGCGGTTCTACGGCATGACGCCGCGGCAGACGCGCGAACTGATTCCTGCGATCCTCGAGCGGGTCGGCTTCCCCGCCGACCGGCGCAACGAGGCAATGGAGCACCTGTCGCGCGGCATGCAGCAGAAGGTCGCGCTCGCGCGGGCGCTGCTGACGTCGCCCGTGCTCCTGCTCCTCGACGAGCCGACGACGGGGCTCGACCCGCGCTCGAAGCTCGAGGTGCAGGACGTTCATCCGCGAGGTCCGCGCCGAGCACGACGCAACGATCCTGCTCTGCACCCACGACATGAACGAGGCCGAGGCACTCGCCGACCGGATCGGGATCCTCGACCGCGGCCGGCTGCTGTTCCTCGAGCCGGTCGAGGACGTGAAGCGCCGCTACGGCGTCGCGACGCTCGAAGAGGCGTTCTTCGCGGCGACCGGACGGTCGTTCGAAGCGGAGAAATGAAGACGACGAAGAAAGGGCGGTGTTCGGATGACCGCGGCAGCTGTGACCGTGCGCCGCGAGCTGGTCGGCCTGGCCGGCATCGTCGAGCGCAACATCTATCTCACGAGGCGCTACTTCCTGTGGGACGTCGCGTTCATGGTCTGGACGATCGCGAACACCCTCACGATCGTCTTCATCGCGCGCGCGGCGGGGTTGCCGCCCGCAAAGGAGAACGAGTTCGCCACCGCACTGCTCGTCGGTGCGGTCGATCTGGGCGTTCCTCGGGATCATCTTCGAGTTCATGACGGAGACGGTCGCGTGGGAGCGGTGGGAAGGGACGATCGAGTACACGTTCATGGCGCCGCTGTCGCGCTCGATGCACCTCGGCGGCATGGGCGCGTACGCGGTTCTCTACGGGCTGCTCCGCGCGACGATCCTGTTCTTCGTCGTCGCGGCGTTCATCGGGATCCACGTGCCCGACGCGAACTTCGCAGCGGCGCTCGCGCTGCTCGCAATCGCGTCCGTGTCGTTCATCGGGGTCGGGATGATGACGTCGGTGCTGCCGCTGATCTCGCCGGAGAAGGGCGCGCAGCTCGGCTTCGTCGCGCAGGGGCTGATGCTCGTCGTCTCCGGCGTCTACTACCCCGTTTCCGTGATGCCGGAGTGGATGCAGGAGATCTCGAAGATCTCGCCCGCGACGTACGCGATCCGCGGCTGCCGCGCGTCGATCATCGACGGCACGCCGCTGCTCTGGTCGAACGTCTGGCCGCTGCTCGTGATCGCGGTGGTGTCGATCCCGCTCGGCCTCGCGATCTTCCGCCGCGGCGAGCGGTACGCGAAAAAGACGGGGAAACTGAAGCGGTCCGGATGAACGTCACGTTCACGAAGACGGGCGTCCGCCGCTACAGCGTTCACATCAAGCGTGACCGGGCGCCGGCCCTGTGGATCCGGTCGGCGCCCGGCTACGACGACTACCTGCCGCACGACCTTCTGCACTTCGTTGCTGAGGCGGAGTTCGGCCTCGACCGCGCGGTCTTCGGCGACCTTGCCGCCGGCGGGAGACGCACGCACCTTCGTCCCGGTCGACACGACGCTCGTCGCGAAGATGTGGCGCAAGCAGCGAACGCATGGCTACCGGCTTCCCGACGGCCGCCGCTCAGAACTGTTGGCCCACGTCCTCGAAGCGGCCTGGAACGCGCGCCGTGGAGTCCGCAAGCTCCCGGCAGATTGGCGCGGCTGGCTATCGGCGGCAGGAACGGACGATGTGAAGGTCGAGGCACTCGTGCCGCAGCTCGACGAGCTCGCCACGCGCTGGCATGCGCTTCAGGTCGGCGGGTCGATTGTCTGCACATGGCCGCGGCCGGAAGGCCGTCGGCACCCTGCTACGCGAGCCGGTCGAGGCAAGCCCGGAGCCCCTCGCGCCAATGCGGAAGCACCGGCGCGTTCGCGCGCTCGCTCCGCAGGACCGAGTACGCAGGACGCGGCGCGGGGCGGCCGAGCTCCGCAGTCGTAATCCGGCGGACGCGGCAGTCCAGGCCTGCATCTTCGAAGATCGCCTCGGCGAACTCGGCCCACGTGCAGTCGCCGTCCGCGGCGAGATGCCAGACCCCGCGCGGCAGCTCGATCAGCTCGTGTGTCGCGGCGGCGAGATGGCCGACGAAGGTCGGACTGCCGCGCTGGTCGTCGACGACGGCGACCTCCTCCCGTTCCGCGCCGAGTGTCAGCATCGTCAGCACGAAGTTCCGGCTCGTCCAGCCGAAGAGCCAGGAGCTGCGCACGATCCACGCGTCGTCGCCGGCCGCGCCCTCGGCGTGGAACTTCGTCCGCCCGTAGGCCGACTGTGGATTGGGCGCGTCAGACTCGACGTACGGCTCGCGCTTCGTCCCGTCGAAGACGTAGTCGCTCGAGAAGGTGACGAGCGGCGCGCCCAGTTCGGCCGCGTGCTGCGTGCCGCCGACGTTCACGGCCGCCGCTTCCTGCGGATCCGTCTCCGCCGCATCGACGTCGGTCCACGCTGCCGCATGCAGCACGAGGTCGACCGGGCCGAGCGCGGGCGGCGGCAGCGTGACGTCCCACTCCGCGTGCGTCATCCCGCGCGCGCCCGGGAACGCCTCGAGCAGCGCCGCGCCGAGCTGGCCCGCGGCGCCGGTTACGACGACGTGTCGCGGTCCGACAGGATCGGCGATGTCGTGCTCCAGAGATGGCGGACGCGCTCGTCGTCCCACGGGACTCCGTGCTCATCCGGATTCGCGGCGTCGTACTCCTCGGTGACGAGGTACGCGAAGAGACAGTCCGTCAGCGCCTCGTACCCGTGCGCATGGACTCCCGGTACGTAGACCGCAACGGGATTGTCGTCGCCGATGTCCTCGGTGAAGACCTCGCCGGTGCCGCGGTCCAGTACGACGACGCGCACCATTCCGGCGAGACAGACGAAGAGATCGTCCTGCCCGCGCTCGTGGAAGTGCAGCCCGCGGATCACGCCCTGCTTCGAGCGCGAGAGGTTCGCCTGCCGGATCGGCTTCGGCAACGCGCTCGCGCGGGTCAGCTCGGCGAACCAGCCGCGGCCGTCCTCGTGCAGCGTGAGCGGGAACCTGGTGACGATCATCCGCGCGTGCGCCGGACGAAGTCGTTGACCGCGTAATAGGCGTCGATCGATTCGCCGGCGTCGCCCCAGAAGCCGTCGACGGTGTCGGCCTCCATCGCGCCGCGCTCGACGTACCAGTTGTTCACGTCGGTGATCTCGAGCTCGCCGCGCGCCGACGGCGTCAGCGTCGGCAGCATGTCCCACACCTGCGCGTCGTAGAAGTAGACCCCCGTGACGGCGAAGCGGCTCGGCGGCGACTCCGGCTTCTCGACGATCCCGGTGACCCGCTTGCCGTCGAGGACGGCGACGCCGAGATGGCGCAAGTGCTCGTCCTCCTCGACCCGCGAAAGGACGATTCGCGCGCCTGACTCCTGCGCGGCGAAGTTCCCGACGATCGGCGCGAGTGAGTCCTCGAAGATGTTGTCGGCGAGCATGACGCAGACCTTGTCGCGGTCGACGAAGCGCTCCGCGAGCCCGAGCGCGTCGGCGATGCCGCCGGCCTGCTCCTGGTACGCGTAGAAGAGCCGGTCGATCCCGTAGTCGTGCCCGTTGCCGAGCAGCCGGAAGAACTCGCCCGCGTGCGTGCCGCCGGTGACGAGCATCAGCTCGCCGATCCCGGCCGCCACGAGCGCCTCGACCGCGTACGTGACCATCGGGCGGTCGTACAGCGGAAGCAGGTGCTTGTTCGTGATCCGCGTCAGCGGATGGAGCCGCGTGCCCGTGCCTCCGGCGAGGATGACGCCCTTCATGCCAGGCCGATGGAACTACTGGCGTACGGGATGAAGCCGGCAGCGAACGGTTACGGGGCGAAGCACAAGAGCACGGTCACCGCCGCCGTCAGGGTGACGATCATGCGCATGTCCGGGCTCCCCAGCTCCATGGATTCGACGATAGAGACGGCCGTCAAGGGTCCGTTTCGGGTCTGCAAGGAAACGGTTAGGTTTGCGTCGATGGCAACAAGGCCGCGCCGCTCGTGCCTGACGGTGCCGGCCTCGAGCCCAAGGATGCTCGCCAAGGCCGCGGGGCTGCCCGCGGACGAGGTCGTGGTCGACCTCGAGGACGGCGTCGCGCCCGCGGACAAGGACGGACGCGACGCGTGCGCTCCTCGTCGACGCGGTCGCGCGGGGGCGGCGACGACTCGCCGTGCGGATCAACGGCGTCGGGACGCCGTGGTGGCAGGACGATCTGGCGGCCGGTCGCCGGCCGGAGGCCGGACGTCGTCGTCCTGCCGAAGGCCGAGTCCGCCGACCACGTGCGCGCCGTTGCCGAACTGCTCCCCGACGGAGTCGGTCTCGAGGCGCAGATCGAGTCCGCGCGCGGCCTCGTCGAGGTGGAGCGCATTGCCGCCGTCGGCGGCCCGCTCGAGGCCCTCGTCTTCGGGCCGGGCGACTTCGCCGCGTCGATCGGCGTGCCCGTGCTCACGATCGGCGACGGCGCGCTTCGACTACGCGCTCGCACGGATCGTCGTCGCGGCGCGCGCGTTCGGGCTCCAGGCGGTCGACGGGCCGTACGCCGCGATCCGCGACCTCGACGGGCTCGGGCGTCCGCCGAACTCGCGCTCGGCGCACGGCTACGACGGCAAGTGGGTCGTCCACCCGGACCAGGTCGCGCCGGTGAACGAGGTCTTCAGCCCTCGGAAGAGGAGCTGGAGCGGGCGCGCCGGATCCTCGCAGCAGGCGAAGGCGCGACGCTGGTCGACGGCGAGATGGTGGACAAGGCGACGCACCGGCTGGCTGCCGCGCTCGTCGCGCGGGCGCGCGGCTAGGCAGGCGCGGGCGGGCTCCGGCTCGGACTCGCCCTTCGCGAGCAGCGCGGCGCCGACGACGACCGCCCCGAACGCGGCGACGCGGGCGACTCCCGCTGCACCGCTCGGAATCCCTTCGCTGAAGAGCACCATCCCGGCGACGATCGGCAGCGCATTCGTCAGCACCGTCGAGACGCCCGCGGTCGCGAGCGCGCCGCCACGCTGGAAGCCGAACTGCAGCGCGACGAACGCGACGCCGTGACACGCGAGCAGCACCGGTACGAACGCGAACCGCCAACCGCCGAAGACCGCGGCCTTCGTCGCAACGTCGCCGGCCGCATAGAGGATCCCGGACGCCGCGCCGAGACCGGCGCCGGCCGCGAGCACTTTCGACCCCGGCCCGGCGACGAGCCCGGCCGCGACAAACGAGACGGCGACCCAGATCGCGATCGCGGCCGTCGACCCGGCATTCCCCGCATCCGTATGCCCGTGGAGCGAGAGTCCGAGCAGTACGAGACCGGCCATCGCCGCGATCACGCCCCAGAGCTCGCGCCGCGCGAGCGGAACGTGCGTCGTCCGCGCAACGAGAATCGCGAGCACGCCGATCCCTCCTGCCGACGCGGCCTGCACGAGCGACAGCGGTGCGAGCTTCAGCGCCGCGATATAAAAGATCCAGCCGACGAAGCCGGCGAGGAGCCCGATGAGCCACCGCGGAACGGTGAACATCGAGCGCAACGAGCGAATCGGATGCCGCAGCGAGAGCGGCGGGAGCTGCGAGGCCACGGAGTGCATCGCGAGATAGCCCCAGTTGATCGCGGTCGCCGACAGCAGCGCGAGCACGAGCCCGCCGACGATGCGCGTGCTCACACCGCGGCTTTCGCCGGCCGCTGGAACGGCAGATAGCTCTCCGCGGCGAGCGCGGCGATCCCGACGCGCGGCAGGTCGAGACGCCGCTCGAAGACGACGTAGCGCGCGGTCCAGCGCGGCTGGAACTTCCGGTTGAAGAGCAAGAGATTGTCGAGCTGGAAGTGACCCTTCATCCCGCGCAGCGCCTGCCGCTGCAGCCGCTGCCGCGGCGACAGCGCTGCCTCCGGCTGCAGCAGCGCGGCGAACGGCGCGAAGTTCAGCGACACGCGCTCATACCCGTTCGCGCGTGCCCATGCGATCGCTTCGCAGACGAGCCACTCGGTGAAGCCGTTCGGCGTCGTGCGCAGCCGCGGCATCGTCGAGAGCGAGAGCGCGCCGCCGGCACGCGTGACCGCGAAGTGGAGGAAGCCCTCGGCGCGGCCGTCCGGCCCGCGTCCGATCACGAACACCGCGTCATCGCCGTCGAGCCGGAACAGATCGTCGAGCGCCATCGCGAAGCCGCGCTCCGGCGCCGAGCCGCGCCAGGCCCGCGCGACCGCTTCGAGCTCGTCGCGCAGCTCGTCCGACAGCTCGCCGGGCGTCGCGACACGGATCGCGTAGCCGGCCCGCTCGAGCCGGTGGACTGACTGACGCACTTTCCGGATCGTACGGCCTTCGAGCGAGAACGCAGCGGTGTCCACCACCGCTTCGTCGCCGTGGTAGAGCGCCTGCAGTCCGAGCGTCCGGTACAACGGCAGGCAGCGGTCGGACGCGCCGAGGATCGCGATCCGCCAGTCGCGGTCGTGCGCGAACTCGACGAACCGCGCGAGCAGACGCGGCAGGTCCGCCTCCGGACCGATCGGGTCACCGGAGACGATCGCGACGCCGCCGACGACGCGATACGCGAGGAATGCGCGCTCGTCCTCGCCGAAGAAGTACGACTTGTCGGCACGGAGCGCGAACGGCGCCAGCGTGTCGTCGCCGTACGCTGAGACGAGCGCCCGTGCGAGCGCCCGCTCGTCCGTCTCCTGCCGCAGCCGGTAGCGCCACGGCGCGAGCCACGACGCGAGCACGGTGACGACGGCAACGAGCTCGAGGATCAGGATCGAGACCGGGAACCACGTGGCGAAGTCGCCACTGAGGTGACGGTGCGCCTGCACGAGCGAAAGCCCGGCGAGCGCCCGGCTCGTCTCCGAGAACGAGAACGGCAGTGTGTACGGCCTGTCCGCCATGAGCCGGTTGACCCAGAGCGCGGCGGCGCCGTACGCGTAGATCCCGGCGAGGAAGAGCGCGGCGCGAACACCGACGCGCGGTCGCGTGGACGGATCGCCGTGCGCCGTGAAGTCCTGCCGCCGCGCGACGAGTGCGACGGCAAGCAACCCGTTCGCTACCGCGGCGGGGACGACGCCGTGGAAGATGTGCAGCGCGGTCGATGCCAGCACCACGACGACGGCGATCTGCCATGCGCGCCGCTTCCGCCGCGCAAGCCCGCGGCCGAGCAGCATCAGCACGACGCCGACGGGCGCAGCGAGTGCGCTCGCCGCCGGATGCACCGCGCCCGGAGCGAGCCGTTCGAGCAGCGACGTGCGGTGCTCCGGAAGCATCGCGTGGAGAACGTCGAGGCCGCCGGCGACGAGCACGAACGCCGCGAGCACGAACGGCCAGCGCGAACGCAAGCCGGTGCGCGCGCGGCCGAGCAACGCGCCGGCGAGTCCGGCGAGCGCGGCGGAGATGTAGACGGCGTGCAGCCGCGCCGCAGCATGGAACGCGGCGTCCGCCGGGATCTGGCGGATGACGAGGATCGAGACGCCGGTCGCGAGGTAACCCCACGCGCCGACACCGAGCGCGAGTAGCAGCGCGGCGGTCAGCCGCTCGATCCGCGCGAAGCGCGCAAGCAGTCCCAGCAGCACCGCGGCGACAATCCAGACGCCGAGGAATGCAAGCAGTGGAACCGACGCGCGCTTCGACAGCTCGTCGAGCGGCAACCCGTCGCCGATCCGCGGCCCGGGTACCGGCGCGCGCGGACCGATCGCGTACAGCCATCCCGTCGCCGCGGCGGCGACGGCGAGCATCAGCGGCACCGCGACGGCGACGCGGCCGGCAGCGAGCGCGCGCCTACGCATGCGCGACCCGCTTCGACGCCGCGAGCAGCGACACCGCCGCCTGATCGCGCCACAGCGCCCAGTTGTGGCCGCCGGGCAGCTCGCGGTACAGGTGCGGGATTTCGAGCTTTCCGAGCAGCCGCGCGAAGCGGGCGTTCTGCCGCTGCAGCGGATCCGCGGCGCCGGAGTAGAACCAGAAGAAGTCGTGCGCGCGCCGCAGCACCGCGGCCTCGCTGGGGAGGCGCAGCAGCGGCGAGTCCTCCCGCACGAGCGCCGTGTTCCGCCCGAAGATCGACGGCAGCCGGTCGGCGAGCTCGTATCCCGACCACGACTCGACGACGCGGAACTCGCGCGGGTGCTGCAACGCAATGTTGATCGCGCCGTAGCCGCCCTCCGAGAGGCCACCGATCGCGCGGCCCGCACCGCTGCGAATCGTGCGGTAGCGCGCGTCGATCGCACGCACGACATCACGCGACATGAACGTCGCCCAGCCTTCGTTCCGCCGCACGCCGTTCACCCATTCCTCGTCCGTGAACTGCCCGGTCGAGCCCATCGGCATCACGAGGATCATCGGCCGCGCCTTGTGCCGCGCGACGAGCACGTCCTCGACGACGCCCGCGCGAACAGTGAGCAGGAAGGCCGTCGGCAGGCCGGGGACACCGTGCAGGAGATAGAAGACCGGATAGCGGCGACGCGGATGCGCCGCGTAGCCCGGCGGCAGGTAGACGAGCACCTCCTGCCGGCGGCCGCCGACTGCGGCGCTCGCGACGGCGATCCGCTGCGTCGTCCCCTGCGCCTTCACGAACGCCGGATCGACCGGAGGCGGAAAGCCGCGGTAGAGCCAGTAGCCGTGGAGATAGCGCACCAGGCCACCCGCGCCTCCCGCAAGGAAGAGCGCGAGCAGCCCGGTGGCGAGGACCGGGAGCATCGCCGTACGAACCCGTTCCACTGCCGTCATTCCGGACCGGACTGTAGGACGGCCGCTACGAAAAAGAGTGCCCCGCGCCCGGCCTTAACGGACACGCAACCGCGGGTTAACCGTCGCGCTCGATCAGCCGGCGGCGCCTGCGCTCCGCCTTGCGCGCCTGCACTCCCGGCGCGTGGCGCACAGCCGCGTACCAGACGTAGAGCAGGAAGCCGACGACAGCGGCGGCGGTCTTCAGCACTCGGCGGATCTGGGCGCCCACGCGCGTCACTGTACGGCAGCGGCGAACGTTCCGAAGAGGAGCGCGCACGCGCCGTCGGGGTCGCCGGATCCGGCGGGCGCGCTGCAGAGGAGCTGGAACTCGCGCTTGCCCTCGAGAACGAAGCCGACGCGGTCGTCGGTCGTCGGCTTTCCCGTGGGATGCGCGGTGAACCGGTACGCGCGGATCTTCTGTCCGTCGACGGTCGTCGTCACGCTTTCCGTGACGGACCCGTTCGACGCCTGCGCAAGCTTGGCGGCGACGCCGTCGAGCTCCTTCGCGGCCTTCGCGAAGAGGGCGGGCGAGTACGACCGTGCGAGCGTATACGCCGTCGCGGACACGAGCGTCCCGTCCGAGCGGCGGGCGACGACCGTTCCCCGGCCGTGTTTCACGGCCCAGCCGCTGGGTACGGAGAAGGCGAACCCGGGGCCGGCGACGGAGCGGGAGGCGCCTGCCGATGCGGGCTTCGCGGATCCCCCGCACGAGGAAGCGAGGATCGGGACCATAATGGCGAGGAACGCTGTACCCGCAAAACGAAAGGATCCACCACGCATGGCCAAGACGAGTGAGAAGGTCACGGACGCGGCCGCCAATGTCAAACCGTATCTGGAGCGCGCGCTCTACGACGCCGAGCTCCGCGAAAGCGTGCGCAGCGCATACGAGTCGGCGCGCGCGATCTACGACGAGCTGCTCGGAAACCGCGGCGTGACGGGCATCGCGGCCCGTGTCGCGAGCGACAAGGACATGCAGGACGAGCTGCGCTCAGCGGTCTCCGACCTGCGCCGCGCGGCCGATCGGATGCAGGGCAAGGAGGAGCAGAGCGGCCGCAACTCGGCGCTGCTGCTGATCGGCATCGTGCTCGGCATCCTCTTCAACCCGTTCACCGGGCCGCAGACGCGGAAGTGGCTCGCCGACAAGGTGCTCGGCGGCGGCGACGACTTCACGTATCAGGCCGGCAGCACGACGAACGGCGGCTAAGGAGCTCCGCGTACCGGAGGCTTCGCGGCGGGCGGCTGCAGACGCGGCAGCAGCGGCCCGCCCGCACCCTCTGCGGCGCGCGTGAGCGAGCGCGGCTCGAGCCCCGTCGCGCTCGAGATGTCCGTCTGCCGGACGAGGAACGCGCCGGCAGTCGGTGCGGCCGTTGCTGCGCGGACGGTTGCGCTGCCCGCGGCCGCGGCGAGTCGCACGTTCTGCGGTTGCAGCCACGAGTCGAGATACGTCGTCGGGTCGACGGCGCCGTCGTAGCCGCGGCCGAGCAGCCGCACCGGGTGAATCTCGAAGTGGAGATGCGACGGCGTGCCTTCCGCGTCGCCCGTGTCTCCGACGAAGCCGACGACGTCTCCCGCACGGACAACCGCGCCGTCGACGGCGAGCGGCGAGTACGCAGAGAGGTGCGCGTAGTAGAACTCGTTCCCGCGCGCGTCGCGGAGCCAGAGCCGCCAGCCCCCGACGGCGTTCCAGCCGACGGAGAAGACGACGCCGTCCGCAACCGCGAGTATGGGCGTACCAACCGCGGCGAAGATGTCGTCGCCGTGGTGCCAGTCGCCGGAGACGTCGCCGCGGAACGCTCCGAACGTGTCCGCGACGAACCTCGATACGCCGTAGACCGGGAAGACGTAGCCGCGCTGGCCGAGCCGCGGCGTGACGCGCGGCGGCGTCGACAGCGGCTGCGGGATGCCGGTCCGCTCGGGTTCGGGCGGGCGGTTCGACGGCGCGGGCGGCAGCGGCGCGCGCGCGCCGGCCTGTGCGTTCGCCTCCGCGTAGCCGATCTGTAGCTCGCTGCCGGCCGGCAGACCGCCGTGCTCGGCGGTGAGGGTGACGTCGAGCGCGGTGACGAAGTCGCGGAAGCCGGGCACAGGATCTGTCGCCGGCACTGCGCGGTGCTCCAGCACAATCGCGTAGCCCCAGTCGCCAAGGGGGATCTGTCGGTTCGCGGTTGGGACGATCTTGCGGCCGAGGACGACCAGCCGCGCGATGCCGGACGTTCCCGCGTCACCGGAGCCGCCACGCGGTGTCGCTGCTGCGTGCGCTTCCCCCGCGATTCTCGCCGCGGTGATCTCGCCGCCGAAGAGCGAGAGCGCGCGCACGTTCGACCACGCGTCGGAGTCGGCGCGCGTGCCCCCGCTGGCGGAAACGCTCGTCGCGACGGACCGGGCGCGGACAACGGAGCCGTTCGCCGGATACGCGAACGCGCCGTCGAACGCGGCGGCTCCGGCGGGCGCGGCGAGCACGCGGGTGCCGGCCGGCGCCTGTCCGGGCACGAGCACCTGGATTGCCCAGGCGCGCGCGGTCGAGCCGGCGGAATGCGACGCCGCGGCGCCCGGCGCGAGCGCACACGTAAGCACGAGCACGCAGCCGAAGACACGTATCACGACGCAGCCTTCCGGGCGCGCCACGCGATCTGTCCGGCGCTGAACAGGAGTAGCACCGCAAAGAGCTTCCGCAGCGTCGACTCCGGCAGCGACTCGGCGAGCTGCGCGCCGCCGACCGTGGCAGCGATCGACGCAACGCCGATGATCGCCGCCGGCCGCCAGCGGACGTTGCCGTAGCGCTGCTGGCGCCACACCCCGACCAGCACAGTCGGAATGATCGCGAGGAGCGACGACGCCTCCGCGTGCAGCTGCGTCAATCCGAGCGCCGTCAGCGTCGGCACGAACAGAATCCCCCCGCCGACGCCGAACAGCCCCGAGAGGACTCCCGCGCCGAGGCCGAGCAACGCCGCGAGCACGTACGTCATTGCAGGAGCATCCTGATCGCGATTGCCGTGAGCAGTGCCGCAAAGCCGAACGAGAGCGTGCGCACCGGCAGGCGCTGCTGAAGCGCGGTGCCGCCGAACGCGCCGAACGCCGCCGGGATTCCGACGAGCGCCGCGTAGACAGGTCGCACCTCGCCGTGGAAGACGTAGACGACGACACCGGCCGTCGCGGTGACGCCGATCGCGGCGAGCGAGGTCGCCGTCGCGGAGCGCATCTCCCAGCGTCCGGCCAGCAAGAGCAGCGGCACGATCACGATTCCGCCGCCGACGCCGAGCAATGCGCTGAGGAAACCCGCGAGGAGCCCGACGAGGATCAGCAACGGCACGGCCCTATGCTAAGTCCATGGCCACGACGGCAGACCTCCTGCTGGAGCGCCTCGCGGCGGAGCCGGAGAAGACGGGGCTCTTCCTCGACTTCGACGGGGTGCTCGCGCCGATCGTTCCCCGGCCGGAGGACGCGACTGCGCCGCCGGCGACTCGTGCCGAGCTCGCGCGGCTCGTGAGCCGCTACCGGCTCGTCTGCATCGTCAGCGGCCGGCCGAGCACGGACATCCGGGACCGAGTCGGGCCGGCCGGCGTCGTGATCGTCGGGACGCACGGGCTCGAGCTGCATCCGGAAGCGGAGAAGTGGCGCGCGATCATGCACGAGGTTGCGGCCGACGCTCCGTGGCCGCCCGAGCAGACCGACGACAAGGGCCTGTCCGTCACGTTCCACTACCGCGACCACAGGAACGAGCTGCAGGCGCTCCGCGACCTCAAGCTGATGGCCGAGCGGTTGGACGAGGCCGGGTTCGTCACGCGCTTCGGACGCAAGGTGCTGGAGGTGATGCCGCCGATCGACGCGAACAAGGGTACGGCCGTGCGGCAGCTGCTTGCCGAAAATCGACTGACGCGTGCGCTCGTCGCGGGAGACGACACGACCGACCTCGATGCGTTCCGCGCCGTCGACGACCTCGAGCTGAAGGTGCGCGTCGCGGTGGCGTCAGCCGAGTCGCCGCGCGAGTTGCGCGTCGCGGCTGACATCGTCGTCGACAGCACCGACGCGTTCCTCGAGCTGCTGCGCACGCTCTGATGCATATCGACGACGCCGTCCTCGCACCAGTGCGCGAGCGTTTCGGCGTGCCGCTCGTCCTGGAATGGGACGGCGAGATCAGCGACCGCGAATGGAGGGTTGCGACGTACAACCCGGCGCGCACGCATGACGTGACGCTCTTCATCCTCGACCCCGCGCGGCGGATCGCGCTCATCCGTAAGCCGCACTTCGACGACGGCGTCTGGCGGCCGCCGGGCGGCGGCGTCAAGCCCGGCGAGGAGTTCGTCGCCGGCGCGGTCCGCGAGGCACTCGAGGAGACGGGACTCCGCGTCGAGCTGCGCCGCTACCTCGTCGCGACGGACGCGGTCTTCCGCAACGATGGCCGCGAGCTTCCGTGGCAGACGCACGTGTTCCTCGCCGAGACCGCGGACGTGGAGCTCGCGCCCGAAGATCCCGACGAGATCGCCGCCGCACGCTGGGGAACGCTGGACGAGCTGGCCGGCCCGCTCCGCGCGCGGCTACTCGCGACCGGCCGGGCGTTCTGGCGCTACCGCGTCGCGCTCCACGACGCGGCCCTCGCGCAGCTTCCCTCGTAACACTCTGTTACACGAGCCGGAACGGCGCTCTGTTCCGTGGCATTCCGTTCACGTAACAGAGTGTTACTTGGAACGGATCGGTCACGTTTCGCGGGCGATGATTTCCGATGTGACGACGATTGCCCCTCGTCTCCCGCTGCCGTTGCTCGAAGCGATCGCTCGGCTCGACGACGGACGGATGCCGATCGCCGAGGTCTGCCGCCGCGTCGGACGCGAGGCTGAACGTCGCGGTTTCACGCAACCGAGTTACGAGCGCGTTCGCGGTGCTCGTGCATGTCGAGCGCGGTCTCCGCCGGCGCCGGCACAGGCCGACGACGATCCAGCTCATGTTCGAGGCGGGCTCGGGGTATCGATCCGGCGCCAGCGCGATGGACAACATCCGGCTTCCCCGCGAATTGCGCCGCTAAGCCTTCCGTGCGCGCACTGCGGTGCCGTACGCGCAGATCTCCGTCCAGCCCGTGCCCATGTCAGAGGTGTCGAAGCGCATCGCGACGATCGCGTTCCCGCCCTTCGCTTCCGCCTCGGCGATCATCCGCTCCATCACCTGCTGACGGCTGTCGATGAGCGCCTTCGTCATCCCCTTCAGCTCGCCGCCGAGCATCGACTTGAAGCTCGCGCCCATCTGCGAGCCGAGGTTGCGCGAGCGCACGGTCAGACCCATCACCTCGCCGTAGACCTCGTCGATCTCGTAGCCGGGGATGTCGTTCATCGTCGTCACGATCATTGTGCTGCCTCCTGGTTGAGGACGTCCCATGCCCGCCGAATGTCCGCCTCGGTCGTCGCCTCGTTCCCGATCGCGAGCCGGAGGACGTAGCGGCCGTCGAGCTTCGTGTGCGAGAGGAAGATCTCGCCGCTCTGGTTCACGCGCTCGAGCAGCGCCTCGTTCTCCTCGTCGCTCGCCTTGCGGCGGAACGCGACGAGCGAGAACCGCTGCGGCGCGCAGAGCTCCCACTCCGGATCGGCCTCGACCCATTCCGTAAAGAGCGCGGCGAGGCGAATGTGCTCGCGGAGCACGCGCTGAAGCCCCTCGCGGCCGTAGCAGCGCAGCACCGCCCAGAGCTTCAGCGCACGGAAGCGGCGACCAAGCGCAGGCCCGTACTCCGAGAGCGCATAGACATCTTCGGGCGTGCGCAGGAACTCCGGCACAAGGCTGAACGCTTGCCGGAACTCGTCGGGCCGCGACGTCCACAGCAGCGAGCAGTCCATCGGCGTCAGCAGCCACTTGTGCGCGTTGACGACGACGGAGTCCGCGAGCTCGACGCCGTCCTGCGACCACCGCTGCTCCTCGAGGATCCATGCGGAGCCGGCGTACGCGGCGTCGACATGGAGCCACGCGCCCGCAGCGTGGGCGCGTTCCGCGAGCGCGCGAACCGGGTCGACCGACGCGAACGACGTCGTCCCGACTGCAGCGACGACCACCGCGACGTCGTCGAGGTCGTATCCGTCCACGAGCATGCGCAGCTCGTCGTCCACGCCGACCTTCCGCACCTCCATCCCGAGCATTCGCGCGTCCTTCTCCGCGGCAGAGTGCGCATGCTCCGAGCAGACGACGACGTTGCGGCCGGTCGTATGCCGTGCAGCGATGAGCGCGGCGAGTGTTGACGTCGATGCGGTGTCCTCGATGTGCCCGTGCCAGCCGTCCGGAAGCCCGAGCAGCTGGCGTACCCAGTCGACGACGCGCAGCTCGAGCTCCGTCGAGGCGGGCGACGCGCGCCAGTGCAGCGCAACCGGGTTCAGCGTTGCCGTCAACAGCTCGGCGAGGATTCCCGGCTCGGACGCGGTGATCGCGAAGTACGCGAAGAAGCGCGGATGCTGCCAGTGCGTCATCGCCGGCACGATCAGCTCGTCGAGATCGCGGAGCACGTTCGCGAACGGCTCCGCCTGTTCCGGCGCCGCCAACGGCAGCTTCGCCGAGAGCTCGCCCGGCGCGACCTGCGCGAGCACCGGCAGCTCGCCGACACGCTCGCGGTACGCGGCCGCCCACTCGACGGCGGCGTAGCCGTCCTCGCGGAAGTTGTTCCCGCTCCCGGCGCCGGCAGAGCCGGCACCTTCGCTCCTGGGCGGCTCCGCCGAGCCTACGCCGCTCACGGCCGCTTCCGCCGCAGCTTCGTGAGCTGCGCCCACGTACGCGTGTTCACGACGTCGTCCTTCGTCAGCCAGCCCCGCCGCGCCTGCGAGACCGCGAGCTCGACGTAGTTCTGCGCGCGGATCTGGTGCGCGTCGGAGTTGACGACGAGCTTCAGCCCCGCCTCCTTCGCGGCGCGCGCGTGCACGTCGGAAAGATCGAGCCGGTCCGGCTGCCCGTTGATCTCGAGGAACACGCCTGTCTCGAGCGCCTTGCCGATCACGCGCTCGACGTCGACGTCACGCGGGCCGCGCGTCCGGATCCGCCGCCCCGTGAGATGCCCGATGCAGTCGACGTACGGATTGTCCATCGCCTCGAGCACCCGCTCGGTGGGGCGGTTCTCCTGGGCCTGGTGCACGGACGCGACGACCCAGTCGAGCTGCTTCAGATCCTCTTCGGCGACGTCGACCTCGCCGTTGGTGCGGATGTTCGCCTCGACGCCGTGCAGGATCGTCAGCTTCGGGTACCGCTTTCGGACCGCTTCGATCTCTCCGAGCTGCGCGTGCATGCGGCCGTCACGGAGATAGTGCGAGTGATCGGTGATCGCGTAGTACGCGTAGCCGCGCGCGGACGCCGCCTCGACCATCTCCTCGAGCGTGTTCTTGCCGTCGGACGACCAGGTCGTGTGCGTGTGGAGGTCGCCGCGCACATCGCCGATCTCGACGAGCTTCGGGAGCTCGCCCCGCCGCGCCGCCTCGAGCTCGCCCGACGCCTCGCGCAGCTCGGGCGCGATCGGCGCATAGCCGAGGTACTCGTAGAGCGCATCCTCGTCCTCGGTGCGGAACACGTCGCCGGTCTCGACCGTCGTGACGCCGTACTCGGAGATCGACAGCCCGCGCCGCTGGGCCTCCTCGCGCATCGCGACGTTGTGATCCTTCGAGCCGGTGAAATGCTGCAACAGGTTCCCGTACGACTCCGGCTCGACGACGCGCAGGTCGAAGCGGAGGCCGTCGTTCGAGACGACCGTCGCCTTCGTGTCGCCGTGCGCGGCGACTTCCAGCACCCACGGCAGCTCGACGAACGCGGCCGTCAGCGACGCAGGATCCGTCGCGGTCGCGATCACGTCGAGGTCGCGGAAGGTCTCCTTGCGCCGCCGCACCGAGCCTGCCTCGGAGACGTGCACCGCCGCGGGGTGCTCGCGCAGGGCGGCGACCGCGGCCTGCACCGCCGGCAGCCCGTCGCCGAGCAGGCGCCGGTCGGTCTCCGGGTTCTCCGCCTTGTACGCGAGCGCCTTGAGGATCTTCTCCTCGCTCTTCGCGCCGAGCCCGGCGAGGTTCCGGAGCTGTTCGTGCTCCGCCGCGGATTTCAGGTCGGCGAGCGTCGTGATCCCGAGCTCCTTCCAGATCCGCGCCGCCGTCTTCGGCCCGAGCCCCGGGAGCCGCATGAACTCGACGACGTCGGGCGGCACGGTGTCCCGCCGCTTCGCGAGCGCGTCGATCTGGCCGGTGTCGACGATCTGGACGATCTTCTCCTCGATCGTCTTCCCGATCCCGGGCAGCTCCTTCGCCTTCCCGTCGAGCGCGAGCTGAGCGACCGAGCCGGAGGTCTCGCGCATCCGCGTCGCCGCGCGCCGGTACGCGAGCACCCGAAAGGACTCCGCGCCTTCCAGCTCCAGCAGGTCGGCGAGCAGATCGAATTGGTCCGCCACGTCGGCGTTGCGCGGCAGGCTCGCCACGCGCCGATCATACGTCCCGCGCTTACCCCGGCTTTACGTCTCATCCCGTAGCCTGAGGCCTCGTGGCCGCGGTGACGATCTGCCTGCCGACGTTCAACGAGCGCGAGAACATCGAGCAGATGCTGCACGCGCTCGCCCCGCTGGGCGTTCACGTCCTCGTGATCGACGACAACTCGCCCGACGGCACCGGCGAGATCGCCGATCGCGTCGCGGCCGAGCTCGACTTCGTCTCCGTGCTCCACCGCGCCCGCAAGGAGGGCCTCGGCCCCGCGTACATCGAGGGCTTCCACCGCGCCCTGGCCGAGGGCGCCGACTACGTGATCTCGATGGACTGCGACTTCTCCCACGACCCCGCTGACGTGCCGCGGCTGATCGCGGCAGCGGAGAACGGCGCGGACGTCGTGATCGGATCGCGCTACGTCCAGGGCGGCGGCACCGTGAACTGGGGGGTCGGCCGCCGGATCGTCTCCGCCGGCGGCTCGTTCTACGCGCGCACGCTGCTCGGGCTGAAGATCCGCGACATGACCGGCGGCTTCCGCTGCTTCCGCCGGACCGTGCTCGAGCGGGTCGACCTGGATACGGTCGACACGAGGGGCTACGCGTTCCAGATCGAGCTGACGTACCGCGCGACGCGAATGGGTTTCACGGTGGCCGAAGTGCCGATCGTGTTCACCGACCGGACGAGAGGCCAGTCGAAGATGACCCGCGCGATCTTCCTCGAGGCGGTGCGAAAGGTGCCGACGCTGCGGTACAACGCGCTCCGCGGCCGCTTCTGAGCAGGCTACGATCGGCGCATGCGCGACCTCGACGTAGCGGCGCTCGACGACGCGATCGCGTCCGACGTTCCGCTCGTCGTCGACTTCTGGGCACCGTGGTGCCGGCCGTGCAAGGCGATCGGCCCGATTCTCGAGCAGCTGGAGTCCGGCGCCGACGGTCGCGTCGCGTTCGCGAAGCTCAACGTCGACGACTTTCCGGAGATCTCCGCGCGCTACGAGATCCTGTCGATCCCGACGGTGATCCTCTTCGCCGGCGGCGAGATCGGCGAGCGGATCGTCGGCGTGCGACCGCGCGAGCATTTCGAGCGCGCGTTCGCGACCTGGCTCGCGCCCGCCTAGCGGAAGTGCTCCCAGCCCGAGAGGGCGTACGGCTCGCCGCCGAGCGTCAGCGTGACGCCCGCGCCTTCCTCGCAGCGGCCGATCACCGCGAAGCCGAGCGCGTCCGGCGTCGCCGCGAGCAGCTCGTAGTCCTCGCCGAAGCCGACGTCGTCGACGGTCGCGCCGTCGGCGAGCGGAACGCTGTCGAGGTCGATCGCGCAGCCGGCAGCCCGACCGCACGGCGATGTGCGCCGCGTCCTGCGCGAGCCCGTCAGAGATATCGAGCATCGCGGTCGCGACGGCGCCGAGCCGGCGACCCTCGGCGAGACGGAGCGGCGGCGGTGCGAGACGGCCGCCGCGGAAGCCCGCACCCGCCGCGCCGAGCGGGCCGCTGACGACGAGGAGGTCGCCGGGGCGCGCACCCGCGCGGCCCGGGATCCGCTCCGAGCGGCCGAGCGCGGTGACGCTGAGCAGCACGCGATCGGAGCGTGTCGTGTCGCCGCCGCGCACCGGCACTCCCGTCTCGCTGATCCCTTCGTAGAGCTCCATCACATCCTCGACCAGCGTCTCCCCCGGCAGCCCGAGCGAGACGATCAGCGCAACCGGCTCCGCGCCCGACGCGGCGAGGTCGCTGAGGTTCACCGCCGCGGCGCGGAAGCCGAGCCCGCGCCATGAGAGCAGGTCGAAGCGGAAGTGGACGCCTTCGACGAGCGCGTCCTGCGTGACGACGAGGCCGTCGACCACCGCCGCGTCGTGCTCGATCCCGTGCGCGAGCCCGCGCCGTTCGAGCTCTGCGAGCAGCGCGAACTCGCCGAACTCGTCGAGTCTCACCGTTCCTCGATCCTGACGCGGTCGTCGAGCGTCGCCGGGTCGAGCGCCGCGAGCGCGTCGTAGAGGCGCATGTGGAACGACCCCGGCCCCGCCGCGCCGGCGGCGGCGTCCTCCGCAGCGACACCGAACGCGGCGAGCGCTTCCGCGGCTGCTTCGAGCGGCGCCTCCGGCTTCGCGGCGAGGAAGCAGCCGGTGAGCGCGGACGACATGCAGCCGGTCCCGGTGACCGCCGCGAGCAGCTCGTGTCCGTTCGAGATCGCGAGCACGCGCTCGCCGTCGGAGACGTGGTCGACGACGCCGGTGACGGACGCGACGACGCCGAGCCGCTGCGCCGCCTCGCGCGCGAGCTCCGCCGGCTCGATCCCCGTCGCGATCGACTCGACGCCGCGCACCTCCGCCTCCGCGCCGACGAGGGTCGCGACCTCGCCTGCGTTTCCGCGCAGCACGGTCACGCCGACGAAGTCGAGGATCCGCTTCGCCGTCTCGGTGCGATAGCGCGTCGCGCCGGCACCGACCGGATCGAGCACCACCGGGATCGGCCGCTCCGTCGCAGCCTGTCCCGCGATCAGCATCGCGTCGACCCACGGCGGCGAGAGCGTGCCGATGTTGAGCACGAGCGACGACGCGATCCCAGCCATCTCCGCGACCTCGTCGGCGGCGTGCGCCATCACCGGCAGCGCGCCGAGCGCGAGCGTCGCGTTGGCGGTCTCGTTCATGACGACGTAGTTCGTGATCTGGTGGACGAGCGGACGCCGTTCGCGGATCAGGCGCAGCGTTTCTCCCGGAGAGACTGTCATCGGTTGCGTACCCCCAGAACGTCGACGGGACCCTCGCCTGCTCCGAGCTCGGCGAGGCCTTGGGAAACAGCGCGCGAGGCGGCGGCAGCGGCACCGCGCGCCGCGTCGATCAGGCTCATGCCGCGCGCGAGCAGCGCGGCGAGCGTCGCGGAATGCGTGCAGCCGGAGCCGTGAGTCGCGGCGACGTCGTGCCGCTCGACCGGGATCTCGACATGCGCCACGCCGTCGAAGAGATGGTCGACCGCATCGTCGCCGTGACCGCCCGTGACGACGACGGCCGCCGCGCCGAGCTCGTGCAGCCGTTCGGCGAGCTCCGCGCGCGATGCGTCGAGCCCGGTCAGCGCGCGCGCCTCGATCAGGTTCGGCGTGACGACGGTCGCAAGAGGAAACAGCCGCTCGACGAGCGCGCCGACCGCGTCGTCCTCGAGCAGCTTCGCGCCGGAGCTCGCCACCATCACCGGGTCGACGACGAGCGGAACCGGATGCGCCGCGAGATAGTCCGCGACCGTCTCGATGATCGTGCGCGAGAACAGCATCCCCGTCTTCGCCGCATCGACGCCGATGTCGCCGAACACCGCGTCGAGCTGCTGCGACGACGAACGCCGGCGGCAGCTCGTGGATCGCGGTCACGCCGACCGTGTTCTGCGCCGTCAGCGCGACGAGCACCGACATCCCGTGCGCGCCGGCAGCCGCGAACGCCTTCAGGTCGGCCTGGATCCCGGCACCGCCGCCGGAGTCCGAAGTCGCGATCGTCAACGCTCGAGGAACCATGCTCTCCCTTCGCCGGCATGACCCGGATCAGGTTCGACGGGTGTGTTCTCAGCCCAGCGAGGGCACCCCGGTACCGGGCGAGACTAGCATCGAGTTGTGGCTCCGACCCGTCTTGCACCTGCGCTGGCCGCGCAATCGACGACAGAGGTACTCGCGCTCCTGGGCGAACCGCCGGCGCGAGTCCTCGAGCTCGGCTTCGCGGGAATCCACGCGACACCCCTACGGCTCGCCGGCTTCGACGTGACCGTCGCCGAGCCTGACCCCGCCTACCGGGAGCGGGCTCGCGAGCGCGCGGGCGACGTGCTCGCCGCGCCGCCGCCGGAACGGTTCGACGCCGTCGTCGCGCCGGTCGGCGCCGACCTAGGCGAGGCAACCGCCGGGAAGCTGATACTCGTCGCCGCAGACGGCGCAGCTTCAATAGCGGAGTGACCGCCGTTGCGCTTTGGGACGAGCTGCTGCAGGGCGAGGAGCTCGCGCATCTCACGACCGCGCCGGCCCGCGCCGCCCGCACGACGCCGATCCCGGAGGCGCTGCGGCCGGAGCTACGCGACGCGCTCGCGCGGCGCGGGATCGCCGAGCTCTACGCGCACCAGGCCCAGGCGTACGAGGCGGCCGTCGCCGGGCGGCACGTCATCGTCACGACCGGAACCGCGTCCGGCAAGACGCTCGCGTTCAACCTGCCGGTGCTCGACGCGCTCGCCGCCGATCCGAAGAGCCGCGCGCTCTACCTCTATCCGACGAAGGCGCTCGCGCAGGATCAGGCGCGCGGCCTCGGCGAGCTCGCGGTTCCCGGCGTGCGCGCCGCGATCTACGACGGCGACACGCCGCAGGAACGCCGCCCGCAGATCCGCCGCTGGGCGAATCTCGTGCTGACGAACCCCGACATGCTCCACATCGGCGTGCTCCCGCGCCACGACCTCTGGGCCGACTTCTTCCACAACCTTCGCTACGTCGTCGCCGACGAGGCACACGTCTACCGCGGCGTCTTCGGGTCGCACGTCGCGAACGTGCTGCGCCGGCTGCGGCGGCTTGCGCGGATCTACGGCGCGGATCCGCAGTTCCTGTTCGCGACGGCGACGATCGCGAATCCCGGCGAGCTCGCACATCAGCTGCTCGGCGTCGACGCGGAGGTCGTCGGCGACGACGCAGCACCGAGCGCGGAGCGGACGATCGCGCTCTGGAATCCGCCGCTGATCGACGCGGAGCTCGGCCTGCGCGCGAGCGCGACTCGGCGAGGCGTCGCGGTTGCTCGCTGAGCTCGTCAGCCGCGATCTGCGCACGATCTGCTTCGCGAAGAGCCGCAAGACGGCGGAGCTGATCCACCGCTTTGCGTCGGACCGTGTCAGCCCCGCAACGGCGAAGCGGCTCGCGCCGTACCGCGCCGGCTACACGCCGCAGCAGCGACGCGACATCGAGCGGCGGCTCGTCGAGGGCGAGCTGCTCGGCGTCTCCGCGACGGACGCGCTGGAGCTCGGCATCGACATCGGCCTGTTGGACTGCGCGATCTCCGTCGGCTTCCCCGGGACCGTCGCGAGCCTCCGCCAGCAGTGGGGCCGCGCGGGCCGCCGCGGGCACGGGCTCGCGATTCTCGTCGCGTCGGAGGACGCACTCGACCAGTACTTCATGCGCGAGCCGGAGACGCTGTTCGGCCGCCGTGTCGAAGCGGCGATCCTCGACCACGCGAATCCGCGTGTGCTCGACGGCCACGTCGCCGCCGCGGCGTACGAGGCGCCGGTCGACGACGGCGACCGCGCGACGCTCGGCGACGAAGCACTGGAACGCGCGCCGCACGATCCCCGACCTGCAGCACACGAAGCACGGCTGGGTCTGGGCCGGCAAGGACGCGCCCGCCGCGCGCACGCCGCTTCGCTCCGCCTCTGCCGACGCGTTCACCGTGATCGACGCGAGCACCGGCGCGCTGCTCGGCCTCGTCGAGCTGGAGCGCGCGTACTCGACGATCCACGAGGGCGCGATCTATCTCCACATGGGCGAGCAGTACCTCGTGCGCGAGCTCGATATCACCGCGCGTCGCGCGGTCGTCGAGCCGTTCTCCGGCGACTACTACACGCAGGTGAAGAAGGAGACGTCGACCGACATCGAGCGCACGCTCCGCGGCGAGCGCCGGCTCGGACTCGCGCTGAGCTTCGGCGTCGTGTCTGTGACGGAGACCGTCGTCGCGTATCAGCGCAAGAGCATCCGCGACGGCGCGACGATCGCGACGGTCGAGCTCGCGCTGCCGCCGTCGACGTTCGAGACGGAGGCGGTCTGGTACGTCCCGACGCCGCGCCAGCTCGACGGGCTCGAGACGATGCCGCTGCTGCTCTCGTCGCTCCACGCGGCGGAGCATTCGATGATCGCACTGCTGCCGCTCTGGGCGATGTGCGACCGCTGGGACATCGGCGGCCTCTCGACGAACGTCCACCAGGACACCGGCGAGCCGACCGTGTTCGTCTACGACGGCCATCCCGGCGGCGTCGGCATCTCCGAGCGCGGCTTCGACCAGTTCGAGGGCTGGGTCGCCGACACCGCGCGGATGCTCGAGGGCTGTCCGTGCGAGCGCGGCTGTCCGTCGTGCGTCCAGAGCCCGAAGTGCGGCAACCTCAACGAGATGCTCGACAAGGGCGGAGCGCTCACGCTGCTCGGCCGTATGCTCGCGTCGTGAAGACGGGAGCGCTGGAGCGCGTGCTCGTGCGCCCGCCGCACGCGGACGACATTCCGTCGTGGCGGCAGCTCGGCTGGCGCGCCGAGCCCGACGCCGCCGGCCTCGCCGCCGAGCACGACGCGCTCTGCGCGATCCTCGAGGACGCGGGAGCGAAGGTCGTGCGCGCGGACGGCAAGCGCGGCAGCCTCGACGCGATCTACGCGTTCGACCCGCTGCTGCTGACGGTGCGGGCGCGCTGCTTCTCCGCCCCGGAAAGCCGGAGCGCCGCGACGAGCCGGAGGCGCTGCTGCCGGACCTCGAGCGCGCCGGCGTTCCCGTCGCCGGCAGCGTCGCCGAGCCGGCACTCGTCGAGGGCGGCGACACGCTCTGGCTCGACGACCGCACGCTCGTCGTCGGCCGCTCGTACCGCACGAACGCCGCGGGAATCGAAGCGCTGCGTACGGCACTCCCCGGCAGTCGACGTGATCGCCGTCGACCTGCCGCACCTGAACGGCCGCGGCGAGGTGCTGCATCTGCTGTCGCTGCTGAGCCCGCTCGACGACGACCTCGTCGTCGGCTACCCGCCGCTGATGCCCGTCCCGCTCGTCGAGCTGCTGGAAGAGCGCGGAATCGAGATCGTCGTCGTCCCGGCGGAGGAGTTCGAGACGAAGGCCCGAACGTCCTCGCGCTCGCGCCCCGCGTCGGGCTCGCGACTCGAAGGGCAACGACACGACCCGCGGCGCGGCTCGCCCACGCCGGCGTCGAGGTGCTCGTCTACCGCGGCGACGAGATCTCGCGCAAGGGCGACGGCGGCCCGACCTGTCTCACCCAGCCACTGGCTCCGGAGGTAGCTGTCGATTTCGGCGTCGCCCGTTCGTCGTACTCCCGACATCGACCTCACCAAGGAGGCACAGCCGTGAAGTACCTGCTGTTGGTCTACGACGATCCCACCAACTGGACGGACATCGACGAGGAGCAGATGGCCGGGCTCCACGAGGAGTACGCCGCGGTCTCCAACGACCCGGCCACCGTCGGCGGCGCGCAGCTCAAGCCCGTCGACACGGCGAAGACCGTCCGCGTCAACAACGGCTCGACGCTCACCACCGACGGCCCGTTCGCGGAGACGAAGGAGCACCTCGGCGGCTACTACCTCGTCGAGGCCGACTCGATCGACGACGCGGTGAAGATCGCCGCCCGCGTCCCGTCCGCGCGGCTCGGCGGCTCGGTCGAGGTGCGCCCACTGGTGGAGATGTAGGGATGCAGTACATGCTCCTGATCTACGGCGACGAGGCCACGTGGAATGCCCGTACCGACGACGACATGAAGGCGCTCGACGCGGGGTACGCGTCGCTGATGCGCGATCTCGAGGCGGAGAAGAAGCTCGCCGGCGGGAGCGAGCTCCAGCCGGTCGGCACCGCGACGACGGTCAAGATCAGGAACGGCGACACGATCGTCAGCGACGGTCCGTTCGCGGAGACGAAGGAAGTGCTCGGCGGCTACTTCCTGATCGAGTCGGAGTCGCTCGACGAGGCGATCCAGTGGGCCGAGCGGATCCCGGACGCGCTCGTCGGCACGGTCGAGATCCGTCCTGTCGTCGACCATTCCGGGGGGGCAGCCGCATAGACGAGCTCGCACGCGCCTACCGCGACGAGCGTGCCCGCTGCATCGCGATCCTGGCCCGCGTTCTCGGCGATCTCGACCTCGCCGAGGACGCGGTGCAGGACGCGTTCGTCAGGGCCGCGGAGCGGTGGCCGCGCGACGGCGTGCCGGCGAGCCCGGGCGCGTGGATCGTCACGACCGCGCGCAACGGCGCGATCGACCGCATCAGGCGCGAGCGCACGCTCGCGCGCAAGACGGAGCTGCTCGGGCGCCTCGAGGCGCTCGCACCGCCCGACCCGGAGGACGACGAGGCCGTGATTCCCGACGAACGACTCGAGCTGATCTTCGCGTGCTGCCACCCGGCGCTCGCGCCGGACGCGCAGGTCGCGCTGACGCTGAGCCTGCTCGGCGGGCTGACGACGCCGGAGATCGCGCGCGCGTTCCTCGTCCCGGAGCCGACGCTCGCGCAGCGACTCGTGCGCGCGAAGCGGAAGATCCGCGACGCAGGCATTCCGCTGCGCGTGCCGCCGGCGCATCTGCTGCCGGAGCGGCTGCGCAGCGTGCTCGCCGTCGTCTACCTCGTCTTCAACGCGGGCTACGGCCCGCCGGTGCGGCGCGGGCTCTGCGCGGAGGCGATCCGGCTCGCGGCGCTGCTCGCGGCATTGATGCCGGACGAAGCCGAGGTGCACGGGCTGCACGCGCTGCTCCTGCTCCAGGACGCACGCCGCGACGCGCGCGTCTCGTCCGAGGGCGAGCTCGTGCTGCTCGAGGAGCAGGACCGCGCGCTGTGGGACGCTGCCGAGATCGAGTCGGGCCGCAACGCACTCGACCGCGCGATCGCGCTGCGCATGACCGGCCCGTACCAGGTGCAGGCGGCGATCGCATCGCTCCACGCCGAGGAGGAGACGGACTGGCGCCAGATCGCGTTGCTCTACGCGCGGCTCGTCGCGCTCGTGCCGTCACCGGTCGTCGAGCTGAACGCAGCCGTCGCGGTGTCGATGGCGGACGGACCGGAGGCCGCGCTGCGAATCGCCGACTCGATCTCCGGTCTCGACGACTACTACCTCTGGCACGCCGCGCGCGCCGACTTCCTCCGCAGGCTCGACCGCGACGACGAGGCGGCGGCCGCATACGCGCACGCGGTCGAGCTCGCGCCGAGCGACGTCGAGCGCGAGTTCCTCCGCTCACGACTCGCGGCGCTCTAGGGCGTCGTCCGCTCGAGCGCGTCCCAGCCGACGTCGGCCTCGCGCGCGCTGCTCGTCCGCCGCGCCGCCGCCGCGCAGCCCGAAGAGACGCTTCGCGAACAGGAGGTACGCGGCGACCGCGAGGTTGACGACGAGCGCGCCGACCTTGAACACCGACACCGCCTTCGTCAGCTCGTAGATCTCGTACGGGAGCAGAAGACACGTCGCGACGAAGGTCAGGTACTCGGCCCAGCGCTTCTGGTACCAGAGGCCGACCGCCTCGAGCGCTTCGAGCACCGCGTAGCCCGCGGCGACTGCCGCGACGACGTAGAGCGTCGTCGTGCTGAGCTCGAAGACGTGCGCGAGCCGGTGGAGCCAGCTGCCGTGCATCTGTTGGTTCGGCCTGCATCGACGTTCCCTGGATCGCGTTGACGATCCGGTAGAACGTCGCCCGCAGCCGCAGCTCGTGCGTCGCGAAGAGGACGACCGCGGCGGACAGCGCGCCGAACGCGACGAACGTGGATCGCGCGGTCGATCGCGAGATCGCGCGGAGCACGATCAGTCGCGCAGCGCCTTGCCGCGCAGCGGCAGCTCGATCTCGTCGCGCGTCGGCGGCACCTCGCGCGCGGGCTCTGTCCGGCGGCGGCAGCGGCAGCCAGCTGTCGCAGCGAACGCACCGGTACCAGCGCACGCCGTCGATCTCGCGCGCGACGATCGCATCCTCCGGGCGGAGCCGCGCCGCGTCGATGCCCGATCAGCGCGTGGCCGCGCAGCCCGCAGACGAGCAGCTCCCAGTGGAAACGCGGCCGGAACCGCGGCGGCCGCTGGGTTCCCGGCGGTCTGTGCGCGTCGCCACGGCTAGCGGATCGCCTCCAGCGCGGCGGCGAGCCGCTGCCGCGACGAGAGAACGCCGGCGAAGAGATCGCCGTGCCTCCGCACGCGCTCGAGCACGACGTCCATCGTGAACGCAGCCGGGTCGAGCGACGCGTTGACCTCGTCCCAGCGCAGCGGCGTCGAGACCGGCGCGCCTGCCTTCGGCCGCACGGAATAGACGGACGCGATCGTCTTCCCCGCGCCGTTCTGGTTCGAGTCGATGAGCACGCCGCGGCGCTTCGCCTTCGACCACTCCGTCGTCGCGAGCCCGACGTGCGCGCGCGCGATCGCGCCGGCGACGATCTCGGCGAACTCGCGCGTCTGCTCGTACGTGTGGCGACGCTCGACGGGAACGAGCACGTGGATGCCGTCGGCGCCGCTCGTCTTCGGGAGACGCGACGAGCCCGAGCGCGTCGAGCGCCGCCTTCACGAGCAGCGCCACCTCGACCGTCTCGGCGAAGCCGACATCCGGCGACGGGTCGAGGTCGAACAGCACGAAGTCGGGACGGTCGGGCTTGTCGACGCGCGAGTACCACGCGTTCATGTCGATGCAGCCCATGTTCGCCATCCAGAGCAGCGCCGCCTCCTCGTTCACGAGCGGCGCGTCGATCCATTTCTTCTGCCGGCCCTCGCGCGTCGACACCTCGACGCGGAAGCGCGGGATCCACTCCGGCATGTGCGACGGCGCGTCCTTCTGGAAGAACGCCTTGCCGAACGCGCCGTCGGGATAGCGGCGCATCGTGAACGGCCGGTCGCGCAGATGCGGCACGAGCACCGGTGCGATCGCGCGCGTAGTACTCGAGCAGGTCGCCCTTCGTGATCCCCTCGTCCGGCCAGAAGAGCTTGTCGAGGTTCGAGAGCTTCAGCATGCGACCACCGGTGGAGCTTGCCGTCTCGAGCGGCGCCTTGTCGTCGCGAAGGCGCTTGAACCGCGGCGCACGCAGATGGCCGTCATGCGTCCACTCCGCGAACTCGACCTCGCAGACGAGCTCCGGCCGCACCCACGTCACGTCGGCAGCGCGCACCTTCGGCATCTTCGGCACGACGGCGAGCGGCGACGTCTTCACGCGCAGCGGCTCGAGCCGCGCGAGCAGGTCGTCGATGTCTCGGTCGCTGAAGCCGGTGCCGACGTTGCCGACCCAGTCGAGCTCCTTGCCGCGGTACGTCGCGAGCACGAGCGAGCCGAACCGGCCGGCGCGCCGTCCCTGTCCCGCCGTCCAGCCGCAGATCACGAACTCGTCGCCGTTGCTCGTCTTGAACTTGAGCCAGTCGCGCGTGCGCCGCCCGACGGCGTAGCGCGACGTCGCGCGCTTCGCCATCACGCCCTCGAGGCCCTGCTCCTCCGCGACGGTGCGCAGCGCCTCGCCGTCGTCGAACGCGGCCGAGAGCTGAATCGTGCGGTTGCGCGCGGTCGAGCAGCTCCTCCAGCAGCGCGCGCCGCTCGGTCAGCGGCCGGTCGACGACGGGCGTCCCGTCGAGCTCGAGCAGGTCGAACGCCTGGTAGACGATCGGCGTCCCGGGCTTCCCCTGCTGCATCGCCGAGAAGCTCGGGCGCCCTTCGTCGTCGAGCGCGCACACCTCGCCGTCGACGACGCACTCGGGGCTCCGCACCGCCTTCGCCAGCTCCTTCGCGGCGTCCGGGAAGCGCGCGGTCAGGTCGTTCCCGTTCCGGGAGACGAGCCGGGCTTCGCCGCCGCGCACGATTCCGAGCGCGCGGTAGCCGTCCCACTTGATCTCGAACAGCCAGTCGTCGCCGCGCGGCAGCTTGTCGGTCTGCGTCGCGAGCATCGGCCTGTACTCGCGGCGCGGCCCCGGCGCCGGCGCGGCGTCGTCCGCCTTGCGGAAGAGGAGCCAGTTGCGCTCCTCGCCGCCGAGCTTCGCCGGCACGAGCGTCCACGTCCCCTCGAGCCGCTCGCCGTGGAGGCGGACGGTCAGCCCGCCGTCGGGCTTCTCCTCGACGAGCTCGTACGTGCCGCGGTCCCAGATCTCGACCGTGCCGCCGCCGTAGCTGCCCTTCGGGATCTCGCCCTGGAAGGAGGCGTAGTCGAGCGGGTGATCCTCGACGTGGACGGCGAGGACGCGTACGCCCGGCTCGAGCGGCACGCCCTTCGGCACCGCCCACGACGCGAGCGCCCCCGCGCGCTCGAGCCGGAAGTCGTAGTGGAGGTTCCGCGCGTCGTGGCGCTGGACGACGAAGATCGGGCCGCGGCCGCGTCGCTTCGGCGCCGACGTGAACGGCTCCGGCGTCCGCGCGGGGTCTCGCTTGCGCTCGTACTCGCGGAGCTTCTCGGCCATCCCCGGCAGCTTGCCTGCCGCGAAGGCGCTGCGTAAGGCGGGTTTTCCTGTTTGTAAAGGGGCTGCGCGACCGGGGATAAGCCTGTGGACGGTGTGGACAAGAGCCGTGTCCGTCCTCGCCGAATCCTACCGAAATCTATGCGAGGGTTACGCGAACACGCCGAGCGAGCGGAACTTGGCCCGGCGGCGGCGCCTCAGCTCGTCACCCGGGATGCCGTCCAGCTCCTCGAGCGCTTCCCGCAAGGATTCGCCCAGCAGCCGGGCCGCGCCGTCGTGATCGGTCTGGGCGCCGCCCTCCGGTTCCGGGACGATCCCGTCGATCACGCCGAGCTCGAGGCAGTGCGCTGCGTCCGGCTTGAACGCCGCGGCGGCCTTCTCGGCCTGGCCGGCGTCGCGCCAGAGAATCGCGGCGCAGCCCTCGGGCGAGATCACGGAGTAGATCGCGTTCTGCGACATCAGGACCTTGTCGGCGAGCGCGATCGCGATCGCGCCGCCGGAGCCGCCCTCGCCGATCACGCAGGCGACCGTCGGCACGGCGAGCCGCGCCATCGCGGCCTGCGAATCGGCGATCGCGCCGCCCTGGCCGTGCTGCTCGGCGGCGACGCCCGGATACGCGCCCGGCGTGTCGACGAGCGAGATCAGCGGAAAGCCGTACCGGTCGGCGAGCTGCATCGCCCGGATCGCCTTGTGGTAGCCCTCGGGATACGGCATCCCGAACTGGCGCCGCGTCCGCTCCTGGATGTCGCGGCCCTTCTGCTGGCCGACGAGCACGACCGTCCGGCGGCCGAGCTTCCCAAGGCCGGCGACCATCGCGCCGTCGTCGCCGAGCCGCCGGTCGCCGTGGAGCTCGAACCAGTCGTCGAAGAGCCGCTCGACGTAGTCGAGCGTGTACGGGCGGTCCTCGTGGCGCGCGAGCTGAACCGAGCGCCAGATGTCCTCGTCGGTCGCGTCGGAGCCGATCCGGTCGAGCTGGCGCTGGAGCCGCTCGAGCTCGCCGGAGAGCTTCGCGCCGCCGAGCAGCGGCATGTTCCGCAGGCGGCTCAACCGCTCGCGCAAACGGAGCTCGTGCTCACTCGGCGCCATCGAACAACCTTAGAAGCCTGCCGACGGTGGGGCGGATCTCGGGGCGCGGCAGGATCGCGTCGAGATGGCCGAAGCGGAGATTCTGCTCGGCGAGGCCGAAGTCGTCGGGGAGCTTCTCCCGCGTCGTCTGCTCGACGACGCGCGGGCCCGGTGAACGCGATCAGCGAGCCGGGCTCGGCGAGCAGCACGTCGCCGAGGCTCGCGAAGCTCGCGAGCACGCCGGCGGTCGTCGGATGCGCCATCACGACGATCAGCGGCTGGCCGGCGTCGTGGAGATCCTCGACGGCGCAGACGGTCTTCGGCAGCTGCATCAGCGAGAGGATGCCCTCCTGCATGCGCGCGCCGCCGGAGCTCGTGACCGCGACGAGCGGCACGCCGTGCTCGATCGCCGAGTCGCACGCGCGCGAGAGCTTCTCGCCGACGACGCTGCCCATCGAGCCGCCCATGAACGCGAAGTCCATGACCGCGAGCTCGCACGGGCGCCGCTCGATCGCCGCGCAGGCCGATCACGATCGCGTCCGAGAGCCCCGTCGACAGCTCGGCCTCGGCGATCCGCTCCGTGTACGGGCGCAGGTCGAAGAAGCCGAGCGGATCCTCCGAGTGGAGATCCGCGGATTCCTCCGAGAACGAGCCCTCGTCCACGAGCGACGCGATCCGCGCTCGCGCGCGCATCGGGAAGTGGTGCCCGCACTGTCGGCAGACCCAGAGCGACTCCTCGAGCTCGTCGTCCCGGTAGTGGGAGTGGCAGCTCGGGCAGGTGTTCGGGTGCTTCGGCGGGGGCGCCGGCTGGTCGTTGGTCTCGATCGAGACGTCGATCTTGGCCATAGGCCTAGCTTAGACCTGTCCTCTCGCCGCACGGAGTTGCGCTCACAGAAGCCGAGGGCGGCGCAGAGCCGCTCCAGCTTCTCGACGTTGGCCGGGTCGGGGGCGAGGCCGGTGAAGCCCGCGCCGACGACGGTGCCTCGCTCGCGGAGCCCGGCGAGCACCCGTTCGATCTCGATCAGCGTCGGCCCGCCCGGCTCCGGCATGAAGACGGTCAGCTCGCTCGGCTCGAAGACGTCGCAGTCGAGCGCGACGTAGACGGCGTCGACCCGGTCGAGCACGAGCGTCGACGGTGTCGTGGATCCCGGCGGCGGCGATGAACTCGACCTCCGGCGCGTCGAGGTTCCGTGTGCCGACGAGCGCGACGTCTGCGGGCTCGACCGCACCGCCGTCGATGAGCATCCGCAGCGGCATCCCCCACTCGTTCCCGGACGGCGACGTCGCCGGCGTGTTGAGGTCGCCGTGCGCGTCGAACCAGACGACGCCGAGCCGCTCGTGTCGCGCGGCCAGCGCCTCGACCGCGCCGATGTGCGAGCAGCAGCAGCCGCCGAGGACGAGCGGCCGCACCGGCAGATCGGACGCGACGGCGAGCGTCTGCGCGAACAGCGAGTCCTCTTCGACGACCGCGACCTCCGGATAGTCGAGCTGCAGGCGACGCCGCTTCGATCATCGCCTCGCCGCCGTCGCCCCACGCGCGCGGCACGCGCACGAGCCCGGCGGCGAACGTGCGGCCGCACGAGTGGCACTCGTACTCGGAGCCGACGGCGACCGCGGTGTAGCCGTGGCACGTCGGGCACTTGCCGCGCAGGATGCTCACGCCGAGGCCTTCTCGAAGACGATCGCCTCGGACTCGGCGTGCATGCCGATGCTCTCGTACAGCTGCGTCGCGCCGGTCGGGTTCTGCGCGTCGACGCCGAGCGTGACGCGGCTCTGCCCGCGCTCGTAGAACTCGTTGAACGTGCGGGCGAGCAGCGCGCGCGCGAGACCGCGGCCGCGCCACGGGCGACGCACGCCGATCGCGCCGACATAGCCGCCGCCGTTCCGTTCCGCGTCGTTGCGAATCGTCGCGGCGATCTCGTCGCCGTCGCGGATCAGGAACCAGAGCGTCGGGTCGTAGTCCGGCGCCGCCTTCTTCTCCTCCCACCACTCGTCGAACGGCAGCGGATGGTTCTCCCAGTGGTCCTCGAACGCCTCGCCCAGCGCGGCGTGGAACGGCCGCGCGTCCGCCTCGGCGAATGTCTCGAGGACGAGGCCGTCCGGCAGCGCCGGCTCGACAACCGGTCCGTCCAGCTCGATCGCCATGTCGTAGAAGCGCCGCACCTCGCGGTAGCCGCGGCTGAGGAAGAGCTCGGCCGCGGCACGGTCCGGCGCGAGCGTGAACGTGTGGATGCGCTCGCGCCTCCGGTCTCCGCGGCCCGCTCCTCGCCGACGATCGACCAGCGCGCCACCGAGTCCGCGGTCCTTCTCGCCCTGGCGCGACGATCGCCGACGTAGATGCCGACGTCGCCGTGGCGCTCGAACCAGCCGAGCGGCGACCGACGCGACCGTCCTCCTCGAGCAGCCACGAGTTCGCGCGCGAGGTCGGTGCGCGTCCACCAGCTGCGGACGTCGAGCGACGTCAGCGCGCGACGGGCGGCCGAAGAGCGCGGCCTCGTCCGCGACGACGAGCGCCGTGACGGCGTCGAGGTCGTCGTGCGTCAGAGGCCGCCGCGTGATCGCGTCGGGAAGGCTCACGCCGGGAGGCTACCCGGAGACGAGTCCGTCCAGGGCCTGCCCGAGCCCGTCGAGGGTGTGGAGCTCGACGTCGGGCTGCGGCTCCGGCTCCTCGCCGAGCCGGTTGATCCAGATCGTCCGGAGCCCGAGCTCGCGGGCCGGCGCGATGTCGTGGAACAGGCTCGCCGCGACGTGGACGTGCCCGGCCGGATCGGCGCCGGTTTGCTCGAAGAACGTCTCCCAGTGGCGGTGCGCCGGCTTGTACGAGCCGATCTCGCCCGCGACGATCGCGAGCTCGAACGGGACGCCGATCGTCTTCATCGACGCCTCGATGTAGTCGCGGTCGGTGTTCGAGAGGATCGCGAGCTTCCAGCCGCGGGCGCGCGCGTCCTTGAGCGAGCCGCGCACCTCGGGGAACGCGTCCCATTTCGGGAAGCGACCGCGAGAGCGCGTCGCCTTCGTCCGCGGGAAGCTCGAGCCCCTCGGACGCGGCGAGCCGTGCGAGCGTCACGTCGAGGACTTCGCGGTACGGCGCCGCCGGCTGCTCGCGCTGCACGTCGTGCTCGATCTCGTGGTAGCGGTGGAGCAGATGCGACGCGTTCTCGGCGCCGAAGACCCGCTCCAGCTGCCGGCCGATCCCGCCGTTCCAGTCGATGAGCGTCCCGTAGCAGTCGAACGTCGCCCAGCGGTCCACGGCTCGACCCTACTCCACTAGGCTGCCCGCATGGCCGCGCATTACCGCTGGGACGACCTCCCGCGCGAGGAGCTGAACCCGCTGATCGGCCGGCGACTCGTGACCGGCGAGCGGCTGATGCTCGCGCACGTGTACATCGCGAAGGGCGGCATCGTCCCGAAGCACTCGCACGACAACGAGCAGCTGACGTACATCCTCGAGGGGACGCTGCGCTTCTGGCTCGGCGACGACGAGTCGGAGGTCGTCGACGTCTCCGCCGGCGAGGTGCTGCACCTGCCGTCGAACCTGCCGCACAAGGCGGAGGCGCTGGAGGACACGCTCGACGTCGACATCTTCGCGCCCGCCGCGCGCGGACTGGCTCGACGGCAGCGACGCGTACTTACGCGGCGGGACGGAAGGCGAGTAGCTCCGGCCCGTGCTCGTCGAGCCACGCGCTCTGCGCGCGGTAGCCGGGACGGCGCTTCTCGACGAGCTTCCAGAACCGCCGCGAGTGGTTCGCCTCGACCAGATGGCAGAGCTCGTGCACGACGACGTAGTCGAGCACCTCGAACGGCGCCAGCACGAGCCGCCAGTTGAACGACAGCGTGCCGGTCGTCGAGCAGGAGCCCCAGCGCGTCCGCTGGTCGCGCACCTGGATCCGCCGGTACTGCACGCCGAGCGCAGGCGCCTCCTCCTCGACGACCATCGCGACGAGCTCGCGTACCGCACGGCGGCCCTCGGTCTCGGAGACCGCGCGCGGATCGAGCCGAAGCCGCGGCACCTGACGCGCCCGCTCGCGCGCGATCCACTCCTGATGCGACTCGAGCACGCGCTCGATCTCGTCGTCGGGCAGCCACGCGGGAACGGTGAGCCGCGCCGGCTCGCCCCACGGAGCGGTCAGCGACCACTTCCGCGCGCGCCGGGAGCGCACCACCTCGACGAGCTCGCCCACGCGACCGAGGCTAGCGACAGGCCCGGAACTTCCCCAAGTAACACTCTGTTACTTGGAACGAGCGGGCACCGGAAACGCCACTCCCGAGCGAAACGGGAGCCGTTCGCGCGTTCTTGTAACACTCTGTTACTTGGAGGGCGCGCGGCTCAGGCCGCGTACTTGCGGAAGACGACGCAGGCGTTGTGGCCGCCGAAGCCGAAGCTGTTCGACACGGCGACGTTGACCTCGGCGTCGCGCGCCTCGTTGACGACGTAGTCGAGATCGCACGTGGGATCGGGCGTCTCGTAGTTGATCGTCGGCGGCAGCTTGCCGTCGCGGACGGCGAGCGTCGTGAACATCGCCTCGACCGCGCCGGCCGCGCCGAGGCAATGACCCGTCGCGCCCTTCGTCCCGGAGACCGGCGTCTTGTACGCGTTCTCCTCGCCGAGCGCGTACTTGATCATCTGCGTCTCGGACGAGTCCCCCATCGGCGTCGACGTCGCGTGCGCGTTGATGTAGTCGATCTCGTCCTTCGCGACGCCGGCTTCGCCGAGCGCCATCTCGAACGCACGCACCGGGCCGGTCGGGTCCGGCTCGGTGATGTGCTTCGCGTCGGAGGACAGTCCGTAGCCGGCGACCTCGGCGTAGATCTTCGCGCCGCGCGCCTTCGCATGCTCGAGCTCCTCGAGCACGAGGATCGCGGCCGCCTCGCCCATCACGAAGCCGTCGCGTCCGCCGTCGAACGGCCGCGACGCGCGGGCCGGGTCGTCGTTGCGCTTCGAGAGCGCCCGCATCGCACCGAAGCCCGCGATGCCGACACCGCAGACCGCCGCCTCCGTCCCGCCGGCGAACATCACGTCGGCGCGGCCGAGCCGGATCGCGTCGGTGCTGTCGCCGATCGCCATGTTGGACGCCGCGCACGCGGTGCACGGGGCAAGGAGCGGCCCGCGGGTGCCGAGCTCGATCGAGACCCAGCCGGCGCCGAGGTTCGGGATGATCGCCGGGATCGAGAACGGGTTGACGCGGTCGGGGCCGCGCGTGACGAGCGTGTCGTAGCACTCCTCGAACGACTTGAGGCCGCCGATGCCGGTGGCGACGGCGGCGCCGATGCGGTCGGCCTCCTTCGAGACGTCGATCCCGGAGTCGGCCTCGGCCTGGCGCGCGGCGGCGAGGATCAGATGTGTGAAGCGGTCCATGCGGCGCGCGGCCTTGCGGTCGATCCAGTCGGTCGGATCGAAGTCCTTCACCTCGCACGCGATGTGCACGGCGTAGTCGGTGTCGTCGAACTGCGTGATCGGCCCGCCGCCGGACTTGCCGGCGATCAGGCTGGACCACGTCGACTCGACGTCGTTCCCGAGCGGCGTAACTGCGCCCAGCCCGGTGATGACGACGCGTCTGCGCCCGTTGTTTGACCCGTTCTCGTCGCTCACATTCCCAGCCCGCCGTCGACGAGGAGCACTTCGCCCGTGATGAACGAGGCCTCGTCGGAACAGAGGAAGCGTACCGCTCCTGCGACGTCCTCCGGCTCGCCGAGCCGCGCGAGCGGCGTGTTCTGGAGCATCGCCGCCGTCGCCTCCTCCGGCAGAACCTCGGTCAGGCGCGTCTTGACGTACCCGGGCGCGACGACGTTCGCGCGCACGCCGCGGCTGCCGAGCTCGCGGGCGAGCGACTTCGTGAAGCCGATGATCCCCGCCTTCGACGCGGCGTAGTTCGTCTGCCCCCAGTTGCCGTGGACGCCGACGACCGAGGAGACGTTGACGATCGCGCCGGCGCGCTTCTTCATCATCGGCCGGCAGACGGCGCGGCAGGTGTAGAAGACGGACGAGAGGTTCGTCTCGATCACCGCGCGCCAGTCGTCGTCGGACATCCGCGCGAGCAGTCCGTCGCGGGTCAGCCCCGCGTTGTTGACGAGGATGTCGAGGTCGCCGGCCTCCTCGACGAGACGCGCCGCGTCCTCCGCGCTCGAGACGTCGGCCTGCACCGCGCGCGCGCCGATCTCCGCGGCGAGCGCCTCGGCCTCGTCCTGGCCCGCGCGGTAGCCGACGACGACGGACGCTCCGGCGCGGGCCAGCTCCTCCGCGATCGCCCGGCCGATGCCGCGCGAGGCGCCCGTGACGAGCGCCGTCTTGCCTTCGAGCGACGCGAAGCTCACGCTTCGGCGAGAACCTCGTGGAGCTTGTCGAGGGTCTCGAGGTTGTTCACGGAAACGGCCTTCACGCTCTTGTCGATCCGCTTGACGAGCCCGGAGAGCACGTTGCCCGGACCGACCTCGACGAAGGTGCGGACGCCTTCGCGCACGAGCTCGGACGCGGCCTGCGTGAACCGAACCGGCGCGGTGAGCTGGTCGACGAGCAGCGGCCCCATCCGCTGCGCCGACTCGAGCCGCGCGGTGACGGTCGACATGAACGGCGCGACGGGCTCCTGGAACTTGACGCGCTCGATCGCGGGACGCAGCCGGTCGGCGGCGCGGGCGACGAGCGGCGAATGGAACGCGCCCGAGACCTTCAGCTTCACGGCGCGGCGCGCGCCTTCCTCCTGCGCGCGCTCGCAGCATTCGTCGACGGCGTCGTTCTCGCCGGAGACGACGATCTGGCCGGGGCAGTTGTAGTTCGCCGGCCACACGCCGAGGATCTTGCGGCAGAGCGTCTCGACGACCTCGTCCTCGAGCCCGAGGATCGCCGCCATCGAGCCGGGGTGCCGCGCGGCCGCCTCGGCCATCGCGATCCCGCGCTCGCGCACGAGCTCCAGCGCCTCCTCGACCGTCATCGCGCCGGCGGCCGCGAGCGCCGCGAACTCTCCGACGGAGTGGCCGACGACGAAGTCCGGCTCGATGCCGCGCGCGCGCACGGCCGCGAGCACTGCGAGGGACGTCGCGACGAGCGCCGGCTGCTGCACCGCGGTGTCGACGAGATCCGCCGCCTCGCCGTGGAAGCAGAGCCGCTCGAGGTCGAGACCGGACGCGATGCTGCCGCGCTGGTAGACGGACAGCGCCTCGGGCACCGCCGCTGCGATGTCCGCGCCCATCCCGGCCTCGATCGAGCCCTGGCCGGGGAAACAGAATGCGATCTTGTTCACGCCGCCTCTTTCGTCCACCGCATCAGCGCGCTGCCCCACGTGAGGCCCGCGCCCATCCCGGTCATCAGTACCAGCTTGCCCGGCCGAAGCCGCCCGTCGGCACGCGCGTCGGCGAGCGCGAGCGGGATCGAGCCCGGAGGAGGTGTTGCCGTAGCGTTCCACGTTCACCACAACCCGTTCTGACGGGACGCCGAGCTTCTTGGTTGCGTGGTCGATGATTCGCACGTTGGCCTGGTGGGGAACGTAGACGTCGACGTCGTCGATCGTGACTCCGCATTGCTCGAGCAGGGCCTGCGCCGACTGGACCAGGACGCGGGTGGCGAACTTGAAGACCTCCCGCCCGTTCATCTTGACGTATTTGGCGGATTCGTCGAACTTCCGCGACCCGCTGCCGGGCAGCCAGAGGCTCTCGCCGCCGCTGCCGTCGGCCCCGAGCTCGAAGCCGAGGAAGCCCTGATCCGGCACCGGCTCGAGGACGACCGCGCCCGCGCCGTCGCCGAAAAGCACGAGCGTCGACCGGTCCTCCCAGTCGAGGATCTTCGAGAGGACGTCGCCGCCGACCACGAGCGCCCGCTTGGAAAGGCCTGACGCGAGCATCCCGTAGGCCTGCGCGATCGCGTACATGAAGCCGGTGCAGCCGGCGGAGAGGTCGTAGGCCGCCGCGTTCGACAGCGCCGAGCTCGTCGGCGAGCAGAGCCGCCGTCGACGGGAAAGGCCATATCCGGCGTCACCGTCGCGACGATCAGCAGGTCGATGTCCTTGCCCGTCGACGCCCGCGTCCGCGAGCGCCGCGCGCGCAGCCGGCAGCGCCAGGTCCGAGAGCGCCTGCTCGTCGGTCGCCATCCGCCGCTCGCGGATCCCGGTGCGCTCGATGATCCATTCGTCCGACGTGTCGACGTACTTCGCGAGGTCGTCGTTCGTCATCACGCGCTCCGGGACGTACGTCCCGAGCCCGGTGATCGAGATCTCGATGCCCTTCGTGGGCGCTGCCGATCATGAGCCGACGAAGACCGTGAGCATCGCCTCGGCCGCGAGCTCGTCGCCGACGGTCGCACGGCCCTGCCCCTTCGCGATCGGGCCGCGGACGCGGACGAACTCGCACTCGAGCGTGAGGATGTCGCCCGGTTCGACGATGCGCTTGAAGCGGCAGTCGTCGATGCCGGCGAAGAACGGGATCTTGCCGCGGTTCTCCTCGGCGGCGAGCACGGCGACTGCGCCCGCCTGCGCGATCGCCTCGATCGTGAGGACGCCGGGCATCACGGGCCGCTCCGGGAAGTGGCCGGCGAACCACCAGTCGTCGGCGCGGATCTCGCGGCGGCCGACGACGCGCTTGCCGGGCTCGAGCTCGATGATCTCGTCGACGAGCAGGAACGGGTGCCGGTGCGGAATCAGCTGCTCGATCACGTCCCGCCCGAACGGCGCCGCCGGGACGGTCACGCCACGTCTCGTTCCCCGAGCCCCTCGCGCATCCGTTTCCTGCCGCGGTGCGCGTGGCACTTCGCGGTGCCGACGGGCATCTCGGTCGCCTCGGCGATCTCCTCGAAGGAGTAGCCGAGCGCGTCCTTGAGCACGATCACCTGCGCCTGGTCGCGCGGAGATGCCGGCGAGCGAGTCGCAGAGCTCGCGGCGCAGCTCCGACATGCTGGCCGCGCGCGCCGGGTCGTCCGTCGGGTCCCGCGCGAAGGTCGTCGCCGAGCGGCTCGTGCACGCGCGTGCGCCGGCGCTCCGACCGCGTCGCGGCACGTGTTGACGACGAGCCGGTGCAGCCACGTCGAGAACTGGGACTCGCCGCGGAACTGGGGCAGCCTGATGCAGAGCTTCGCGAGCGACTCCTGCGCCGCGTCGCGCGCGTCCTCCGGATCGCGGAGCAGATGGCGCGCGAGCCGCTCGACCTTCGGCGCGTGCCGCGAGCACAGCGCGTCGAGCGCGAGCCGGTCGCCGTCCTTCGCCCGTGTGACCAAGATCGGGTCGCTGAGCTTCTCGTAGTCGAGGTTCCGGTCGGTCCGGAACGGTTGCCGAATCGGACGGGCTGCACCACGGAGCGGTTGCACGGCACTAGTCTAATTCCGCGTGTCAGATCTCAGCCCCGAGCGGCTCGTGCCGTTGCTGCGCGGCCGGCTCGGGCAGCCGTACCGGTTCGTCGAGACCTGCGCCGTCGACGCAGCGCGCTGCTGGGCGACTCCGACCCGGAAGGCGCGGCCGTCGCAGCCGACGAGCAGACCGAGGGCCGCGGCCGGCTCGGCCGCCGCTGGGAGGCGCCCGCGGGCCGCGCGATCCTCTGCTCCGTGCTGCTGCGGCCGGAGCTGCCGATGCCGCTCTGGCCCGAGCTGTCGCTCGTCGCCGGGAAGGCGGTCGCCGACGCGCTGCGGGCCGAGACCGGCATCGACGCGTCGCTCCGCCATCCGAACGACGTCGTCGTCGCGGGCCGGAAGCTCGCCGGCCTCCTCGCCGAGGCGCAGCGCGGCCGCGTCGTGCTCGGCATCGGCGTCAACGTCAACCAGACCGCCGACGAGCTGCCGGTCGACACGCCGAAGCCGCCGACCTCGCTCCGTATCGAGCTGGGCCGCGAGCTCGAGCGCGCGCCGCTCCTCGCCGCGATCCTCGCCGAGCTGGAACGCGGCTACGACGACTGGAGTACCCGGACTACAATTCGCTGAGCTGTGAACGCAAGACTCGTGCGGGCTCTCCTCGCCGCCATCTGCATCGCTCTCGGCGCGCTCCTCGTCGCCGGCGGCGGCTCGCCGCCACGTCGCAGCCGCGCGTCCTCGCGATCCAGTTCGGGCCCGACCTCGAGGTCAACCCGGTCACGCAGGACTACCTGACGAGCAAGCTGACGAAGGCCGCGAACGACGGCTACGACGCGGCGGTGATCCTCCTCGACACGCCCGGCGGACTCTCGTCGTCGATGAAGACGATCTACACGGCCGAGCTGAACGCGAAGCTGCCGGTGATCGTCTACGTCTCGCCGAACGGCGCGCGCGCCGCGTCGGCCGGCGTCTGGATCTCGCAGGCGGCCGACGTGCTCGCGATGGCGCCGACGACGAACATCGGCAGCTCGACGCCGATCGACTCGAGCGGACAGAACCTCGGCTCCGATCTGCGGCGCAAGGTGATCAACGACGCGGCGGCGTCGCTCACGGCGCTCGCCGTCGCGCATCACCGCAACCCGCTGTGGCCGCAGAAGGCGGTGCGCGTCGCGTCGAACCTGACCGCGCAGCAGGCGCTGAAGATGAACGTGATCGACATGATCGCGCCGTCGCTGCCGGCGCTGCTGAACAAGCTTCAGGGCTACCACACGAAGGACGCGCAGCGGCCGTACACGCTGAACCTCGCCGGCGCGCAGGTCGACACGGTCAAGCCCGGATTCTTCACGCGCTTCCTGAACGCGCTCGATCGACCCGAACATCATCAGTCTGCTCTTCCTCGCCGGGATCGCCGGGATCGGCTTCGAGATCTTCCACCCCGGCGTCGTGCTGCCCGGGCGCGCTCGGCGCGGTCGCGCTGCTGACCGCGCTGTTCGGGTTCTCCGTGCTGCCCGATCTCGTGGGTCGGGATCATGCTGATCCTGCTCGGCGTCGGACTGCTCGTGGTCGACGCGCACGTCGTCACGCACGGCGCGCTGACGGTCGCAGGCCTCATTGCGCTCTCGATCGGGATGATCATGCTGTTCCACAACGCACCCGCGCCGTACCACACGTCGGTTCCGCTCGTGGTCGCGATCACGGTCGCGATCGGCGCCTTCTGGGCCTTCGCGATCGCGAAGGCGGTGCAGGTGCGGCGGAGCCCCGTCCTCGTGACGACGGCGCGAGTCGTCGGCGCGGAGGGAATCGTGCTCGCGCCCGAACTCAGGTCCGGGTCGACGGCGAGCTCTGGAAGGCGCACCGGAGCGACGGCGAGGCACTCGTGCCCGGCGCCCACGTCCGGGTCGAGGCGGCCGACGGCCTCGAGCTCACGGTCAGCGGCGAGTAGTAGGGTTGCCCTAGATGAGCATCGCTCTGGTCGCCTCGCAGTCGTTCTCTTCTTCCTCGTCCTGTTCCTGATCTCGGCGGTGAAGGTCGCGCGCGAGTACGAGCGGGGCATCATCTTCCGCCTCGGCCGGCTGCTGCCGCAGCCGCAAGGCCCGGGCCTGTTCCTGCTGATTCCCGATCGTCGACCGGATGGTGCAGGTCGACCTGCGGACGATCACGCTGAACATCCCGCCGCAGGAAGTCATCACCAAGGACAACGTCCCGGTGCGCGTGAACGCGGTCGCGTACTTCCGGATCGTCGAGCCGAAGGACGCGATCGTCCAGATCGAGAACTTCATGGTCGCGACGTCGCAGATCGCGCAGACGACGCTCCGTGCGGTGCTCGGCCAGCACGTGCTCGACGAGCTGCTGTCGGAGCGCGAGAAGATCAACGCGATCCTGCAGGAGATCATCGACAGCGCGACCGGCCCGTGGGGAATCAAGGTCTCGATCGTCGAGGTCAAGGACGTCGAGATCCCGAGCAGCATGCAGCGCGCGATGGCCCGCCAGGCCGAGGCCGAGCGCGAGCGGCGCGCGAAGATCATCAGCGCCGAGGGCGAGTACCAGGCCGCGGAGCGGCTGAAGGACGCCGCGGTCGTGATCGAGGAGCACCCGGTCGCGCTGCAGCTGCGCTACCTGCAGACGCTGATCGAGATCGGCGCCGCGAACAACTCGACGATCCTCTTCCCGGTGCCGATCGACCTCCTGAAGCCGTTCCTCGGCGGAGACAGCTCGGCCCCGGACTAGGCCACGCCGGCGGCCTGGCGCTCGCGGAAGCGCCGCGTCGCCTCGATCGCCGCACCGAGGTTCAGGCCCTTGTCCTTCGCCTGCTTGATCAGCATCACGGTCTCGAGCGCGTCGATGTCGTAGATGCGCTGCTTCTTGCCCTTGGTCGGGATCTGGGCCTTGTTCGTCCAGTAGTCGAGCTGCATCTTCGAGATCCCGGCGATCTGGCAGACCTGGCCGAGGTAGAGCTCGATCTTGTCCAGGTGGTCGGCCAGGTTTATGGGTTCCAGAAGATCCACCTGCCTGCTGATGACCATACGCGTCCCCGTTTCCCCTCGGAATCGGACCCCGATGGAGCAGTTATAAACGGGATCGACCCGATTTGGAAGCTCAGTCGTCGTCGTCGGGCGCGTCGAGCTCGGCGTCGAGCTCGTTCTGCTCGACGACGTCGTCCGCAGGCGCAGGGGCGTCGGCCGCGTCGTCGGGCAGTTCCGGCTCGTCCGACTCGACCACCGGCGCGAGCGAGGAGACCCGTTCGTCGCCGCGCAGGCGCATCACGATCACGCCCTGCGTCGCGCGGCCGAGGCGCTTGACGTCTTCGACCGGCATCCGGATCACGGTGCCGCCGGTCGAGATCAGCATCACCTGGTAGCCGTCGCGGACGACGCGCGCGCCGGCGAGCGTGCCCTTCGCCTCGGTCAGCTGGATCGTCTTCACGCCCATGCCGCCGCGGCCCTTGCGCGGATAGTCGGCGACGCGCGTGCGCTTGCCGTGGCCGTTCTCGGTGACGACGAGCAGGTCGGCGTCGTCCTGCGCGATGTTCAGCGAGATGACCTCGTCGTCCCCGCGCATGCGCATGCCCTGCACGCCGGAGGCGTCGCGGCCCATCGCGCGCACCTGGTTCTCGTGGAAGCGGATCGCCTGGCCGAGCTTCGACACCATGAGGATGTCGTCGTCGCCGGAGGAGTGGCGCACGGCGACGAGCTCGTCGCCCTCGCGCATCTTGATCGCGATGATCCCGTCCGCCTTCAGCGGCGTGTTGTACGCGGCGAGCTCCGTCTTCTTCACGACGCCGTTCTTCGTCCCGAACACGAGGTACTTCGCCTCGCCGAAGTCGCGCGTCTGCACGACGGCGCGCACCTGCTCGTCCTGGCGGAACGGCAGCAGGTTGACGATCGCGCGGCCCTTCGACTGGCGCGAGCCGAGCGGCAGCTCGTGCACCTTCAGCCGGTAGACCTTGCCGACGTTCGTGAAGAAGAGGATGTAGTCGTGCGTCGAGGCGACGAAGAGGTGCTCGATGTAGTCCTCGTCCTTCAGCTCCATCCCCATCACGCCGATGCCGCCGCGCCGCTGCTCGCGGTACGCGGTGACGGGCAGCCGCTTGATGTAGCCGGACTGCGTGATCGCGATCACCATGTCCTCTTCCGCGATCAGGTCTTCGAGCTCGAGCTCTTCCTCGGCGTGGACGATCTCGGTGCGGCGGTCGTCGTTCTTGCCGTAGATCGTCTTGATCTCGACCAGCTCGTCGCGGATCAGCGCGTCGATCTTCGCCTGGTCGCCGAGGAGCTCGCGCAGCTCGGCGATGCGCTCGCGCAGATCCTTGAACTCCGCCTCGATCTCCTTCCGCGCGAGACCGGTGAGCGCGCGAGGCGAAGGTCGAGGATCGCCTGCGCCTGGATCTCGCTCAGCTTGAAGCGCGCGATCAGCTGCGTGCGCGCGTCGTCCGTGTCGTTGGCGGCGCGGATCAGCGCGACGATCGCGTCGATGTTGTCGAGCGCGATGAGGTAGCCCTCGAGAACGTGCGCGCGCGCTTCCGCCTTGCGCAGCTCGTCCTTCGAGCGGCGCGTGACGACCTCGCGCTGGAAGTCGAGGTAGTGCGTGACGAGCTCGAGCAGCGACAGCGTCTTCGGCACGCCGTCGACGAGCGCGACGGCGTTGTAGCCGAACGTCGACTGGAGCGGCGTGTGCTTGAACAGCTTGTTCAGCGCGACCTGCGGGACGGCGTCGCGCTTCAGCTCGACGTGGATGCGCATGCCGGTGCGGTCGGAGTGGTCGGCGAGGTCCGAGATCTCCGTCAGCACCTTGTCCTGGACGAGGTCGGCGATCTTGCGGATCACGCCGGTGTCGCCGCCCTTCTTGACGCCGTACGGAAGCTCGTTGATCACGATCGCCGACTTGCCGCCGCGCAGCTCCTCGATGTGTGCGCGCGCGCGCATCACGATGCGGCCGCGACCGGTGCGGTACGCGTCGCGGATGCCGGAGCGGCCGACGATGTACGCGCCGGTCGGGAAGTCCGGGCCCTTGATGTGCTTCATCAGGCCTTCGACGTCGATGTCGGGGTCGTCGATCATCGCGACGATCGCGTCGATCGATCTCGCCGAGATGGTGCGGCGGCATGTTCGTCGCCATGCCGACGGCGATGCCGGCGGAGCCGTTGACGAGCAGGTTCGGGAAGCGGGACGGAAGCACCGTCGGCTCGCGCAGCGACTCGTCGTAGTTCGGCCCGAAGTCGACGGTGTTCGCGTCGATGTCGCGCAGCATCTCCGTCGCGAGCTTCGAGAGCCGCGCCTCGGTGTAGCGCTGCGCGGCCGGCGGGTCGTCGTCGATCGAGCCGAAGTTGCCCTGGCCGTCGACGAGCGGGTAGCGCAGCGAGAACGGCTGCGCCATGCGGACGAGCGTGTCGTAGATCGCCTGGTCGCCGTGCGGGTGGTAGCGGCCCATGACGTTGCCGACCGTCGTCGCGGACTTCTTGTACGGCCGGTTCGGCTGCAGGCCCGGCCTCGTGCATGCCGTAGAGCACGCGCCGGTGCACCGGCTTCAGCCCGTCGCGCACGTCCGGCAGCGCGCGCGAGACGATGACCGACATCGCGTAGTCGAGGAAGCTCGAGCGCATCTCCTGCTCGAGCTCGCGCGGCTCGATGCGGCCCGCGCCGCCGAGGCCTCCGGTCTCGACCTCAGACATCGAGGAAGTTCACGTCTTTTGCGTTCTCCTCGATGAACACGCGGCGCGGCTCGACCTGATCGCCCATGAGCATCGAGAAGAGTCGATCGGCGGCGTGCGCGTCGTCGACCTCGACGTTGATCAACAGCCGCTTCGTCGGATCCATCGTCGTCTCCCAGAGCTGGTCCGCGTTCATCTCGCCGAGACCCTTGAAGCGCGAGAGCTGGATGCCGGCCTCCTTCGCGAGGTCGAGCGCGGCGGTGCGCAGCTCGGAGAGCGTGTGCGCCTCGGCGGTCTTCTTCGCGAGCGTGAGCGTGAAGGGCGGCGGGCCGACGACCTCGACGAGCTTCGCGTACGCCTTGCGGAGATTCGTGTAGATCGGCGACGCGAGCAGCTCCGCCGACAGCGCGATCACCTGCGCCGCCGACGTCTCCTCCTCGACGACCTTCACGCGCAGCCCGTCGTCGTCGCGCTCGAGCACCGAGAGCGTGTAGCCGTTCGACGGAAGGCTCGCGAGCGCCTTCTCGACCGTCGCCGGCGTGATCGCGTCGAGCTCGAGCAGCCGGTGCGAGATCACGAGGTCGGCGGCGTGATGGCCGAAGTCCGCGCGCAGCCGCGCCGACCAGCCCTCGAACTCCGCGAGTGCCGACGTGTACCGCTTCCAGCGCGCCTCGGTCAGCTTCACCTGCGCGCCCTCGCGATCGCGGACGTCGAGATCCTCGAACCGCTCGCGCACGAGCAGGTCTTCGAGCTGCGACTCCTTCTCGAAGTAGAACTCCTGGTTGCCGAGCTTCACCTTGTAGAGCGGCGGCACCGCGATGTAGACGTGGCCGCGCTCGAACAGCTCCTTCATGTGCCGGTACAGGAACGTGAGCACGAGCGTGCGGATGTGCGAACCGTCCACGTCGGCGTCGGTCATGATGATGATCCGGTGATAGCGGAGTCCGGCGACGTCGAACTCGTCGCCGATGCCGGTGCCGATCGCGGTGATCATCGCCTGGATCTCGGTGTTCGAGAGCACCTTGTTGATGCGGTTCTTCTCGCTGTTGATGATCTTCCCGCGCAGCGGCAGGATCGCCTGGTACATGCGGTCGCGGCCGGTCTTCGCCGAGCCGCCGGCGGAGTCGCCCTCGACGATGAACAGCTCCGCCGCCTCCGGGTCGCGGATCGAGCAGTCGGCGAGCTTGCCCGGCAGCGACGAGCTGTCGAGCGCCGACTTGCGCCGCGTCAGCTCGCGCGCCTTGCGCGCCGCGAGCCGCGCGCGCATCGCCGCGATCGTCTTGTTGATGATCGCGCGCGCGTCCTGCGGGTTCTCCTCGAGGAACTGCGCGAAGCCCTGGTTGACCGTCGTCTGGACGAGACCCTCGACGCCGGGGTTGCCGAGCTTCGTCTTCGTCTGGCCTTCGAACTGCGGGTTGCGCAGCTTCACGGAGATGACGGCTGCGAGACCTTCGCGCACGTCCTCGCCGTCGAGCTTCTCTTCCTTCTTCAGCAGCTTCAGGTCCTGCGCCTTGCGGTTCAGCGTGCTCGTCAGCGCGCTGCGGAAGCCGGAGAGGTGCGAGCCGCCCTCGATCGTGTTGATGTTGTTGGCGAACGTGAAGACGGACTCCTGGTACGAGTTGTTCCACTGCATCGCGACCTCGACGGAGCCCTGCTCGTCGCTCTCGCCCTCGATGTAGACGATGTGCTTGTGGATCGCGTCCTTCGCCTCGTTGATGTGCGAGACGAAGTCGCGGATGCCGCCCTCGTAGTGGAACTCGACCGTCTTGCCGTCGGCGCGCTCGTCGACGATCTTGATCAGGAGCCCCTTGGTGAGGAACGCCGTCTCGCGCAGCCGCTGCGTCACGGTCGCCGCGTCGATGTCGAGCTCCTCGAAGATCTGCGAGTCGGGCAGGAACGAGATCGTCGTGCCGGTCCGGTCGTCCTCCATCGCGCCGACGACCTCGAGGTCGCCCTGCGGGACGCCGCGCGCGAACTCCTGGCGGTAGATCTTGCCGTCGCGTCGCACCTCGGCGATGAGCCACTCGGAGAGCGCGTTCACGACCGAGACGCCGACGCCGTGCAGGCCGCCGGAGACCTTGTAGCCCTCGCCGCCGAACTTGCCGCCGGCATGGAGCTTCGTCAGCACGACCGTCAGCGCCGACATTCCCTGTTCCTTCATCTCGTCGACGGGAATGCCCGAGCCCCAGTCCTGGACCGTGACCGAATGGTCCGGATGGAGGGTCACTTCGATGCGGTCATTGCGGTCCGCGAGGGCCTCGTCGACGGAGTTGTCGACGACCTCGTAGACGAGGTGATGGAGGCCCCGGAGACCGGTCGAGCCGATGTACATGCCGGGCCGGAGCCGGACCGGCTCGAGCCCCTCCAGAACGGTGATGTCCTTGGCGGTGTAGGTCTGTTCAGCCATGAAAAAAGCCCTGCAAATTCCGCATTTGCGGGCACCGAGAAGTGTATCAGAACGGGCGGTCGTTCGCGGCCTTGGCGAGGCTCGCTCGGGCCGCTCTCGCGACCAGCTCGCGGAGCTCTTCGTCGTCGATCGCGGAGGCCCAGTCCGCGGCGTCGCGCGCCTGCTCCGCTGTTGCCTCCGGAGGCGACACCGGCGCTTCGCCGGGCGGTTCGTCGGACGGTTCGGGGACCGGCCCGGGGATGAACTTCAGCGTCGGCGTCTTCGGCAGGCGCGACGAGATCTCCGCCGCGCGATGGGTCAGCTCGAACGCCCACACCGCGTCGCGCGCGTGGATGATCAGCACGCCGTCGCGCTGGAAGCGCGCGGGCCACGCGTTGCGCGCGATCTCCGGTCCGACCGCGTCGGGCCACGCGGCAACCGCGTCGCCGATCCCCGCCTGCGGGCCGAGGCGGCCGAGCTCGAGCTTCAGGTCGTCGCCGAGCGGTTCCATCAGCGAACCGTTCCGGGGTCGACGGTGAGCAGCTGGTCCGGCTCCGTGGGGAGCATCGCCGCGTCGGTGGCGGTGATCAGCGCCTGGCCGGCGCCGGCGACACGCGCGGCAAGGATGCGGCGGCGGCGCGGGATCGAGCTCCGAGAGGACGTCGTCGAGCAGCAGCAGCGGCGGCACGCCTGCGCGCTGCGCGATCAGCTCCGCCTCGGCGAGGAGCAGCGCGAGCACGGCGAGCCGCTGCTCTCCCTGCGAGCCGAAGCTGCGCAGCTCGCGTGCGCCGGCGATGACGATGACGTCGTCGAGATGCGGGCCGAGCGACGTCGTGCCGCGGTCGAGGTCGCGGTCGAGTCGCTCCTCGAGCTGTGCCGTCGTCGGCGGCTCGCCTTCGTAGCGAAGCTCCGCCGCGTCGAGACCGAGCTCGCCCGCGCGTTCCGCGAACGGCGGGCCGAGCAGCGCAAGCGTCTCGAGCCGCGACGCGACGAGCGCGGCGCCGAGCGTCGCGACCTGCTCGGTCCACGGTGCGAGCGCGTCGCGCGACGAGAAGCCGCCCGCGACCCGGCGCAGCGCGGCGTTGCGCTGCCCGACCGCGGCGCCGTACTCCGCCGGCAGCTGCGCGCGCGCAGGCGACGAGCCGGCCGAGGACGCGGTCGAAGTACGCGCGCCGGGCGGCGGGCGCGCCCTTGACGACGCCGAGCCGGTCCGGCGTGAAGACGAGCGTCGCGGCCTCCAGCGCGCAGCTGCTCTGCCGCGCGCAGCGGCGCACCGTTCAGCGTCGCGCGCTTCCCCGCGCCCGTCTCGAGCACCACCTCGACCTGGAGCGGCACCGTCGCCCTGCGACCGTTCACGGCGATCCGCGCGGCCGACGCGCCGAAGCGGATCAGCTGCGCGTCCTGCCGCGTCCGCGGCGAGAAGCCCTGCGTCGCAACGTGGAGCGACTCGAGCAGGTTCGTCTTCCCGACGCCGTTCGGCCCGACCGCGAGGACGAGCCCCGGCCGCAGCGCGAGGTCGAGCCGCTCGTACGACCGGAAGTCGCGGAGCGAGACGTGCTCGGCGATCAGCTCAGCCTGGCAGCCGGATCGGCATCACGAGGTACGTGAAGTCGTCCGTGTCGCCCTGGAGCACCGCCGGCCGCAGCGGGCTGATCAGCTTCAGCCGGATGTCGTCGCCGGTCATCGACTCCAGCCCGTCGCGGAGGAAGTCGGCGTTGAACCCGATCTCGAGCGTGTCCCCGGTGAACGCGACCGGCATCGACTCGGTCGACTCGCCGACCTCGTGCGTCCGCGCGATCACCGTCAGCTCGCCCTCGGCGAAGCGCAGCTGCAGCGGCGTCGAGCGCTGGATCATCACGCCGGCGCGGCGCACGACGTCGAGCAGCTCCGTCCGCGGGATCGTCAGCTCGTACTCGAACGCCTCCGGCAGCAGCTGGCGGTAGTTCGGGAACTGGCCGTCGATCCGGCGCGTCGTGAGCCAGATCCCGTCGGCGGCGAACAGCACCTGGTTCTCGTGCACGCCGATCTCGACGTCGCCTTCGCCCGTCGCGATGCGCGCGAGCTCCGTCAGCGCGCGACTGGGAACGATCGCCTCGAGCTCCGTCGTCGACCCGGCGAGCTCCGTCTCCTTCACGGCGAGCCGGTACGAGTCCGTCGCGGCCATCACGAGCTTGCCCGGCGCGAACTGCACGAGGACGCCGGTCAGCACCGGGCGCGACTCGTCCTTCGACGCGGCGCGCGCCACGCGGCCGATCGTCTCGAGCAGCGACTCCCGCTCGACGGTGAACGTCGCCACGGCGTCCGTCGCCGGCAGCCGCGGAAAGTCCTCCGGGTTGAACGCGTTGAGCTGGTAGCTCGCGCTGCCCGACACGACGTGGACGACGGACTCGGCCGGCTTGTGCTCGATCGAGACTTCGTCCGCCGGCAGCAGCCGCGCGATGTCGACGAGCGTCCGTCCCGGCAGCACGATCGCGCCGTCGCCTTCGACCTGCGCCGGCACGTTTGCGCGCAGCGAAAGCTCCATGTCCGTCGCCGCGAGCTGCAGCTCGCTGCCGCGCGCCTCGAGCAGGATCCCCGACAGGATCTGCACCGACGTGCGCGTCGACACGGCGCGCGAAACCACGGAGAGCCCCTGAACGAGCTCGTCCTTGGAACAGGTGATCCTCAGCCCGGTGCCTACCACGATGTCTGTTGTTTCAATCATCTATTTAAATCCTTGTAGAGGTAGTAGGAGTGTGTATGACGGGGAAGACGCCGCGATTCGGCACCGTTGAGCCATGTTTGCCTGGGAGGGGACCTGTTGAGCGTTGGCGGTTGTCGACAGGACCATTCGGCTACCGGACCTGCTTCACACGTGCGGTCAGTTCCTGCACGAGGTTGTACACAGACCTGTCCTCACGAATCAGGCGTGCGATCTTCGACGTCGCGTGGATCACGGTCGTGTGATCGCGGCCGCCGAACTCCTTGCCGATCTTCGGCAGCGAGGAGTCCGTCAGCTCGCGTGAGAGGTACATCGCGACCTGACGCGGGTAGACGATGTTCTGCGAGCGCTTGTCGCCGCAGAGCTCCTCGATCGACATGCTGAAGCGCTCCGAGACGAGCTCCTGGATCCGCTTGATCGAGACCTCGGCGGCCTCGCCCTGCGGGAACACGTCCTTCAGCACGTTCTGCGCCAGCTCGACCGACATCGCGCGACCGGTGAGCGACGAGAACGCGACGACGCGCGTGAGCGCGCCTTCCAGCTCGCGGATGTTCGTCGACACGCGGCTCGCGATGAAGGTCAGCACCTGCGGATCCGGCACGTGGATCCCGTCGGTCTTCACCTTCTTGCGGAGGATCGCGATTCGCGTCTCGAGATCGGGCGGCTGGATGTCCGTGATCAGCCCCCACTCGAACCGGCTGCGGAGCCGCTCCTCGAGCGTCGCGATGTCGCGCGGCGGCCGGTCGCTCGACATCACGATCTGCGAGCCGGCCTCGTAGAGCGAGTTGAACGTGTGGAAGAACTCCTCCTGGATCCGCTCCTTGTGCTCGAAGAACTGCACGTCGTCGATCAGGAGGACGTCGTAGGTGCGGTAGCGCTGCTTGAAGCCCTCGATGCGCTTGTCGCGGAGCGAGTTGATGAAGTCGTTCATGAAGGTCTCGCTCGTCACGTAGCGCACGCTCAGCTCGCCGGTGTGCTCGCTGACGTACTGCGCGACCGCCTGGAGGAGGTGGGTCTTCCCGAGCCCGGTGCCGCCGTAGATGAAGAGCGGGTTGTACGCCTGCGCCGGCGCCTCCGCGACGGCGAGCGCGGCCGCGTGCGCGAAGCGGTTCGACGAGCCGATCACGAACGAGTCGAAGGTGTACTTGGCGTTGAAGCCGCCGCTCTCGGGCCGCGTCGTGATCGTGCGCTCGGCGACCGGGGCGGCGATCTCGTCCGGCGGGTCGTCGTCCTCGCTCGGGGAGCTGCCGAGCGGCGGCTCGTAGACCCGCACCTCGATCGGCCGCTCGGTGCCGGTGACGTCGCGCACCGCCGCGCCGATCAGTCCGAGGAAATGACCCTCGATCCAGTCGCGCGTGAAGTCATTCGGAACGCGGAGAACGAACGTGTCGTCGGACAACTCGAGGCCGGCAGCCTCGCCGAACCAGGTGTTGTACGTGGCGTCGTTGAGAGCTCCTCTGAGTCGACCGGCGACCTCGTTCCACAGGGACTCCGCAGTCAACTCGACTTGCTGCTCCACCCTGCCGCCAACTCCTCCGTCGATGTTCCGGAGGGCGAGCATACCAGCGCCCCAGAAGGAGACAAAACACGCGGTTTTGCAGGGAGTTTCCGGGACGTTCGCAGCCCTCCACAGGTGTGGAAAGCAGTGGGGGAAACTCCCTCACCGCGCATTCCTCCGTGCTGCACGCCTGTGGAGAAGTCGGTGGACGGGCTTCATCTATACTTGCCGCTCGCAGACCCCCGCAGAGGGGGGATTTTTCTGTTTCGACCCTTTTCACACTCATGAAGCGCACCTACCAGCCCAACGTTCGACGCCGGAAGCGGAAGCACGGCTTTCGCAACCGGATGTCGACGCGCGCCGGCCAGATGATCATCAAGCGGCGGCGCGCCAGAGGGCGCAAGCGGCTCTCGGCGTAAGCTGCCTTCCGTGAAGCGCGCGAACCGTCTGTCCCGCTCGCGGGACTTCGACGCCGTCTATCGCCAGGGCCGCTCGGTCTCGTCGCGCTTCCTCGTTCTCTACTGGTTCCCGCAGGAGGAGCAGGCAGAGCCGCGGTTCGGGTTCTCCGTTCCGAAGTCCGTCGGCGGCGCCGTCGAGCGGAACAAGATCAAGCGGCAGCTGCGCGAGATCTGGCGCGCGCGGCTCGAGGCCGTCGCGGCCGGGAACGACTACGTGCTGATCGTGCGGCCGGGCCTGCCGGAGGCGGTCGCCGCGAACGGGTTCGACTGGCTCGGCGAGCGCGTCGACGAGGTGCTCGCGCAGACGAAGGTCGCTGCATGAACACCGGCGTAGGCTCGACGGAGCCGACAAGGAGCGCAGGTGCCGGCTTTGCCGGCGCCGTAGCGGGGAAGGTCCTGCGCGCGCCGTCGTATCTCGGCATCGGCCTCGTCTGGGCGTACCGGGTCACGTTCGGCGCGCTCTTCCCGACGACGTGCAAGTACCACCCGTCGTGCTCGGAGTACGCGATTCAGGCGCTGCGCACGCACGGGCTCGTCCGCGGGAGCGCGATGGCCGGCTGGCGGCTGCTCCGCTGCAACCCGTGGAGCCGCGGAGGGCACGACCCGGTCAGATGAACTGGATCCTCGCCGCACTCCCGATCATCGGCCCGCTCGAGCACCTCGCGCGGAACGTCCTCGACTGGCTGCACACGACGTTCCATCTCCCGTGGGCGTGGGCGATCGTCGCGCTGACGATCATCGTCCGGATGCTTCTCGTTCCGCTGACGGTGAAGCAGATCCACTCGATGCAGAACCTGCAGCGGTTCGCGCCGCAGATGAAGGAGATCCAGAAGAAGTACAAGGGCGACAAGACGAAGCAGAACGAGGAGTTGATGAAGTTCTACCGCGAGAACAACATCAATCCCGCGGCGTCGTGCCTGCCGATGCTGGCGCAGCTGCCGGTCTTCATCTCGCTCTACTACGCGCTGAAGGCGTTCGCGAAGAACCCGCCGCCGGGCAACCTCTCCTGGCTCCATTTCGTCCCGAACATCACGTGGCACACGACCTCGTTCTGGGGCGGCTACATCCTCTTGATCGTCTACGTCGCGAGCCAGATGGCGTCGACGCTCTACATGTCGGCGACCGCGGACAAGACGCAGCGGTACCTCTTCATGCTGATGCCGCTCGTGTTCGTGTTCGTGATCGCGCGCTTCCCCGCCGGCCTCGTCATCTACTGGGTGACGACGAACCTCTGGACGGTCGGGCAGGGCCTGATCACGCGGCGGCTGATGCCGCGTCCCGCCGCGCCGGAGAAGCGATCGTCGAGGGCGGCGCCGAAGGACGACGGTGACGGCGGCGAGAACGGCGCGGAGCCGAAGCCTGCCGCGCCGAAGCCGCAGCCTCCGGCCAAGGCCGCGCCGCCGCGGCGCGTGCGGCGGAAGAAGCAAGCGGGCCGGCGTTGAGCGAGCTCACCGTCGAGGCGACCGGAGAGACGGTCGGCGAGGCGAAATGGTCGGCGCTGCGTGAGCTCGAGCAGCGTCATCCGGGGCTCGACAAGTCGGCGGTGCGGTTCGAGGTCGTCTCCGAGGGCGAGCGCGGCCTGCTCGGCGTCGGCTATTCGCCGGCGCGCGTGATCGCCGCGGTTCCGGCTGACGCGATCGACGCCGCCGCTCCGACCGAGGAAGAAGGCCTCGCCGGGGAGATGCGCTTTCTCGTCGCGCGGATCGTTGCGGTGCTCGGAGTCGAGGCGCGGGTGGACGTCGAGGAGGACGGCGGCGTCATCACCGTGACGTGTTCCGGCCCGGACGTCGGTCTTCTGATCGGCCGCCACGGGCAGACGATCGACGCGGTGCAGTACCTGCTGAATGCCGCCGCGCACCGCGTACAGGGCGACGACCGTAAGGACGTCGTCGTCGACGCGGCCGGCTATCGCGAGCGGCGCCGCGTGACGCTCGAGTCGCTCGCGGTGCGAACGGCGCAGGAAGTGCTCGCGACCGGCGGCAGCGTCGACCTCGAGCCGATGACCTCCGTCGAGCGGAAGGTCGTTCACCTGCGCCTGCAGGACTACGAGGGCGTCGCAACGGCGTCGGAGGGGGCGGAGCCGAATCGGTACGTCGTCGTCCTCCCTGCCGACTGACTGGCTCGCGGCGGTCCTCGCCACACCGGGACTGACGGCGCTTCGCGATCCGGCCGAGGCGCGCGCGATGCTGCTCGACGATGCGTTGCGCGCCGTGTCGCTTGTCGAGCGGTTCGACGGCGCGATCATCGACGTCGGCTCCGGCGGCGGCTCGCCCGGGATCCCGCTTGCGGCGGCGCTGCCGTCGCGCGAGGTGACGTTGCTCGAGGCCGAGCGGCGCAAGTGCGACTTCCTCGAACGGTGGGCGCCGTCCGAACGCGCGCGTCGTCTGGGGACGCGCGGAGGAGCAGGAGACAGACGCGTACGGCGTCGCGCTCGGGAAGGCGCTCGCGCAGCCGCCGGTCGCGGCGGAGTGGTGTCTCGCGCTCGTGCGGCCCGGCGGCGCGGCGATCCTCTGGCTCGGCCCGTCCGCCGACCTCGAGCACGTCGCTCGCGTGTCGGAGCAGCTCGGCGGCGGCCCGCCGGAGGAGCACGACGGGCTCGTCGTCCTGCCGAAGCTCGCGCCGACGCCGCCCGGATTCCCGCGCCGCACCGGCATCGCGAAGAAGCGACCACTCGGTTGAGGGACACCCGCGCCGCCGGGCGGGTCGATACCCGACCCATGATCAGAACCCTCATTGCGGCGGCCGCGGTGTGCCTTGTCCTTGTGCCTGCGGCGCTTGCCGCAGACCCGGTGGCTGCACTCACGGCCGACCTCCAGAAGCTCACCGCCGACCGGGCGACGATGCACTCGGCCGTCACGGCGGATCTTCAGAAGATCACGGCCGACGCGCAGTCCGGCTCGTCCGACAAGTCGGCGCTGAAGACGACGATCACGGCTGACATCAAGAAGCTGCTGACCGACCTGCAGAGCAACCACACCGTGATGCAGGCCGACCGGGCACAGGCCAACGCCGACCTTCAGGCGGCGAAGGCGGCGCACGTGAGGGCGGCTCAGCTGAAGTCGCAGTTCCAGCAGCTCGCGGCCCTTGCGAAGCAGGACGTGCTGGACTACCAGCAGGATCTGCAGCAGGCGCAGCAGGCAATCGCGGCGCTGAAGCAGAGCTTCCACAAGTAATCGCGTAGACCATCCGGGCCTGCCGCGAGAATGGCGGTATGGCCCGGATCTACGCGCTTGCGAATCAGAAGGGCGGCGTCGGGAAAACGACGACCGCCGTGAACCTCGCCGCCTGCCTCGCGGAGGCCGGCCAGCGCGCGCTCGTCGTCGACCTCGATCCGCAGGCGAATGCGACCTCCGGGCTCGGAATGCGCGCGAACGGCACGTCGAGCTACGACCTGCTCGACGGCGCGCCGCTCGGCGACCTCGCGAAGCACACGGCCTTCGAGAATCTCGATCTCGTCCCGTCGAAGCCGGAGCTCGCCGGCGCGGTCGTTGAGCTCGCGCAGCGTCCGGACGGCGAGCGGTATCTCAAGCAGGCGCTCGCGTCCGGCACGTCGCAGTACGACTTCGTCTTCCTCGACTGTCCGCCGTCGCTCGGCCCGCTGACGGTGAACGCGCTCGCCGCCGCCGACCGCGTGCTCGTGCCGGTGCAGGCCGAGTACTACGCGCTCGAAGGTCTCGCGCAGCTGATGCAGTCGATCGAGCTGATCCGGCGGCGGCTCAATCCGAGTCTCGGGATCGGCGGCGTGCTGCTGACGATGGTCGACGGACGCACGCGGCTCTCGCGGACGTCGAGGTGGAGGTGCGCAAGCACTTCGGGCCGCTCGTGTTCGAGACGTCGGTGCCGCGGTCGGTGCGGCTCGCGGAGGCGCCGAGCCACGGGCTGCCGGCGATCGCGTACGACCGTCGCTCTGCGGGTGCGGACGCGTACTGGAAGGTGGCGATGGAACTTGTCGAGCGTGCCTGAGGACCGTCCGCGCCGCGGTCTCGGTCGCGGCTTCGAAGTCCTGATGGGCGGCGTCACGGCGACCGCGACCGAGCTGCTCGAGCTGCCGATCGACGTCGATCCATCCGAATCCGCGGCAGCCGCGCCGCCGCTTCGAGGCCGAGGCCGCGTCGGGTCTCGCGGAGTCCGTTCGCCGTGAGGGAGTGATCCAGCCGCTGCTCGTGCGCCCGCGCGCCGCCGGCGGCTACGAGCTCGTCGCGGGCGAGCGCCGCTGGCGCGCCGCGCGCGAGGCCGGCCGCACCACGATTCCCGCCGTCGTCCGCGAGACCGACGATCGCGACACGCTGCTGCTCGGCCTGATCGAGAACGTCGCGCGCGAGCAGCTGACGCCGGTCGAGGAGGCGCGCGCATACGCGGTGCTCATCGACGAGTTCGGGCTCTCGCTCGGCGAGATGGCGGAGCGCGTCGGCCGCTCGAAGCCGTCCGTCTCGAACCGGATCCGTCTGCTCGATCTTCCCGACGACGTGCTCGGCATGCTCGAGCGCGGCCAGCTCACGGAGGGCCACGCGCGCGCGGTGCTCGCGGTTCCGGACCACGAAGGTCGCCGCCGGCTCGCTCGCGAGATCGTCCGCAAAGGCCTCTCGGTGCGTGCAGCGGAGCAGCGCGCGAAGTGGGCCGGCGCGAAGCAGAAGCCGCGCGTCCGCGCGACGCCCGTCGATCCCGCGCTCGCCGAACGCGTCCGCGGCGCGATCGCGCACCTCACCGGCTTCCACGCGAAGGTCGCGCGCGGCCGCGTCGAGCTCGTCTTCGGCGACGAGGAAGAACTGGAAGAGCTCGCCGAAGCGCTGGAACGCGCCGCGTCGAAGCTGTAGTCCCGCGGCAACATGGGCGATCGTGGATTCGAACCACGGACCTCCGCCTTATCAGAGCGGCGCTCTAACCAACTGAGCTAATCGCCCCCGTTTACATGGAGCTGGGTGCGCAAGTGTAGCCAAGTGCGAGGCGCAAGAGACCTGCATGAGTGACGCCGATCCAGGGATCGCGTCCTTTGCTGCAGCCGCCGATCTGAAGGGCGGGAGGGATCGGCAAATGCTCACGAGTGCGGCAATGAGAATCGGCGACGAGGTCATCTACCACGGGCGCGTGCTCGTCTTGCGCGGCATGGAGCCCATGAGCGTGCCGGCGCGGCGCGCGGAGGTCGAGGATCCCGTGACGCGCGAGCGCTTCGTCGTGCCGCTCGACGAGCTCGCAGCCGGCACCACCGCCGGGGTTCGATTCTGCGGCCTGAGCTATATTCGATGTGAGGCACGGGCCTCGCGGCGCGATGCACGAGATGCTCATCTACGGGGTCAGTTTCGATTTGGTCGGCAAGCAGCCGATCGTCCTTCTCAAGACCGCAGACGGGAACAAGTTCCTTCCGATCTGGATCGGCCACCCCGAAGCCGCCGCGATTCTGATGAAGCTCCAGAGCCAGGCGCCGCCGCGGCCGATGACGCACGACCTCTTCAGCGACACACTCGAGCAGCTCGGCGTGCAGGTGCTGCGCATCATCGTTACCGAGCTGCGCGAGAACACGTTCTACGCGCAGATCACGATCGCGCAGGACGGAACGGAGATCGAGCTCGACTCGCGCCCGTCCGACGCGATCGCGCTCGCGATCCGCGCGGAGGCCCCGATCTTCGTGGCCGACCGCGTGATCGAGGAATCCGCGATCGAGTTCGAGGGCGACGAGGTGAACGAAGAGCAGCTCGAGGCCGAGGTCGACAAGTTCCGCAGCTTCCTCGACGACGTCACGCCGGATCAGTTCGCCGTCGGTGACGGCGAAGACGAAGACGACTAGCGAGGAGGGCTCGGCGGCGTAGCGACTGTGTCGCCGTGCCGCGCTGAACGGCGCGATCCGGCGTCCTCAGTCGCGCCGATAGTTCGAACTATCGGCGCTCCCTGCGTCCTTGACTCGCACCGCCCATCGCGCCCCGGCAACGAGCACCACGCCGCCGAGCCCTCCTAGTAGACGTACACCGTCTCGCCGTAGTCGTTCGTGTCGTAGAGCGTCGGCGCAATCCACATCGGGACGCGGACGCAGCCGTGGCTCGCCGGGTACGGCGGCACCGACGGGTTGCCGTGGATCGCGTAGCCGCCGGTGAAGTACATGGGGTCGTAGAGCGTGCCGAGCGGGCTTGGGTCGAAGCCGAGCACCTTGCGGTAGATCGCGAAGCGCCCGACGGGCGTGAACTTGCCGGGGAGGCCGGCGGTGGAGACCGCCACGATCGACGCGATGCGGCCGTTGCGGACGAGGAACAGCACCTGCCGGGCCTTGTCGACCTCGATGTGGTCGGCCGGTCCGGCGTAGCGCGGGTGCGGCTGCAGCGGATGCGCGAGCTTCGTCCAGAACGCCGCGTCGACGATTCCCGTGCGCGCGAGTCCCTGCACCTTCTGGAACGCGTAGACCGTGTCGAGCAGATCGGCGCCGAACGAGGTGCTCGGCGCCGGTGCGACGTAGCCGAGCGCGGCGAGCCGCCGCGTCAGCTCCGCGACGGCGGCGTTCGACGCGCCGACCGCGAGCGGCGGGTACGCGATCGTCGTGGTCGCAGTTGCGTGCGCGGCCGTCCAGCCGGCGGCGGTCTTCGCGCTCGCAGTGACGACGACGCTGCCGGGACTGCGCGTGTCGAGCGGGAGGTCGACGGCTGCGCCTGACGCGGTCTTCACGACGGTGCCGCCGCGGCTGACGGTGACCGCGAGTGTCCCCGCTTCCGCCGGGCGGATGCGCACGACGACGGTGAGCTTGCCCGGCGAGCGACGGCTGGCCCGTGAAGCCGACGGTCACCGCCGGCCGCACCGCGAGCGCGAACGGCGCCGACGTCGCCTGGTCCGCGTGCGCCACGACCGCGCCCGGCGCGCCGGCGCGCGCGTGGATCCGGAAACCGCCGCCGGGTCCGGTCGTCCCGCGGCCGAGCGTGCGGCCGCCTGCGCTGAGCGTGACCGGGACGCCGGCAGCCGCGGGCTTCAGCGATCCGGTGAAGAGCGCGAGCCGGCCGTACGTCGCCGGTGACCGCGCCGCGAGCGTCACGGTCTCCGAGCGCACGACGACGTGCGCCTCCGCGGTCTCGCCGTCCGCCGCAGTCGCGGTGACGGTCGCCGTCCACGCGCCGGCCGCGTACGAGTGCTGCACGCGTCGGCCCGTCCGCGGCGCTCCCGTCGCCGAGATCCCAGTGGTACGACGCCGCGTCACCGGACGCGGAGAGCGTCACCGTGAGCGGCGCCTGGCCCGCCGTCTGCGACGCCGAGGCGGTCACCGACGGCGCGAGCGCAAGCGTCGCGAGAAACGTCGCGACGAGCACTACCCGGCTACCGCCAGTGCGAGCGCGATCCCGTTGAAGAGACCGTGGACGATCATTCCCGGATACACGCTGTCGGTGCGGTCGCGCACCCACGCAAGCGCGATCCCGAACGGCACGAGGACGAGCAGCGCTTCGACCAGCCCGTGCGCGAACCCGAACGCGAAGCCGACGATGATGATCGACTGCCAGCGGCCGAGGAACATCAGCAGCGACTGCCCCAGCCCGCGGAAGGTCAGCTCCTCCACGAACGGCGCGACGACGGCAAACAGCACGAGGTTCGCCGCGAATGCGCCGGCGTGCGCGGACTCCCAGTGCGTCGGCGTCAGGCCCTGCTCTTTCCCCGGGCTCTGCGGCAGCGGGATGATCGACACGATCGCTTCGCAGATGTAGATCGCGACGATCGCACCCGCGGCGAGCCCGAGCGCGCGCGGCCACGACTGCGGCCGGCGGAGCGCGAGCAGATCGAAGTGCGGTCGCGCGATCGCGAACACGATTCCGCCCCAGATCGCGTAGAGCACCAGGCCGCCCGCGAACGTCGAGTAGCTGTAGACGACATCGCGGGTGCCTTTCGACGCTGCGCTGGACGAGAAGCGCGACGCGTAGTTGAGCGCCGCGATCGCAGCGACGAGCGCGGTCCAGAAGATGAGGCGAATCCTCACGCGAGAATCCTGCGTGCCGCGTCGGCCAGCGGGGCCGGCTCGAAGCGGAGACCGGCGGCGCGTGCGCCCTCGGCGTCCGACTCGGAGTCGCCGACGTGGACCGCGCGCGCGGCCGTCGCGTCGAGCCGCGCGAGCGCGAGCTCGAACACCGCTGCCGCCGGTTTCGGCGCGCCGGCGTCGGCGGACGTCACGACCGTGTCGACGAGCGCGTCGAGCCCGAGCGCGCGCAGGTGATCGTGCAGGCCGACGTCCCAGTTCGAGACGACGGCGAGCCGCAGCCCGGCCGCGGCGAGCGAACGGCAGGCGTCCTCCGCGCCCGGCAGCACGTCGAACGCGAGCGCCGCGACGAACGCGGGCGCGAACTCCTCCGGATCGAGCGCAGCGCCCGCCGCGGCGAGGAAGACCGCCGCGCAGTCCCGCCGCAGCAGCGCGAGCGTCGCCTCGTCGCGCCCTTCGTGCGAGCGCGGAACGTAGTACGCGACCTCGGCGTGGAACGCGTCCAGCACCTCCGCGCCGGTCCGCTCGATCCCGTGTGCCGCGAGCGCGTCGCGGAGCCCGCCGACCGGATCCCGCAGCGTGACGAGCGTGCCGTAGGCGTCGATCGTGACCGCGTCGATCTCCACGGGCGTAGGGTTGCAGGCGTGCGTCACTTCACACCGGATGAGGCGAACGCCGCGCTCGAGGAGGTGCGGCCGATCGTCGAGCAGATGGTCGAGCGGCGGCGCGCGCATGCGCGGCGCTCGAGCGGCAGGAGGAGCTCGAGGGCCACATCCGCGGCAACGGCGGCGGCATCCCGCCTGCGACGCTCGCCGAGGCGGCCGCGGAGGTCGACCGCGAGGCGCGCGCGCTGTCCCGGCTCGTCGACGAGCTCGTCGAGCTCGGCGTCCAGGTGAAGGACGTCGACGAGGGGCTGGTCGACTTCCCGGCGCTGCGCCGCGGCGAGACCGTTCTTCTCTGCTGGAAGCTCGGCGAAGAGGACATCGGGTACTGGCACAGCCTCGAGGACGGCTTCGCCGGCAGGCGCCCGTTGCCCCTCGACGACTGAGGAATCCGCCGTCCCAGGGCGAAACGAAGGGACGGCATGACGTTCTGGCACCGGGTGATCTTCGCGGCCGTCCTCTTCCTCGCGGTCATCCTCCTCGCGCGGCTGGTCGACTGGTGGCTGTCCAAGCGCAACCTGCCGCCGGAGATCGAGACGCGCTATCGCGTCCTCCGGCGCGGCATCACCGCTGCGATCATCTTCGTCGGCCTCCTGTCGGCGCTGCTCGTGATCCCCGGCGTCCGGGCGATCGCGGGCGGGCTCCTCGCCTCGTCGGCGGTGTTCGCCGTCGTGATCGGCTTCGCCTCGCAGCGGACGCTCGGCAACTTCGTCGCCGGCCTTCTGATCGCGATCAGCCAGCCCGTCCGGCTCGGCGACCAGGTCGAATACGAGGGCGAGGAGGGCGTCGTCGAGGACATCGGGCTCACCTACACCTTCATCCGCACGGTCGACCACGCCCGGCTCGTGGTCCCGAACGAGAAGCTTGCCTCCGATACCATTCGCAACTCTTCGATCCGCGGCAGAAGGACGTTCGCGGAGGTCACCGTGCAAGTTCCTCTTACAGCCGATCTGGACGCCGCGCTCGACGGTCTTCGCGAGGAGACCGCGTCTGCGCGCGACAGCTCCGTCTACGTCAGCTCGCTCGACAGCGTGGCGACCGTGACGATCCTCGCCGGGGCCGACAACGAAGACTCGGCGGCGGAGCTCGAGCACGACCTGCGTCGCCGCGCGCACGGGCGGCTGCGGGCGTTGGGCGTCTGGGGATGAGCAGGCCCTCGTCGCCGTACCGCCGCCGCCGGCCCACGTCGGACGCGGGAGCCACAGGCTCGCCCGGCCGCCGCCGCCGCCGGCGCACGCGCAATCGCAAACGCGAGAGCCGCCGCATGATCCTGATCACCGTCTTCTTCGTGGTGCCGGTGATCGCACTCGCCGCTGCTGCGATTGCGGCCACAGCGGTCTACGGCTCGAGCTGCGACCTCAGCAAGCTTCAGCCCGTCGCGGTCGGCGAGAACTCGTTCATCTACGCCGCCGACGGCTCCGTGCTCGGCGCGATTCCGGCGGAGCGAAATCGCACTCCGGTCTCGACGCGGAACATCAATCCGTGGATGGCGAAGGCGACGGTCGCGATCGAGGACAGGCGCTTCTACGAGCACGGCGGCATCGACCCGATCGGAATCATGCGTGCGGTTGTCGCCGACGTGAAGGCGCGCAAGATCGTCGAGGGCGGTTCGACGATCACGCAGGAGCTCGTCCGCAACCTCTACCTCTCGCGCGAGCAGACGCTGAAGCGGAAGGTGATCGAGGCGTGCCTCGCGATCAAGCTCGCGAACGAATGGTCGAAGCCGCGGATTCTCACCGCGTACATGAACGAGGTCTACTACGGGAATCACGCGTACGGGATCGAGGCGGCGGCGGAGACGTACTACTCGATTCCCGCCTCGCAGCTGAACCTTGAGCAGTCGGCGATGCTGGCCGGCCTGCCGCAGGCGCCGTCGATCTACGACCCGTTCCATCAGCCGGGCGACGCGCTCGCGCGCCGCAACGAAGTGCTGCACGCGATGCTCGTGAACGGAACGATCACGTCGTCGGAGTACGCGACGGCGTTGCACGACCGCAATCTGCATCTGAAGGCAGGGAAGCGGTACACGCGGATTCGCGAGCCGTACTTCTTCAGCTACGTCGAGGATCAGCTGCAGCAGGAGTACGGCGCGAACACGGTTCGCTCGGGTGGGCTCAAGGTGTACACGACGATCAATCCGGCGCTGCAGCGTGCCGCGCGCGCGGCGATCACGCATGTGCTCACGTATTCGACTGATCCCGCGTCGGCGATCGTCTCGATCGATCCGCGGACCGGCGCGATTCGCGCGATGACCGCGGTGACGCCGGGAACGAAGGGCAACCAGTTCAACTTCGCGACGAGCGCGCGCCGCCAGCCCGGGTCGACGTTCAAGACCGTCGCGCTGACGACGGCGGTCGCGCTCGGGATGAATCCGAACACGACGTCGTATCTCTCGGCGCCGCTGCACTACCAGCCCGACCCGCTCTGCAATCCGACCAATCCCGGCTGCGCGTGGGACGTCGCGACGTACGGCCACGACTACGCCGGTGTCGAGTCGGTGTTGAGCGCGACGCTCGCGTCGGACAATACGGTGTACGCGCGGCTCTCGCTCGACGTCGGTCCGCAGAACATCGTCGACATGGCGCGGCTGCTCGGCGTGCGCAGCTCTCCGCTCCAGGCGGTGCCGTCGATCGCGCTCGGCTCGATCGGAGTGACGCCGATCGAGATGGCGTCCGTCTACTCGACACTCGCCGCCGGCGGGATCTACTCGAAGCCGATGGCGATCACGAAGGTCGTCCTCCCGAACGGCAAGGTCGACGACGCCGGCTGGGGCAAGCCGCAGCAGGAGCGCGTGATCCCGGACTGGGTCGCGTCGACGGTGACGCAGGTGCTCGAGCAGAACATGCTGTACGGCACCGGCACCGGCGCGCATCTCCACGGGCACACCGACGCCGGCAAGACGGGAACGACGGACAACTACGCCGACGCGTGGTTCTCCGGCTACACGCCTCGTCTCGAAGCGACCGTGTGGATCGGGTACCCGACCGGCGAGATCCCGATGCTCAACGTGCACGGCATCGCGGTGTCCGGCCCGACCTTCCCCGCGGACATCTGGCACCTCTACATGGAGACCGCGGTCGGGAAGAAGCCCGACGTTCCGTTCCGGCCGGCGACGACGCAGCCGGTGTGGACGCAGTGGCACGGGCAGTACGAGTACAGCGGCTCGTACGGCACGACGTCGACCGACACGACGACGCAGTCGACTCCGGCCGCGCCGAAGCCGGCGACGCCGCCGCGAAGACCGCAGACGACGGCGCCTCCGGCGACGACGACCGTCGCTCCGCCTGCAACGACCGTCGCTCCTCCGACGACCGCGCCGGCGCCGCCGACGGATCCCGGGCTGCCGACGCCGTAGCCGTGGCGGGCTTGTTGACCTTGGAGGAGGCGCAGGCACGCGTCCTCGCGTGCGTCCGCACGCTCGCGGTCGAGGTTGTGCCGATCGACCGCGCCGGCTGGACGCGTGACTGCGGAGCCGGCGCGCGCGGCCGTCGACCTGCCGTCGTTCCCGAGCTCGGCGATGGACGGCTTCGCGGTGCGCGCCGCCGACGTGCCGGGGACGCTGCCCGTGGTGGACACCGTTGCGGCGGGACGTCCCACGTCGCGCGTGCTCGCGGCGGGTGAGGCGATGTCGATCTCGACCGGCGGTGTCGTTCCCGAGGGTGCGGATGCTGTCGTCCCCGTCGAGTATGTTGTCCAGAATGGCAACAGTATCGAGATTGCTGAAGCGATTGCGCCGGGCGCGCACGTTCGTCCGCGCGGCGGTGATGTGGCTGCGGGCGATGTCGTCGTTGAGAAGGGCGTTCGTCTCGGCGCCGCACAGCTCGGCGGCCTCGCGGCTGCAGGGATTGCCGAGTTGGGCTGCTTCCGCGCGCCACGCGTCGCCGTCCTGTCGACGGGCACGGAGCTCGCCCGTCCGGGGCAGCCGCTTCTCGAGGGCCAGGTCTACGAGGCGAACGCCGTCATGCTCGCGGCAGCGGTCGCCGCCGCCGGCGGCGTGACAGAGATCCTGCCGGCGGTCGCCGACGACGAGTCGGCGCTCCGGGAGGCAGTCGAACGCGGTCTCGCCGCGGACGTCCTCGTCACGTCGGGCGGAGTCTCGGTCGGAGAGCACGATCTCGTGCGCCGGATCGAGTCCGAGCTCGGTGTAGAGGAGGTCTTCTGGCGCGTTGCGATCAAGCCGGGCAAGCCGGTGTCGTTCGGCGTGCGCGGCGCGACGCTCGTGTTCGGGCTGCCGGGGAACCCGGTGTCGTCGCTCGTCGGCTGCGAGCTGTTCGTCAAGCCCGCGGTTCGCGCGCTGCAGGGGCGTGCAGACGCTCTGCCGCGCTTCGAGCGCGGGACGCTCGCCGCACCGCTGAGCAGGAACGACGCCCGCGACGAGCTCGTGCGGGCGCGCTCACGCCTGGACCAAGACGGAACGGTGCTCGAGCCGTTGTCCGGCCAGGAGTCGCACATGATCGCGCACGCCGCCGGCGCCGACGCGCTCGTCCATGTGCCGCGCGGCGACGGCGAGCTGCCCGCGGGCGCCGTCGTGCGCTGGCTTCGCTTCGGCGACGTCTGACGCTCAGCCCTCGATCGCGCGCCGTTCCGACTCGGCGGCGCGGCGCCGTCTGTGCTGCGCGAGGATGACTCTCCGGATCGACTCTCGAATCGGCCCGCGGCGCCCTCGCTCCGCGGCGCTCGGGTACGGCGCGTACCGACCGCCCGCGATCGCAACGAGCTGCCCGGCTGCGGCGAGCCAGCCGAGTCCGATCGCGAGCGTGACGAGCGGCGCGTAGCCGACCGCGAACAGCGACGCGATGTACCAGGGCGCGTCGAAGCCGAGGCCGTAACGCGACGGCGAACGACCAGATCAGCAGCGCGGGCCCGGCGAAGCCGATCAGCAGCACCGCGATCCGCGCGGGGAACGCGCGCGCCCGCACCTGCGGCAGCCACAGCCACGCGTGCAGTGACGGCAGCAGGAAGATCAGGGCGAACGGATTCGTCGCGACGACGAGGAGCCCGACGACGCCGAGCGCGAGCAGCGCCGCGACGTGACCTGCGAGCTCCTCCTCGGGCCGGACGCGACGCCGCGGCGAGCAGGCGGTCGCGCGCGACGAACCAGCTCGCGCCGAGCAGCGCGGCGAATGCGATCAGCGCGGCGGTCGGCCAGTGGACGGCGTCGAGCGACGGCGGCCGCCCGGCGCCGCCGGACCACGCGCCGAAGAGGGCGAAGATCGCGATCAGCAGTCCGCACCAGAGCCAGAAGAAGAGCCGGCTTCGATAGCTCCGCAGCGCCGGCGAGATCCGGATCCGCCGCCGCCGGCAGCGCGCGAACAGGTCGACGGCCGCCGCGAGGAACGGCAGCAGCATCGCGATCAGCACGATTTCGATCGCCCAGCCGCGCACGATCCGCTGGCCGAGATAGACGTAGCTCGACGGGCCGGTCGAAAGGGCGACGCCCTGCTCCATCGCGTCGAGGGCGTTCTGCGTTGCGCGGCCGATCTGCTCGAGGCGGCGGACGTTCAGCGCGGCGATCGTGTCGCCGGTGATCGGCCGGCGGGCCGGTCGGCGCCGGTCGTGATCGTCACCGCCGGGATCGCGCGCGAGACGAACGGCGCCTGCTCGTAGACGCTGAACGGGAATCCGAGGTCGATCAGCTGGCGGAGCGCGCCCGGCCACGTCGGCGGCGCGCCGGTCTCCTGGGCCAGCACGGCCCGCATCGTCTCGACGAGGCCCGGCTCCGGCGAGCGCGGCGTGTCGCCGCCGATCTCCAGCCGCGGCGGCCCGTGCCCGGCGACCGCGTCGAGATTGATGACCGCCGCGACGTTCGCCGCCTCCGGCGCGTGCGCCGCGAAGTTCGCCGCGCCGACCCCGCCGTAGACCCCGCCGTCGGTGGAGAGGAAGACGAGCGTGTACGGCAGCGTCAGCCGCGCCGCACCCGCCTGCGGCGCATACGCCCGCGCGAGCTCGATCAGCGCCGCCGTCCCCGAGGCGTTGTCGTTCGCGCCCGCCCCGGCGCCGGTGTCGTCGCGGTGGGCCATGACGACGATCGCCCGCCGCGACAGGCCTGGCTTCACGGCGACCATGTTCACGAACGGCACCGTCCCCGTGACGCGGCACCCGAGCCGTGAAGCCGCTCCGAGCGGACGATGAAGCCGTACGGCGTCAGCTGCTCGCGGAACCAGCGCTCGGCCCCGGTCGCGCCGGGCGTCCCCGGCACCCGGTTCGGCCACTGGAGCGTCAGGTCGCGGGCGATGCTCGCGGCCGCGTCGCGGTCGAACGCGGGCGGCAGATTCGGCGGCTGGAGCGGTGCCGGACGCGCCACGCTGAACGCGAGCAGCAGCAGCGGCAGGCCGACCAGCAGCCAGGTGCCGCGGTACAGGCGTCCGTTGACCGGCCGCTCGAGCGACCCGGGCCGCGGCCTGCGCCGCTCCGATCGGGACGGGACGGCCGCCACGGCGATCTATAGTAAGACCAGGCGACGGCAGGCACCGAATCGCGCTTCAACTGATGCCAGACTCCGCCACAATCCTTCTGGTCGACGACGAGGAAGCCGTCCAGAAGCTCCTCACCTATCCACTCGAGCACGAGGGCTTCCGCGTTCTCCAGGCTCGCGACGGCGAGGAGGCGCTGCTGCGGTTCGCCGGCGAGCGGGTCGATCTCGTCGTGCTCGACCTGATGCTGCCGAAGCTGGACGGGCTCGAGGTCTGCCGGCGGCTCCGGACGCACAGCACCGTCCCGATCATCATGCTCACCGCCCGCGACGACGAGCTCGACAAGGTCGTCGGGCTCGAGCTCGGCGCCGACGACTACATCACGAAGCCGTTCTCGATCCGCGAGTTCCGGAGCCGCGTCCGGGCGCTTCTCCGCCGGGCCGCGATCGGCAGCCAGCCGGACGGCGGCGGACGTGATCGCCGGCGACGGGCTCCTGATCGACGTCTCCAAGCGGACGGTCGCGGTGCGCGACGTGCCCGTCGAGCTGACGTACGTCGAGTTCGAGCTCCTCCGGACGATGGCCGGCCGGCCGGGCCGCGTCTTCAGCCGCCAGGCACTGCTCGAGGCGCTCTGGGGCGACTCCGCGTACCGCGAGCCGCGGACGATCGACGTCCACGTCCGCCACCTGCGCGAGAAGCTGGAGCGTGGATCCGCGCGAGCCGGAGTTCATCTTCACCGTTCGTGGCGTCGGCTACCGCTTCCGGGACCAGACCGCCCGCGGCGCCACGCTCGCATCGTGAACCCGTTCCGCAGCGTCGGCGCCCGCCTGAGCCTCGCCCTCGCGGTGGTCGTCGCCGGCGCGCTCGCCGTGGTCTGGGTCGCGCTCGTGCCGAGCCTCGAGCGGCGCCTCGTCAACGGCAAGATCGCGCAGCTGACCCAGACGGCGCGCGCCCTGCGAGCGGGAGGCGAGCGCGGCCGGCGTCGACCAGGACTTCGTCGACTACGCGGCCCACGCCGCGGGCTCGCGGGCCGTGTTCCTCGCTCCGATCGCCGGCGGAACGCAGACGACGATGCTCGTCCAGTACGACTCGCTCCACCTCGGCTTCTCCGGCGACGTCCGCGGCGACCCGGTCGCGCTCCGGGCCTCGACGACAGGCACGCTGTCAGCGGGGCCGCGTCGGCCGGGACGGCACCTCGTACGCGGAGGTCGGCGATCCCCGACAAGAACGGCAACGTTCTCCTCTTCTCGAGCTCGCTCCGGGACACGCTCGACAACGACGACCTCGTCAAGTCGCGCCTCCTCTGGGCCGGACTGATTGCGCTTGCCGCGTCGATCCTCGTCGGCTACGGCCTGGCGTCCGCCTTCGCCCGGCGGATTCGCCGGCTCGAGCTGGCGGCCGAGCGGATCGCCGGCGGCGACTTCAGCGAGCCGGTGGTCGACTCGCATCGGGACGAGCTCGGCCAGCTGGCCGGCGCCTTCGACCGGATGCGGCTCCAGCTGGCACGGCTCGACGACGCCCGTCGCGCGTTCATCGCCAACGCGTCGCACGAGCTGCGGACGCCGATCTTCTCGCTCGGCGGCTTCGTCGAGCTGATGCAGGACGAGGATCTCGACGAGGAGACGCGGCGCGAGTTTCTCGCGACGATGTCGGAGCAGGTGGGGCGGCTGTCGAAGCTCGCGACCGATCTTCTCGACCTCTCGCGGCTCGACGCGGGCCGGATGCGGCTCGAGCTGGAGCCCGTTTCGCTCGCCGACGCCGCCCACGAGCTGCGCGAGGAGTTCGTTGCGGTCGCGCTGCGGCTCGACCACCCGCTCGAGGTCGTCGTCGAGCAGGAGGGCGTCGCTCTCGGCGACCACGTCCGCATCTTCCAGATCGGGCGGGCGCTGATCGACAACGCGCTGCTGCACACGCCGCCCGGCACGCCGGTGCGGATCGTCGTCCGCGGGCCGGTGCTGGCGGTGCGAGGACGACGGCCCCGGGATCCCCGCCGAGGAGGCGGAGCAGGTGTTCGCCCGCTTCACGCGCTCGCCGGGTCGCGGGCCTCCGGGACGGGGCTCGGGCTGGCGATCGCGCGGGAGCTCGCCGAGCTGATGGGCGGCGAGCTCGTGCTCGAGCTCGGCGCCGGGCCGGACGGTCTTCACGCTCGAGCTGCCGGCGGCGGTCGGGGAGCCGGAGCCCGAGGCCGTTCCCGCCTGACCGTTTTCACGGGAAATCGCCGGTACTCTGTCGGCCCGTGCGCGCCGTCGTCATCGTCATTCTCGCCGCGCTCGTCGGAGCCGCGGCCGCTCTCGGGCTCGGCCGCGCGACCGGCCTCGTCGGCTCGGGCGGCTCGACCGTCGAGACGGTCGTCGTCCACGCGCCTGCTCCGGCGACGAGCCGGCCCGCCGCCGTGCGAACGATCGTGCCGGCGACGGCGACCGGTCTGTCCGCCGCGCGGATCTTCGCCCTCCGCGCGCCGGGTGTCGTCACGGTTTTCTCCTATTTCGCCGACGGAACCGCGGCGCAGGGTTCCGGCTTCGTCGTCTCGGCGACGGGCACCGTCCTGACGAACGCGCATGTGGTCACGAACGCAGGCGAGACGGCTGTAGGCACTCCGGTCAGCGCCGCGAAGAACGTCTACGTCGAGTTCGCCGACCACGACCGCGTCCCCGCGAAGATCGTCGGCTGGGACGTCTACGACGACGTCGGCGTGATCCGCGTCTCCGGCTCACAGCACGCGCTCGTCCCGCTGCCGCTCGGCCGCTCCGCGGGTGTCGTCGTCGGCGAGCCCGTCGCCGCGATCGGGAGCCCGCTCGGCAACCAGGACTCGCTTGCGGTCGGTGTCGTCTCCGCCGTTCGCCGTTCGATCGCCGCGCTGACCGTCGCGCATTTCCAGATCGTCGACGCAATCCAGACCGACGCGCCGATCACCCACGGCAGCTCGGGCGGGCCCGCTGCTCGACTCGCGCGGCCGCGTGATCGGGATCAACGCGCAGATTCGCAGCGACTCCGGCGGCAGCTCCGGGATCGGCTTCGCCGTTCCCATCGACGCGGCGCGGCGGTCGCTCAACGACCTGCTCGCGCATGGCCGCGTCGCGTACGCGTACGCCGGGCTGCAGACGGAGGACATGACGCCCGGCGCTCGCCGCGAAGCTCGGGCTTCCTGTCCGCCACGGCGCGATCGTCGAGCGGGTCACGCCCGGCGGTCCGGCCGCGCGCGCCGGCATTCGCGGCGGCTCGAAGCAGATCCAGTTCGAAGGCGAGGGAGTCGTGACCGGGGGCGATGTTGTCGTCTCCGTGGACGGTGTCCCGGTCACCGACGCGGACGCTCTCGTGCGGATCGTCACGAATACGCTGAGGCCGGGTCAGACGGCGGTCTTCGCGATCGTCCGCGGTCACACGCGGCACGCGGTCGCGGTGAAGCTCGCCGAGCGCCCTGCCGGCTCGTAGGGCAGTGGCCGAACGCCGCAAGCTCCTCGTGATCGCGAACCGCGGGCCGGTGAGCTACGCCCGCTCGGCCTCGGGCGAGCGCGTCAGCCTGCGCGGCGGCGGCGGACTCGTGACCGCGCTGCGCAGCCTCGTCGCCCATCACGACGTGACTTGGATCGCAAGCGCCATGTCCGACGAGGACAAGGCCGTCGCGGCCGAGCACGACGGCGCAGCCTTCGAGGAGACCGCGCGCGACGGCTCGCCGTACCGGATCCGGCTCGTCGCGCACGACCCGGTCGCCTACGACCGCTACTACAACGTCGTCGCGAATCCGACGCTCTGGTTCCTCCAGCACTACATGTGGGGACTGCCGGAGGCTCCCGATCTCGACATCGCCCTCCACACCGCGTGGTTCGAGCGGCTACGCGCCGGTGAACGAGGCCTTCGCCGCCGCCGCGGTCGCCGAGCTCGAGCGCGACCCCGACGCGGCGGTGTTCCTTCACGACTACCACCTCTATCTCGCGCCGAAGCTGATCCGCGAGCGCCGGCCGGACGCCGTGCTCTCGCACTTCATCCACATCCCGTGGCCGCAGTCGGACTACTGGCACGTGCTGCCGGAGCACCTGCGACGCGCCGTGCACGAAGGGCTGCTCGCGAACGACGTCGTCGGCTTCCACACGGCGCGCTGGCAGCGGAACTTCCTGCGGACGTGCGAGGACATCCTCGGCGCCGACGTCGACTTTGCGGCGGGGACCGTGACCGACGACGGCAGGCGGACGCTCGTCACGCATCATCCGCTCGGGATCGATCCCGCGGAGTTCGACGAGCTGAAGGACTCGCCCGCCGTGCTCGAAGAGGAGCGTTCGATCGTCGAGAGCAGGCCGGAGTTCCTCGTCCTGCGCGTCGACCGCACCGACCCGTCGAAGAACGTCGTCCGCGGCTGCCGCGCGTTCGCGCCGCTTTCTCGATCTCCATCCGGACTTCCGGGGCCGCGTCACGATGCTCGCGCTGCTCGACCCGTCGCGCCAGGAAATCCCGGAGTACTCGGAGTACCTCGGCGCGATCCAGCGCGAGGTGCGCGCGGTCAACGATCGCTTCGAGCACGACGGCTGGACGCCGATCGACCTGCGGGTCGCCGACAACTTCGCGCAGTCCGTCGCGGCGTACAAGCAATACGACGCGCTCCTCGTGAACGCGGTGTTCGACGGGCTGAACCTCGTCTCGAAGGAGGCGGCGCTCGTGAACGAACGCGACGGAGTCCTCGTGCTCTCGGAGAACGCCGGCGCGCACGAGGAGCTCGGCCGCTGGGCGCTGACGGTGAACCCGGTCGACGTGTACGGCCAGGCGCAGGCGCTCTACGCCGCGCTCACGATGCCGGTCGAGGAGCGGCGGCGCCGGCTCGAGGAGACGCGGGCGCACGTGCGGGAGCACGACCTCGCGGCGTGGATCGCGGCGCAGCTCGACGATCTCGACTCGCTCGCGTAGCCGAGTACCATCCCGGCATGGCGACGATCTCCGCACCGGAGCTCGTCTCGGTCAACCCCGCGACGCTCGAGCCCGTCGGCTCCGTTCCGCGCACCGACCCTGACGACATGCCGGCGATCGTTGCGGCGGCTGCCGCGGCGCAGGCGCAATGGCGTGAGCTGACGCCCGCCGCGCGCGCAAACGTTCTGCGCGAAGCCGGCCGCGTTGTTCGCGCACACGCGGACGCGATCGCGGACGTCGTCGTCGCTGAGACGGCGAAGCCGCGCACGGAGGCGATCGCGCACGATCTCTATCCCGCGGTCGACCACGCGGTGTGGCTCGCGCGGAACGCGGCGCGCGTGCTCGCCGACGAGCCGGTGCGCTTCTCGCAGCTGCATCTGAAGACGAAGAAGGCGTGGCTGCTGCACGAGCCGCTCGGCGTCGTCGCGGCGATCACGCCGTGGAACATCCCGTTCGGGATTCCGTTTACAGAAGTGGCAACAGCGATCGCAGCGGGAAACGGCGTCGTGCTGAAGCCGTCGGAGCTGACGCCGCTGACCGGCGAGTGGGTCGCGCGCGTGCTCGTCGAGGCGGGCGCGCCGGCGGGGCTCGTGCAGGTCGTGCACGGCGACGCACCGGTCGGCGAAGCGCTCGTCGACGATCCGGGAATCGCAAAGGTGTTCTTCACCGGGTCGGTTGCGGTCGGTCGCCGCGTTGCAGCGGCGGCGGGCGCGCGCGGCTGTCCGGTCGTGCTCGAGCTCGGCGGCAAGGATCCAATGGTCGTGTTCGCCGATGCGGATCTCTCGCGTGCGCTCGACGGCGCCGTCTTCGCGGCGTTCATCAACGCGGGACAGGCGTGCGTCAGCGCGGAGCGGATCTACGTCGAGCGGCCGGTGTACGCGGAGTTCGCACGCGGGCTCGCGCAACGCGCACGCGAGCTGCGGCTCGGCGACGAGGTCGGCCCGCTGATCTCGGAGACGCAGCGCGACAAGGTCGAGGAGCTGACCGGCGCGCGCCGTCCCGATCGCGACGGCTGGTTCCTCGAGCCGACGGTGATCGAGGGATCGCTTCCGGACGAGGAGGTCTTCGGCCCGGTCGTCACCGTCGAGCCGTTCGACGGCGAGGACGACGCGGTGCGCCGCGCGAACGACACGGAGTTCGGGCTCGCGGCGAGCGTGTGGACGCGCGATCTGGAGAAGGCGCGGCGCGTGTCGCGGCGAATCGAGGCGGGCATGGTCTGGGTCAACGACTTCGGCTACTCGTTCGCCGCAGGACAGGCGGCGTGGGGCGGCGTCAAGTCGTCCGGGTTCGGACGCACGAACTCGAAGCACGGTCTCTACGAGTGCACGCGCGTGAAGTACGTCGACGAGGACCGCGGCCTGCTGCGTCCCGCGTGGTGGTTCCCGTACGACGCGCGCACGGAGGAGGGACTGCGCGGGATGCTCGACGTGCTCTACGGCTCCGGCGGTGAGCGCGTGCGCGCGGCATGGCACTACCGGCGCGGGCTGCTGCACGTGGCGCGGCGGTCGCTGTCGCGATGAACGAGCTCTCGCACGTGGACGAATCGGGCGACGTTCGCATGGTGGACGTCGGCGGCAAGCCGCTCTCGCGCCGGCGCGCGGTTGCGCGCGCGGAGGTGCGGATGGCGGCGGCCACGGCACGGCGGCTGCGCGAGCTTCCGAAGGGCGACGCACTCACGACCGCGCAGCTCGCGGGGATCATGGCGGCGAAGCGGACGAGCGAGCTGATTCCGCTCTGTCATCCGCTGCCGCTCTCCCATATCGAGGTCACGCTCGAGGTCGGCGAGGACTCGGTCGAGATCGTCGCGTCCGCGGAGACGACCGCGCAGACCGGCGTCGAGATGGAGGCGTTGACCGCGGCGACCGTCGCCGCGCTCACGGTCTACGACATGGCGAAGGCGATCGACAAGGGCATGAGCATCGCCGAAGTGACGCTCGTCGAGAAGACGAAGGAGGCGCTGGTCTGAAGGCGGCGGTGCTCACCGTGTCGGACGGCGTCATCGCGGGGACGCGGGAGGACAAGAGCGGCGATGCGCTCGACGAGCTGCTGCGCGGCGAGGGATACGACGTCGAGCGCCGTGTCGTCGCGGACGAGCGCGACGAGATTGCGGCCGCGCTGCGCGAACTCGCAACGTCGGCGCGCGTCATCCTCACGACGGGAGGCACCGGGCTCGCGCCGCGCGACGTCACCCCGGAAGCGACGCGCGACGTGATCGAGCGCGACGCGCCGGGAATCCCGCAGGCGCTGCGCGCCGATTCGATCGCGAAGACGCCGCACGGACTGCTGTCGCGCGGAGCAGCGGGCGTGGTCGGCTCGACGCTCGTCGTCAACCTTCCCGGCTCGCCCGGCGGCTGCCGCGACGGGTTCGAGGTGCTGCGTCCCGCGCTCGCGCACGCGCTCGAGTTGCTCGCAGGCGAACGCGACGTCGCGCACCGTCAGACATGACCGACGTCGCTCTCGCACCGCTGCCGGCGCGCTTCGCGCGCCTCGTCAAGATCGAGCACACGATCTTCGCGCTGCCGTTCGCGTACGTCGGCGCGTTCCTCGCCGTGGACGGATCGCCGGGCTGGGCCGATCTGTTCTGGATCACCGTCGCGATGGTCGGCGCGCGTTCGCTTGCGATGGCGCTGAACCGGCTCATCGACGCGCGTCTCGACGCGCGCAATCCGCGAACCGCGGGCCGCGAGCTGCCGAGCGGGCAGCTGTCGGTCGTCCAGGTCGTTCTCTTCTGCGCCGCGTCGCTCGCGGTGTTTCTCGTCGCGGTCTGGCACCTCGACCCGATCGTGCGCTGGCTCTGGCCGATCCCGGTCGCCGGCTTCGTGATCTACCCGTATCTGAAGCGCTGGACGTGGCTCTGCCACTTCTGGCTCGGCGCGGTCGACGGGCTCGCGCCGGTCGGCGCGTGGGTCGCGATCACCGGCAAGCTGCCGTGGCAGTCGTGGACGCTCGGCGCGGCGGTCGCGTTCTGGGTCGCCGGCTTCGACCTCTTCTACTCGTTGTTCGACATCGAGATCGACCGGCGCGAAGGGCTGCACTCGTTCGCGACGCGGTTCGGCGTGCGCGGCGTGTTCCTCGGCGCGCGGCTCTCACACGCGGCGACCGTCGCGTGTCTCATCGCCGTCGGCGGGGGACTGAGCGTCGGCGCGCTCTACTGGATCGGTGTCGCGGTGGTCGCGGGGCTGCTCGCGTACGAGCACGCACTCGTGCGACCGAACGACCTCCGCAGGCTCGACACCGCGTTCTTCACGATGAACGGCGTGATCAGCGTCGTCTTCGCCGCGTTCGTGATCGCCGACTCGCTGGTGTAAATCAGACGCTGCTAGCGGCGGCGCAGCGCGGCATCCGCGATCGCCGGCAGCGTCCAGCCGGCGTCGGCGGTGTTGAAGTTCGTCCCCGGCGGGACGATCTCGTCGATGCGATCGAGGATGCTCGCGTCGAGCGTGACGTCGACGGCGCCGAGCATCGCCTCGAGCTGCTCCATCGTGCGCGGGCCGATGATCGGCGCGGTGATCGCAGGGTGCTGCAGCACGAACGCGAGGGCCATGTGGATCAACGTCATGCTCGATTCTTCGGCGAGCTGCGCGAGCGCGTCGGCGGCGTCGAGCTTCCGCTGGTTCTCCGGCAGCGACATGTCGAACCGCTGCGGAATCCGCTCTGCGCGCGTGCTCGCCGGCGCCTCGGCGCCCTTGCGCCACTTGCCCGACAGCCAGCCGCCCGCAAGCGGGCTCCACGGGATCACGCCCATCCCGTACTCCTGGCAGACCGGCAGCACCTCCGACTCGACCGCGCGTACGAGCAGCGAGTACGGCGGCTGCTCGGTCACGAACCGCTCACGGCCTCGTCGCTCCGCGACCCACTGCGCCTGCACGATCTGCGACGGCGGGAACGTCGAGCTGCCGAAGTAGCGGATCTTCCCGGCGCGGACGAGATCGGTGAGGACGCCGAGCGTCTCGTCGATGTCCATTCCGGGATGCGGGCGGTGGATCTGGTAGAGGTCGATCCAGTCGGTGCCGAGCCGACGGAGGCTGTTGTCGACCTCCTCGAGGATCCAGCGGCGCGAGTTGCCGAAGTGGTTCGGGTCGCTGCCCATCTGTCCGTGCACCTTCGTGGCGAGGACGATCGAGTCGCGGCGGCCGCCGGCGAGCGCCTTCCCGACGATCTCCTCGGACTCGCCGGCGGTGTAGACGTCGGCCGTGTCGATGAAGTTGATCCCCGCGTCGAGCGCGCGGTGGATGATCCGGATCGAGTCCTCGTGATCCGGGTTGCCCCACCCGCCGAACATCATCGCGCCGAGGCAGAGCTGGCTGACCTTGACGCCGGTGCGGCCGAGTGGACGGAGCTCCATGACCGGAGCCTATCCACGCGGCGCTCTGCTGCGGGTGCGGTCGCCGACCCGCGACCGCACCCGCATCCTGAGCGGCTAGCGCCGCTCGGGATTGTCGAGCTGGTCGCGCAATGCGCCGCTCGGATTCGCCGACGTCGTCAGCGTCACGTAGTACATGCGCGGATTCGCGAGCAGGTTCGTCAGCACCGACGGTGAGACCGTCGACACGACCTTCGTCAGGTTCCCGTGGCCGTCGCCGTCGGTGATGCTTCCGGTGGCCGCGTCGATCACGACCGGCCCGTTCGACCCACGCGAACCCTGATTCACCGTCAGCCCAGTGATCGTGACCGCGCCGGGAAAGCCGTAGTTCACGTAGAAGACGACGTTGCCCGCGGTGACCGCTCCGGTCTGATCGCGTGTCACATCGAGCGTGAGATTGCCGTCCGCGCTGGCGCGCAGGTTGTGCACCGGCGGCACGACCTCGTTCGTCCGGAGGTGCAGCCTGAAGATGAATGTGCTCTTGACCTGCTTCATCTTCGTGCAGCTTCCCTGCGTGAAGAACACGCCGGCGTTCGTCGCCGTGCCCGAGCCGATGTGGCCGCCGGCCGTGAAGCCGCCGTTCTGGCTGAAGGTCGAGGTGAACGTGGCGACGAGCTTGCCGTTGCCGCCGTGATCACCGTTGCCGTTGACGAGGCCTACGACGCTGCCGTTCGCGACCGCGCCGCGGATCGACGCGGACGAGCCGGCGCTGGAGCCACGGACGCGAAGCGTGCCGTCGAGCCAGCCGAGACCCTCGGTCGTGTTCACGACGCTACGCGCCCGAATCTCGACCGGGCCGTTGAGCCGCGGATCGCTGCTCGTCGCGGTTCCGGTGTACGTCGCGGTCGTGTCCTGGTACGTGCCGTCGCTGCCGACGCACGTGTTCGACCGGATCTGCGAGACGGAGCTCGCGGTGAAGTCGGCCGCCGCAGCCGTCGTCGTCTGGGAGCGGTGCGTGGCCCAGGCCACCCCGCCTCCGACGAAGACCGCGGCTGCGACGAGTCCTGCGGCATAACGAGCTTTCAGCATCGGTACTACCCCCTGGTGATGTCTCGTTCGCGCCCGCAGACGTACCCAAGTCGACGCCGGTCCTGCCCGAGGTACGACGCGCGTAAAAGGTCTGTAAGTCGGCGCGAACTAGACTGGCCGCATGATCCGAGCCCGGAAGCTCGGCAAGCGATTCGGGGAGAAGCGCGCGCTGCGCGGCGTCGACTTCGATCTCTCCGACGGCGGCTGCCTCGTCGTCACCGGGCCGAACGGCTCCGGGAAGACGACGCTGCTCCGGCTCTGCGCGGGGCTCGCGGTTCCGACGGAGGGCGAGCTCGCGGTCGACGTGCCGCGCGGCCGCGTCGGCTACATGGCCCACGACCCGCTCGTCTATCGCGAGCTGACGGCGCTCGAGAATCTCGATCTCTACGGGCGGCTGTACCGCGTGCCGGAGCGGCGCGAGCGGATCGGGATGCTGCTCGAGCGGTTCGGCCTCTGGGAGGTGCGGCACGATCGCGTCGCGTCGTACTCGCGCGGGATGACGCAGCGGCTCGCGTTGTGCCGCGTTCTGCTGCACGAGCCGTCGCTGCTCGTGCTCGACGAGCCGTACACCGCGCTCGATGCCGCCGGCGCGGAGTTGCTCGACGCGCAGCTGGCGGAGCTTCGCGGCGAGCGCACGCTGCTCGTCTCGACCCACGATCCGGATCGCGTTGCGTCGCTCGCGACCGCGCGACTGGTGCTGGGCCGTAGGCTCGACGGAGGCCCCGGAGCGGCGGCGGCTGCCGACGCGAGCGACCGCATGACGTACTTCCGCGACGTCGGCGCGCTCGCGCGCAAGGATCTGCTGCTCGAGCTGCGTGCGCGCGACACGTTGCCGGCGATGCTGCTGTTCGTCGTCGCGACGTTTGTCGTCTTCCACTTCGCGTTGCCCGCGCGCTCGTCCGATCTCGCGGCGAGCGGACTGCTCTGGGTGGCGATCGTCTTCACCGCGCTGCTCGGGCTCGGACGCGCGTTCGTTCCGGAGCGGGAGCAGCGGATGCTCGACGGGCTCGTGCTGACGCCGTGCGACCGGAGCGCGATCTGGCTCGGCAAGGGAATCGCGACGCTCGCGTTCCTCGGCGCGGCGGAGGTGGTCGCGCTTCCGGTGTTTCGCGCTGTTCTTCCACGGACTTTCGGGGGCGACGGTCGCCGCCGTCGTGCTCGCGGACATCGGCATCTGCGCGGTCGGCACCTTCCTCGGCGCGATGGCGGTCGCCACCCGCGCCCGCGACCTGCTGCTGCCGCTGCTGTTCCTGCCGCTGGCGATCCCGATCGTGATCGGCGGCGTCGGCGCCTCGATCGTGGCGTCCCCGGGCCGCTATCTCGGCTTTCTCGCGCTCTACGACGCGTTGTTCGTGCTCGTCTGCTGGGCCACGTTCGAGTACGTCGTGACCGAGTGAGCGCCGAGCGGGCAGAATTCGGAGTGGTGGGTCGCACCTATCGGATACCGCTCCCGGCGCTTGCCGTCGCCTCGGCCGTCCTCGTGACGCTGGCGCTCGTGCTCGTGTTCTTCGTCGCGCCGAACGACGCCGACCAGGGGTTCTCGCAGCGGATCTTCTATTTCCACGTCTCGATCGCGATCACCGCGTACGCGTGCTTCGGGCTCGGCGCGTGGAAGGCGTTCGTTCATCTCTGGAAGCGTGACCCGCGCGCCGATCTCGAGAGCTACGTCGCGATTCACCAGGGCGTGATCTTCGGGGTGCTCGTGCTGATCACCGGTTCGATCTGGGCGAAGATCTCGTGGGGTCACTGGTGGCTGTGGAGCGAGGACCAGCTCGTGTTGTTCCTCGTGCTTGTTCCTGTTCTATGCCGCGTACTTCATGTTGCGCTTCTCGGTCGATCCGGGACCGCAGCGCGCGAACTTCAGCGCGGTGTACGCGCTGTTCGGCGTCGTGCTGATCCCGGTCAGCTTCATGGCGATCCGGCTCGCGAAGTCCGCGATCCATCCGGTCGTCTTCACGCGGCACGGGCCGAACTTCGGCGGCTGGATCCTCGCCGCGTACGTCGTGTCGCAGGTCGCGTTGCTCGTGCTCGCGTACACGCTCTACCGCGTCGAGCTCGCGGGCAAGCGTCTCGACTTCGGTTGCGTGAGCTGCGGGAGGTCGCTTGCGTGAGCACCGCCGAGAAATACGTGACGGCCGCGTACTGCGTCGTGTTCGCGATCGTGCTCGTCTACGTCGTGATCATCGCGCTGAAGGTGCAGCGGCTCGAGCGCGATGTCGATGCAATTGCGGATCGCGCGGCGGCGCGCGACCCGGAGCCGGACACGGAGCGGGAGGCGTCGGTCGTTGGTTGAGCTCTTCTTCTGGCCTGCGTTGCTCTGCTACGGCGAGGCGGCCGTCGGCTACTTCGGCGAGGCGCGGCGGCCGGGATCGGCCGGCGGCTGGGCGACGTGGGGTGTGCGTCTCGGCTGGCTCGCGCAGACGGCGCTGCTCGTCGCGCAGGCCGCGCGACAGGACGGATTCCCGTGGGGGACATGGGCCGGCTCGCTGAACCTCTTCGTGTGGCTGGTCGTCACGGCGTATCTCGTGTGGGGATGCCGTCGTTCGTTCCGGCTGCTCGGGCTCGCGGTGATGCCGTTCGCGGCGGTGCTGCTCGTCGTCGCGCGCGCGGGCGGCGGAACCGGCTCGGCGCCGAGCCGCTACTCGACGGCGTTTCTCGTTCTGCATGTCGGGCTCGTGCTCGTCGCGTTCGCCGGGTTCACGCTCGCAGCGTCGCTCTCGGCGCTCTATCTCTGGCAGGAGCGGCGGCTGAAGCGGCGCGAGGCGACGATCCTGCGCCGGCCGGCGCCGTCGCTCGCCACGCTCGACCGGCTCGCCCTGCAGACGGTGCTGGTTTCCGTCCCGGCGCTGACGCTGGGGATCGCGGTCGGCGTCGTTCGTCTGGTCGCGGACGCGGATCGCGTCGACGCGCTCGTCGCCGCGACGATCGTCACCTGGCTCGTCTGGACCGGCTACCTCGTGCTCCGGTCCGCGTACGGTTGGGCGGGCCGTCGCGCCGCGTATCTCGCGCTCGCCGGCTTCCTGCTCGTCATCGTCGTCCGTCTCGCCCTACCCGTGACCCACTTCTCGTGATGCGTCTCGTCCTCGTCGGCACCTCGCACCATCACGCGCCCGTGGAGCTGCGCGAACGCGTTGCGCTCGACCGCGAGGCGGCGGCGGCATTGGCGGCGCGGCTTGCCGAGGTGCGGCCGCGAGGTGGTGTGCCTCTCGACGTGCAACCGGACGGAGCTCTATCTCGCCTGCGAGGACGCCGCCGTGGCGGAGCGCGACGCCGTCGCGGCGCTCGCCGAGCTCGAGCCGGAGGTCGAGCCCGCGCTCTACCGGCTCCACGACGCAGCGGCCGGACTGCATCTCTTCCGCGTCGCTGCCGGACTCGACTCGCTTGTTCCCGGCGAGGGCGAGATTCTCGGCCAGGTGCGCGCCGCGTACGAGGCGGGCACGACCGGGCCGCTGCTCGACCGGCTCTTCCGGCAGGCGCTGCACGCGGGCCGGAAGGTGCGTGCGCAGACGGCGATCGCCGAGAGTCCGGCATCGGTTTCGTCGGCGGCAGCTGCGCTGGCCGAGCAGGTCTTCGGAGATCTCGCGGGCCGGTCGATCCTCGTCATCGGCGCCGGCAAGATCAGCGAGCAGGCTGCGCGGAACCTGACGTCGCGCGACGCGAAGATCGCGTTCGTCGCGAATCGCACGGCGGGCCGCGGGGAAGAGCTCGCTGCGTCGGTCGGCGCGGAGGCGCTGCCGCTCGAACGGATCGGCGAAGAGCTCGCGACCGCGGACGTCGTCGTCTCGTCGACGAGCGCGCCGGGATTCGTCCTCGACGCGGCGACCGTCGCCGATGCGATGCGGAAGCGGCGCGGGCGGCAGCTGCTCTTCATCGACCTCGCCGTGCCGCGCGACCTCGATCCCGCGATCCACGAGCTCGACGAGTGCTACCTCTACGACATCGACGATCTCGAGTCGATCGTTGCGGAGACGCTTGTCGGGCGGCGGCGTGAGGCCGAGCACGCTGAGACGATGGTCGCTGCGGAGGCGCAGAAGTTCCACGAGTGGCACGCGTCGCTCGACGTCGTGCCTGCGATCGCGTCGCTGCGCGCGCGTGCGGAAGAGATCCGGGAGGCGGAGCTGCGGAAGGCCGATGCGCTGCTGGGGCGGCTCGACGACAGCCAGCGGCGGGCGGTCGAGTCGATCACGGCGCAGATCGTCAACAAGCTGCTGCATCTTCCGACTGTGCGGATGAAGCAGGCGGCGGCGGCAGCCGATGGGGTGATTTATGCTGAGGCGGTGCGGCATCTGTTCGGTCTCGGTGAGGACGAGCGCTGAAGGTCGCGAAGCTGACGGGACGGCCCCTGCCGCTGCAGGTGCCTACGGCGTTCGTGCGCGTGCGTCCGCGCGGCGTGACGCTCAGCTGCCAGCCGGTGCGCGGGCGGTCGAGTTGTGCTGATCCGCGTCGGCAGCCGCGGCAGTAGGCTCGCGCTCACGCAGGCCGACCTCGCGTCGGCGCGCCTGCGCGGGGCCGGGGATCGAGATCGCGCTCATTCCGATCACGACCGCCGGCGACCGCGACCGGACGAAGCCGTTCGGCGAGATCGGCTCGCGCGGCGTCTTCGTGAAGGAGCTGGAAGAGGCTCTGCTCGATCATCGGATCGATGTCGCAGTGCACTCCGCGAAGGACATGACGGCGACGGATTCGGCGGGGCTGTCGGTCGGCGCGTATCTCGAGCGGGACGATCCGCGCGACGCGCTCTGCGGCGCGGATGCCGTGCGACCGGGGATGCGGATCGGCACCGCGTCGGTTCGGCGGCGTGCGCAGCTGCTCGCACTCGAGCCATCGTTGTCGATCGAGCCGTTGCGAGGAAACGTCGACACGCGTCTGCGCAAACGCGGCGAACGCGGTCTCGACGCAGTCGTTCTTGCCGCGTGCGGACTCGACCGTCTCGGCCTGGGCCGGGAGATCGGGCATCGGTTCGAGCCGGAGGAGATGCTGCCGGAGGCCGCGCAGGGTGCGCTTGCGTTGCAGGTGCGCGCGGGAGAGGAGCATCTCGTCGCCGCGGCGGATCGCGGCGAGACGCGGTTGCGCGTGGAGGCGGAGCGCGCGGTCGTCGCGGCCGTTGGCGGAGGCTGTCTCGCGCCGGTCGCCGCGTTCCACGACGGCGCAGTGCTCACCGGGTTGATCGCGGCCGAGGACGGCACCTGGCTCGAGCGCCGCACCGGAAGCGACCCCGCCGCCCTCGGCCGCGAGCTGGCGCGCATCGCCGACGGTGCTGCAGGCTGAGTCGCGACGTTGCGATGTTGGCGCGAAGCCGGAACAGTCCCGTCACGGTTGCGGAGGTAGCGTTGGCGATAGCTCTCCCGCGATCCCCTCGGGAGGGTGGGGGTTAGGGATGGGGCCAGGGACGCGCAATTCGCCGAATCGCGGTCTCCGCGTCGTCGTCACGCGCGCGGCGTCCCAAGCTGGGCCGCTCGTCGCGCGGCTCGAGGCGCTCGGGTACGACGTGGTCGCGTGCCCGCTGATCGAGGTAGTGCCGCTCGACGGCGGGCCGGTCGACCCGGCGCCGTACGACTGGGTCGTCGTCACGAGCCCGAACGGTGCCGCTGCGCTCGCGACGCGGCTCACTGCGCCGCCGCGCAGGCTCGCGGCGATCGGGCCGGGGACGGCGGCGGAACTCCGCGCGCACGGGCTCGAGCCGGATCTCGTCCCGCGCGAGTCGACGCAGGAGGGACTGCTGGCAGAGTTGCCGTGTCCACCGGGGCGCGTTCTGCTCGCGGCCGCCGAAGGAGCGCGACGCCTGCTCGTCGACGAGGTCGGCGCGGACTTCCTGCCGCTCTACCGGACGGTCGCGCTCGCCCCTGCGGAGCCGCCCGCGGCGACGTCGTTCTGCTCGCGTCGCCGTCGGCGGTCGCGTGCATTCGCGGCGACGGGCGCGCGCATCCCCGCGATCGCTATCGGCCCGCAGACCGCAGCCGCCGTCCGCGACGCCGGGCTTGAGCTCGCGGCCGAGGCCGAGACGCACGACGAGGACGGACTCGTCGCGGCGCTGGGCCGCCTAGGCTAGAGCCGTGTTCGTCACGTTCCTCACCGACTTCGGGCTCCAGGACGACTTCGTCGGCACGTGCCACGGCGTCATCAAGCGGATCGCGCCGGACACGCAGATCATCGACGTGACGCATGGCATCCGGCCCGGCCGCGTTCTGCAGGGTGCACTCGTCCTCGCGAACACGACGCCGTACATGCCGGTCGGCGTCCACCTCGCCGTCGTCGATCCGGGCGTCGGCGGCGGCCGCCGGCCGCTTGCGCTGCGCGACGCGGACGGCCGCGTCTACGTCGGCCCCGACAACGGACTTCTCCTTCCCGCTGCGGATCGCGGCGGCGGAGTCGTCGACGCGCGCGAATTGGCGAACCCCGAGTACGCGCTGCCGTCGGTGTCGCGCACGTTCCACGGTCGCGATCTGTTCGCGCCCGCGGCCGCGCATCTTTCGCTCGGCGTGCCGCTCGCCGAGCTCGGGCCGCCGATCGACCCGGACGCGCTTGTGCATCTCGACATTCCGGAGCCGCAGGTCGAGCCGAACCGGATCCGCGCAACCGTTCTCGGCGTCGACCGCTTCGGCAACACGTCGCTCAATCTGACACGCGAGCATCTGGAACAGGCGGCGATCGTCCCCGGCACGCGGGTCGAGCTCTCCGCGCGCGGCGAGCCGTACTACGCCGTCGCGGCGAGGACGTTCGGCGACGCGGGCGAGGGCGACCTGATCCTGTACGAGGACAGCTACCGCAGCCTGTCGGTTGCCGTCTCGCGCGGTAGCGCCGCCGAGTTGCTCGGGCTCGAGGAAGGCAGCGAGCTTCAGATCCGCGTCGACGCGCCGTGAACAGTCAGAGCGTCGCGCGGTTCGTCACCGACGCGGTCGTGCGCCGGCCCGCCGTCTGGCGGCTGCTCCGAGGGCGCACGCGCGACCTCTTCGACGAGATTGCGCCGACCTGGGAGACGCGGATCGGACCGCACCACCTCACCGCGATGGCCCTCGCGCTCGACGAGCTGCCGTCGCCGCGGCAGGTCCTCGATCTCGGCACCGGGACCGGCGTCGCCGCGTACGCGCTCGCGCGCCGCTCCCCGGACGCGAACATCGTCGGCGTCGACCTCTCGCCGGCGATGATCGCCGAGGCCAACGCGAAGCTGCCGCCCGAGCTCGCGGCACGCGTTCGGTTCGAGGTGGGCGACGCATCGGCGCTGCCGTTCGACGACGGCGCGTTCGACCTCGTCACGCTTTCGAACATGATCCCGTTCTTCGACGAGCTCGCGCGCGTGACCGCGCCGGACGGAGCGATCGTCTTCTCGTTTTCGCGCGGGAGCGACACGCCGATCTATGTGCCGCCCGAGCGGCTCCGCAAGGAGCTCGGCCGCCGGGATTTCGCGCAATTTGCGGAGTTCGCCGCCGAGCCGGCGACCGCGCTTCTCGCGAAGAGGCGTTAGCCTCCGGGCACGGACGTTCGCGACACGGTTGCACCGGTCCGGACGCTCGTCGCCCCCGAGAGCGCTCGCGCGTTCGCGGGGGCATTTCTCATGTGGGCGCCGTTTCGACTGCGCGTCCGGGCAACCGCCGCGTGAACCAGAACGCCAGCTGCTGCATCGTCGAGCGTCTGCAGGCCTGCCTTGAGCGGCCCGATCTTCAGGAGCGCACGATGAAGCAGCGCGTCTCTGCCTTTCTTCTCGCGGTGCTCCTCCCATGAACACGCCATCACGAGCGTGTACAGCGTGATCGCGTCCTGAACATCTCGATCAGGTCGGCGACGATCTGCGAGATCTACATTCATGACGCTGCTGTAGCACCATCACGAACTGCGCCGCGCTGAGGATGATCAGCGGCAGCATGCTCGTTCCCTTTCCGCCACGGGCAGAAGCTACAAGGTTGGGTCGTTTAGAGTCGTCCCGTGGACGAGTCGCGCGAGCTGATGACCTGGGACGACCTCGGCCTCGGCGCGCGCGACCTCGCTCAGGCCGTCCACGACGACGGCTACCGGCCCGACGTCGTGCTCGCGATTGCGCGCGGCGGGCTGCTCGTCGCAGCGGCGCTCGGCTACGCGCTCGGCGTGAAGAACACGTTCGCGATGAACGTCGAGTTCTACACCGGGATCGACGCGCGACTCGAGATGCCGATGATCCTGCCGCCGGTCCCCGACCTCGTCGACTTCCAGGAGACTCGCGTGCTGATCGCCGACGACGTCGCCGACACGGGCGCCACGCTCGCGATCGTGAAGGAGTTCTGCGAGGGAAAGGTCGCCGAAGTCCGCTGCGCCGTCCTCTACGAGAAGCCGCAGAGCACCGTCCAGTGCGAGTACGTCTGGCGCCGGACCGACCGCTGGATCACGTTTCCGTGGAGCGCGCAGGATCCCGTCGCGCCCGAGCTCGCCCGCGCCGAATAGCCATTGCATTTAGCCCCGCCGCTAATTAACATGGCGGCTAAATGAAGGCCGATGCTCTCAGCGCCACGTTCGCCGCTCTCGCAGACCCGACGCGGCGGGCGATTCTGAGCCGTCTGGCCGAGGGCGACGCAACGGTCAACGAGCTCGCGGCACCGCACGCGATGAGCCTGCCGTCGGTGTCGCGCCATCTCAAGGTGCTCGAGCAGGCCGGGTTGATCGTCAAGGGACGGTCGGCGCAGTGGCGGCCGTGCCATCTGGACGCCGCGCCGCTCGCCGAGGTCGACGCATGGATGGCGCCGTACCGCGAGTTCTTCGTGGCCCGGCTCGCGCGCCTCGAACGACAGCTGGCCGACGAAAGAAAGAAGGAGACGTCATGACCACGCAGCGCGGCTTCACCCTCATCTGGACGCTCGACTCCTCGCCGGCGGACGTGTTCCGGGCCTGGACCGACCCCGAGCATCTCGACTGGTTCTACAACGACAACAATCCGATTCCGCCGGATCCGATCGAGCTCGACCTGCGCGTCGGCGGCGTGTGGCGCCAGCGCATGGTGATCGACGCGGAGAACGACTACATCACCGGCGGCGTCTACGTCGAGATCGAGCCCGACAGGAAGCTCGTCTATGCGTGGGGCGCAACCGGCGGCTGGCCGGAGCTCGACCCGGAGAACCTCGACAACAGCCCGCTCGTCACGGTGGTGCTCTCGGAGGTCGACGGTCGCACCGAGATGACGGTCTCGCTCGAGCTGCCTGCGCATCTCTCCGAGGACGAGGTACGGCACTGGTTCTCGCTCGGCATCCGCGACGGCATGCGCCAGACGGTCAACCGCCTTGCCTTAGCGCTTGACGGTTCTCCGATTCCTGCGTGACGCAACCTCCCGCCGCGCGGAGCCGGGACCGCGCTCCCGGCGCAGCGACGTCCGCGCACGACACGAGCGCGAAGAAGAAGGGGGCGAACGGGGGAAACCTGGTTTCCCCCGTTAAGCGAGCGCCGCGTAGCGGCGCAACGCGCTATGGCGAGGGCCGGACTCGAACCGGCGACACCCCGGTTTTCAGCCGAGTGCTCTACCAGCTGAGCTACCTCGCCCCGGTGCTGCGGACGTGCGGCGGACAGTTTAGCGGGGCGCCGGTTCGGCCGTCCGCAAGGCGGCGAGCCGCTCGACGAGGCTCTCGACCAGATCGCCTTTGAGCAGCACGGCGTCCGCGCCGGCCTCGGTCACCGCGCGGTGGAGCTCCGGGTCCGGGTCGCCGGTGAGCGCGAGCAGGCAGAGGCTCGGGTGGTCCTTGCGGAGGCGCGCGACGGCCGCGACACCGTCGACGACCGGCATGTGCAGGTCGATCACGACCGCGTCGGGATGGAGTGCGTCGGCGAGCTCGATCGCTGCGAGGCCGTCCGGCGCCGCTCCGACCACGGTGAGTGCCGGTTGGTGCTCGATCAGCGGCCGCAGTGCGTCGATGAAGCTCTCGTCGTCGTCGGCGAGCAGGACGCGTGCAGGTGTCGCGTGGGGCGCGTCCGGCTGTCCCATCCAGGCCGGGACGTTAGCCTTGTCGAGGTGAGCGTGCAACAGGATCGGCGCGACGTCGCGGTGATCGGTGCGCCGCTCGATCTCGGAGCGGGACGTCGCGGCGTCGACATGGGCCCGTCCGCGATTCGCTACGCGGGACTTGCGTCGGAGCTCGTCGAGAAGCTCGGTGTCCGCGTGTACGACCTCGGCAACATCACGGCGCCCGTTGCCGAGTCGACCGCGATGGGCGACGACAACGCGCGCTTTCTGTCGCAGATCCTCGATCTCTGCGACGAAGTTGCGCAGCTCGTGCGCGAAGCGACCGCAGCCGGCCGCCTCCCGCTCGTGCTCGGCGGCGACCATTCCGTCGCGCTCGGCTCGCTCGTCGGCATGGCCGCGGACCACGGTCCGGGCGGTGTGATCTGGGTCGACGCGCACGGCGATCTCAACACGCCGCAGACGCTCGCCGAGCGGAAACGTCCACGGGATGGTGCTTTCCGGCGCGCTCGGGCTGAACGGGCCGGCGTTCGCGCGCGACGGCTGGACGCTCCCGGCCGTCGAGGCGGGACGGATCGCGCTCGTCGGCGTGCGCTCGCTCGACGACGGCGAACGGAAGCTTCTCGGCGAGCTGAACGCGAAGGTCTTCACGATGAGCGACGTCGACCGGCACGGAATCGAGCCGTGCATGCGCGAGGCGCTCGCCCACGCGTCCGGCGCGGGCTTCGTCCACCTCAGCCTCGACATGGACGTCGTCGACCCGGACGCCGCGCCCGGCGTCGGCACTCCGGTGCGCGGCGGATTGTCGTACCGCGAGGCGCACCTCGCGATGGAGATCGCCGCCGAGTCGGGACTCGTCGATTCGCTCGACGTCGTCGAGGTGAACCCGATCCTCGACCGCGAGAACGCGACCGGACGGCTCGCGGTCGAGCTCGTGCTCTCGGCGCTCGGCGCGCGGATTCTCTAGCGGCGCAGAAAGTCTTCGACGGCGGTCGCCGTCTCGTCGAACGCGTCCCACATCACCATGTGCATCCCCGGCACCGCGACCACCTCGGTCACATCGCCATACGCCGCGATCTGCTCGTCGCGCACGAGCCCGAAGTTCGGCGCGTAGAGCAGCAGCGTCGGAATGCCGCGCAACGTCTCGGGCGGCGGCGGCGGCGCAGACGAGCTCGCCGTAGATCGAGACGACCGCCGGTTGGCAGGTGCGGCGGCGGATGCGCCCGTCGGGGAGCGTGTCGAAATGCTGCGCGATGTCCGCGTCCACGTCTTCGCGATGGGTGAGATCGCTCGAGGCGAGCCGCTGCTGCACGTACTCCTCCGCCGAGGGGTAGACGCCGCCGGCCAGCTCGGTCTCCGCCAGATACAGCGACGGACCAGGCAGCGGCTGGATCGCGGGGTCGAGGAGAACCGCTCGCCGGACGAGCTCCGGATGTGCCGCCGCCATCTCCAGCACGAGCCGTCCGCCGTACGAGTGGCCGACCCAGTCGGCGCGCTCGATCCCGAGTGCGGCGACGGTGTCGACGAGATCGGCGAGCTGCGCCGGAATCGTCCACGGCGGCTCCCACTCCGAGCGTCCGTGCCCGCGCAGGTCCGGCGCGACGACGTGGAAGTCCGTCCACCGTTCCTCGGCGAGTCGCCGGAACCGTTCGCCGTGCCCGGTGACGCCGTGCAGGCAGACGACCGGCGGCGCGGCGGGGTCGCCCCATTCGTGGACGTGCAGCTGCACGCGCCTATTCTGCTTCTTCGCCGTTGCCGGAGGGCCGGTAGTACGTACGGCCCTTCAGCTCGTCCGGAAGATTGTCCGCCTCGAATCCGCGCGGGTCGTCGTGCGGATAGATGTAGCCCTCGCCGTGTCCGAGCTTGCGGCCGTAGAAGCTGCCGTCGCGTATCGCCTTCGGCGGCTGCACGGTTCCGTGCTCGCGCACGTCGGCTGTCGCCTCGTTGATCGCGACGTAGCTCGCGTTCGACTTCGGCGCACGCGCGAGATAGATCGCCGCCTGCGAGAGGTTGAGCCGCGCCTCCGGCAGCCCGACGTGCTCGACCGCCTGCGCCGCCGCGACCGCGACGAGCAGCGCGCGCGGATCAGCGTTGCCGATGTCCTCGGACGCGAGCACGATCATCCGCCGCGCGATGAACCGCGCGTCCTCGCCGCTCTCGAGCATCGCGGCGAGGTAGTACACCGCCGCGTCGGGGTCGCTTCCGCGCATCGACTTGATGAACGCCGACGTGAAGTCGTAGTGCGCGTCGGCCGCCTTGTCGTAGACGAGCGGCCGCTTGCGCGCCGCATCCTCGACCTGCGCCTCGGTCGGCGCGCCGTTCGACGTCTCCCATGCGAGCTCGAGGATGTTCAGCGCGTTGCGCGCGTCGCCGCCGGAGCGGCGCACGATCAGGTCGCGGATCTCGGGATCGAGCTCGCCGCCGAGCTCCGCCGCGCCGCGGACGACGATCGTCTGCACGTCCTCCTCGCGCAGCGGCTCGAGCTCGTACAGCTGCATCCGCGAGAGCAGCGCCGAGTTCACCTCGAAGTACGGGTTCTCCGTCGTCGCGCCGATCAGCGTCACGAGTCCCGCCTCGACCGCCGGCAGCAGCGCGTCCTGCTGCGCCTTGTTGAAGCGGTGGATCTCGTCGAGGAACAGAATCGTGCGCCGGCCGCCGGTGCCGAGCCGCTCGCGCGCGCGCCGCGAGCACCTCGCGCACGTCCTTCACCGACGCCGACACTGCCGACAGCTCCTGGAACGCGGAGCCCGTCGACGCGGCGACGATCCGCGCGAGCGTCGTCTTCCCGCTGCCGGGCGGCCCGAAGAAGATCGACGACCGGACCCGGTCCTCCGCGATCGCCGAACGGAGCGCCGACCCCTCGCCGAGGACGTGCACCTGCCCGACGAACTCGTCGAGCGTCCGCGGCCGCAGCCGCTGCGCGAGCGGCGCCAGCTCGCCCGCCCGCCGCTCCGCCGCTTCCGAGAAGAGGTCGCCCACGCCGGAAGTATGCTCCGGAGCGTGCTGGAGACGAGCCTTCGCGGCGAGGCCGCCGAGCTGCTCAGCCGGCTCATCCAGGTGGACACGACGAATCCGCCCGGCAACGAGACGGCCGCCGCCGAGCTGCTCCGCGAGTATCTCGAGGCGAACGGCGTCGCCTGCGAGCTCTACGCGCGCGTCCCCGAGCGGGCGAGCCTCGTCGCGCGGATCCGCGGCACCGGCGACGGGCCGACGCTTCTCTTTCTCTCCCACACCGACGTCGTGCTCGCCGATCCGGCCGAGTGGTCGGTGCCGCCGTTCTCCGGAGAGATCCGCGACGGCGAGATCTGGGGGCGCGGCGCGCTCGACATGAAGAGCCAGGTCGCGGCGAGCGCGGTCGCGATCGCGTCGCTCGCGCGAGAGGGTTTCGCGCCTGCGGGCGACCTCGTCTTCGCGGCGACCGCCGACGAGGAGGTCGGCGACGGGTTCGGGCTGCAGTGGCTCTGCGAGGCGCATCCCGACGCGCGTGCGCTGCGACTACGCGGTGAACGAGGGCGCCGGCGAACGGCTCGAGCTCGGCGGCGCGATCTACTACGTCTGCTCGATGGCGGAGAAGATGACGGCGCCGTTCCGCATTCGCGTCCTCGGCCGGTCCGGGCACGCGTCGATGCCGGCGATCGCCGACAACGCGCTCGTCAAGGCGGCGACGCTGATCGAGCGGCTCGTCGCGTATCGCCCGGAACCGCAGATCCAGCAGGAGGTCGAGGCGTTCCTGCGTGCATCGTCCTCGGCGACGTGCCGTCGCCGGCTGCCGTGGTCGAGCGCGCTCGCGGCGTCGACCGAACGGTCTTGGAGTTGGTGGAGCCGCTGCTCGCGCCGACCTTCTCGCCGACGATGATCTCCGCGTCGCAGAAGCGCAATGTGATTCCCGCGATGTGCGACGTCGGGATCGATTGTCGGCTGCTGCCGGGCCAGCGTCCTGAAGGATGTCGAGCCGACGATCCGCGCCGTGCTCGGCGACGACATCGACGTACGAGCTCAACTTCGTTGAGTCGGCGCAGGGCGGCACGCGCTCCGCACTCGCGACGCCGTTGTGGGATGCGGTTGCCGACGTTCGTCGCGGAGACGGAGCCCGGCGCGCGCGCCGTTCCGATCTGCACCGCCGGGTTCACCGACAGCCACTGGCTGCGCGAGGCGTTCGGCACCGTCGCCTACGGCTTCTTCCCGATGCGGACGATGCCGGCCGACGTCTCCGCGACGCTGATCCACTCGGCGGACGAGCGCATTCCGATCGACGATCTCGAGCTCGGCGTGCGCTGGCTCCGTCACGCGGCGAAGGCGATCTGCGCGTGATCCTCGAGCTCGAGTCGGTAGCGGAGCTCGAGGCGGCGCTCGTCGCGGAGGGGTTCTTCGGACGCGACGACGTGGTCGCGCGCGTCTACGTCGGGTACCGCGCGTCCGACGGGCTGCGACGCTCCGGTTCGCCGGCGCCGCCGGAGCCGTGCCCGCTGCCCGCGGTCGCGTGCTCGATCGAGCCGATCGACGCCGTACCGCGCGTGCCGGGCGCGTACGCAGTCGGCGACTGGGCGCCGAGCTGGACCGAGGACGCGTACGCCGCCGCGGTCGACGCCGTGCGCGACGCGATCGCGGAGGGCGACGTCTACCAGGTCAACCTCGTCCAGCATCTTTCGGCGCCGTTCGACGGCGACGCGGCGGGTCTCGCAGCCGCGCTCGCGCCGCTGCGTCCGCTCGAGCCCGCGCCGCTCGCGGGTCACGGCTGGACGATCGTGTCGGCCTCCCCGGAGCTGCTGCTCTCGCGACGCGGTCGCGTCGTCCGCACCTCGCCGATCAAGGGCACGCGGCCCGCCGGCATCTCCGTCGACTCGCCGAAGGACGCCGCGGAGCACGTGATGATCGTCGATCTCGAGCGCAACGACCTGTCGCGCGTCTGCGTACGCCGGATCCGTGCGCTGGCCGGAGCTGCTCGCGGAGCGCGAGCTCGCAGGCGTGACGCATCTCGTCGCGACGGTCGAGGGCGAGCTGCGCAACGAGGTGTCGCTCGCCGCGCTGCTCGACGCGGTGCTGCCGGGCGGCTCGGTCACCGGCTGTCCGAAGATCGCCGCGCTCGATCTGATCGCGGAGCTCGAGCCCGTCGGCCGCGGCGCGTCGATGGGCGCGCTCGGACGGATCTATCCGAACGGCGACCTCGACCTCGCCCTCACGATCCGCACGTTCGCGGTCGCCGACGGGCTCATTCATCTCTGGGCCGGCGGCGGCATCGTCTGGGACTCCGACCCGCGCGAGGAGGTCGAGGAGTCGTGGGTGAAGGCGCGGCCGCTGCTCGCCGCGATCGGCGCACCGCTGCCGGCGGCGATCGCATGACGCTGCTCGCGCTCGCACGTCTCGGCGCCGGCGTCGTGCCTGTCGACGAGCCCGTGCTGCATGCCGACGATCTCGCCGTGCTGCGCGGACAGGCCGTGTTCGAGACGATCCGCGTCTACAACGGCGCGCCGTTCCGGCTCGGCGCGCATCTCGATCGCCTCGAGGCGTCGGCGCAGCGGCTCGGGTTGCCGCAGCCCGACCGCGGCGGATTCGAGGAGGGCATCGCGGCTGCGCTCGCATCGTGCGGCGTGCCCGACGCGTCGTTGCGCCTGCTCTGGACCGCGGGTCGCGAAGAGGCGGGAGAACCGGTCGGCCTCGTGCTCGTCTCGACGCTCGCTCCCGACCTCGACGAGTTCCGCGCGCGCGGGCTTCGCCTCGCGGTCGTCCACTGGGCGCCGGGCGCGCTCGCCGGTGCGAAGTCGACGAGCTACGCCGGGAACATGGCTGCACGCGACGCCGCCGTTCGCGCGGGCGCGGACGACGCGCTCTTCGTCTCGCCCGACGACGTCGTGCTCGAGGCGCCGACCTCCAACGTCTGGATTCGCGAAGGCGGCATGGTGCTCACGCCGCCGCTCGCGCTGCCGTTGCTCGCGGGTGTCACGCGCGCCGCGCTTCTCGAGCTCGCGCCGTCGGCCGGATACGAGGCCCGCGAGGAGGCGTTTCCGCTCGCGCGACTGCTCGCCGCGGACGAGGTCTTCTACTCGTCGTCGCTGCGGGAGGTGACGCCGGTCGTGTCGGTCGACGGGGCTCCTGTCGGCTCCGGGACGCCCGGGACCGGCCGCCGCGGCACTCCAACGGGCGTTGCGCACCAGCCGCCGGCTAGCTACCCTCTTTGCATGACTGATGAAGTGAAAGTCCGGCTCGGCGGCATGGCGCTCCCCAACGGCGTGCTCGTGCACGGCCCGACGTCGTGGGCGTGCGCGATCCGCCGCGGCGACGGAACGATCGAGGTCGCGTCGGCGCGGAAGCGCATTCTGGCCTCCCGCGTGTCGAGTCCGTTCCTGCGCGGCCCCGCCCGGTTCGCCGAGGCGCTCGCGCTGCTGCCGCAGGTGAAGCGGAAGCTGCCGGCGGCGAAGCTGCCGATGGAGAGCCCGCGGATCTTCGCGTCGATGATCGGCGCTGCGGTCGCGGTCAAGGCGATCCGCGACTCGGGCAAGCTGCGTCCGCTGACGCAGGAGCTGCTCTCCGGCATGCTCTCGATCCTGCCGGCGGCGCTCGCGTTGCGCGGCTCCGAGCTCGCCGCGTATCACGGCGCGGAGCACATCTCGATCGGCACGTACGAGCACGGTCCCGGCGCGACGAAGGAGCACGAACGCTGCGGCGGCCATCTCGTCGGCCCGCTCATCGTGACGTCGGTCGCCGGCAACGTGCTTGCCGGCCTCGCGCCCGAGCGCGTGCGTCCGCAGGCGCGCACTGCCGCGCAGTTCGGCGCGCTCGCCGCGTCGACGGAGATCTTCGGCTGGATGACGCGGAATCCGGCGAATCCCGTCGCGCAAGCGCTGTCGAAGCCCGGCCACGAGCTCCAGCACCGGCTCTCGACCGTCGAGCCGACCGAGGAGCAGCTCGAGGTCGCCGAGGCGGCACTTGCCGCGTGCCTCGCGCTCGAAGATGGCGCAGACGGCGCGTAGGCAGCGGCTCGCGCCGGAGATCTTCGACCTGCCGGTCGAGAAGATGCGGGCCGGCTGGTACACGGACGCCTACTTCAACCACGCGCGCGACGCGCTTCTGCAGGACGGCCGGCATCCGCGCGTCGTGATGCAGGTCTTCCAGAAGAACAGCGCGTGGCTCGGCGGCATGGACGAGGCGATCGCGATTCTCAAGCTTTGCGCGCACGACGTCGACGGTCTCGAGATCCGCGCGCTCTACGACGGCGACCGGATCGAGCCGTGGGAGACGGTGCTGACGATCGAGGGCGACTACACGGCGTTCGCGCATCTCGAGACCGTCTACCTCGGAACGCTCGCGCGGCGCACGCTGATCACGACGAACGTGGTGCACGTGCTCGAGGCGGCGAACGGCAAGCCGATCATCTTCATGCCGGCACGCCACGATCATCACCGCGTCCAGACCGGCGACGGCTACGCCGCGTACACCGCGGGCCAGATCGTCGGCGCGGAGATCGGCGTCACGACGGACGAGCAGGCGTCGTGGTGGGGCGGACGCGGGATCGGCACCGTGCCGCACTCGCTCATCGCGTCGTACGGCGGCGACACCGTGCTCGCGGCCCAGAAGTTCGCGGCGTGGGCGTCGCCCGAGATGAACATCACCGTCCTCGTCGACTTCGAGAACGACTCCGTACGCACGGCGCTCGAGGTGGCGGATGCGCTCGGCGACCGGCTATGGGGCCTCCGCCTCGACACGTCGGAGGCGCTCGTCGACCGCTCGCTGTGGACGGAGCTCGGCGACTTCAGGCCGACCGGCGTCAACGAGCGGCTCGTCTGGAAGGTGCGCGCGGCGCTCGACGCCGCGGGCCACGACCGGCTGCGCATCGTTGCCTCCGGCGGCTTTACCGCGGAGAAGATCCGCTCCTTCGAGGAGAACGGCGTTCCCGTCGACGCGTACGGTGTCGGCTCGTCGCTGATCCGCGGCTCGAACGACTTCACCGCCGACATCGTCGTCACGGACGGCAAGCCGTCCGGCAAGGTCGGCCGGAGCGTGCGCGAGAACCCGCGCCTCGAAGCCGTCTCCTGACTGTACGTTGCCCGAAGAGCCACGTCCGGTGCCAGGCACCAGGGCGTGTCCGAGTGAGCCGCGGCCAGTTCCGCCGCCGGCCCGACTAGTCACGTCCGACGAACGCTTTGAGCGCCGCGATCGCGGCCGCCGGCGACGAGCCGAACTGGGACAGGACGAGCGTCGCATCCACGAACGGGAACCGCTCGTCGATGCCGAGGGTCGTTCCGTAACTGCTCCACGGCCACTTCTCTGGGACGTCGCACAGGCCCGCCTCTTCGGCATTGCGAGCGATGTATCGGAACGCTGCCAAGACCAGTTCCATCGTCGGCTTCCGGCTCGACCAGAATCGGTTCCCGATCAGGTATCCGACCCGTTCGTGGCGCGCGTTGAACATCGTTCCGTACCACGAATTCAGATCTTGCATGCCGGCCGAAAGGGACTCGTCCGGAACATCGACGAGCAGATGCACGTGTGTCGTCAGTTGGCAGAAAGCGAGGCAGGTCCAGTCGTAGCGCGCGAGGACGGCTACGAGACGTCTGACCCACGACGTGCGGTCGACGCCGTCGCGGTAGTAGGCGGCGGGGCCGGCAGCTTTGACCACGACGTGGTGAACGCCGGGTGCAGAATCTCGCGGCGGCCGGGACACGAGACGACGGTGCCTGCGCGTGCGCGGCTCCGCAAGATGGCGGATCCGGACATCCCATCCGCAACGGACATGGCCCGGTGCCTGGCACCGGACGTGGCGCTCCGGGACATGCCCGCAGGCGACCCGATCCGTTTGGCCATGCCGGTTGGCGGCGCCGAGAAGCGACCCGCGTCCCTCGGCTAAGGGATTCCCGCCTCCGTGCCGATGAGGACGAAATGATCAGTCACTGGTTCCACGCTGCCAACGATTTCGCCCAGTACTGGCTGCCGCTGGCGTTCTTCATGATCATGATGTTCACCGCCTGGCTGCTCTGGAAGATGGTCGGGATGCTGCCGCGGGTGAAGCCGACGACGGTCGACTCCCGCTCGAAGACGAGCGTCAGCTGGAGCGACGTCGCCGGGGTCGAAGAGGTGCGCGCGGAGCTGATGGAGGTCGTCGACTTTCTCCGCGATCCGGCGCGTTTCGAGCGGCTCGGCGCGAAAGTGCCGAAGGGCCTGCTCCTCTACGGGCCTCCCGGCACCGGCAAGACGCTGCTCGCCAAGGCCGTCGCGCACGAGTCGGGCGCGAAGTTCTATTCGGCCAGCGCGTCCTCGTTCGTCGAGATGTTCGCCGGCCTCGGTGCCGCGCGCATCCGCAAGCTCTTCGCCGAGGCGCGGAAGCACGCGCCCGCGATCGTCTTCATCGACGAGCTCGACGCCGTCGGCGCGCAGCGCAGCGGCCACGGCTTCAACCGCGAGCAGGACCAGACGCTGAACCAGCTTCTCGTCGAGCTCGACGGGTTCGAAGGCGCCGCACAGGTCGTCGTGATGGGCGCGTCGAACCGAATCCAGGATCTCGATCCTGCACTGCTTCGCCCGGGCCGCTTCGATCGGCAGATGCTCGTGGCGCCGCCGGATCTCGCCGGACGCGAGGCGATTCTCGGCGTGCACACGCGCGGCAAGCCGCTCGGTCCGGGCGTTGACCTCCACCAGATCGCGCGGCAGACCTCGGGTCTGACCGGCGCCGAGCTGGCGAACGTCTGCAACGAGGCCGCGATCTTCGCCGGCCGCCGCAACGACAAGTACGTGAATCAGCCCGACTTCGACAACGCGATCGAGCGCGTGGTCGCCGGCCTGCAGCAGAAGAAGGTTCTGACCGAGAAGGAGCGCCGGATCCTCGCGTACCACGAAGGCGGCCACGCGTTGATGGCGCACCTGATGGGCGCAGCGATGGAGCTGCAGAAGGTGACGATCGTCTCCCGCGGCGACGCACTCGGCTACGCGTACTACCTCCCCGGTGAGGACCGCTATCTCCACACGAAAGAAGAGCTCGTCGACCGCATGATCGTCGCGCTCGCCGGCCGCGCCGCCGAGGAAGTCGTCTTCGGCCGCGTCACGAACGGCGCCGCGAACGATCTCGAGAAGGTCACCGACATCGCCCGCGCGATGGTCTTCGAGTGGGGAATGGCCGACAGCATGTCCTCGCGCACCGTGCGCGCCGACAACTACGCACTCTCCGAGGCGACGAAGCGCATGCGCGACGAGGAGCAGGCGCGCCTCACCGACTCCGCGTACGAGGAGGCACTCCGGCTGCTCCAGAAGCACCGCGCGCCGCTCGACCGCGTCGCGCTCGCGCTGCTGGAGAAGGAGACGCTCGTCCGCGAGGAGCTGCTCGCCCTCGTCGTCGACGTCGAGGCCGAGTCCCGCGCCTCCGAATCGGTTGGCATTCCGCGCGTCGTCGCGACGCGCTGGCCTCGCCCGGTCTAGCCCTTCAGCTTCGAGATGTCGATCGCGCCTTTCGGGGCGACGATCGTCACCGTCTTGTCCCAGCCGTCGAAGTTGACGGTTCCGTCCTTGCCGTCGGCCGGGCTCTGAAGCTCGGTCGGATACGGCTTACCCGTCGTTGCGATGAAGAGCGTGCCGCCCTTCGCGTTGTCCTTGATCGCGATCACCTTCTGGCTGTTGACGGTCGACTCGGCGCCCTTCGTCAGCGCGCCGTGCGAGTCGAGCGCGCCGCTGAAGAACTGCTGCATGTCCGTCAGCGTCGAGAGACTCGCGAGCTGCCCGGTCGTCGCCGAGCCCTCGAGCCACTTGCCCTTGAGCAGCGCCGCGGCGGTCGGGCCGGCGAACGCCTTGTAGAACGCCTCCGAGCCGCGGATGTAGACCTTGTCGCCGACCCTGACGATGTCGAAGCCGACGCCGTTCTCCGACATGTGGCCGGTGCCGCCCTTGCCGCGGACGAGGGTCAGGTCCAGCGCGATCGGCGTGCCGCCGCTGACGATCTTGCCCGAGATGTGCACCGCGGAGGCGCCGGTCGCAGCCGTCTTGGCCGCGGCCACGATGTCGGTCGCCGATTTCGACGCGACACCGTTGGAGGACGAGCTGCCGCCTCCGCCGCATCCCGCGAGAAGAGCGACCGCCACGACAAGACCCGCCGGCGAGATGAACCGCATGCCTGCCTCCCTTTGCGCTCGAGCGTTGCCGCACACTGTCGTCCACGCACCGGCTAGCATCGAAGCCGTGGAGGCCAGCGGGATCCATCACGTCGGCGTCGCCGTCGTCGACCTCGACGAGGCGGTGGAGACGTACGCGCGCCTGTTCGGCGGCCGGATCGAGCATCGCGCGCGCGTCGACGAGCACGGCGTCGAGGCGGCGTCGGTGCGGATCGGCGACAGCCGCGTCGAGCTCCTGTCCTCACTCGGCGACGACACGCCGGTCGGGAAGTTCCTCGCCTCGCGCGGCCCCGGCATGCATCACGTCGCGTACGAGGTCGCCGACATCGCCGCCGCGCTCGCGAGCCTCACCGAGGCCGGCGCGGAGCTGATCGACGCCGAGCCGCGGCAGGGGATGTTCGGGCTCGAAGTCGCGTTCGTTCATCCGGAATCCGTTCATGGTGTCCTCTCGGAGGTGGTGTCACGTGGCTGACGACGAACGCGTTCGGATCGAGCTCGGCTTTGAAGGCGGACAGGTGATCGGTGCGTTCATCGATCGCCGGCGTCCGCAGACCAGCTCGAGAAGGCGATGCACGAAGACGGCCCGCGCGTCGTCGTGCTCGACAGCGAGGACGGCCCGTACCACGTGGTCGTTCCGCGCGTCTCGTACTTCAAGCGCTTCAGCCGCGCGAGCCGCGTCGGCTTCGGCTAGACCCGCTCGGTGGCTCTCGAAGTAGGGATCGTCGGCCTGCCGAGCTCCGGCAAGTCGATGCTGTTCGAAGCGCTGACGGGAACGAAGGCGCACGGCGAGGTCGCGATGGCCGCGATCCCCGATCCGCGCCTGCAGCAGCTCGCGGATGTCGTCGAGGCGCGCAAGGTCACGCCGGCCGCGATCCGCGTCGTCGAGGTTCGCGGAACCGGGCCGGCGCTGCTCGGGAACCTGCGCCAGGTCGACGCGCTGCTCGTCGTCCTCGACGGCTTCTCAGGCACGCATGTCCCGGACGACGATCTCGAGACGCTGCGGCTCGAGCTGCTCGTCGCCGACCGCGACCACGTCGAGCGCCGGCTCGAGCGCGTCGCGAAGCAGGCGAAGTCGGGCGACGCGAATCTGAAGAAGGAGGCGGACGCGCTCGAGCGGCTGCTCGCACATCTCGACTCGGACAAGACGCTCGCGGAGTGGAGCGAGGAGCTGCCGCCGGAGCTCGAGCCGCTGACGACGAAGCCGCTGATCGCGATCGAGAACGGCGCGGGCGGCATCGACCTGAAGCTCGAGGCCGAGCTCGCCGAGCTTCCCGAGGACGAGGCTGCGGAGTTCCGCGGCAGCGGCGAGTCGGCGCTCGGCGAGATCGTGCGCCGGCTCGCGGAGACGCTCGACCTGATCACGTTCTTCACCGCGGGCGAGAAGGAGACGCGTGCGTGGACGCTGCGGCGCGGCGAGTCCGCGCTCGACGCCGCTGCGACGATCCACACCGACATCGCGCGCGGGTTCATCCGCTGCGAGGTCATCCGCTGGGACGACCTCGTCCGCCTCGGCTCGCACGCAGAGGTCTCGCGCGCCGGGCTGCAGAAGCTCGAGGGCAAGACATACGTGATCGAGGACGGCGACGTCCTCAACGTGCGCTTCAACATCTGATTTTGAAGCACGGCGGGGTCGTACGCCCCCGCCGCGTTCGGCTCAGCAGCAGTCGCCGCCGCCGCACTCCGGACAGTCACATGCACGCATCGCGTCACCTCCTCTCGGGTTGTTATATTGATATATATCAATGAAGGCTCTGACGGTACTTCCCGCGCTCTGCTGCGGCCCTGACACCCCGGTGCTCGCGCCGAAGGAGCGCCAGACGCTCGCGGCGCAGTTCAAGGCGCTCGCGGATCCGACGCGCGTCGCGATCGTGAACCGGCTCGCCGCGGTGGAGGAGGTCTGCGTCTGTGACTTCGTCGCGGCGCTCGACCTCTCGCAGCCGACGGTCTCGCACCATCTGAAGATCCTTCGCGACGCCGGCCTCGTCGAGGCGAGCCGCCGCGGCACGTGGGCGTTCTACCGGCTCATCCCGTCAGCAGTCGACGCGCTTCGTGCGACGTTCGCCGCCTAGCCGGCGCTGATCAGCACGACGCCGGCGAGCGTCGCGATGATGCCGACGTCCTGCGAGAGCTGCACCCGCTCGCCGAGGACGACGCGTGCGAGGAGCACCGTCACCACCGGATAGAGCGACGCGAGAACGGACACGACGCTGAGCAGCCCATGTGCCGACGACGCCGCCGCGAACAGCACGTTCCCGCCCGTGTCGAGGAACCCGATCGCGATCAGCGCCAACAGATGCGGACGGAACCCGTGCGGCACGCTCCGCCGCAGCAGCACGATCGACCACACGAGCGTCACCGACGTGCAGCGGAAGAGAAACGACGGCCACAGCCAGTCCTGCTGCGCCGCCGCGTGCATCGGCACGTAGTAGCCGCCGAACGCAATCATCGCCAACACGGCCCAGCCGACTCCGGCGGCGAGCCGCGCCCGCTGACCGTGCCGCTCGACCGACGCGAGGACGCTGCCGCCGATCGCCGCGACGAAGCCGATCTCCTGGAGCGTGCTCACGTTGTCGCCGGACGCGAGTCCCCAGATCACGGGGAACGCCGCCGCGAGCGACGCGATCGGCACCACGACGCTGATCGCGCCCGCCGCCATCCCGCGGTAGAACGCGAACAGTCCCGCCGTCCCGAGCACCGCGGAGAGACACGCCCAGGCCACGTCGGGCCCGGGCGGCGCCGTCCCGCGCACCGCGACCGCGATCCCGAGCGCGACGAGCCCGAACGGCTGCGACAGCGCCAGCACCGACAGCGCCGGCATCACGCGGCTCTTCAGCCCGCCGAGAAAGTCGCCGAAGCCCCAGGCGAGGCTGGCTCCGAGGGCGAGCGCCGCCGAGCCCACTACTCGGTCACGGGCCGCGTCGCGGCAACCGCGTCGAGCTGGTTCGCGTGGTAGAGAACCGCGGCCTCTGCGGTGTGCGCCGCGCGCACGTCGTGATGGCACGCAACCGCGTGCAAGCAGCTCCGTCGGCGCGCCGCGCGTCCTCGAGCATCCGGAGCCCGAGGTGCACGTGACCGAGCAGCCGTCCCTCGTCGGTCGGCGCGAACAACGGCGGCGGCCCGAGCTCGCGCGTGCGCCCGACGTCGTGGACGAGCGCCGCAGCCAGCAGCAGATCGGCGCGCAGCCGCGGATGCAGCTGCGACAGCTCGCGGCAGATCGTCCCGACGCCGACGGTGTGCTCGAGCAGCCCGCCCGCGTACGAGTGATGGCCGTCCGGCGTCGCGGGATACGCGCGCAGCGGCGCCGCACCGAGCACGCGCGTCACGATCGCGCGCAGCCCGTCGTCGTGGATCTCCGCCGCGAGAAACTCGAGGAACCCCTCCAGCTCGTCCGCGTCGCGGCGCATCGCCGGCGCCATCCCCGCGGGATCGACGCCCTCCGCCGGCTCGAGCGTCCGCACCTCGAGCTGCAGCTTGTCGCGGAACCGCTCGACGCGGCCGAGCACGCGCACCGCGTCGCCCTCCGCGAAGCGTCCGTCCAGCAGCTCGACGTCGTTCCACACGCGCGCGCTGATGCGGCCGCTCGGATCGACGAGCTCGAGCGCGAGATACGACGCGCCGTTCCGCGTGCGCAGCCGCTCTTTCTTCGCCACCGCGTAGACGCCCTCGACCGTGCGGTTCTCCTCGAGCTGCGCGATCGCGGTCATCGGGCAGAGTCTAGGGTCTGGGGATTCCGACGAAGAGGAGGCGAGCACCGTGGTCGAGCAGGCGCGTCTGGAAGAGGTCGGCTCGGGTCAGGCGCCGGTGACCGAGGGCTGGTTCGTGGTCAACGCGGCCGACGGGCCGTGGGTGCGGAACGACGCATTCGGCGCCCGCTGCGGGTTCGAGGCCAGCGAACGCGTCCTCGCCGAGCGGCCCGACGTGGCGCCGGTGCGGTTCGAGGAGGCGGGGTTCAACCTCGCCGTGCTGGAGCCGGGAAAGCCGAGCGGGATGTACCACTCGGAGTCCGTCCAGGAGGACTTCCTCGTGCTCTCGGGCGAGTGCGTGCTCGTGATCGAGGAGGAGGAGCGGAACGCTGCGCGCGTGGGACTTCGTCCACTGCCCGGCCGGCACCCGTCACATCCTCATCGGCGCCGGCGACGGCCCGTGCGTCGTCTTCATGGCCGGCGCGCGCAACGCCGGCAAGTCGATCTTCTATCCGCTCTCCGACTTCGCGCTCGCGCGCGACGCCGGCGTGAAGACCGAGACGAACGCGCCGCCGGAGGCGTATGCGCCGTTCCCGAAGTGGCGGCTCGGCCGGCCGGACGCATGGGACGCGTTGCCCTGGGGCTAGCCGAACGCGATCACGCTGCGAATCCCGTCCTGCTCCTCCATCAGCTCGAAGCCGCGGTTCACCTCGTCGAGCGTGAGCCGGTGCGAGATCAGCGGCGCGACGTCGATCTCGCCGTCGAGCCAGCGGTCGACGAGCTGCGGCACCTGGTCGCGGCCCTTGACGCCGCCGAATGACGAGCCCGCGATGCGGCGGCCCGTGATCAGGAACCGCGGCACGACGTCGAGCGTCTCGCCGCGACCGGCGACGCCGCACACGGTCGCGAGCCCCCAGCCCATCCGCGCCGACTCGACCGCCTGCCGCATCACGCCGACGAGTCCCGTCGCCTCGAAGGTGTAGTCGGCGCCGAAGCCGCCCGTCGACTCGACGATCTGCGCCACCGTGTCGTCGCCGGCGAGCATCACCTCGGTCGCGCCCTGGCCGCGCGCGAGCTCGAGCCGCGTCGGCGACAGGTCGACCGCGACGATCCGCTCCGCCCCCGCGAGCCGGCATCCCGCGACCGCGCCGAGCCCGACGAGCCCCGCGCCGAACACGACGCACGTCGATCCCGCGCGCACCTTCGCGGTGTTGAGCGCCGCGCCGAGCCCGGTCGAGAGCCCGCACGCGAACACGCACGCGTGGTCGAGCGGCGCCTCCGGCGAGATCTTCGCGAGCGCGATCTCCGGCATCACCGTGTACTCCGCGAACGTCGACGTGCCCATGAAGTGACGGATCGGCTCGCCGTCGCGCGACAGCCGCGTCGTCCCGTCCGGCAGGAACCCGAGGTTCTGCTGCTCGCGAATCGCGAGACAGAGATTCGTGCGCTCGTCGACGCAGTGGACGCACTCGCGGCACTGCGGCGAGAACAGCGTCACGACGTGATCGCCGGGCCGCAGCGACGAGACGCCGTCGCCGACGCTCTCGACGACGCCGGCGCCCTCGTGCCCGAGCACCGTCGGCGCGTAGCCCGACGGATCGGCGCCCGACGCCGTGTACATGTCGGTGTGGCAGACCCCGCACGCCGCGAGCCGGACGAGCACCTCGCCCGCGCGCGGCTCGGCGAGATCGACCTCCTGGACGACGAGAGGAGCACCGAACTCTTCGAGGACCGCCGCGCGCATACGCATGCTGCGATTATGGTCGAGGGCGATGGCCGAGATCCGCCCCTTCGCCGCGCTCCGCTATGACGAGGCCGTGGCCGGGCCGCTCGCCGCGCTCGTCGCCCCGCCGTACGACGTGATCTCGCCGGAGCAGCGGCTCGAGTACCTCGCCCGCAGCCCGCACAACGTCGTCCATCTGACGCTGCCGGACTCGGAGGAACAGGCCGCGCGCGATCTCGCCGCCTGGCGCGAGGACGGCGCTCTCGTCGAGGACGCCGAGCCGGCGTACTGGTGGCTCTCGCAGGACTACGTCGGCCCCGACGGCGTCGCGCGCAGCCGCGAGGGCTTCGTCGCCGCGCTGCGCGTCGAGCCGTACGAGAACCGCGTCGTCCTCCCGCACGAGCGCACGCACGCAGGCCCGAAGGAGGGGCGGCTGCGCCTGCTTCGCGCGACGCGCACGCAGCTCGAGCCGATCTTTCTGCTCTGGGACGGGACGATCGACGTCGACGGTCTCGGCGAGCCCGACCTCGTCGCCGACGAGAGCGGCGTCACCGCGCGGCTCTGGCGGCTCGACGCCGACTTCGGCGACGCGCTCACGGAGGAGCTCGCCGACGCGCAGCTGCTGATCGCCGACGGCCACCACCGCTACGAGACGGCGCTCGCGTTCCACGAGGAGGACGGCACCGACGCGACGGCGTGGATGCTCGTCGTGATCGTCCCGACCGACCAGGACGGGCTGACGATCTTCCCGACGCACCGCGTTGCGCAGGCCGTGAACGGCGTCGCCGGAACGCCGATCGACCAACCGGGTGATGACCTGCCGGGACTCGTCCTCTACCGACAGGGCCACTACGAGCTGCTCGAGAGCGACGAGCTCGACCCGGAGGCCGTCGACCGGCTCGCGCCGCAGGGCGTCACGTACACGCCGCACGCGCGCGAGGCCGTCGCCGCCGTCGACCGCGGCGACGCCGAGGCCGCGTTCCTGCTCCGCCCGACGCGCATCGAGGACGTCTGGGCCGTCGCGCAGCGCGGCGACGTGATGCCGCAGAAGAGCACGTTCTTCTATCCGAAGCTGACGTCCGGCCTGCTGATGCTGCCGCTGTGACGGACTGGCTCGCCGTCTGCCGCGCCGCCGTCGACGACGTGCAGGGCGTGCTCGCCGCGCTGCCGACGCGCCACGAGCGCGAGCCCGTCGTCGGCGCGGGCCTCGGCGGCGACGACACGACGGCGATCGACCAGGCGGCCGAGGACGCGATCGTCGCGCGCTTCCGCGACCTCGACGTGACGATCGTCTCCGAGGAGGTCGGCCGCGTCGGCAACGGCGCGACGCTCGTCGTCGTCGACCCGATCGACGGCTCGATCAACGCGAAGCGCGGCATCCCGTTCTTCAGCTTCTCGATCGCGATCGCCGAGGGCGGCGAGACGATGGACGACGTCTTCTTCGGCTTCGTCCACGACTTCGGCACCGGAGAGGAGTGGACGGCGACGCGCGGCGGCGGCGCGCAGCTGAACGGCGAGCCGCTCGGCGCGATCCTCCCGAAGGACACGCTCGACATCCTCGCGTTCGAGGCGACGCAGACCGAGCTGATCGCGCGCGACGCGCCGAAGATCGTCGGCGTCGCGCAGCGCCTGCGCATCATGGGCTCGCTCGCGCTGTCGCTCTGCCACCTCGCCGCCGGCCGGCTCGACGGCGTCTGCTCGCTGAAGGGCGCCCGCTCGGTCGACATCGCGGCGGCGCAGCTCCTCGTCCGCGAGCTCGGCATCGCGATCGACCTCTTCGACACCGACGCGCCGTTCGGCGAGGCGCCGCTCGATCTCGAGGGCCGCTCGCGCGTCGCCGCCGCCGGCAGCGAGGCCCTCGTGCGCCGGATCGCGGTCGCGCTCTCCGGCTGAGGCTCCTTCGCTCCGATCCCTCGCGTGAGGGCTGGGCCGAAGGCGCCGCCGCACCCGATAACCGGGCAAGCCGCACACAGCCCCTCGCCGCAGAGGGGCCGAACAGAGGACGCCGCAAATGAATCTCCCCGTGCTCGCACGGGTGCTTCTCGCACCCGTCGCCGTCGCCTTCGCCGGTCTCGTTCCCTCGGGTGCAAGCGCTATGACGCTCGCATCGGGATCTTCCGGCGTGACCACGAACAGCGTTCGTGCGCTCGCCGACACGATCCCGGACACGCCGAGCCTGACGACCGAGATCGTCAACGACACGGTCGGAGGGATCATCGAAGGCCCGGTCGACGCGGGCGCCACCGTGCACGACGTGGCGACGATCTCGAACCTGGGCGGGAGCAACGGCCTGCCGGTCGGCACCGTGTACTTCACGTTCTTCCGGACCGACGACTGCACGGGCGACGGCGTGGACGCCGGTTCGGCCGTCCCGGACGACACGGGGTTCGCCGACGGCTCGCAGCCGCAGGGACCGCTCGCTCCGGGCTCGTACTCCTTCACCGCACACTTCGTCCCCGACGATCCGACGCTGTGGACGGAGGCGTTCGCGGATTGCGAGCCGCTTCACGTCGCCGCGGGTGACACGGCTCTGGCGCCGACGGTCAGCAAGGACGCGCGCCCGTCGTACACGCAGACGTACGCGTGGAAGATTGCCAAGTCGGCAGGCGCGAGCTCGCAGAGCATCGCTGCCGGCGGCACCGCCACCTTCGAGTACACGGTGAGCGTGAGCCACGACGACGGCACCCCCGGCAACTGGCATGTGAACGGCGCGATCACCGTCACGAACCCGGACGCGTCCGAGGTCACGTTGTCCGGCATCGACGACGCTGTCGACAACGGCGGCCACTGCACCGTCGACACGCGCCAGGGCCTGACGGTGCAGCCCGGTGACACGGCGTTTCCGTACTCGTGCGACTACGCGACGGCTCCCTCGCCGTCCGCGGGGACGAACACCGTGACGGTGGAGTGGGACGACCAGGCGCTGAGCGACGGAAGCGTGCTTGCCGCCGGCAACGCGATCTGGCCCGAGGCCGTTCGATTTCGCGAAAGCCGCTCCGACGATCGTGGACGGGCAGCGTCGACGTGACGGACACCCTCGCCGGGAACCTCGGGACCGTCTCGTACACCGATCCACAAACGACTCCGATCTCGTACCCGTTCTCCTTCCCCGGCGATCCGGCCGGAAAAGGCACGGCGCACGACAACACGGCCACGTTCACCACCGACACGACCGGGACGACCGGATCCGCGAGCACGACGGTTACCGTCTACGTCGGCGCCGACCTGACCGTTTCGAAGACCGCGAGCACGTCATTCGCGCGCGAGTACTCCTGGACGATCTCGAAGGCGGTCAACAAGAGCGTTGTCCAGCAGTCCGGCGGGACGGCGACGTTCAACTACACCGTCAACGCTGCGGAGACCGGCTTCTCGGATTCCGGCTGGCAGGTCGGCGGAACGATCACCGTGACCAACCCGAACGACTGGGAGGACGTGGTCGCGAACCTGTCCGACTCGCTTCCGGACTGCATGCTCGCTCAGCAGACCGTGACGGTTCCGGCCGGCGCTTCGGTCCCCGTGCAGTACTCGTGCCCGCTCTCGAGCGGCGCGAACGGCACGAACACCGCCACCGCAACCTGGAGCTCGTCGGCGTTCTTCACGCCGAGCGGCTCCGCGTCGAACAGCGCCGCGTTCGTCTTCGGATCTCCGTCGAGCACGGCGAACAGAACCGTCAACGTCACGGATTCGTACGCAGGAACCCTCGGCACGCTGACGGCGACGGATGCCCCGCCGTTCGCAAGCGCCACGTACAGGTACTCGCGCGCGGTGAGTGTCCTCGGGAACCAAAAGGAGGAGGAATGAACTGTATGGCCACCTATGCTCACTTGCTGCCACCACAGCACCGCCGCCGAGAAGGACGCGCAGCTAGGTCGTGGCATGGCCAACGTCACGGCCGGTCCGGGCCCTGTCGCCGGACGCGGCGACCGGGTCGAAAGGCCGCGGTCCGCGGCAGCCGTTGCCCGAGACAGGGGATCGCCCGCCCGGACGGCTGCGGCACGCTCGGCGGCGACGAGCGGTTCTCTACACGGCAGGGGCCAGGCCCCGATACGTGAATGTCACGGGAGCGTAAAACCGCGCGGGACGGGCTGGACCTGTCCGGTGCGGCGGTCTAGCCTTCACCTGGACAGGGGATAGCCCGCCCGGGCGGCGGCGGCCGATGAAGGAGACAGCCGTGTCCGGGGTCGCCGTCTACCGAGGACATTTCGGGCCAGCGCAGGCAGAGCGCCTGCTGTGGAGGGCCGGCTTCGGTCCGCGCGCGAACGAGGCGGCGAAGCTCTCGAAGCTCGGACTCGCGGACGCCGTCCACTCGCTCGTCTACCCGGGCCGCGAGCACTTCGTCGGGCCGCAGCCGCACGACGAGAAGGGACACCCGCTCGCGCCGTACGACGCGTGGGGCCACGACCATCTCTGGTGGCTCGACCGGATGGTGCGCACGTCGCGCCCGCTCGTCGAGCGGATGACGCTCGTCTGGCACGACTGGTTCGCGACGTCGAACCAGGGCGTCGGCTCGCAGCGGCTGATGATCGCGCAGAACAACCTCTTCCGCGAGCACGGCCTCGGCTCGTTCCACGAGCTGCTGAACCGCGTCACCGAAGACCCGGCGATGCTCGTCTGGCTGAACGGCAGCGACAACTCGAAGTACTCGCCGAACGAGAACTACGGCCGCGAGATGATGGAGCTCTTCACGCTCGGCGCCGGCCGCGGCTACACCGAGGCCGACGTGCGCCAGAACGCGCGCGCGCTGACCGGCTTCCGCAACGACTGGAAGCGCAACGTCGGCCTGACGAACTTCCGCTACGACCCGAAGTACCACGACACCGGGACGAAGACGATCTTCAAGAGCCGCGGCGCGTTCACGTGGAAGGACTCGTGCCGGCTCTGCGTCACGCATCCGGATCATCCGTCGTTCTTCGTGCAGAAGCTCTGGAGCTACTTCGTGCCGACGGCGCCCGACAACGCGACGGCGGCAGCGCTCCAGCAGCTCTACGTGAAGGGCGGCTACGAAGTGCGCGGCGTGCTCTCCGCGATCCTTCGCCACCCCGCGGTCTACGAAGGCCCGCGGATGGTCAAGTCGCCCGTGCTCTACACCGCGGGCCTGCTCCGCCGGCTCGGCCGCCCGATCGACACGAGCGCGTGGACGTGGCTCGACTCGATGGCGGGACAGCAGCTCTTCTATCCGCCGAACGTCGCCGGCTGGGACGACACGCGCTGGCTCGACACCGCGCGCTGGCGCGGCCGCTGGTGGATCGCGCAGCAGGCGCTGAACCCGTACGCGCTCGACCCCGGCAAGGCGAAGCAGCCGTACGACGCGCAGAAGCTGATCCACGACGCGGTCGGCTTCTGGCGCAACCCGGCGCTCGGCCCGGGCACGACCGCGGCGCTGCAGGCGTTCGTCCACAACGCGCTCGCCGACGCGAAGAAGGACAAGTGGAAGCAACAGCAGTACCCGCCGATGGCGCAGAACGCGCTGCGTCACCTGATCGCCGTCTCCCCGGAGTTCCAGACCGCATGACCGCGACTGCAACCACTGCAACGGGCTCGACCGCTCGCGCCTCCTGCACAAGGCGATCGCGGAGGCCGGGAAAGGCCTGCCCGCGATCGAGCCGGGGATGCCGATGCCCGCCGGCACCGGGCTCTCGCGCCGCCGCTTCCTCGCGCACGGACTCGGCGCCGCGCTCGCCGTCTACGGCGCGTCGCGTCTCGACCTGCGCGCGTTCGAAGAGGGAATCGCGAACGCGGCGACGCTGCAGCCGCAACAGGTGCTCGTCTCGATCTTCCTCGAGGGCGGCGCCGACGCGCTGTCGGTGCTCTCGCCGCAGGGCGACCCGCTCTACCGCAAGCTGCGCCCGAGCCTCGCGCTCAACGGCGGCACCGCGCTCGCCGAGGACAGCCGTCTCTTCTGGCATCCGGCGCTCGGCGGCCTCTCGCAGCTGTACGCGGAGAAGAAGGTGACGGTGATGCCGGCGATCGGCTACACGCACGCCGACCAGTCGCACTTCACGTCGCGCCACTACTGGGAGGTCGGCGCGACCGACACGCGGCTCAACACCGGCTGGCTCGGCCGCTACCTCGACGCCGTCGGCACCGCCGACAACCCGCTGCAGGGAGTCTCGTTCGACGACACGCTCGCGCCGTCGCTCGCAACCGCCAAGGTGCCGGTCGCGTCGATCACCGCGCCGGATCAGTACGACTTCTGGAGCAACCGCGTCTGGGGCGAGGTGCAGGAGCGGATGCTCGAGTCGTTCGGGCTCTTCGGCAAGCAGCCGGACGATCCCGCGTTGCGCACGGCCGGCGGCGTCGCTGCGCAGGTCGACCGCCTGCGCAAGCAGCTGCTGCCGTTCCAGGGACAGGACGGAAAGCCCGGCTACACGAGCCCGGTCACCTACCCGACGTCGAACGACGATTTCCCGAAGAAGCTCGCGGGACTCGCCGCGATGCTCGGCGCAGGCCTGCCGCTCCGCGCCGTCGCGATGTCGGCGCCCGGCGAGTACGACACGCACTCGGCCGAGCCGGCCGCGCTGACGCAGGGACTTCAGCTCACGTCCGACTCGCTGCTCGCGTTCCAGCGCGACCTCGAGGCGCGCGGCCTCGCGAACCGCGTGCTCGTCCACGTCTGGTCGGAGTTCGGCCGCCGCGCGCAGGAGAACGGCTCGCAGGGAACCGACCACGGCGCCGCCGGCGTCGGCTTCCTCCTCGGCACGCGCGTGAAGGGACAGATGGTCGGCGAGTTCCCGGGCCTCCAGAACGGGCTCGACAGCGACGGCAACGTGATTGCAACTGCGGACTTCCGCGGCGTCTACAGCTCGCTGCTCGAGCAGTGGCTCGGCGTCGACGCGGGCAAGGTCATCCCCGGCGCGTCGGCGTTCCCGCGCACGCAGCTGATCGCGTGACCGCCGCCGCCCCGCCTCCCGCGCGCGTGCAGGTGGTCGCGCAGGAGTTCTCGTTCTCGCTTTCGCGGCGGACGATCAAGACGGGCGACGCGATCGTCGAGCTCGTGAACCAGGGCCAGGACGCGCACGACCTGCGGATGAAGCGGAACGGCGGCACCCGCGTCTACACGTGGCCGGTCGTCCAGGCCGGGGCGCACGCCGACCGCGAGTACCGGCTGCTCCCGGGCACGTACGTCCTCTGGTGCTCGCTCGCCGACCACCGCAAACGCGGGATGTCGGCGATTCTCGTCGTCCGGCGCTAGGCGGCGGGCCGGCGCTGTCCGCTGCCACGTCGGGGCGGCGGAGTCGGCGGCGCGCCCGGAGGCGCGAGGTAGAGCGCGAGCACCCGCTTCGTGATCTGTGCGCGCGAGCTCCTCGAGGTCGTCGATCTGCGGCCCCACTCGGGTCGGCGTCTCCGCGGACCCGCTGCTTCTCGAGTTGCTGCGCGAGCGGCGTGAATGCGAGATGTCGCTGAGGATCGGCACGGCGAGCGGCGCGCGATGCGGCTCACGGCGATAGCACGCGTGCTCATCGCTCCGCGTGTGCGGATGCCCGAGGGCATCGCTTGGCCTGCGTCCGGATTCGTCCTTCAGCGTCGCGAGGCTCCGCTTGCATCCGACCGACGCGCGGCAGCAGCGCGAGGACAGCTCGGTGTCTCGCGTCGGTCGGGCGGTCCCGACGTTGAGGATGTAGCGCTCGATGTCGTGGCACGGTGAGGAGTGCGTTGCCGGGCTCGCCTTTGGCCGGGTGTAGCTGACGAACTCGGTCGGGCAGCCGAAGGTCGAGGCCGATGTCGTCGAGCGCGTCGGCATTTCCGTCGTGGAGCCGTCTCGAGCGCGTCCACGAAAAGCGTCGCCGTTCAGGCAGAAGCGCCGACTCGCACTGTTCCCAGTCCGGGCGGAAGTCGAGCATCAGGACCGCGAGCACGGCGTCGCGAGTCGAGCCCCGGATGGATCTTCATCGTGATCGTGAACGCGTTCAGATACCGCTTCACCTCGCGCGGGTTGACGCTGCCGTCGCGGAGGAGGAACGTGAGATGCGCGCTCGACGACGTCCTGGAACTCGTTGCGCTGGGCCGCCGGTAGATCCGCCTCGTCGTACGCGGACGCAGGAAGCTCGGGAGCTGGTTCGACCGCGACCGGCGCGAGGTCGTAGGGGACCTGGAAGATCTTCTTGACGTAGTCGTCGCCGAGAGCTGGGTGTCGCGCGCGCCGTCGCCGTTGGCGCGTCGTCGACGCGGAACTTCGAGCTGACGACCCGCTGCACGATCGTCGCGGTCGAGCCCGACGACGAACACGAACCCGGGAATGTCGAAGAACAGCTTCATCGACTCGAGCACCTGCAGCGCGCTCTCGGGGAGGCAGCGGTCGAGGTCGTCGATGAAGACGACGATCCTCCGTCCTCGTTGCTCGGCCCGCGAACTGCTTGAACGCGTCACGCAGCGCCGCGTAGCTCGCGTGGTAGAAGGAGCGCGGCGTTCGGGCGACGCGGCCTCGTCGTCGCTCATGTCCGCTTGCGCCGCCGCCGAGCGCCTTGTTCGCGTCGAACGACACGTCCGATCGCGCCCGGCACGCCGATCTTCACGCGACGTGCCGGCGACGATCGCCATGCATGACGCGGCCGATCTTGCCCGGCGATCTCGCGCGAGCCTGTCTCGCGTCGCGTCGGCGTCCGGCCTCTCGCTCCACTCGAGGAGCGCTTCCCGGATCGTGTCGAGCAGCGGCACGATCAGGTGCTCCTCGCGCTCGTACCGCCACGCGACGAAGCGGACCGGGACGCTGTCTTCCGGTCGAGCTTCCGTCTCGACGGCGTCCATCAGCGTCGTCTTCCCGGAGCCCCATTTGCCGAAGATGCCGATCGCGAAGCGCGGCTCGCTCTCCATGACGATTCCGGCGAGCGCCGCCGCGATCTCCGGGATAGCCGAGCTGCGGGCTGCCCGGACGGCGCGTCGAGCAGGATCCGATACTTCGTCCTGTCCGGTCGCTCCCGTTGTGGCTTCGCCATGCCGCGGCTCCCGATTGCCGAGGAGGACGCCGCAGACCTCGCTGCGATGGTCACTCGCGCTCGAGGAGATGTCAAGACGAGGTGCAATCCCCCGTCCGGGGCACAGCGAACTGCCCCGAACTGACGATGACAGAGCTGTAGCGTGCGACACGTAAATCTGCGGCGAAGGACTTCTTTATGAGCACGATCGACAGCGGCGCCTGTCTCTGGCGGCGGCGTCCGAAAACGGGACTCCGCTCGGCCAGATCCTCGTGGAGCGCGGCCTGATCTCGGAGGAGCAGCTCGCGTACGCGCTCGCCGAGGGCCAGCGCACCGGCGAGCCGATCGGCGTCGTCATCGTTCGGCTCGGTTTCGCGCACTCGGCGACGATCGCCCAGGCGCTCGCGACCCAGGCCGGCGGGCCGACGAAGTCCGAGTACGGCTACGCCGTCGGTTTCGCGCCTCCCGCCCCGACTCTTCCGGCGCCTGCCGCGCCGCCGGTCTCCCCCGTGCCGGCGCAGGAGTTGCGGCCGGCGGAACCGGTGCCCGTGCCTGCGGTCCAGGCGGTGCCGGCCGTCGAAGTCGTTCCTGTGCCGGCGCCTCTGCCTGAGCCCGAGCCGGCGCCTGTCGTTCCCGATCCGGAGCTCGCGCGCCTCGAGGCGCGGGTCGAAGAGCTCACCGGCGACCTCGACGCCGCCCGGAGCCAGACGCGGGGGCCGCGCGACTCGGACGGCGGAGCTCCGGCCGCGAGCTCGAGGCACGCTCGCGCAGGCGGAGGTCGAGCGGGTCGCCGCTCGACAAGGCCCGCGCGGGCGCGCTCGCGCAGAACGCCGAGCTCGCGAAGCGCATCGCCGAGCTCGAAGCGGCGGCCGCCGCCGTGCCAGAGCCCGAGCCGGCCCGCTTCGCCGGCGCGACCTCGCATCTCCTGTTCGTCGCCGGCCCCGAGGGCTACACGCTCGTCGAGCGCGACGGCCCGCCGCCGGCTCCCGGGTCGACGCTCGATCGTCGACGGCACGGTCTACGCCGTGACGAAGATCGCCGCCGGGCCGCTCCCGGGCCGCCGCGACGCCTGCGCGTACCTCGCAGCCGCGTAGTTCGTGACTCTCCGCACCTGAGCACCACGGGGTAGGGCCGCTGGATACCCACCGGCAGCTGTGGAAGTCGTTTTTCGCGACCTGTTGGCTAGATGGTGAACCATCTCTCCCTGGTCCAAACATCTTCGTAAATCTGCCCTAACTCTTCGGCGGAAGCCGCTGACTCCTGGCCTAGTCCCTCGAACGAGGTAGGACCAGGGACCTATTGATGGTCCCAGCAGAAACATCGCAGTATGTGCGCTCGAGTTAGGGCGGCAAACCTGCGGACGAACGAGGGGAGAGGGTAGGTGACAGGAGGGCACACGGGCCACGCGGCCACGCTGCGCGACTACTTGCACGTGGTCCGGCGGCGGAAGTGGATCATCGTCACGTCGGTGGTGCTCGTGCCGCTGGCGGCGATCGCGTTCTCGCTGCACCAGCAGAAGCTCTACCAGGCGTCGGCGCAGGTGCTGCTCAGCTCGCAGAACCTCGCGAACCAGCTGACCGGCACGCAGTCGACCGGGATCAATCTTCAGCCGGACCGCATCGCGCAGACGCAGGCCGACGTCGCGCGCGTCCCGACGGTCGCGTCGCGCGCGCTCGCGGCGGTCGGCGTGACGGACCTGACGGCGCAGCAGTTCCTCGAGAACTCGACCGTGACGACGGCGACGAACGCCGACCTCCTCACGTTCGACGTCACGAACCACGATCCGCGTGCTCGCGAGGAAGCTCGTCGACGCGTACGCGCGGCGTACACGGTCTACCGGCGCGAGCTCGACACCGCGTCGATGCAGCGCGCGCTCGTCACGTGAACAGCCGGATCCGGCAGCTCGTGCGCGCCGGCGACCAGCAGTCGTCGCTCTACGCGACGTCTCGTCGACCGGCAGCAGACGCTCGCGACGATGGAGGCGCTCCAGACGTCGAACGCGTCGGTCGTCCAGCAGGCCGACCGCGTCGGTCAGGTGCAGCCGAGGCCGACCCGCAACGCGATCCTCGCGATCGTGCTCGGCCTCGTCCTCGGCGTCGGACTCGCGTTTCTGTGGGAGGCGCTCGACACGCGCGTGCGCAGCGCGCAGGAGATCGGCGAGAGGCTCGGCGGACTGCCGCTGCTCGCGCGCGTCGCCGCGCCGCGGCAAGAAGCTCCGCGCCGAGAACCAGCTGGTGATGCTCGACGAGCCGACCGGCGTGCAGGCGGAGACGTTCCGCATGCTGCGGACGAACCTCGACTTCGTCACGCTCGACCGCGACGTCCGCACGATCATGGTCACGAGCGCCGTCGAGCAGGAGGGCAAGTCGACGACGATCGCGAACCTCGCGGTCGCGCTCGCGCGCGCCGGCCAGCGCGTCGTGCTCGTCGACCTCGATCTGCGCCGGCCGTTCCTCGACAAGTTCTTCGACCTGACCGGGCCCGGCATCACGCAGGTCGCGCTCGGCCACGCGTCGCTCGAGAACGCGCTCGTCTCGTTCGCGATCACGGACCCGCAGCCGCGCCGGCGGCCAGGGCGCGCCCCGGAAACGGCAACGGGAACGGCAACGGCAACGGCGGCACGGCGCCGCGAAGACGGTCAAGCGGCGTGCTCGAGGTGCTGCCGTCCGGCCCGATCCCGCCGGATCCCGGCGAGTTCGTCGGCACGCCGGCGCTGAGCGAGATCCTCGCGCACCTGCGCGAGCGCGCCGACATCGTGCTGATCGACTCGCCGCCGGTGCTCCACGTCGGCGACGCGATGACGCTGAGCACGAAGGTCGACGGGGTCATGGTCGTCACGCGGATGAACGTCGTCCGCCGGCACATGCTCAGCGAGCTCGCACGCCAGCTCTAGACGGTTCCGTCTCCGGTGCTCGGCTTCGTCGTCACGGCGCCGGCGAGGAAGAGGGCTACGGATACGGCTACGGGTACGGGTACGGCTATTCGCGCCCGTACGAGCAGAGCGAGAAGGCCGAGAAGGCACGGAGCGAGACGTGAGAAGGACGCGCATCCTCGTCGCGGACTCGCTGCAGATCTTCCGCTCCGGCGTGCGCAACCTGCTCGCGCGCGAGAGCGACTTCGAGATCGTCGAGGCGGCGTCGTTCGACGAGGTGCTGCACGTGCGTCGAGCACGACTGTCCCGACATCGCGCTGATCGACCTCGAGCTGCCGCCGTTCGGCGGGGTGGCGGCGGTGCAGCGGCTCGCGAAGCGCTGCTCGAGCTACACGATCGTGTGGAGCTTCGAGCCGTCGCGCGAGACGGTGCTGGCCGCGGTGCGCTCCGGCGCGCACGGCTTCCTGCACAAGGAGATCTCGCCGGACGGGCTCGTGCGCGCGCTGCGCGGCGTCGTCCAGGGCGAGGCTCCGCTGTCGCGAGATCTCGCGTCGCTGATGATCGACGCGCTTCACGGCCAGGACGAGCAGACGCGTGCGCGCGACCGGGCCGGTGTCCTCTCTTCGCGCGAGCGCGAGGTTCTCGACCTCGTCGCTCAGGGCGCGCGAAACAAGCAGATCGCCGCGGCGCTGACGATCTCGGAGTTCACGGTCAAGCGCCACGTGCAGAACATCCTGCAGAAGCTCGAGCTCCCGTCGCGCCGGGCGGCCGCGACGTTCTACCGAACTGCGTTCGGTCAAGAGGAGGCCCCTGTTGCCGCCACGCAGACCGCATGACCTCGACCCCACTGCGGCCCGGAGATTCCGCGCGACCCTTGGTCGCCGTCGTCTGCTCGGTGCCGTTGCTGGGAGAGGCCGTGCGGTCCGGGCTTGACTTCGCCGAGGTCCGCACCTTCGCCGATCGCGGCGGCGAGATCGCCGGGCTGCTCAGCTGGCTGCTGCCCGACCTCGTAGTCGTCGATACCCGGGAATGCGCCGTCGAAGCCGCGGCGTTCGCGGACGAGCACGAGCTTCCCGTCGTCTATCTCTCCGTCCGCGACAACACGCTGCGGCTGTACCGCGCCGGCGCGTGGGAGCAGGTCGACGACGGCGAAGGCCCGACGATCGAAGCGATCCGCAACGTCGTCGCAGGCGCCCTCTTCGCGCGAGGGGGGCCGGTGCGATGAACGCAACGGAGCGCGCCGCCTTGCTCCAGGGACTCGAGATTCACGACGAGATGACGGCGACCGTCGACGAACGGACGCTGGAGATCCTCGAGAGACGCCGCCGCTCGACGGTGGTGAAGGGCCGCGGCTGGCTGGTGCGGCGGATGCTGCTGGCCGCCGATCTGATCGGCCTTGTTCGCCGCGATGTTGCTCGCCGAGTGGATCGTCAATCGCCACAACAGCATGGGCGTTCTGAACATGCGGGCCGAGATCGTCGTCTTCCTCGTCGACGCTGCCCGGCTGGGTCGTCGTCGCGAAGCTGTACGGCCTCTACGCCGCCGACGAGGAGCGGACGGACCACTCGACCGCGGACGACTTCGCCGGCGTGTTCCACATGGTCACGGTGTGCACGTTCCTGTTCTGGGTCGGCGCGTACGTCACGGGTCTCGCGCATCCGACCACGCCGAAGCTGCTGATCTTCTGGGCGGCCGCGATCGCGTTCATCACGCTCGGTCGGGCGCGCGCGCGCTCGCTCGCGCGGCGCAACGCCATGTACGTGCAGAACGCGGTGATCGTCGGCGCCGGCGACGTCGGCCAGCTGATCGCGAAGAAGCTCCTGCAGCATCCGGAGTACGGGATCAACCTCGTCGGCTTCGTCGACGTCGAGCCGAAGGAGCGTCGCGAGGATCTCGAGCAATCTCGCGCTGCTCGGCGGGCACGATCGCCTGCGCGCGATCGTGCGGCTCTTCGAGGTCGACCGCGTCGTGATCGCGTTCTCGAACGACTCGCACCAGCAGACGCTTGAGCTGATCCGGTCGCTGAAGGATCTCGACGTCCAGATCGACATCGTC
>CAWFKM010000007.1:0-171082 GCA_963816455.1 uncultured Actinomycetes bacterium
CCTGATCCCTCGAGCCGGTCGTGGACGACGACGTCTCCGCCGGTCCACTCGAGCTTGCGGACATGGCGGACGCCGCGACCGAGCTGCACCGTCGCCTCGAGGATGCCCTCGCGCGCGAACCGGAGCTTCACGACCGGAAGGCGCCCGGAGCGGAACGCGCCCCAGAGCCGGAACTGGTCGCGCCCGTCGACTCGGATCGTCGAATGCGCCGCCGTGCCTCGGAACCAGTCCCGCTCCCGTCCCGGCTCGTACGTGTACGTGCCCGCGTCGGCGAGCACCGGGCGGCCGTTCCACCAGAGCTGGAACGAGAGCGCGTCGGCGTGCGCATGCGCCGGCAGGAACTGCGGGCGACGGCGGGACCGCAGCGGAACGCGAGCCAGAGCGGTCCCTCGCGGACGACGGCGAAGCCGGAGTCCTCGAACACGACGAGGCCGTCCGGCGGCTCGGGCAGCTCGAGCTCCGGCGCCTGCTCGAGACCGCCGTCGTTGAACAGCGCCGGCTCGCCGTCGGGCCGCGTGAGCGCAGCCGCGAACAGCGCGCATCCGGTCGATCGCGTCGCCGAGCCACGAGTGCGGCGACACGGCCTGGATCTCCAGCAGGTCGCGGAGCACGACGAGGTGGTAGACCGGGCTCCGCTCGTAGTGGCCGCCGTCGGGGAGCACCTGCTCCGGCAGCTCGCGCCGCAGCAGGTCGATGCCCGCGTCGGGTCAGCGCCGGCTCGTCGAACGCGGCGCCGCCGAGAACGAGCGCGCGTGCGTTGCGGATCACGTGATTGCCGAGGATGTCGTCCTCGACGTTCGCCTCGAGCCGGCGCAGCTGGAGCCAGAGGCTCTCCGAGAGCCGCGGCGACGCGAGCTCCGGCACGAGCGTCAGCGCGGCGATCCAGTTGCCGGCGCGGGTCGACAGCGGATACGGATGCCACGCGTCGTCGTTGCGCGGCGGATGGTCGTCGATCCAGCTGTCGACGAGCGCGCGCGCACCGTCGGCGTCGCCCGCGCGCGCGGCGGCGAGAACGTCCTCGCCGTACTCCGCGTGGAAGCCGCCGAGGCGCGTCGCGGGATCGGGCGGCGACTCCCGGCTCGAACGCGGGCGAGCGCCAGAGCGCCTCGACCGCCGGAACCGGACGCGCGTCACGCGGCGGCGCGTCGCCGGGGAACCGCCTGCGCGCGAGCGGCCGGCGCATCGCGCGCGCGAAGCTGGCGCCACCGCGCGACGCGCAGCGCGTGAAGGTACAGCCCCGGTCTCACGCGAGCGCCTCCGCGTACACCGCTTCGAGCCGCTCCGCGGCCACGGCGGACGAGAGCTCGCGCTGCGCCTTCTCGCGCGCCGCGGCGCCCAGACGCGCGCGGAGCTCCGCGTCGCCGAGCAGCTGCTGGAGCGCTGCGCGGAGCGCGGCGACGTCGCCGGGCGGGACGAGCAGCCCCGTGACGCCGTCCTCGACCGCGTCGACGAGGCCGCCGACGCGGCTCGCGACGACCGGCCGGCCCCAGGCCATCGCCTCGCGCGGCGCGACGCCGTAGCCCTCGCGGAGCGACGGCGCGGCGACGACGGCGGCGCGCTCGTACCAGCGGCCGAGCTCCGCCGGCGGGACGAAGCCGGCCGCGCCCGGAACCTGCGCGCGCAGCGGACCGTCGCCGGCGACGACGAGCGGCAGCCCCGCCGCCGCTTCGACGAGCTCCAGCACGCCCTTCTCCGCGGAGAGCCGGCCGACGTAGAGCACGTGCGGCGGCTCGTCGGGCGCGCCGACCGCGTCCGGAATCGCAACACCGCTCGGCACGACGCGAACCTCGCGCGCGCCGAGCCGCCGCGCGTCCTCCGCGAGCGCCGTCGACGCCGCGAGCACGAGCCGCGCGCGCGCGAGCACCGGACGCGCGAGCCACGGCGCGCGCCGCGCGAGCTCGACGTCCGTCCCCCACACCTGCACGACGTACGGCTTCCCGAGCGTCGCCGCGACCGCGCCGGCGGCGAGCCAGTGCGCGTGCACGAGATCGGCGCCGTCCGCCGCGCGCGCCGCCGCGCGACGGAACGCAGCGAGAAACGCCGGCACGAGCAGCACGCGCCACGGCGCCGCGCGCAGGTTCCCGACGATCCCGTGCCCGTACGCGATCCCGAAATGCCGGAACGACGCCGGCGAGACAACCGCGACCTCGACGCCGCGCGCGCGGACACCGTCGACCGCGTCGGCGACGAACCGCCCCGCGGGATCCTCCGGCCCGCGCGGAAACGACGTCGTCAGGACCGCGACCTTCAGGCGACGCGCCTCGCAAACACGATCGGCAGCGCGAGCGCAAGCGCCGCGAATCCGTAGAAGTAATAGAACTGCATCGTCAGGTAGAAGAAGTTCGCCGCGAGTGTTCCGGCGAGCGCAGCGGTGAAGCCCCACGCAAGCGGCCGCACGCGCCGGCCGAGCGGGTCGCGCGCCGCGTCGAGCATCCGCCCGAGCACGCGCGCCGCGTGCAGCCGCACGAACAGATAGCGCAGGAACACCATGAAGAGCGGCGAACCCGACGATCCCCGTCTCGACGATCAGCGAGACGTAGAACGAGTGCGGCCCCCAGTTCGTCTTCCCGGTGACGAACTCGTAGTAGACGGAGAAGTTGTTCAGCCCGAGCCCGAGCAACGGGTGCGAGTGAAGGATCTTCGGGATGAAGTCGTAGACCGCGAAGTGCGTCGACGTCGACGCGCCGCCGGTCTGGATGCGCGAGCGCAGGACGACGGAGAAGTAGTGCCACCGCGAGTAAACGACGTACAGGAGCACCGCCGCGACGATGCCGAGCGGGATCAGCAGCGCGCGGGACCACGCGAAGCGGCGGTACGGCAGCGCGAGCACGAGCAGCCCGACACCGAGCCCGAGCAGGCCGCTGCGCGACAGCGTCGCGAGCTCGACGACGAGCAGGAACGCGAGCACGCCGCCGAGCGGCCACTTCAGCCGGTGTCCGCGCTCGAGCCGCAGATACACCGGCGTCAGGGCGAGCAGCGGGATCTCGAGCATGATCCCGAGATGGTTCGGGTCGCCGGTCAGTGCGTTCGGCCGGTAGACGCTCTGGCCGTTCACGGCGCCGTAGATGTTGATCGAGCTCGCGCCGCCGGTGAGCGGTGAGAGCAGGACGTGGTCGAGGTTGTGGCCGGCCCGCGCGGAGAGCAGCTGGAGCGACGCCGTAGACCGCGTTCGCGACGATCCCGCCCGTGAACCATGCGAGCGCGCGCCAGTAGAAGCGCTCGCCGCGGCGCGCGAGATATGCGACCGCCGCTGCGAGGAACAGGAAGTGGAGCACGAACTTCACCATCCCCTTCGGTGTACTGATCGAACCCCTGCTTCGTCTCGAGGTTGAAGAACCCGAGGAGATAGACGAGCAGGAACGCCGCGAAGAACAGCAGGATGATCCCCGTCGTGCGCGGCGTCGGGCCGCGGCTCGTGAGCACGAACGAGACGAGGAAAAGGATCGTCATCACGTCGGCGATCCCGACGGAGCCGGCGAGGTTCCAGTGCACCTTCTCGAACGTGACGCAGAAGAACGTCGCGAGGAAGAAGAAGTCCGCGACGCGCGTGCGGCTCACGGCACGGGGGACGGCGATGCCGCGGCGGTCATGCGAGGCTCCTGAGCAGGTCGGCAAGCTCCTCGACGCGGCGTGCGCGCGAGAGCTTGTCGCGCCACTCCGGCGAGAGCGGCGTGCCCTCGAGCTTGCCGTCGCGCCATTGTTCGTGCAGGTCGACGAGGGCGGCGCGCAGACCGGCGACGTCGTCCGCGGCAGCGACGACGCCGGCGCCGGTGTCGCGGATCAGCTGCGCAGCGGCACCGTCGGGCGGCACCGCGGCGAGGATCGGCCGTTCCGCGGCGAGGTACTCGAAGACCTTTCCGGAAAGGACGCCGCGGCCGCGGCCGCCGGCGTCCGGGATCAGCAGCAGCAGCGCGTCGGAGTTCCGCTGCAGCGCGAGCGACTCGCGGCGCGGCACGTAGTCGATCAACTCGACGCGGTCGGCGAGCCCGAGCGACGTCCATGAACTCGCGGTCACCCGGACGGAAGTCGCCGACGAACCGCACGGTGACGTCGTCGAGCCCGGAGTCGGCGAGCGCCTGAAGGAACGGCTTCGGATCGCGCTTGCCGAAGAACGAGCCGGCGTGCGTGAGCCGGAAACGGTCGGTGCGCTGGTACTCGAGCCCGGCGAAGTCGTCGAAGTCGCAGCCGTTCGCGATCGTGACGACGGGGCCGCGTGGCGAGATGCCGCGCGTCTCCACCGAGATCGACTCCGCCGCGGTGACGATCGCGTCCGCCTGCGCGGCGACGAGGTGCGCGACGGCGGCGCGCGACTTCCGCTTCACGAGCGCGGCGAAACCGTCCGCCGAGCGGTGCGGATGCAGCACGATCGAGTCGCGGAGGTCGGCGACCCACTTCACGCCGGTCGCCTTCTTCACCGCGGCGCCGAGGAGATGGACGGAGCCGGGCGGCGACGTCGTCAGCACGACGTCGATCCCTTCGCTGCGCACGATCGAGATCGCCTTCGGGATCGCGGTCGCGTTCCAGGTCACGTTCTCGTCCGGCACGAGCAGGCGGCGGCCGATCGTCGACGCTTGCAGCAGCGCGAGCTCCATTCCGGTGCGACCGTACTGCTCGTCGGCGATCCGCCGTCCGCGTGGCCCGACGTAGCGCGCGCGATGCACCCACGCCTGCGTCGGCAGCGGCAGGTCGGCGTCGACGTGCACCCACTTCGGGTCGTCCGGCGCGAGCACGTGCGTCTCGATCCCGAGCGCGGGCAGATGGCTCGCGAGCTTCAGCGACCGCTGCACGCCCGCGCCGCCGGCAGGTGGGAAGTACAGCGTGACGAGGAGCACCTTCACCCGCGCGATCGTACGTCGGCCGTCATAGCTTGAAGACGATGAACCGCCGGTCGCTGTAGACAGGTCGCAGTCCGCTCGCCTCCAGGTGCGCGATCGGGACCGTCCGGCGGGTGCGGAGCACGACCCAGCCGGGGTGGTACTTCTGCAGCGTCGCGAGGCTCCCCGTGGCGAGGAACGACTTCAGCGCGGTCGCGCGCGCGTAGGGGTTGTTCGCCTTCGTGTCCGCGACGTGCACGGGCGGCGCGACGGCGACGTAGACGGGTGCGTACGCCGAGATCCGGTAGCTCGTCTGGAGATCGGAAAGGACGATCGCGCGCTTCGGCACGTCGCTTCGCAGGTAGTCGACGAGGCCGGATGAGAGCGCGTACGGATCCTTCTTCGACTCGATGTTCCAGTGGCGGAATCCGTGCACGGCGATCGGCAGCACGAACAGGAGCGCGGCGAGCGCGGCGACCGGTCCGGCGCTCTCGTAGCGGCCGCTGAGCTTTCGCGAGAACACGACCGCGAGGACGAGCGCCGCGGTCCCGCCGGCGAGCGCGATCCACGTCGCGATCGACGGACCGCCGTGATGGAGCTTCGTTCCGAAGTCGCCGGGGAAGCGAACCTCGAGCACGACGCCGGCGATGAACGCGATCGGCAGCAGGAACCACTTCGTCGCGCGCGCGAGCACGGCGAGCCCGCCGGCGAACGCGATCGCGAACGGGACGAATCCCGCCGCGCGCCGCGACTGCGACAGCGACACGAGATCGGAGAAGTGCGGGAACACGAACGACGACAACTCGACGGCGAGCACGAGCACCGTCCCGCCCAGGACGAACGCGCTCCACCGCCGTCGCGCGGCGAGTCCCGCGAGCGGGACCATGACAAGCGACGCGACCGCGACGGCGCCGCTGCGCGCGACGACTCCCGCGGCGAGGTGATACGCGTGCGTCGAGCTGACGACGAGATCCGTTGCGTACTGCGCGAGCGCGCGCGCGAGCTCCGACGGCTTCGGATAGTACGACTGCGTTTCCGCGACGATCGGCGCAAGCCACGCGAAGGCGAGCACCACGGGCAGCGTGAACGACCCGAGCGCGGCCGCACTCGCACGCAGGTCCGTTCGCGTCAGCAGCAGCCGCGCGAGCGCGAAGCCGACGAGTGGAATCGCGACGAACAACGCGTAGGTCGGATGCACGAGCGCGAGGTCGAGCCCCGCGGCGGCGAGCGTCAGCGCGAGCGGCCACGACGGTCCACGGACGAAGCGGAAGAACAAGCCCGACCACCGCCGGCACGAGCATCTGCCGCGCCATCGTCCCCGGCAGCTCGATCGACGCGAACGCGCCGCCGCCGCCCGGCGCGAGCGCGATCAGCGACACCTGCCCGAACAGCGCCGCAAAACCGAGCCACGACGACTCGAACACCGCGACTCCCGTCTCGAAGATGATCACGAGCGCGATCGGCGCGAGCACGCTCGGCTCGTGCAGCATCACCTTCGTCGGGTCGACGCCGGCGATCTTCGCGACGAGCGCGAGCCAGCCGTGCCAGAGCGGGAACGCGTAGCCGGGATGGAGGCCGCCGTCCTTGAACTCGTCGACGGCGCGCAGCGTGAGCGAGCCGAGGTCGTCGAGCTTCCGTACGCGGCCGAGGTGGAAGATCCCGTCGCCCTTGACGACGCCCTCGATCCCCCAGAGCGCTGCGCCGAGCGCGATGCCGCCGATCGCGACGGCCCACCGTCCGCGCGGCGCCGGCTCCGTCTTGGCGCGGAGCGAGAACGGCAGCGCGACCACTCCGGCGACGAGCGTGAGCACGAGCGTCAGCGTGAGCGACGCGTGCACGGCGAACGTGATCGCAAGCGCGCCGCCGACGAGTGCCACCGACCACGAGATCACCGCCGGCGAGCCGCGCTGGCCGAGCGCACGCGCGACGAGCTGGCCCGGGAGCAGCAGCACCAGCGTCGCGGCGGTCAGCCGCAACCAGAGGCCGAAGCCGGTCTCCGGGAGGAGCCACGCGATCCCGAGCAGCGGCAGCGCGAGCAGAAGCCCCGGCAGGCGACGGTCGAGCAGGCGGTACTCGTGCCGGTTCACCGGAGCAGCTCCTCCGCCGAGCCGGAGGCGAGCCACGTCGCCGCGTCGCGATAGCTCTGCCCGCGCTCGCCGCGGTAGAGCGCGCCGCGCAGCCGCAGCGCGACGAGCAGCAGCCTGCGCGCGCGCTCCGCGTACGCCGGCCCGCGGTGCTTCGCAAGGAAGCGCAGGTGCCCGCGCTGGATCTCCACGTACAGCTTCCCTTTGTGCGACGCGCCGTACACGTGCGTCGCCTCCGCGCCGGGGAAGAACAGCGACCGCCAGCCCGCCTCGCGGAAGCGGTACGCCCAGTCGACCTCTTCGCTGAAAAGGAAGAAGCTTTCGTCGGCGGCGCCGATCTCGTCGATCGCGGCCTGCCGGACGAGCCAGACCGCACCCATCAGCACCTCGGCGTCGTAGACCGAGTCGTGGTCGAAGCCGCCCGCGTAGAACGCGTTGAAGGCGCGCGACCTCGGCGCGAGCTTGCGGAGGAAGAAGTACTCGGTGGCGAGCCGCCAGAGCGTCGGAAAGCCGCGCACCGACCGCTGAAGCGTGCCGTCGGGATTTCGCAGCCGCGGCCCGACCACCGCCGCCTCCGGATTCGCATCCGCGAACGCGACGAGCGCGTCGAGCGCGCCCTCGTGCAGCCACGCGTCCGAGTTGAGCAGCAGCACGTAGCGGCCGGTCGCGCGCGCGACGCCCGCGTTCCAGCCGGCGGCGAGCCCGCGGTTCTCCTGTTCCACGAGCTGCGCCTCGGGGAACCGCTCGCGCGCGAACGCAACCGTTCCGTCGCTCGAGCCGTTGTCGACGACGATCGTCTCGACGCCGTGAACGCTGTCGAGGCACTGCTCGAGCCACGGCAGCGCGTTATACGTCACCACCACGACCGACGCGTCCGTCATCGGGGCGCCGCCTGCTGCGAGCCGCCGCCGTGCGTTCCCTCCCACCCGAGGATTACGGCACCGGGAAGCGCGAGCACGATCGTGACCAGGAAGAAGAGAAACCCGGTCGCGAACGCGGCGTTCGCGCTGACGCCGAGCGCGGTGAGGAAGCTGACGAAGAACGTCTCGCGCACGGCGAGCCCGTTCACCGTGAACGGCACGAGCATCACGAGAAACAACAGCGGCCCCATCACGTAGTACGGCCGCGGCGAGAGATCGACGCCGACAGCCTTCCCCGACGACCAGATCGCGAGCACGCGCACGGCCTGCACGACGACCGTCAGCAGGAACATCCAGATCAGCAGCCGCCGCTCGTTCCGGAACGAGTGCAGCGCGATATAGACCTCGCGTAGCGGTCGCTCGATGCGCAGGAACCGGAGTGCCGGCTGCGTCCAGCGCAGCATCGGGTGCAGCCGCGTCGAGAACAGCACGACGCCGGCGAGCACCGCGCCGACGACGAACGCGAGCTCGACCCAGATATAGCCGCCGACGTCGTAGTGGCCGAGCGCGAGCGCAAACCCGATCGCGGCGAGGAGCAGTGTCGCGACGCCGCCGAGGCCGCGCTCGAGGAGGACGGTGCTCGCCGCGGCGCCGCTCGTGTCGCGATGGCGGCGCGACGTCTCGTAGATCCGCGATGCGTCGCCGCCGAGCGACGTCGGCAGCACTTGTCCGGCGGCGTAGCCGACGAAGTACGTCCGCACGAGCCGCGGCATCGACTCGTGCACGCCTCGCGCCGCGAGGAGTTGCTGCCAGCGCCACGCCATCGGCCAGACCGATCCCACCATGATTGCGACCGCCAAGAGCACCCACGCCCACTCCGCGTTCGCGAGCACGTGCACCGTCTCGCCGAGGTCGATCTTCCAGAGGATGTACGCGATGCAGAGGCCGGTGACGAGGAGCGTCAGCACGACGCGGACGGTGCGGCGGCTCACACGACGGCCTCGACCGGCTCCACCACGAACCGGACCAGCTCGGCCGCGCCGGACGCCGCTGCAACCGCCGACGCGAGCGACGGCCCGACCGCGAGCACGGCGCCGGCGCGGTCGGACGCACGGCGAAGCGGCTCGAAGCGGTGGCCGGGCTCGCGGTACACGCGCACCCACTCGACGCCGGAGACCGCGGCCGCCTCGTCGACGCCGGAGACCTCGCGCAGCTCGCCGGGAGGCGCGACGAGGAAGCGAACGGAGGCGCCGCCGGCGCGGTGCAGCGGCACGAGCTGCTCGACCCCGACGGGCTCGCCGAGCGCGACCGAGACGGCGAGCTCGTTCGGGTCGATGCCGAGCGCGGCGCGGCAGAGCTCGGCGTCGTGGCCGCCGCCGAGACGGGCCGACAGCTTTGCGAGCAGCGGACCGCGCGACCCGAGCAGCACCTGGGTCGTCGTCGGACCGGAGCGGACGCCGAGCGCCTCGGCGGCCGCGGCGGCGAGCGCGACAACCGCGCCCATCTCCTCCTCGTCGAGCGCCGCCGGCCAGAGCTGCGCGAGCGTGACGCCGAACGCCGGCGCCGGCGCCTGCTCGCGGTCGGTGACGGTGAGCGCAACGAGCCTGCCCTCGACCGAGAACGCGTCCACTGTGACGAGTCGGCCGCCGACGAGCTCCTCGACGAGGAGGTAGTCGCCCTGCCATTCCGCGAGCGCGTCGGCCGCAGCGGCGGCGACGGCGTCACGGTCGACGGCGAGTCCGACGCCACGCTCGCCGAGCCGGTTCGGCGCCTCGATCACGACCGGATACCCGAGCTCGTCCGCCGCCGCGAGGACCTCCACCGGCGAGCGGCAGACAATCGAGCGCGGCTGCGGGATCCCCGCTTCGGCGAGACGCTCGCGCTGGCGCTGCTTCGAGACGGCGAGCTGCGCGACCTCCGGAGTGAGCGGGTGCGGCAGCCCGAGCCGCTGCGCGATGCGCGCGGCGATCGCGACAGCGTGGTCGGTGCCCGCGGTGACGATCGCGTCGGCCTCCTCCGCCCGCGCGAGCCGCTCGATCGCGGGCTCGTCTTCGATCGAGACGACCGCGCGCCGGTCGGCGAGCTGGAACCCGGGCGCGAGCGCGTCCCGGTCGGCGGCGACGACCGTCAGCCCGCGCCGACGGGCGGCTCCGAGGATGCCGAGCTGCGCCGGACCGGCGCCGAGGACGAGCAGACGCGCCGCTCCGTTGGCTGCCACGCCGCCATTGTCGCCGCAGAGGCCGTCGGCGCAGTCGAAGAGCCGTCGGCTCCCTCGTTGGGGGGAGGCGGCAGTACCCCGCGGTCAGCAACATCAGGAATGTGGCTCCTCGCGGCACTGCGGGCCGGAGACTGCTCTTCGTTGCGGCCCTAGCGGCATACGTCGGCGTCTTCGCCGCGTTTTACATCTTCGAATCGCCGCTCCTCGGCATCTCAGCGTTCTTCTACCTGCCGATCTGCCTCGCGGCCCTCGTCACCGACGAGTACATCGGAGCCGCCGCGGGCCTCGTGGCAACCGGCTTCTACATGCTCGTCGTCTTCCTCGGGCCGCACACGCCGAGCGGCGCGGGCGTGATCGTCGAGACGGCCGGGATCCGGGTCGTGACCTTCGTCGGCGTCGGCGCGCTCGTCGGCGCATTCGCCCGCCGCAACCGGGACCTCGTGTCGCAGCTCCGCGAGCACGCGTCGAAGGACTTCCTCACGGGGCTCGGCAACGCGCGCGTCTTCGACGAGCAGCTCGCGCGCCGCTGCAGCTCCCCCGCCGCGTTCACGCTGGTTCTCGCCGACATCGACAACCTGAAGCAGGTGAACGACATTCACGGCCACTCGGGCGGCAACGCGGCGATCCGCCGTGTGGCGGAGGCCTTCCAGAGCGTCGCCCGGCCGGCGGACGAGCTCGCCCGCGTCGGCGGCGACGAGTTCGCGATGCTCACCGATCTTCCGGTCGACGAGGCGCTCCTCGTCTGCTCCCGGCTGGCCCGGACGCTCGGCGCGGAGGATCTCCACCTCAGCTTCGGCGCCACCGCGTCGCCCGACGACGGCACTGCTGCCGTCGAGCTCTTCCGGAAGGCCGACGACCGGCTCTTCGCGGCGAAGCTCGTCAGCCGCAACCGCCGCACGGTCATGGCGCTCGGCAACAGCGCTTAGTAGCTAGGTCGCGGTCGACTCGGCGATGTCGCCGGTCGGGTGCGGGCCGAATGCCGCCTCGGGCCGGCGCTGCGGAATCAGCAGGCCGACGACCACGCCCCCGACGAGCGCGCCGGCGCAGAGGCCGAACGCGACCGTGAATCCCGTCGCGGTCGCGTAGCCGCTCGCGCCCACCGTCGCGGCGACGATCGACGCGGTCGCAGCGCCGCCGAACGCTCCGCCGACGGTCCGCATCACCGTGTTCATTCCCGTCGCGATCCCCGTCTGCGCGGGTCCGACGTTCTCGATGATCAGGTTCGCCATCGACGCGAACGCGAGCCCGATCCCGATTCCGAGCAGCGCGGACGCGAGATAGATCTCCCACTTCTCGGAACGCGCGAACGCGAGAATCATGAACGCACTCGCCGTGAAGAGCGTGCCGCCGAGCAGCAGCGGCTTCGACCCGAATCGCTTCTCGAGCCGGCCGGTCTGCATGCCGGCGACGAGCATTGTGATCGTCGTCGGGACGATGAAGAGCCCGGCCTGCGTGACCGACGCGCCGAACCCGAAGCCGATCCGAGTCGGAGTCTCGACGAGCTCCGGGAGGAGGATGAACGACGAGTACATGCCGAAGCCGAGCAGCATCGCGACCGCGTTCGTCGTCCAGACACCGCGAATGCGCATCATCCGCATGTCGACGAGCGGGTTCGGCGAGCGCGTCTCGTTCCTCACCCACAGTACGAGGACGACGATCCCGAAGCCGACCGTCCCGAGCGTGCGCGCCGAGAACCAGCCCCAGTTCGACGTCTCGCTGACGCCGACGAGTACCGCGATCAGGCCGACGGACATGAGCGCCGCACCGACCCAGTTGACGCGTTCCCGGCACCTTCACCGGCGACTCCGGCACGAGCATTGCGTCAGCACGGTCGCCACGACGATCGGGATCAGCGGCAGCCAGAACAGGTAGTGGATGTCGAGGTGGGCGACGATCGGTCCGGCGAGGACGACGCCGAGACCACCGCCGACGCCGAGCAGCGACGACATCAACCCGATCGCGCCCGCGACCCGCTCACGCGGAAACTCGTCGCGGATGATCCCGAACGCGAGCGGAAAGATCCCGCCGGCCGTGCCCTGGACGACCCGGCCCGCGATCATCAGCGGCAGCGCCGTCGCCAGCGCCGAGGCGAGCGTGCCGACGGCGAGGAGCGCGAGCGCGATCACGAGCAGCCGCTCCTTGCCGTACATGTCGCCGAGCCTCCCGAGCAGCGGCGTCGCAATCGACGCGCTCAGCAGGTAGGCCGTGAGGATCCAGCTGACGCTGTTCTCCGACGTGTGCAGCTCGTGCTGGAACGCGGGGAGCGCCGGCGCGACGAGCGACTGGAGGAGCGCGTACGAGATACCGCCGAGCGCGAGGACCCAAAAGGTCACTCCAGCCCGGCGGTCATCTCTCTCCCCCACACCGAAGTACTAGCTGAGTTACGGCCTCCTATGCGACCGCATCGAGCGCCGGCTCGACCGCGGCGGCCTCACCGACGCGCACACGCTTCGCCGGAATGAACGCAGCGGCGACCGCGCCGACGCGCGACGACGGCGCCGCCGACGTAGACGGCGGTCGTCGTCCCGTGAACGAACGACGCGGCGCTGTCGTAGCCGCCGAGGCGGGCGAAGATCGAGGCGAGGACCGCGACGCCGAAGACGCCGCCGAGCTCGCGGATCGCGTTGTTCGCGCCGGAGGCCTTGCCCTCCTGCTCCGGCCGCACCGCGCTGAGGACGACGTTCGCGACCGGGCGCGAAGAAGAGCGCCATGCCGGCGCCGGAGAGGATGAACGGCGCGACGAGGTCGGCGTACGGCGTCGTCGACGGTCGTGACCGCGGCGATCCAGATCGAGGCCGATCGACTGCAGCGCGAGCCCGGTCGCCATCAGCCGCTGGCCGCCGATCCGGTCCGACCACGCGCCTGCGATCGGCGCGATGAAGATCGGCATCGCGGTCCACGGCAGGATGCGCAGCCCCGACGCGAGCGGCGAGAAGTGCTGCACCGTCTGGAAGAACTGCGCGAGCAGGAAGATCGAGCCGAACATCCCGAAGAACATCAGGAGCGACGCGACGTTCGTGAGCGTGAACGTGCGGTCGCGGAAGAACGCGCATCGGCAGCATCGGCGCCTTCGCGCGCAGCTCCCAGGCGACGAACGCGGCGACGAGGAGCGAGCCGACGACGATCGCCGCGACGATCCCGGTGCTCGACCAGCCGTGCGAGTTGCCGTTCACGAGCCCCCAGACGATCCCGAGCAGGCCGGTGCTGACGAGCACGAGGCCGGGCAGGTCGAGGCTCTTGTCGGGGCCCTTCGTCTCCTCGAGCCGCATGCAGCGCGAGCGGCGCGAGCACGAGCCCGATCGGGACGTTGAGCCAGAAGATCCAGTGCCAGGAGACGCCGTTGACGATCGCGCCGCCGACGAGCGGGCCGATCGCGATCGCGAGCCCGCCGATGCCGCCCCAGATCCCGAGCGCAAGCCCGCGCCGCTCGGCCGGCACGGCGGCCGAGAGGATCGTCAGCGTGAGCGGCGTCACGATCGCGCCGCCGACGCCCTGGAGCGCGCGCGCGACGTCGAGCGCGTCCGCGGAGGTCGAGAGCGCGGCCGCCGCCGAGGCGACGGTGAAGAGCAGCGAGGCCGACCACGAACATGCGGCGCCGGCCGAAGCGGTCGCCGAGCGCGGCGCCGGTGAGGAGGAGCACCGCGAAGGTGAGCGTGTACGCGTTGACCGTCCACTCGAGCTGCGAGATCGACGCGTCGAGCTCGTGCCGGATCACCGGCAGCGCGGTCGTCACGACGAGGTTGTCGAGGCTGACCATGAAGAGCGCGACCGAGGTGATTGCCACCGTCCAGATCGCCGAGCGCTTTTGTGTGTGAGTCATCACTTCCTCCGTGGTGAAAAAAGGGTCGCTAGAGATCCTTGCCGAGGCCGTCGAGCAGCATCTTGGCCCAGGGCTCCGAGCCGTCGTGCACCTGCATCGACGCGAGGACGTTGAGCAGCATCCCGGTGGCGAAGAACTGCGCGATCTTCTCCGCCGGCACGCCCGAGACGCGCTCGCGCGTAGGCGACGAGGTCGCCGAAGCCGTCGCGGACGACCTCGCAGATCTCCGGGTCGTCGCAGGCCGCGTACGCCTGCATCTGCGCCCGCAGCCGGACGCGATCGCCGCTGATCAGCTCGTCGTGTAGGCGGTTCCCATCGCGTCGGAGCGCCTCCTCGCCGCGCTTCCCCTCGGCCGCCCGCTGGAACATCTCGAGCGTCTCGCGCATGCAGCGGGAGACCGAGACCTTGTACAGCTCGCTTCTTCGTGCCGAAGAGGCGGAAGAGATACGGCTGCGAGATGCCGGCCCGGCGGGCGATGTCCTCGGTGGACGTGCCCTCGTAGCCGCGCTCGGCGAACTCGATCATCGCGGCGTCGAGCACGTCGTCGCGCCGCTCGGCTGCCGTCGATCTCGTCGTCTGTCATTTCCATGCCGCCATTATGAGTGATCACTCACAACCTTGTCAAGAGCGTCCGCGACCCGGTCGAGCTCGGCCTCCGTCAGCCGCGAGTGGAGCGGCAGCGCCAGCGCCCGCTCGAACGCGGCATCCGCGCCGGGGAACGAGCCCTGTTCCCGGTAGGCGCCGAGGCGGTGAAGCGCGTAGGTGCCGATCTGGCACTGGATTCCCTGCGCCCGGAGCGACTCCAGCGCCTCGTCTCGCCGCTCGAGCTGGATCACGTACGCCTGCCAGCCGTGCCGGTCGCCGGAGTCCGCCTGCGGCAGCACGACGTCGAGCCGCGCGAGACGCTCCGCGTAGCCGGCGGCGACCCGCTCGCGCGCGGCGAGCAGCTCGTCGAGCCGGCGCAGCTGCGGGATGCCGAGCGCGCAGAGCACGTCGCTGAGGCGGTAGTTGTACGCGCCCTCCGGCATGTCGTCGTAGCGACCGGACGGCGACCAGCCGTGATGGCGCAGCGAGCGCGACCGCTCCGCGAGGCCGGCGTCGTTCGTCGTCACCGCGCCGCCTTCGCCGGTCGTGACGATCTTCCGCGGGTGGAACGAGAAGCAGCCGAGGAGCCCGAGACCGCCGCACGCACGGCCGCGGTACGACGCGCCGAGCGCACCCGCCGCGTCCTCGAGCAGCGCGCACGTCCGGCAGCTCCTCGAGCCGCGCCGGGCGGCCGAAGAGATGAACGGCGAGGATCGCCTTCGTCCGCGTCGTCACGCGGCGCGCCGCGTCCTCGGGATCGATGTTCATCGTCACCGGGTCGACGTCGACGAGCACCGGTCGCGCGCCGGCGAGCGCGACGACGTTCGCCGTCGCCGGGAAGGTGTACGCCGGCACGAGCACCTCGTCGCCGGGGCCGATTCCGAGCGCGAGCACGCCGACGTGAAGCGCCGCCGTCCCGGACGAGACGGCGACCGCGTGCTCGGCGCCGGCGGCCGCGGCGAGCAGCTCCTCGAGCTCCTCGACCTTCGGGCCCATCGTCAGCTGGCCCGTCTCGAGCACCGCAGCGATCTCGGCGAGCTCCTCGTCGCCGACGTCCGGCCAGGCGAGCCGGACTACGTCAGCGCCGGTTTGCGGCTGCGATACCACGCAATCGTCCTCTCGAGCCCCTCGTCGAGCTCCACCTTCGCCGAGAAGTCGAGCTGCTCCTTCGCCTTCGCGACGTTCGGGATCCGCAGCTCGACGTCGGTGTAGTGGAGCGGCTGGAACACGATCTCGCCCGGGCAGCCCGTGAGCCGCTTGATCCGCTGGGCGAGGTCGAAGATCGTCACGGCCGAGCGCGGGTTGCCGACGTTGTAGCTCTGGCCGACCGCCTCGGGCCGCTCGAGGCAGAGCCGGAGCGCCTCGACCATGTCGTCGACGTAGCACCAGGCGCGGATCTGCGCGCCGTCGCCGTGGATCGTCAGGTCGCGACCGGCGAGCGCGGCCTCGATGAACGCGCGGATCGCACCGCCGCCGATCTGACCCGGGCCGTAGACGTTGAACGGCCGCACGGTCACCGTGGGCACCTTGAGCTCGTCGTGGTACGCGTGCGCCATGTGCTCGCCGGCGAGCTTCGAGACGGCGTACGTCCAGCGCGCCTCGCCGACGGAGCCGATCGTCGAGACGTGCCCCTCGTCGACGTTGTACGCGTGCGTGCCGAAGACCTCGCTCGTCGAGAAGTCGACGAGCCGCTCCAGCGTGTCGAGCGTCGCGACGGCCGCCTCGAGCACGTTGTAGGTCCCGATCATGTTCACGCGCATCGTCCGCACGGGGCTCTCGAGCACGGTGTCGACGCCGGCGATCGCGGCGCAGTGGACGATGTGGGTCGCGCCGCGCGCGAGCTCCCGCACCGCGTCGGCGTCGAGGACGTCGACCTGGTGGAGGGTGAAGTTCGGGTGGTCGGCGAGCTCGGTGCTCGAGAGCGCGTCCCGGTGGAGGTTGTCGAGCGCGACGATCTCGTTCGCGTCGACGAGCTCGTGGGCCAGCGTCGTCGCGATGAAGCCCGCGCCGCCCGTGACGAAGATCCGCTTTCCCTGCAGGGACATCGCGCTCACTCTAGCCTCCGACCATGCACGGCGAGCTGGAGGCCTGGCTGGAAGCGGCGGGCGGGAGCGACGAGGAGTTCGTCGCGCGCGCGTGGCGGCTCGTCGTGCGACGGCGGGTGGACGACGACGCGCGGGATCGGGCAGTCGCGGCGCTCGCCGACGGGACGCTGTCCCGGTCCGGGCTCCTGCGCGAGCTCGTGTCGAGCGACGAGTTCGGCAGGTGGCGGTGCTCGACGGCGCGGTCTCGGCCGCGGCGGCGGAGCGGGCGAAGCCGCGCGACGTGCGTGGACCTGCGCGGCCGCGCGGGCTCGGCGCGCGCCGCGACGAGCGACGAGCGCGCCGGTGGAGATCCAGTGGTGCCTCGCCCGATACGACGGCGAGCCGCGCGTCCTCGACGTCGGCTACGCGTTCGCCGAGCCTGCGTATCTCGCGGGACTCACGGCGCTCGGCGCGGCAGAGCTCGTCGGCGTCGACCTCGCCGAGGTCGCGGTGCCGGGCTTGCGTCCGGTCGTCGCCGACGTGCGCGAGCTTCCGTTTCGCCGACGACTCTTTCGATCTCGCGTTGTGCATCTCGACGCTCGAGCACGTCGGCCGCGACAACGACGTCTATGCCGTCGACGCGCCACGGGACGATGCCGGCGACGAGGCGGCGCTGCGCGAGCTCCGCCGCGTGATCGGCCCCACCGGGCGCGTGCTTGTCAGCGTCCCGACCGGAGAGCGGGACGACCAGGGCTGGCAGGTGCAACGCGAGCCGGACGAATGGATCGCGGCGTTCGAGCGCGCGGGCTTCCTCGTCTTCGAGGACGAGCTGTACCTTCACGCCGCCGACGACGGCTGGCGTAGCGCGACGCTCGACGAGGTGCGCGGCGTCCACTACGGCGCCGGCGGGCCGGGCGCAGGCGCGGTGCTGCTCGCGGAGCTCCATCCGCGCACGATCGGCGAGCGCCTGCGCGTTGCCGTCCGCGACGTGCGGCATCGCGACGAGCCGAGGCGCAGTACGCAAAGCTCGTGACCGGGATCGGGTGCTGCGGCCGGCCCACCAACCCACCCCCCACCCTTTCTGGGTGGGGCAGAAAATACGGCGCCGACCGTGACGCGCGCGTGCCAACTTCGTCACCGAAGGCGAGAACTTCGTCCCGCCGCGCAGGACGAGACGGTGTGGCAGGCCTACGCCGGCGCCGGAACGGAGGTGTCCGGCGCCGGCGGGGCGTCGCGGTTGCGTAGGAGCACGCCCGCGAAGACGAGCCCGCCGAGCGTGAGGCCGGCGGCGATCGCGACAAAGAGCGCCGTCAGCGACACGTAGCGGAGCGCCTCGCCTGCGGCGAGGAACCCGAGCGGGCCGGCGAGCGTCGCGACCGTCATCGTCGAGGTCATCACCTTCGGCCGCAGCGCCGCCGGCGTGCGCACGGTGAGCACGCCGATCAGCGGAGCGTTGACGAGCGGCGTGAAGAACCCGAAGCACGCGAGCACGAGCGCCGCCGTCTGCCACGGCATCGGGATCGACATCAGCCAGAGCGGCAGCGGCATCGCGACGATCGCAAACGCGCAGAGCTTCAGGAGGTCGACCTTCTGCGCGAGATTCTGCGCGACGACGGCACCGGCAAGCGCGCCGATACCGAACGCGGCGAAGAGGTAGCCGACGACGTGCGCGTCCTGGTCGTAGCGGAAGTACGCGAGCGCCTGCACCCCGACGATCAGACCCTGTGCGACGAGGTTGATCCCGCACGCTGCGAGCAGAATCGGCCCGAGCAGGCGGTCATGCATGAGGAACTTCAACCCGGCGAGCACGCCGCGCGACTCGCCCGTTTGATGAACCCTGCGGCCGGCGCGGACGACGAACGCGATCGTCAGCACGGAGATCGAGGTACGTCGCGCCGTCGACGACGAGCACGACGGGCGGGCTCGTCGCGGCGATCAGCACGCCGGCGAGCACGGGCCCGAGGATCTGCGTCACCTGGTTCGCGCCGCCGATCACCGCGTTCACCTGCGCGACCCCGCGCTCGTCGTCGCCGACGACCTCGGGGATGATCAGCCGCGAGGACGAGAAGTACGGCGCCGCAAAGCAGCCGACGGCGAACGTGACCGCGAGGATCCAGCCGAACGAGAGGTTGCCCGTCCACTTCAGGATCGGGAGCACCATCAGCAGCGGCCCGCGGCAGGCGTCCGCGATCAGCATCGACCGCTTGGCGCCGAGCCGGGCGACGAGCGAGCCGGACGGGATCCCGAAGATCGCGATCGGCAGCATCTCCGCCGCCAGCACCCAGCCCATCTTCGCGATCGAGCCTGTCGTGACGAGCACGAACCACGGCAGGGCGACGAAGGTCATCGCGGAGCCCGTGAACGAGACGAGCTCGGCGACGACGAGGCCGAGCAGCGAGCGGTTGTGCCGGATCATGGCGGATAATATAAAACGTCCGTACGGTTTTGTAAAGTGCAGATGTGCCGAAGGTCAGCCAGGAGCACCGGGACGCGCGCCGAGCCCAGATCCTCGAGGGCGCCCGCCGCGCCTTCGCCCAGCACGGGTACGACGGGGCGACGGTGGCGAAGCTCGAGGAGGAGACCGGCCTCTCCCGGGGCGCGATCTTCAACTACTTCGCGAACAAGCAGGACCTCTTTATCGAGCTCGCTGCCGAGACGAGCCGCCGCTACGGGAACCTCATTGTCGAGCGTGGGATCGAATCAGCCGTCCGGGCGATGGCCGAGGAGGACCCAGCCTGGCTGGGCGTGATGCTCGAGATGGAAGCGCGGCTGCGGCAGAACCCCGAGTTCCTGCGCCGGATGGACGAGATGCGCGACGACGAGTCGCCGAAGATCGTCGACTGGTTCGAGGACCGCCAGGCGGACGGCACCTTCCGGGATGACGTCCCCGCGCGCGAGCTCGGCCGCTTCGCGACGATGGTGCTGAACGGCTTCGTCCTGCGCGTGCTCGACGGCGACGAGACCGACGTCGACATCCTGCTGCGGCTGTTGGACGACGCCCTCGCACCGCGCAAGTAGCATCGCCCGCGGTGGCCGCAAAGTCCGTCCTCTTCGTCGGCGCCGGCCGCCACCAGCGGCGGGCGATCCTCCATGCGCAGGAGCTCGGCCTGCGCACCGTCGCCGTCGACAGGAACGCGGACGCCCTCGGGCTCGCCGTCGCCGACGTGGGCGAGGTCGTCGACTTCCAGGACGTCGACGGCGTCATCGCGGTCGCGCAACTCCACGGAGTCGACGGCGTGCTGACGATCTCCGCCGACCGCGCAGTGCCGGTCGTCGCCGCGGTCGCCGAGCGGCTCGGACTGCCGGGGATCGGAACCGAGACGGCGCACCTGATGACGCACAAGATCGCGATGCGCCGCCGGCTCGCCGAGGCCGGAGTCCCACAGCCGCGATTCGCGGGGGCGCGCGACCTGCGCGAGGCGAAGGCTGCAGCGGAGACCGTCGGCTTCCCGGCGGTGCTGAAGCCGGCCGACTCGGGCGGGCAACGCGGGATCTTCCGGCTCGACTCGATGGACGACCTCGAAGCGAGCCTCCACATCGCGCTGCACGAGTCCGGCGGCGGCGAGGTCATCATCGAGCGCTTCCACGAAGGGCTCGAACTGAACGGAATCGTCGTCGCGCGCGACGGCGACGCGACGCCGCTGACCCTCTCCGACCGGCTGCGCCCGCCGGGCATCGGCTTCGGTGTCGGCTGGATCCACGTCTATCCCGCGACGATCTACGGCGACGTGCTCGAGGAGGCGGAGCGCGTCGCGGCGCACGCGACCAAGGCGCTCGGGATGCGCGACGGGATCGCGTTCCCGCAGCTGCTCGTCACCGACGAAGGCGTGCTCGTGATCGAGGTCGCGGCGCGGATCCCCGGCGGCCAGATGGCCGACCTCGTCCGCCACGCAGTCGGCGTCGACCTCGTCGAGGTCGCGCTCCGAACGGCGCTCGGCGAGGAGGTCCCGGACGAGATCGCGCTGCCGAAGTTCCAGCAGCCGCTCGCGATCCGCTTCTTCACCGCCGAGCCCGGGCCGCTGCCGACGGGCGTCGTCCGCGCGATCGGCCCGCTCGAGCCGGTGCTCACCGCACCCGGCGTCGTCCAGGCCGACACGTACCTCCAGGTCGGCGAGACGATCCGTCCGGTGCGACTCGACGGCGACCGGCGCGGCTACGTGATCGCCGTCGCCGACACGAACCTCGAAGCGCTCGAGCGGGCGGAGGCCGCAGCGCGGCTGCTCCACGTCGACGTGGAGCCCGCGTGACGGATCCGCGCGTGCAGATCGTCGCCGACGGCTACGACGCGATCGGCCCGACGTTCGCGAAGTGGCGCGACCGAATCGTCGGCGACCCGCGCGCCGCCTGGCGCGGCGAGCTCGTCTCGCGGCTGCCGCCGCGCGCACGCGTGCTCGAGCTCGGGTGCGGCGCCGGCGTCCCCGACACCCGGCTTCTCGCCGAGCGCTTCGCGGTGACCGGCGTCGACGTGTCGCCGGAGCAGGTGCGGCGCGCGAGCGAAGCCGTGCCGAGCGCGGAGTTCCTCTGCGCCGACTTCACGGAGCTCGAGCTCGACCCGGAGTCGTTCGACGCGGTCGCCGCGTTCTACTCGTTCAACCACGTGCCCCGCGATCTCCTCGCGCCGTTGTTCGAGAGCATCCGGAGCTGGCTCGTCCCCGGCGGTCTCTTCATCACCGCGCTCGGCACAGGGGACATCGAGGGCTGGGTCGGCGAATGGCTCGGCGCACCGACGTACTTCTCGAGCTTCCCGCCCGCGAAGAACACGCGGCTGCTCGAGGAAGCCGGGTTCGAGCTTCTGCGCGACGAGGTCGTGACCTTCCGAGAGCCGGAGGGCGAGGTCACCTTCCAGTGGATACTTGGACGCGCATGAGCTGCGCGTTCGACATGGAGCACTACGCCGAGCTGCTCGCGGCCGCGAAGGCCGGCGGCTACGACTGGGCGAGCTTCGACCGGATCCCGCGCCCCGGCGACGTGTTTCTCCGCCACGACGTCGACCTCTCGCTCGAGGCGGCACTCGAGATGGCGCGGCTCGAGCACGAGCTCGGCGTGCGCGCGACGTACTTCCTGATGACGCGAGAGCGCGTTCTACAACCTCGATTCGCACGTCGGGCACTACGCGCAGCGCCAGCTGCGGCAGTGGGGACACGCGGTCGGCCTGCACGCGGTGCACCCGCGCGCCGAGCTCGATTCGCGCTTCGACGCCGTCGTCGCGTGGCACAACCCCGACCCGGAGTACGTGAACGAGCCGATCGTCGGCGCAGTGAACGTGATGGAGGAGCCGTACTTCACGAAGGGCCTGTACCGCTCCGACTCGAACCAGCACTGGCGTGAGGGCTGTCCGCACGACGAGCTCGCCGCCGGCGCGTTCGAGTGGCTCCAGCTGCTCGTCCATCCTGAAATCTGGGTCTACGACGGAGCGACGATGGGCGAGACGATGCGCGCGATGCTCGACGCGAAGCGCGAGGACTGGCTCGAGCTGCTGCGCAACGACCGGATCGATCTCGAATGACGACCGTCCTGCTCAGTGCTGCCGGCGCGCCCGGTGCCGCGCGGCTGATCCGAGCGCTGCGCGAGAACGGCGAACGCGAGGTGCGCGTCGTCGGCACCGACATGAGCGACCGCGCGATCGGCAAGCATCTCTGCGACGCGTTCCACGTCGTGCCCGCCGGGTCCGATCCGGGCTACGCGGACGCGATCCGCGAGCTCGTCGAGCGCGAGCACGTCGACGTCGTCCTCCCGCAGTCGTCGTTCGATCTCGAAGGGCTCGCCGGCGTGCGCGAGACGTTTCCCGTTCCGGTGCTCGTGTCGTCGCCGGAGACGATCCACCGCTCGAACGACAAGGCCGAGAGCTACGCGCTGCTGCAGCGGATCGGCGTGCCGACCGTCGAGTTCCGCCGCGTCGCCGGTGCGCAGGAGGTCGAGGCCGCGGCGCGCGAGCTCGGCTATCCGGAGCGGCCCGTCTGCTTCAAGCCGGTGTTCTCGTCCGGCTCGCGCGGCTTCCGGATCCTCGACCCGACGGTCGACCGCGCGCACCAGCTGCTGCACGAACGGCCCGGCTCCGTGGCGATGACGCTCGACGAGGCGGTGGAGCTGCTCCAGGGCGACACGACGGAACTGCTCGTGATGGAGCTCGCGACCGGCGGCGAGCGGACGATCGACGGCATCGGCGACGGCGAGCGCGTCGTGCTCGGCCACCCGAAGACGCGCGAGGCGATGCGCGCCGGGCTCGCGATGTACTTCGTCACGCTCGAGGATCCGGCGCTGATGGAGATCGCCGACCGGATCGTGCGCGAGCTGCGGATCGAGTGGTTCTTCAACATCCAGCTCGTCGGCGACCGCGTGATCGAGGTGAACCCGCGGATCTCGACGATCGTCTACCAGGACGACCTCAACCTGCCGTGGCTCGGCGTGAAGCGCGCGCTCGGCGAGATCAGCGACGACGAGCTCGCCGCGCTACACGCGCGCGTGCGTCCGGGACGAACGGCGCTGCGCTACTTCGACCAGGTCGAGTTCGACACCTAGCTAGGGGCCGCCGGCGGTCGGCAGCACCCACTTCGGCCAGCGGTGCATCCGGACGATCGTCACCTTCGCGGCGAAGGCGCCGTGGCGCCCACGGCAGCTTCTTGAAGATCCACGCCGCGCTGAAGAGCTGGAAGCACGCGAGCACGACGGCCGCCGTCGCGAACCCCGCCTTCAGATGCACGGGGTCGCTGAAGAAGAGACGGAAGTAGCCCTTGCCGCGCGGCTGGTGCTTCGCAAGCAGCCCGGCCGTCAGCGAGACGAGCGCGAACGCGACCAGCGGCACGGCGAGCCACGGCGGAGCGCGTCCCGGGCGGAGCCTGCGTTGGCGCGACCGCGGTCATGTCGCGCTATCGAACTCCAATCGGGAGCTCGGATCAAGGCGGATCTAGACGTGAACGCCCATCCAGATCGTCGCGACGTAGCCCGCGCCCTGCTTCTTCACGGTGAGCAGCGAGCGGCTGCCGCCGTTGACGTAGATCGAGTCGTTCGAGTTGCGCGTGTCGCGGCTTCCGCGCGAGGCGTACGGCGACCTCCGGAACACTGCGTCGGTGAGAGCGTCATTGAAGAAGAGCTGTCCCGTATGCACGACGTTGCCGCCGACGTGCACCTTCACGTGGACGTGCACCGTGCGTCCGGGATACCAGCCGGGGTAGATCGTCGTGAACGTCGCGATGCCGTTGGCATTCGTCTTCTGCACGCCGCGCAGAAAGCGTCTGGCCGACGGTGTTGTTCTGCTGCTCGTCGGAGTAGACGCCGCCGGCGGATGCGTGCCAGATGTCGACCGCGGCGTTCTTGACGGGTTTGCAGCTCGCGACGTTCGCGACGCCGAGCTTGAGCGCGAGCGGCGTGCCGGCCTGTCCGGCGCGGATGTCCTTGCGGATCTTCGCGTCCGCGGCGACGTAGTACGGCCCTTCCGTCATCTCCGGCGAGAGGACGCAGGTGACGAGGCCAGAGGCGACCGCCTGTGGTCCCGCGGCGTCGGCCTCGGTCGCTTTCCAGGCGGCGGTTCCGCCCGCTGCCGCGGCGGCAAGTCCGGCGAGGCGGACGAGCGAGCCGCGGCGGGTGAGGTGTTCTTCGTTTGGCTCCATTGCTCCAGAGTAGAGACGTCGGTTGAGAGCGACCTGTGAATTGGCGCTAGCGTGGCGCCGTGCTCAGGGTCACGCATTGTCCTGTCAACACGGCCGGGATCCCGTGGACGAACGTCCAGGCGTTGCGGCGGCGCGGCGTCGACGCGCGGCTCGTCGTCTTCAACCGGTACGCGTTGCATCCCGAGGCCGATCTCGACCTGAACCGCAGCGGCGGGCTCGCGCGGCAGCAGGCGACGCAGTGGCGCGCGTTCGGCCGGCTCGCGCGGCAGACCGACGTGTTCCATTTCTACTTCGGGCTCACGCTCGTTCCGAAGTCTGCGCAGTTCCCGCTGCTGCGGGCGCTCGGCAAGCGGTCGGTGATGCACTTCCTCGGCTCCGACATTCGCGGCAAGTCGCCGGAGGAGCTCGCGTGGTCGCGGCGTGCGGGCGCGCGCGTTGTCGGCTCGTACGACGCGGCGCGTTGGGTTCCGGACGCGTTCGTGATTCCGCCGGGAATCGACCTCAGCGGGATCGAGCCCGCACCGCCGTCCGAACGCGAACGACCTGTCGTGCTGCACGCGCCGTCGTCGCGCACGCGCAAGGGAACCGAGCACGTCGTCGCAGCGTGCGAGCAGCTCGACGTCGAGCTCGAGATCGTCGAAGGGCTCGACCACCGTGAAGCGTTCGAGCGCTACCGCAACGCGGACATCGTCGTCGACCAGCTGAACGCGGGCTGGTACGGCGTGTTCGCAATCGAGGCAATGGCACTCGGCAAGCCGGTCGTCACGTTCCTCCACGAGGAGGCCGTCACGCGGACGCAAGAGGCATTCGGCGTCGAGGTGCCGATCGTGAACGCGACGAAGGAGAAACTCACGGACGTTCTCCGCCCGCTCGTCGAGTCGCCGGACGAACGGCGCCGCGTCGGCGCCGCGAGCCGCGCCTACGTCGAGCGCGTCCACGACGCGGACGCCGTCGCCGCCCGCCTGGTCGATCTCTACGCTGGACTGCAATGAAGCTGGCTCACGAGCTGAAGCGGCTCGGCCGCCACACCGCGGTCTACGGCCTCGGCGGGATGGTCTCGCGCGTCCTCGCGGTGATCCTGCTGCCGCTCTACACGCACTACCTCCCGACGAGCGCGTACGGCAAGGTCGAGACGATCACGGCGCTGACGGCAGTGCTCTCGATCCTGTTGCAGCTCGGGATCGGAAGCGCCTTCTTCCGCTTCTACTTCGACGCGCCTGAGGCGTCGCACAAGCTCACCGTCGTCCGCACGTCGTTCTGGTTCACCATGGGGATGGCGACCCTCGGGCTCGCGATCGGCACGATCTTCGCGCCGCAGATCGCGCGCCTGCTCGGTCTCGGCAGCAACAGCGCAAACCTCGTCATCGCCGGCTCCGTCGGGCTCTGGGCGCAGACCAACTATCAGCAGCTGACAGCGCTCTTCCGCGTCGAGGAGCGCTCGACGGCCTACGCGATCGCGAGCGTCACGAACGTCTTCGTGACGATCATGGCCACGATCCTCTTCGTCGCGGTTTGGCAGAAGGGCGCGATCGGACTGATCATCGGGAACTTCACGGGGACACTGCTCGTCTACTTCGCGCTCGTGATCTACCGTTTCGAGCAGCTCGGCCTGCAGTTCGACCGCACGCTCTTCCGCAGCATGCAGAAGTTCGGGATGCCGCTCGTGCCCGCGGCGCTTGCGCTCTGGGTGATCAACTTCATCGACCGCCAGTTCATCATCTGGTACAAAGGCCCGTCCGAGGTCGGCGTCTACTCCGTCGCGATCAAGGTCGCGTCGATCATCACCTTCGTGATGGTTGCGTTCCGCACCGCGTGGCCCGCGTTCGCGTACTCGATCGACGACGACCGCGAGGCCCGGCGAACGTACTCGTTCGTGCTGACGTATCTGCTTGCGATCGCGTCGTGGGCGGCGCTCGGGCTCGGCGCGCTCGCGCCGTGGTGGGTCGCGCTGCTGACGAACCCGCGCTACCAGCGCGCGCAGGAGGCGGTCGCGCTGCTCGCGTTCGCGTTCGCGATCTATGCCGGCTACACGGTGATGGCGATCGGCTCGGGCCGCGCGCGGCGGACACAGCTGAACTGGGTCGTCGCCGGCTCGGGCGCCGCGATCAACATCGGCTCTGAACTTCTGGCTGATCCCGAAGTGGGGAATGGTCGGCGCCGCGATCTCGACGCTCGTCTCGTACGTCGCGCTCTTCGTCGGGATGACGATCTACGCGCAGAGCGTCTACCGCGTCGCGTATCAGTGGCGGCGCGTCTGCACGGTCCTCCTCGTCGGCGCGGGGCTGACGCTCGCGGCGCGTGTGCCGCATCTCCCGTTCGTCCCGTCGCTGCTGCTCGTGATCGTGTACCCGCTCGTGCTGCTCGCGCTCGGCTTCTATCTGCCGGCGGAGCGTGCGCGGCTCCGCAGGCTCGTGCCGATCCTGCGCTAGAGGACGAGCTCGAGGTACGTCGTGCCCTCTACCGGGTTGTGGCGGTACGGCGGGATCTCGACGAAGCCGAGCGACGCGGTACAGCTCCTGCGCCGCGCCCATCTGCGGCAGCGTGTCGAGCCGCATGCGCGCGTAGCCGAGCTCGCGCGCGCGCACGATCGCAGCCTCGGCGAGCGCGCGGCCGAGCCCGGTCCCGCGCGCGAGCGGGCGAACGTAGAGCCGCTTCATCTCGCAGATCGGCGGCTCGAGCGGGCGGACGCCGACGCAGCCAGCCGCGTCGTCGCCGAGGCGCGCGACGAGCACCGCGTCGTAGCCGGCCGGCAGCGCCGCGAGCTCCTCCTCGAAGCTCTGGAACGAGAGATCGACGCCGAGCGAGTCGGCGTACTCGCGGAACAACGCGCGGACGAGATCGACGTCGTTCGCGTCGGCGATCAGCGGAGCGCGCGCAGCGCCGCCACGTCGTCCGGCGTCGGCTCCCACTCTCCGGCCTTCACGTTCGCGTAGACCTGCTCCGGCTTCGTCGCGCCTGCGATCACCGACGCGATCGCGGGCATCGCCGCGAGCCCGCCGATCGCAACGTCGAGCAGCGACGATGCCACGCTCGTCGGCGAACGCCTGCAGCGCGTCGACGCGATCGAAGTCGGCGTCAGCGTGCTCACGCCCCTTGAGCCGACCCTCGCTCGCGACCTCGCCCCGCGTGTACTTGCCGGTCAGCAGCCCGCTCGCCAGCGGAAAGAACGGCAGCTGACCGATCCCGAGCCGCTCGCACACCGGCAGGATCTCGTCCTCGGTCTCGCGATGGACGAAGCTGTAGTGGTTCTGCGCGGCGACGAAGCGCGCGAAGCCGCGCTCGCGCGCGACCCGGTCGGCCTCCTCGATCTGCTCGGCGGAGTAGTTGGACGAGCCGATGTAGCGCACCTTCCCCTCCGTCGACGAGCTCGTTCAGCGTGCCGAGCGTCTCCTCGATCGGCGTCTCCGGATCGGGCTCGTGCATCTGGAAGACGTCGATCACGTCGGTGCGGAGGCGGCGGAGCGAGCCCTTCGACAGCCCAGCGGATGTACTCCGTCGAGCCGCGCGGGATCGCCGGCGCGCCGTCGAACGGCTTGCCGAACTTCGTCGCGAGGACGATGCGGTCGCGCCGGTCTCCGAGGATCTCGCCGATGAACTCCTCGCTCGTGCCCATGGTGTAGATGTCGGCGGTGTCGAAGAGCGTGATGCCCGCGTCGAGCGCGGCGTCGATCACGGCGCGCGTCTGCGCGAGGTCGGCGCGCGCGCCGAAGTTGTTGCAGCCGAGTCCGACGACGGAGACCTCGGGGCCGCCGTCTCCGAGTGAGCGCATTTTCATGAGCCGGACGCTATCCGTTCAGCTGCGGCCTGCGCGCGATGTGCATGCGCGCGCGGAAGCGCATCACGACGACGTCGTCCTGGTTCACGAGCTCGTTGTCGCTGACGATCGTGCCGCGGCCGGGGTCGCTCTCCGACGGCCAGGCCTCGAGGATCCGGCTCCGCGCGGTGAGGACGTCGCCGGCGCGGACCGGCGCGAGCCAGCGCAGCTCCTCGACGCCGGGCGAGCCCATGCCCGCCGTGTCGCGCATCTGCGCGCGGACGAACAGGCCCATGTAGATCGCCGTCGTCTGCCAGCCGCTCGCGATCAGCCCGCCGAACGGCCCCGCCGCCGCCGCCTCACGGTCGACGTGGATCGGCTGTGGATCGTACTCGTGCGCGAAGGCGAGGATCTCCTCCTCCGTCATCGTGTGCGTGCCGTGGACCGCCTCGTCGCCGGGCTGGAAGTCCTCCCAGTACCTCACGCGACGCCGAGCCCTTCCGGCAGCGGACGCGCGTGGACGACGACGAGCGTCTTCGTCGGCCGCGTCAGCGCGACGTAGAGCTCGCGGAGGCCCTGCTCTCCGTCCTCGGCGATCGCTGCCGGCTCGACCACGACGACGTGGTCGAACTCGAGCCCCTTCGCCTGGCGCGGCGTGAGCACCGGGACGGACGCCTCGTCGAAGGCGTCGCCGCTCGGCGTGCCGACGGCGAGCGCGCGCGGCACGATCACCGCGAGCAGCCCGTCCCGCTCGGCGAGGTCGCCGGCCTCGCGCAGCGCCGCCGCGATCAGCTCGTCCTCGGCGACCCGCACGAGCCGCGGCGGGTCGCCGCCCTGGCGGTACGCGAGCGGCGGCTCGACGTCGGGCGCGATCAGGTCGAGCAGCGGCAGCGCGAGCTCCATGATCTCCGCCGGGACGCGATACGCATGCCGCAGCTCCTCGATCGGTCACCTCGACGTCGGGGAGGTACGGCTCGAGCTCGCCCCACGCGCGATAGACGACCGGGCCGGTCGCCTGCGCGACGTCGCCGAGGATCGTCAGCGAGCCGTCGACCGCGCGGCGCGAGATCGTCAGCAGCTGCATCGGCGAGAGATCCTGCGCCTCGTCGACGATCACGTGGCCGAACGCCCGCGGCGCTCCGTCGAGCAGCGTGCGCGCAACGTCGAGGAGCGGCAGGTCGTGCTCGCTCCAGATCAGGTCGGCGGCTCGGCGCGGGCGGTCGCGGAGCAGCAGCTTCTGTTCGTCCGCGTCGAGGATCCCGTCCGCGGCTTCCGCGAGCGCGGCCGGCGACGTGAGCAGCCGCGCGACGAGCTTGTCCGCACGCGGGAGCGCGAGCACGCGGTCGAGGTACTTCGTGAGGAAGCCGTTCTTCCGCAATGCGGCCTCGAGATCCTCGAAGCTGCGCAGCGCCATCGGCCCGAGGAGCTCGCCGTAGCGCTCGTAGAACCGGCGCAGCACGCGCCATGCGGAACCGTTCGCGCGCGGGCGCGAGCGCGAGCCCGGAGTCGAGCGCCGCGTCGAGCAGCTCCCGCACCTCGCGCTCCCGCACCGAGATGAAGTTGCCGTCGGCGTAGAGGACGAGCTCCTCGGGCGCCGGCTTCACCGCCAGCTCGACCGCGCGATGCACGACGTCGACGAGCCGCGTGTCGGCCTTCAGCCGCGCGACGTCCAGCACTTCCTCGCGCCCGACTTCGATGCCGTCGAGCAGCTCCGAGACCGCGCGCTGCTCCACCGCGTCCTCGCCGAGCGCGGGCAGAACATGCGAGACGTAGTCCATGAACGTCGGGTTCGGGCCGACGACGAGCACGCGGCGCAGCTGCTCGCGGTGCGTGTAGAGGAGCCACGACGCGCGGTGCAGGCCGACGGCGGTCTTGCCGGTTCCGGGGCCGCCCTGGACGACGAGCGCGCCGTCCGGCTCGGCGGTGATCAGCCGGTACTGGTCGGACTGGATCGTCGCGACGATGTCGCGCATCTGTCCGTCGCGCCGCCGCTCCAGCTCCTCGAGGAGGAAGTCGGAGACGGTCGCGCCCTCGACGCCGGTGCCGTCGAGCGCCTCGTCGGAGATGTCGACGATCTTCCGTCCGTCGGTGCGGTAGCGGCGCCGCTGCGTGACGCCGTGCGGGTCGGTCGGCGTGGCGGTGTAGAACGGCCGCGCCGCGGGCGCCTGCCAGTTGATGACGAGAACCTCGTGGCTGTCGTCGTGCACCCAGCGGCGGCCGACGTAGAGCGGCCGCGGCGGCCCGTCGAGCGTCAGCCGGCCGAAGCAGAGCCCGCGCTCCGCGTCCTGGAACGTCCGCGCGCGCCGCTTCGCCCAGGCCTCCATCGCGAGTGCCGCCCACTCGGTCGCCATCGCGTTCTGCGTCTTGCCGAGCGTCTCGCGCATCTTGTCGAGGCACTCGTAGGCGCGGTCGACGTAGGCCTGCTCCGCTGCGAGTTCGGGGTGAGCCACCGGCTGCCGATCTTACGGTCGCCGCGCTCTTAACGGGGTCTGACCCCGTTAAGGAGAGCAGCACCCGTAGGATCGCGACCATGAAGCTCGGCGTGAATCTCGGCTACGCGCCGCCGGGGACGAACCCGGCGGAGCTCGTGCCGCTCGTCCTGGAGGCGGAGCGGCTCGGCTACGACTCGGCTGGGCCGCCGAGGCTTGGGGCACCGACGCCGTCACGGTTCTCTCGTGGCTCGCCGCGTCGACGACGACGATCAAGGTCGGCTCCGCGATCATGCAGATCCCCGGGCGGACGCCGGCGAACACGGCGATGACCGCGGCGACGCTCGACCTGATGTCGGGCGGCCGCTTCATCCTCGGGCTCGGCACCTCCGGCCCGCAGGTCGTCGAGGGCTGGCACGGCCAGCCGTGGGGCAAGCCGCTCGGCAAGACGCGCGAGTACGTCGAGATCGTCCGCGCCGCGCTCCGTCGCGAGACGCTCGAGCACCAGGGCGAGCACTACCGCATCCCGTACGACGGCCCCGGAGCGACGGGGCTCGGGAAGCCGCTGAAGATGATGATGCGACCGCTCCGCGCCGACATTCCGATCTACCTCGCCGCGATCGGCCCGAAGAACGTCGCGCTCGCGGCCGAGATCGCCGACGGCTGGCTGCCGATCTTCGTCGACCCCGAGCGCTTCGGCGACGCGTTCGGCGAGAGCATCGCCGGCGCGCCTGACGACTTCGAGATCGCCGCCACGGTGCACGTCCTCGTCGGCGACGACGTCCCGGCGCTCCGCGATTTCCTGAAGCCGTACCTCGCGCTCTACATCGGCGGCATGGGCGCGAAGGGGAAGAACTTCTACAACGCGCTCGTGCGCCGCTACGGCTGGGAGGAGGACGCCGAGCGGATCCAGGAGCTGTACCTGGCCGGCAAGCAGCGAGAGGCGATCGCAGCCGTCCCCGACGCACTCGTCGACGCGCTCGCGCTGATCGGCCCGAAGGAGCGGATCCGCGACCGGCTCGCAGCGTGGCGCGAGACACCGGTCACGACGCTGATCGTCGGCACGCCGCAGCCCGAGGCGCTGCAGATGCTCGCCGAGCTCGTTCTCTAAGTGACGGTCGTCGAGCTCGCCGGCGCGACGGTCCGCCGCGCGGGCCGCGAGATCCTCTCCGGCGTCGACTGGACGGTGCGCGCCGGCGAGCACTGGGCGATCCTCGGCCCGAACGGCGCGGGGAAGACGACGCTGCTGCGGCTCGCGTCGGCGCAGATCCATCCGAGCTCCGGCACGGCGACGATTTCGGGGGCGCGCATGGGCCGCGTGCCGGTGCAGGAGCTCCGCGCGCGCATCGGCCTCGTCGAGCCCGCGTTCGGACGCGCGGTGCTGCCGGGCCGCACGCCGCTGCATCTCGTCCTCTCCGGCGCGACCGGGACGCTCGCGACGCTCGCCGACCGGATCGGCCCGGACGAGGAGGCTCACGCGCGGCAGCTGCTCGCGGAGGTCGGCGCGGCCGAGCTCGCCGACCGCGCGATCGGCACGTGCTCCGAGGGCGAGCGCGCGCGGATCCTCCTGGCGCGGGCGCTGATGCTCGACGCGCCGCTGCTCGTCCTCGACGAGCCCGCGGGCGGCCTCGACCTTCCCGGACGCGAGCTCCTGCTCGCGGCGCTCGCCCGCTCGGCGGCCGCCCGCCCCGGCCTGGCGACGATCACCGCGACGCACCATCTCGAGGAGCTGCCGACCTCGACGACGCACGCATTGCTGCTCCGCGACGGCCGCGTCGTCGCCGCCGGCGCGCCGGACGAAGTGCTCACGGACGCGGCGCTGAGCGACTGCTTCGGTCTGCGGCTACGGGTCGAGCGCCACGACGGGCGCTACCTCGTTCACGCTGAAAAGACCCCCAAAAATGCCTAGTCCCCGTGAACCCGAGGGCCCACAGGGACTTGGCAAACGCCAATCTGTCATACGACTCACGACGTGTCAAGCACGAACCGAACAATGGAAGGAGCACCGATGCTGAAGGAGTTCAAGGACTTCCTGCTGCGGGGCAACCTCGTCGTCCTCGCCGTCGCGTTCGTCATGGGCGCGGCCTTCGCGGCGCTCGTCGCGGCGTTCGTGAACGACCTCGTGATGCCCGTGATCGCGGCGATCTTCGGCAAGGCCGACTTCAGCAACCTCACGTTCACGATCCACAACTCCGTGTTCTCCTACGGTGCATTCATCACCGCCCTGATCACGTTCCTCACGGTCGCGCTCGCTGTGTTCTTCTTCATCGTGAAGCCTGTCGACGTGCTGGAGAAGCGGCGCGCAAAGGGCGCGGAGCCGGAGCCGAGCGACGAGGAGCGGCGCCACCAGGAGCTGCTTGCTGCTGTCCGCGCGCTTAAGGCGGCCTAGCCGCGCAGGCGCAGGACGACGACCGCCAGGAGATAGGCGAGGCCCGCGATCGCGCCGAGCCAGGCGTACGGTTCGCCGCTGTGGCCGCGCGCGACCTCGACGACGAACGCGATGATGATCGCGCTGATCACGACGATGCCGGCGATCGCCGTCGCCACCATGTCGATCTGCCGGAACCGCTCGTCGCGCCCGTCGCCGCGGAGACCGCGGATCGTCTCGCTTCGGCCGCCGAGCAGGATCAGCCCGCCGAACGCAACCATGATCGCGAGCGAGCCGAGACCCGCGCCGGGATCGCCTCCGATCCACAGCGCGGCGAGCATCACGAACCCGAGCGCGACCGCGAACAGCGGCAGGAACCACTTCGATCTAGCCATCTCCGTCTCCATCGAACATCTCCTCGACCGGGACGCCGAAGAAGCGGGCGAGTGCGAGTGCGAGCGGCAGCGACGGGACGTACTTGCCCGTCTCGATCGAGTTGATCGTCTGCCGGGAGACGCGCACCGCGTGCGCGAGCTCGGCCTGGGAGAGCTCACGCGCGAGCCGCCGTTCTCTGACGTCGTTCTGCATTGTCGATGTCAAGTTAGCTTGACATCGACTCGGTGTCAAGTCTGCTTGACACGACGGCCGCGCCGGGCAGACTGGAGAGCGTGAAGGTCGCGCTCCTCATCCTCGCGCTGCCGCTGCTCGCGGCGGCGTGCGGCGGGACGAACGCATCCTCCGGTGCAACGACTGCCGCCGCACCGCCGCCCGCGACGACGAGTACGACGACGACGGTCACCACCGAGGGCTCCACCCAGACGGTCGTCTCCGCGTGCGCCACGGCCGACCTGACCGTCTCGGCCAAGGACGGCGAGGCCGGCATGGGCCACCGGTCGACGGTCTACGTCCTGACGAACGCGACGCAGACGCCGTGCAGCATCTACGGCTATCCCGGCATGGCCTTCCTCGACGCGTCCGACAACGTGCTGCGCGACACCGTCGCCCGCGGCGACCCCGGGCCGGCGACAGTGCTCCTCCAGCCGGGCGACACCGCGTCGTACACGCTCGACTGGTCGGAGGCGAACGGCGCAACGTGCGCGACCTCGACGAAGGTCCAGGTCACGCCGCCGAACGACACGAACCACGCGACGCTGCTCTCGCAGATCGTCGTCTGCCCGGGCCGCGCGCTGACCGTGTCCGCCGTCGTCGCGGGCGACGCCGGCGGCGGCGGCTAGGCAATCACGCGGTACACCTGGAAGACCTCGGCGTAGTCGCGGTTCACGTTGATGCCGTGCGTCCGCGCGAGGTTGCGGACGTACTCGGGGTCGGCGTACCGGCGGTGCTGCTGCGACGCGTAGCGCTCGAGCGCGGCGACCTTCCGGTCGATGTGGCGTTCCTCCAGCGCGACGTACCACTGGTACGCGAACTCGAAGTTGTTCCACGGGATCTCGTAGCCGAGGATCGTCGTGCGCTTGAACGCGCGCAGCCCTTCCTCCGCGATCGTCCGGTGGTCCTGGTGGATGTCGTGCAGGCTCGGCTGGAAGACGACGTCGGGTTGCAGCTCCTCCCAGAGCGCGACGAGCAGCTCGAGGATGTCCTGCCGGTGCTCGGGGAACGTGCGGACGTCGAAGTCGTGGACGGACAGCGACTCCGGCGGAATGCCGAGCTCCGTCGTCGCCTCGCGCACCTCGCGCGCCAGCGTGTCCGGCGGAAAGCCTTCCGGGAGCGAGCGAGTCGCGATCGAGAACGCGACGTAGCGCACGTCGCAGCCGGCCTCGACGAGCCGCGCCATCGTGCCGCCGCAGCCGAACTCGCCGTCGTCGGTGTGCGGCGCGAGCACGACCGCCCGCTTCCACTGCTCGATCACGCGGCCACCTTCTCTTCCTCGGGCGCCGACCCTGCAAGCGCGACAAGGCCGAACAGCATCCAGGTCATCGGATCCTCGAAGAAGTCGTTGTAGAAGAGCGAATGGCACAGGATCGCACCTAACGCGAGCCCGAACGCAAGCGATGCGCACCCGCGGAAGCTCCGGTCGACCCGGCGGAACGCGCCGAAGAGCGCTGCGAGTGCCAGCCAGGCGGCGAAGGCGAGCCCGACGAAGCCCGTCTCGGCTGCAACCGTCACAGGCGCGTCGTGCGACGCCGCGATCTTCGGCGCCTTCCCGCGCAGGTGGCGCCGCTCCGCGTACGCGTGCTTGAAGCCGCCGACGCCGACGCCGAGCAACGGATGCGCGACGGCAATGTGGATCCCGTTCGAGACGAGGCTCGCGCGGCCGCTCGTCGCGGCGTTCAGGCCGCTGTTGGTGTGGTGGACGATCGAGCGGCGCACCTGCGGCTGCGCGACCGCGAGGCCGGCGATCATCACCGCCACCAGCGCGACCGCGGCGAGCGACCACCAGCGCCACGCGACGATCGCGAGGCCGATGACCGCGACGATCAGCGCCGCGTAGCTCGACTGCGAGTACGACATCAACAGTCCGACCCAGGTGACGGCGATCGCCGCGGCGGCGATCCACGCGAGCTTCAGCGACCGGCCGCGGACGACCAGCACCGCGCTCGGGATGATCGCGACGACGAGGAACCGTCCGTACACCGACGGATCCCAGAACACCGAGTTGACGCGGAAGAACGGCGTGTACGCGTTCGCCGTGATCACCTTCGGGTTCTCGAAGAGGTTGCGCGTCTGGTACTGGTAGAAGCCGACGGCCGCGAAGATCAGCGCCATCACGGCGACCTCGCCGTACAGCGCGCGCAGGCCGAGCTTGCTCCACGGCAGCCGCGCGACCGCGACGGCGAGCACCGTGAAGGGAACGTAGAACGCGAGCATCTCGATCGTGCCCTCGTGGACGTCGCCGCTCCATGCGAGCGACAGTCCGGTCCAGCCGACGTACAGTGCGAGCGGCAGCGAGATGACGCCGAGCTCGCGGCTCCGCTCGTCGCCGCGCAGGAGATCCCACGCGAGCAGAACCGCGCCGCCGAGGATCACGAGATAGAGCGGCACGAGCAGCTGATGTCCGAGCGCGCCGACGCGGATCGCAACCGTCGCGAGCGCACCGAGCGGCAGGAGCCACGGCACGCGCCGGAACGCAACGGCGAGCAGCACGCCGGCGGCGACTGCGACCACGATCTCGGCGACGACCTTCGCCGGCCGGTCCGGCGCGAACGCAGCGCCGAGCAGGCAGGTGCCGACGATGCCGAACGCGAAGCCCGCGATCCGGTCGCGTCGCCGCGGCGCCGCCACGAGCACCGCGAGCCCGATGCACGCGACCGGGCCGCCGATCCGGGCGAGATCCATCATCGGACGACCACGACGGCCCGGTCGGAGTGCCCGTGCGCCGTGACGACGAGCGCGACACGGCCTGTCTGCGTGGGCGCGCGGAGGCGGAGCACCGGGCCGCGCGCGACACCGTGCCGCGAGCCGAGCCGCCAGCGATAGCGCCGCACATCCGTCGAGACGCCGATGTCGAACCGCCGGCCCGCGCGCGCGGAGATCACGCGGTTCGCCAGCGTGATGTAGCGAATCGTGACGCGAACCTCCGCCCGGTTGACGACGGGCGTCCGATTGCCGGCGAGGTCGACGCCGGCGACGGAGAGCACGACCGTCCCGGGCCGGTGGAGATGCCCGCCGACGCGTCCGTTCCACGTCACGGCGCCGGTCTTCCCCTGGTTGCGACCGCGAATGAGCAGCCGACCGCGGAGGTACACGTTGACGTGGCCGTCCTCGGTGAGGGTGTACCGGATCACGACCGCGTCGGCCTGGTGGTCGCCGTCGGGCGAGAACGCCGGCCGGTTGGCCGTCGCGATGACCTCGGGCGGCACGGTGTCGAGCACGATCTTGTTCGGCAGCACGATCGTCGTGTGCCGCTTGGCCAGGTGGATCTGCGCGACGTACGTCCCGTCCGGCGCCAGCTCGCCGGTGTCGGTGCGTCCGTCCCAGCGGAAGGTCGTTCTGCCGCGCTTCACCGGCAGCTCGGAGACGAGGGTGCGCACAAGGCGGTGGCCGCCCGTCAGGATCGTCACCGTCACGGTGTCCGGGCGGCGGATCTTGACGCTGATCAGCGCCTGGTTGGTGGCGCACCTGCAGGTCGGCCCGAAGCGCTGGGTGACGATCGTCCCGTAGACCGGGCTCTTCTCGAGCTTCAGCTTCTCGGTGACGGCGAATGCCGCGGCCGTGGCGATGAGCAGGCCGAGGAGAACCGCCGTCGAGAGAATCCGCTGCAAAGTCCGGCGATTGTACGCGGGTGCGTTACACCGACTTCGGCTCAGCCTGCGCGCGGGGGCGGGCGAGCCACGCGCGGAGGCCGATCACCACGAGGCCGAACGCGAGCGCCGAGAGGCCGGCGACGAGAATCCAGCTCGACTTCGGAACGTTCAGGAGCTTCAGCCCGCTCAGCATCAGGATCGTGCCGAGGCCGACGCGGAGCGCGACGTCGGGCAGGCGCGGCGTGAAGCGGCTGGAGATCAGGATCCCGGGGATCGAGCCGAGCAGCAGCCACGCGGTCGCGTGCAGGTCGACGTTGCCGCTGACGAGGTGGCCGATGCCGGCGACCCAGAGCAGCGCGGCGGCGTGGAAGATATCCGTCCCGACGATCTTCGCCATCGTCAGCGGGTAGACGAGCACCATGATGAGACCGAAGAACGTGCCGCTGCCGACCGACGTGAGGCCGACGACGAAGCCGAAGACGGCGCCCATGCCGAGCGCGATCAGCTTGTCGCGGTTCTCGAGCAGGAACGGCGAGTTGCTCGGCTGGATGCCCCGCTTGATGAACGACTTCGAGAGGAAGCCGAGCCCGCCGGCGACGAGCGCGCCGCCGATGAGGTAGCTCTCGACCTTCTGCGAGTTCGCGTAGGTGTGCGTGATCCAGTTGGACGCGGCGACACCGAGCAGCGACATCGGCCCGGAGCCGATGAACATCCAGAGCGCCAGCCGCATGTGCACCGTGCCGAGCTGCCGGTGCCGGACCGCGCCGAACGACTTGAAGATCGCGCCGTGGAAGATGTCCGTGCCGACGGCGTACGTCGGCTTGAAGCCGAAGACGATCACGAGGATCGGCGTCATCAGCGAGCCGCCGCCCATCCCGGTCAGGCCGACCACGGCGCCGAGCAGCAGCCCCGTGAGCGTGAACTGCCAGGTCATGACGCGGAAAGAACCATGCCGGCGCCGACGGTCTCGTTCGTCGCCTCGTCCAGCAAGATGAACGCGCCGGTCGCGCGGTTGCGCGCGTACGGGTCGACGCACAGCGGCTCGGCAAGGCGAAGCCGGACGACGCCGATGTCGTTCAACGCGAGCCTCTCCGGCGCGGGGCCGTCCTCGAGCGCGTCGATGTCGACGACGGAGACGAGCTCCTCGACGACGGCGCGCACCGAGCGCGTCGTCTGCTTCACCGCGAGCTTCATGCGCGGCTCGAGCGGGCGCTCGCTCATCCAGCAGACGCGCGCCTCGAGCTCGCGCGCGACGACCGGCGGCGACGCAGGATCCGCGAGCATGTCGCCGCGCGAGACGTCGACGTTGTCGGCGAGCCGGATCGTGACGGACTCGAGCGGGCCGGCGGAATCGAGCGGGCCGTCCGACGACTCGACCGACTCGACGCGCGTGCGCAGCCCCGACGGCACGACGACGACCTCGTCGCCCGCGCGCCAGACGCCGCCGGCGACCTGGCCCGCGTAGCCGCGGAAGTCGTGGTGCTCGTCCGACATCGGCCGGATCACCCACTGCACCGGAAAGCGCCGCAGGTCGACGTCGCGGTCGGGCGCGATCTCCACCGTCTCGAGATGCTCGAGCAGCGTCGGCCCCGTGTACCACGGCATCTCCTCCGACGCGTCGACGACGTTGTCGCCGCGCAGCGCCGAGACGGGAATCACGTTGAGGTCCGGCAGCCCGAGCGCGTCGAGGTCGCGCGCGATCTCCTCGTAGCGCTCCTGCGACCAGTCGACGAGATCCATCTTGTTGATCGCGACGGTTGCGTGGGGAACCCGGAGCATGCTGACGATGTACGCGTGCCGCTGCGTCTGCTCGATCACGCCGAGCCGCGCGTCGACGAGGATCACGGCGAGGTCGGCGGTCGACGCACCGGTGACCATGTTGCGCGTGTACTGCACGTGACCCGGCGCGTCGGCGAGCTGGAACCGCCGCCGCAGCGTGACGAACGATCGGTACGCGACGTCGATCGTGATCCCCTGCTCGCGCTCGGCGCGCAGCCCGTCCGTGAGCAGGGCCAGGTTGACGTACGCATCGCCGCGGCGGCGCGAGGTCTCCTCGATGTGCTCGAGCTGGTCGACGAAGATCTGCTTCGTGTCGTAGAGCAGCCGGCCGATCAGCGTCGACTTGCCGTCGTCGACGGAGCCGCAGGTGACGATGCGGAGCAGCTCCGCCTGCTGGAACTCAGAAGTAACCACAACGAGCCCCCTGCGAATCAGGCCGGAGGCCAACGCGGCCGAAGGCGCGTTGGACGGAGGCGAACTCATGCGGTCGGGGATGGCCGCAGGCCACCACCGGCCGCACGGCATCGCGAGATCGCCGAGACCGCTCTGGGTGGAACGCGAGCGCGCCGCGCGCCGCCGGGACCGCGCTCCCGGCGGAGCGCACACGACGATCGGCCACGAGCGCGAAGAAGGAGGGGGCGCGTGGGGGAACCACGGGTTCCCGCACGTTTTCAGAAGTAACCAACGCGCTTCCGGTCTTCCATCGCGGCTTCGCTGAAGCGGTCGTCGGCGCGCGTTTCGCCGCGCTCGGTGATGTTCGTCGCGGCGATCTCGGTCACGACTTCCGGGATCGTCCGCGCCTCCGACATCACGCCGCCGGTGCACGACATGTCGCCGACGGTGCGGAACCGCACCGACGCGGAGAAGGCGTCCTCGCCGTCCATCTGCTCGAGATACGGCGACACCGCGTACAGCATCCCGTCGCGGCGGAAGACCTCGCGCTCGTGCGCGAAGTAGATCGACGGCAGCTCGAGATTCTCGCGCGCGACGTACTGCCACACGTCGAGCTCCGTCCAGTTCGAGATCGGGAACACGCGGACGTGCTCGCCCTTGCGAACGCGCGCGTTGTAGAGGTTCCAGAGCTCGGGCCGCTGCGCGCGCGGGTTCCACTGGCCGAAGTCGTCGCGGAAGGAGAAGATCCGCTCCTTCGCGCGGCTGCGCTCCTCGTCGCGGCGCGCGCCGCCGATCGCCGCGTCGAACTGATGTTCTTCGATCGCGTCGAGCAGCGTCGTCGTCTGCAGCCGGTTGCGCGACGCGCGCGGGCCGGTCTCCTCGACCGCGCGTCCCTTGTCGATCGACTCCTGCACCGACGCGACGACGAGTCGTTCGCCGAGCTCGGCGACGCGGCGGTCGCGGTACTCAATCACCTCGGGAAAGTTGTGGCCCGTGTCGATGTGCATCACCGGGAACGGGAACCGGCCGGGGCGGAACGCCTTCTCGGCCAGCCGCAGCAGCACGATCGAGTCCTTGCCGCCGGAGAAGAGCAGCACCGGCCGCTCGAGCTCCGCCGCGACCTCGCGGAAGATGTGAACCGCCTCGGCCTCGAGCTCGTCGAGGTGCGTGAACGTGCGCGCCGTCGCGCTCACCGCGCCGTCCCGGACCTCGAGGACGTTCAGCTCGGCGAGTCGCGCGAGCACGACCTCCGCCGACTCCGCGGGAGTACGACCCGTCGTGTCGAGCCGCAGCTCGGGATCGCTCGGCTCCTCGTACGGCGCCGAGACGCCGGTGAAGTCGTCGAGCTCGCCGGCAAACGCCTGCGCGTAGAGACCCTTCGGATCGCGGCGCGCGCACTCCTCGAGCGGCGTCGCCACGTAGACCTCGACGAACGGTGCATGCGGCTCGACGAGCGAGCGCGCGTGGTGGCGCAGCTCCTCGTACGGCGAGATCGCCGAGACGACGACGGTCGCACCGGCGCGCGCGAGCCGCGATGCGACCCACGCGATGCGCGCGATGTTGATGTCGCGATCGTCCTTCGAGTAGCCGAGACCCTTCGAGAGATGCGTGCGCACGACGTCGCCGTCGAGCACGTCGACGAGGTGGCCGCGCTGCTCGAGCTCCGGCGCGACCATGTTGGCGATCGTCGTCTTCCCCGCCGCCGACAGGCCGGTGAACCAGATCACGCAGCCGGTCACGTCGCGACGTGTCCCTTTGAAACCGCGGCCGCCGGAACGGTGTGGATGCCGCACTCGACCCGGCCGGTGCCGGCCCAGCGGCCCTCGCGTCCCTTGCCGGGCTGCGTGGAGTGGACGTCGCCGATCGACTCGTAGCCCCGGTCGTGGAGCGGGTTGTAGGGCAGGCCGCGCTCGCGGATGTACGCCCAGCAGCGCTCGTCCGTCCAGTCGGCGAGCGGATTTGCTTTCCAGAGCTCGTGCTGCTCGTCCCAGCCGAGCTTCGGGGCGTCGGCGCGCGTCGGCGACTGGTCGCGGCGGACGCCGGTCACCCACCCGTCGAGCTCGCCGAGCGCGGTCACGAGCGGCGCGACCTTCGCGATCGAGAGGTACAGGTCGGGCTTCGTCTCCCAGAGCCCGTCCGCCACCGGCGGCCCCTCGAACACCTCGATCGTCGTCCCGTACCGCTCCTCGACCTCGCGCCAGTACGCGTACGTCTCGGGGAAGAGATGGTGCGTGTCGATCGCAAAGACGCGCGCCGTCGGCTCGAGCGCGAAGAGCATGTCGAGCAGCACGGTCTCCTCCTTCTGGAAGGAGCACGCGAGCGCGACGCGGCCGGGCAGCTCCTCGAGCACGAACGCCGAGGATCTGCTCCGCGGTCATGCTCTCGACGTCAGCCGGCAGGTGCAGGCTGGCCGCCAAGCAGCACCTCCTTCAACGTGTCGCCGCGCAGCCCGAGTCGGAGCGTCTCGAGCGGGATCACTTCGTCGGGCGGGATGTTGCCGAGGTTGACCTTCGGGCCGAACTGCTTCACGAACCACGCCTGCGAGTTCTTCGTCGGCGCCTCGAAGATGAGGTCGTCGACGGACGACCTCGTGCGCGATCTCGTCGATCAGGTCGGTGCGCATTTCGCCGTCCGAGCGGAAGATGCCGGCGGTGCCGCTCTCGCGCGCCTCGGTGATCACCTTCCACGCGCCGGCGGCGAGCTCCTCGTGGATCCACTGCGATCCACTGGTACGCCGTGTAGACGACGTAGGAGTCCTTCGAGCCGACCTCGGAGAGAACGATGAAGTCGCGCGCGAAGTCGGCGATCAGCTCGAGCTTGCGCTCGCGCGGGATGTCGACGGTGCCGTCGGAGATCTCGACGTGCGTGATGCCGGTCTCTTGAGCCACCGCTTGTACTCGTCGATCTTGTCCTTCACGTAGACGACCTCGAAGAACGTGCCGCCGATCACGACGGGCTTCTCGAGGGCGGAACCGCGAGCTTGCGCTCGAGGTTCTGGGTCACGAAGCGGTGCCCCAGCCGAGCTTCACGATCGAGATGCGAGGTCGCATCCCCGCCATCTCGAGGACGTTCTTCCCATCCGCGGGGCCCGAGTCCCTTGTCGAGGACGTGCGTCAGGCCGTGATGTCGGGTCAAAGTCGAGCAAAGAGCTCCTTCAGCTTCTCCGTGGCAGCCGTCTGCACGTCGTGGTAGAGCGAGTTGCCGTGCGCGTCGATGCCGACGGTGAGCGGGCCGAAGTCCTTGACGCGGAACTTCCAGAGGCACTCGGGCATCAGCTCTTCCCACATCACCTCTTCGATCTCCTCGATCTGCGTCGTCTCGAGCGCAGCGGCGCCGCCGACGATCGCGAAATAGACCATCCCGAGCCGCTGCATCGGCTCGATCGCCTCGTCGGGGAAACCGCCCTTGCCGCAGATCGCGCGCACGCCGTACTGCGCGCCGAGCGGCTCGGTGAAGCGCACCATGCGCGCCGACGTCGTCGTCCCGATGCAGACCTTCTCGTACTTGCCGTCGTCGAGCTTGCGCACGCCGGGCGCCGTATGCAGGAGAAACGCGCCGCTGAGATCCATCGGCGGCTCGACGCCCTGGTCGAAGATCCGGATCTGCGTGCGGTCGCGGATGCCGATGATGTGGCCCTGGACGGTGACCTCGTCGCCGGCGCGGAGCTTGAGGATCTCCTGCGGATCGGTGATCGGGAATGTGACGGTGTGGTTGGCCATTGCTTACGCCTCCCGGTCGAATTCCGTCGCGCCGTCGGCGGCGATGTGCGCGCTCGCGCGGCGCGCGGCCCAGCACTGGTAGTTCACGGCGACCGGGTTCAGCGTCATGTGCGTGTCCGCGTGCTCGATGTGGCAGTTGAGCACCGTGACGTCGCCGCCGAGACCCATCGGGCCGATGCCGGTCTCGTTCAGCAGCCCGAACAGCTCGTCCTCCAGCTGCGCGACGATCGGATCGGAGTTCCGCGTGCCGATCGGCCGCGCGATCGCTTCCTTCGCCAGATACATCGCGTAGTCGGCACTGCCGCCGATGCCGACACCGACGATCCCGGGCGGGCACGGCTTGCCGCCGGCGCCGACGATCGACTCGAGCACGAATTCCTTGATTCCGCGGACGCCGTCGGCGGGGACGCACATCTTCAGGAAGCTCATGTTCTCGGAGCCGGAGCCCTTCGGCACGCACTTCACGTCGAGCCCGTCCCAGTCGGCGATGAACTCCCAGTGCACGATCGGGAGCCGGTAGCCGATGTTCGGGCCGGTGTTCTCGCGCGTGATCGTGTGCACCGCGTTCGAGCGCAGCGGATGCTCGAGCGTCGCGCGTGCGGTGCCGTCGCGCAGCGCCTCGTAGATGCGCGTCGGATGCAGCGGGAAGTGCTCGCCGACGCGGCAGGTGTAGACCGCGATGCCGGTGTCCTGGCAGACGAGGTTGTTCTCGCCGTCGGCCACCTCGACGTTGCGGAGGATCGTGTTGAGGACGCGCTGGCCCGGAACCGACGTCTCCCGCGCAGCGGCGGCCTTCAGCGCGTCGCGGAGATCCTGCGGGATGTCCTTCAGCGACCAGACGTAGAGATGCGCCGCGGCGTCCTCGACGGCGTGCTGGAGCTCGGTCGTCGTGTCGATGCTCATGCTCTCGCTTTCTCCGCGGCTGCCTTTCCGGCGCGGCGTCCGAACACCACGCACTCGAGCAGCGAGTTGCCCATCATCCGGTTCCGTCCGTGCGTCCCGCCCGCGATCTCGCCGCAGGCGTAGAGGCCCTCGAGCGTCGTCTCGGCGTCGGTGTCGATGACGAGCCCGCCGTTCTGGTAGTGGAGGACGGGGTAGGTGAAGATCTTCTCGGCGAGCGGATCGATTCCCCCGGCGCGGTAGCGGCGCAGCATGTACGGGAGCGACAGCTCGGCGTCGTGCGCGTCGATGCGCGTCGTGTCGAGGTAGACGGCAGGACGGCCCTCGGGAGTCTCGACGCCCTTGCCCTTCGCGACCTCGTCGAAGATCGCCTGGCTGACGACGTCGCGCGGGCCGAGCGAGTCGGTGAACTCCTCGCCGTCCGCGTTCAGGAGAACCGCGCCGTACGCGCGCGTCGTCTCGGGAATCGAGTAGCCGGCCATCGTCTCCGGCCACGCGCCGCCGTTCGGGTGGTACTGGAGTGCGTCGAGGTCGCGCGCCTCCGCGCCCGCGTCGAGCGCGATGCGCGTCACCTCGCCGGTCGCGTTGGGATGGTTGGTCGAGAGCTCGCCGCGCTGCTCGGCCTCCGCGAAGCAGCGGCCACCGGCGGCGAGGATCACGGTCGTCGCGTCGACGGCGTGCTCGCCACAGTGGGTGTGCCAGCCGTTCTCGTTGCGGTCGAGATCGTGGAGCGGGGCCTTCGCGAGCACCGTGACGTTGCTCGCTTCGGTCGCGTCGCGCAGCGCGGCGGTGATCGCGTGGCCGGTGCGGTCGCCGACCTGGAGCAGCCGCTTCTGCGTCGCGCCGCCGCAGCGCGCGAGCCGGTAGCCGCCGTTTTCGCGCGTGAACTCGACGCCGAGCTCCTCGAGCCAGTGGATCGCTGACGGCGCCTCGGAGGTCAGCACCTCGACGAGGCGCCGGTCGGCAGTCTCGTGCGAGCTGTTCCAGACGTCCTCGGCGTGCTGCTCGGGCGAGTCGTCCTCGCCGAACGCGGCCTGGATCCCGCCCTGCGCCTTCGCGGAGTTGCAGGACTGGATCGATCCCTTCGTCGCGAGCGCGACGCGCGCCCCGGCCTTCTCGGCGGAAACGGCGGCGGCGAGGCCGGAAGCCCCGCTGCCGATCACGAGCACGTCGAAAGAAAGCGCCTCCGCCATCGCCGGAATCCTAGCACCGGCTAATCCCTAGCATTTCAGGTGGTTATCACCTAGCCGCGGGCCCGGGCCGTGCCGTTCGTGCGGTCGAGCGCGTCGAGCTCCTGCATGTCGGCGGCGCCGAGCTCGAAGTCGAAGACCTGGGCGTTCGAGCGGATGCGATCGCGGTCGGTCGATTTCGGGATCACGACCGCGCCGTGCTGGATCGCCCAGCGCAGCATCACCTGCGCCGGCGTCCGCGCGACCCGGTCGGCGACGCCGCGGATCACCGGATCCTCGAGCCCGGCCCCGCGCGCGAGCGGGCTGTACGCCTCGAAGGCGACACCGTTCTCGCGGCAGAACTCGAGCAGCCGCCGCCGGTACTGAAACGGACTGAACTGCACCTGGTTCACCGCGGGCCGCTGCGACGCGCCGGGCTCAGCTTCGTCGAGCCGCTTCGCACCGAAGTTGCTGACGCCGATCTCGCGCGCGAGCCCGCGCTCGCGCAGCGACTCGAGCGCGCGCCACTGCGTCGCGCTCCGCGTCGGCACCGGCCAGTGGATCAGGTAGAGGTCGACGTATCGCGAGCTGCAGCTTCTCGAGGCTGTGCTCGAGCTCGTGCGCGGTGTTCAACCGGAACGGCCATCAGCTTCGTCGTCACGAAGATCTCGTCGCGCGGCAGCCCGCTTCGCTTGATCGCGACGCCGACGCTGTGCTCGTTCTTGTAGAGCGCCGCCGTGTCGACGTGGCGGTACCCGGCCTCGAGCGCCCACTCGACCGCCTGCTCCGTCTGGTGCCCGGCCTCCATCTGCCAGACCCCGAGCCCGAGCACCGGCATCCGCGTCCCGCCGCTCAGCTCGACGTACGGCCCTCCATCCATGCGCCGGAACGTATCGCGTCTCGGCGAAACATGTCCGAATTTGACATCTTGATTGTCAGTTCTGGCAACACTACCGTGGTGTGATCGTCCAGTCGAGAGGAAGGAGTCAGATGGAGATGCGTAGGAAGGGATTACGGACGGGTGCTCGCATCGCGCGCGATCGCCGTTCTCTTTCGCAGGTTCGACGGCGTCGCGAGCAGCCACCGAAGGCCGCGGATCCGGCGATCGCGAGCACATGGGCCCCCGCCGTCACGGTGAGCGACACCGAGACCGTCGCGGACGCGCGAGGCAACGTCTTGTCGACATCGCACGCCGACGGCATTCCGGCGGGCAAGGTCTTCGGCAACCGCGAGCCTCGCGAACTCGACGCTCGGCAAGGCGACGGCCCTCGACGCGGGCGTCGGATCTCGGCGCCGCAGCGAAGAACACGATCGCAACACGCGGCATGGCTGGGTGCTGCAGCTCGAGCGGACAGGACACCGTCGACTTCACGGTGACGCAGTCAACGATCCTCGGCCAGGTCGCGTGGCGATACCACCAGGTCGACCACTGGTGCTGGTCATACCCGCGCATCACATGCCTAAACATCGGATCGGGCTTCTACGACCTCGACGGCCTCGAGATCGTGAACTACAACGATCACGGCTATGGCTGGTACTACGCGTGGGGCGGAACGGGCGACGGCGGCCACTACTCCGAGCGCGACGGGAGCGTCAGCAATTGCATCTTGAGGTACGGCTGCATCCGGACCCTCTATCCCTACGTCAACATGTGGCTTAACGGCAACGGTGCGTGGGCTGCGAACGGAGGCGGAAGCTCTTGATGAGACTGCCATTCGGATATGAGATCCGTATGGCGCATCCGACGGCATGGCGGCGAGTGCGATCCTTCTTCTGGATCGTCCTCGCCGTCGTCGTCGTCAGCGTGATCGTGCGCTACGTCGTCTGATCGTTCACCAGACCGACCGCAGGAGCTCTTCGATCTCCGCGGGCGTCGCGGGGTGCGGATTCGCCTGGTTTCCGGCGCGTGCGGCTGCGAGCTCGGCGAGCTCCGGGAGATCTGCTTCCGGGACGCCGAGCTCGCGTCAGCCGGGTCGCGGCGCCGAGCCCGGCGAGCTGCTCGACGCCGGTCGCCGGGTCGGCGCCGATCGCCTCGCCGAAGCGTCGAACCGCGTCCGGTGCGTACTGCGTGTTGTAACGAAGCGCCGGCGGCAGGCAGATCCCATTCAGCGTTCCGTGCGGGAGCCCGTAGCGGCCGCCGACGGCCTGCGCCATCGCATGCGCGAGCGCGAGCATCGAGCCGGCCAGCGCGGCGCCGCCGTGGCACGCGCCGCGGAGCAGCTCCGTTCGCGCGCCCAGGTCGTGCGGCGTTTCGACGACGCGCGGCAGCCACTCGGCGATCAACTCCGCTCCAGCGATCGCATGCTTGTCCGCGTCCGCGTTGTGCCCCTGCGCGTAGAGCGCCTCCGCGCAGTGCGCGAGAGCGTTCAGCGCGGTGCCGACCGTCGTCTCGCGCGGCAGGTCGAGCGTCAGCCCAGGGTCGTAGACGATTCCGGTCGGCCGCGCGCCGGCACCGCCGCCGCGCATGCGCCGTTCCGGACTGCGAATGCCGTAGTACGTCGTCCACTCCGCTCCGGAGTACGTCGTCGGGATGGACACGAGCGGCAGCTCTGCCGCCGCCGATAGCGCCTTGCCGAGATCGATCGCGCTACCGCCGCCGAGCGCGATAATGCCGTCGGCCTCGCGCGTCTCCGCGACTGCATCGTCGATCCGGTCCGACGGCACCTCGTTCCAGCGGGAGGCGAACTCGACCGGCAGCTCGAACCTGTCCCAGCGCGGGCTCGCGATCAAGAGCGGCGAGCGAATGCCCGCCTCCGCGCAGACGCCGGGCAGCGCGTCGAGCCCCCAGCGGACGATCATGCGAGCCGGGCGCGCGCGAACTCGACGAATGCCTGCGCGACGCGCGTCTCGGCACGGCCGCTCGACCGTACGAGCGCGATCTCGCGGACCGGCTCGAGCCCGTCGACACGCGCGGTGGCGAGCGTCCCCGCAGCCAGATCGGCCTCGATCGCCGAGCGCGAGATGAACGTGACGCCGAGCCCCGCCGTCACCGCACTCCGTGCCGACTCCTGGAGCCCGAGCTCGAGACGCACGTCCAGGTCGCGCAACCGCACACCCGCAGCGCGCAGCTCGTCGTCGATCACCTGACGCACGCCCGCGCCCTCCTGCATCAGCACGAGCGGTTCCGCCTTCAACTCGTCGAGCGACACAGTGCGATTGGCGAACGGATGGCCGGGCGGACACGCGAGGACGACCTCATCGCGGAAGAACGGCTCGAAGACGACGCCGCGATGGCGACGCACCGCGCCGACGACGCCGAGCTCAAGCTCGCGACGCGCGACCTGCTCGACGACGCGCTGCGTGTCCGAGACAGAGAGCGCAACGTGCACCGCCGGGTGCCGCTGCTGAAACTGACCGAGCAAGACGGGAAGCACCGTGCCCCCCGGCCCGGTGGACGCGCCGATCTCGAGCCGGCCGCTGAGGTCGCCCTCGGCCTCGTCGCCGAGCTCCTGCAGCATCTGCTCCTCGAGCGCCAGCAGCCGCTGCGCGCTGCGATACAGCCGGTGCCCCGCCTCCGTCGGCTCGACACGACGGCCGGAGCGGTCGAGCAACTGAACGCCGACCCTCTTCTCGAGCGAGCGGATCTGCAGGCTGACCGCCGGCTGCGTCACTCCGAGCTGCTCCGCCGCCTGCGAGAAGCTCCGCCGCTCGACGACCGCACAGAATGCCGCTAGCTGCCGCGTGTCCATAAGCAATGATTATGCCAACGACGGACCCGCGCCGTAAGAGTGATCTAGCATCATTCGCGTGCCCGAGACGACGCGGATCGAGGACACGCTCGTCCGTGGCTACCGGCAGCTGGCGCTCGAGACGCCTGCCCGTCCGCGCGATGCGGTGCTTCGCCTGCTCGACGTCGTGCTCACCGCGCTGTTCCTCGTCGTCGCGCTGCCCGTGGGACTCATCATCGCACTGGTGATCCTCGTCTCGAGCGGGCGCCCGGTGCTCTACCGCGGCGAGCGCGTCGGTCGCGGCGGCCGCGTGTTCACGATGCTGAAGTTCCGCACGCTGAACGCCGACGCCGAGACGCGACTCGGCCCGTACCTCGGCGAGGAGCTCGTTCTCCGCACCAAGGCGGAGTTCACGCCGATCGGCCGCTGGCTCAAGGCGACGCAGCTCGACGAGATTCCGCAGTTCGCGAACGTGCTGCGCGGCGATATGAGCCTCGTCGGGCCGCGGCCGATCCGGCCGCGCTTCTTCGAAGAGCTCGCGGTCGAGCTGCCCGCGTACTGGCAGCGGCTCGTCGTGCGGCCCGGCCTCACCGGCCTCGCGCAGGTCCGGCGCGGGTACGAGACGTCGATGGCGGAAAAGCTCGCACACGATCTCGAATGGATCGCCGACCGCTCGGTCGGCCTCTACCTCCGCACCGTCGCCGCGACAGGTTGGCGCGTGATCAAGCAGTCGGCGCGAGGTCTCGTACGGCCCGACGGCTGAGACTCGGGCTCATCGCGGCCGCGCTCGCGCTCTTCGGCATCGCCGCGTGGCTGGCCTTCGCGCCGCACGCGCCCGCGCCGCCGCGGCTGCTCGTCGGAGTCGACGACGACACGCTCAAGTGGACGACGAAGCCGCTCGCCGTCGTCGCCGCGCAACGGCGGCTCGGAGCCGATGCGGTCCGCGTCTGGGTTCCGTGGCACGGCGAGTCCCGGCCTGGCCGAACGCGGTTGGACGAGCTCGCACGCGCGGAGCAGGCGGCGACACACACGAGCGTCGTGCTTGCGATGTTCGGATTCGCCGACGCGACGCCGCTCACGCCTGCCGCGCAGCGCCGCTTCTGCGCGTACGCCGGCGACGCACTCGCGCGAGTGCCGGACGCGCGCGCCGTCGTCGTCTGGAACGAGGCGAACTCGAAGACGTACTGGCGCGGTGACGTCGGCGCGTACGAGACGCTGCTCGCCCGTTGCTACGACGTCCTCCACCGGATTCGCACGCACGTCGTCGTGCTCGACTCGACGGCGTCGGCGCACGATCCCGTCGCATTCCTCGGCGCGCTCGGAGCCGCGTACCGCGCGAGCGGCAGGACGCGTCCACTCGTCGACGCCTTCGGTCACAACCCGTATCCGCTGAGCTCGCTCGAGCCGGCGGCAGCGCGACACGGCGGCGGCTTTCTCGGCGAGGGCGACTATCCGCGACTCGCGGCGACGCTGACGTCGGCGTTCGCCGGCACGCCGCAGCGTTCGCTCGACGTCTGGTACCTCGAGGACGGCTTCCAGACCTCCGTGCCACGGCGACTCGCGCGCCGGTACGACGGTCGGGAGACCGTCGCGACAACGACGCCCGCGCTTCAGGCAGACGCGCGTCCGCGCCGCGATCGTCCTGGCGGCATGCCAGCCGCGCGTGCGCGCGTTCTTCAACTTCGAGCTCGTCGACGAGACGCGCCTCGCGGGCTGGCAGTCTGGGCTCGAGTGGCGCGGCGCACGGCCAAAGCCTGCGGCGGCAGCATTCGCCGAGGCAGCGCGCGCCGGTCACGCACGGCGCCGTCCACTGCGCGGACCGCCCGTAGAGTAGGGCGCATGTGCGGGATCTGCGGAATCGCGTCGCCGTCGGGATCGCCCGATCCGGAGCGGCTCGCGGCGATGAGCGCCGCGCTCGTCCATCGCGGGCCCGACAGCGCCGGCGAGCACGTCGACGGGCCTATCGCACTCGCCGCTCGCCGGCTCTCGATCATCGACCTTACCGGCGGCGACCAGCCGATTATGAGCGAGGACGGCACGTGCGTCGTCGTTCAGAACGGCGAGATCTACAACTTCCCGGAGCTGCGCCGCGAGCTCGACCGCGCCGGCCACGAGTTCCGCACGCGCTCCGACACCGAGGCGATCGTCCATCTCTACGAGGAGCACGGCCTCGACTTCGCGCGCCGCCTGCGCGGCATGTTCGCGATCGCGATCTGGGACGCGCGCAGGCGCCGGCTCGTGCTCGCGCGCGACCGCTTCGGGATCAAGCCGCTCTACTACCGCCACGTCGGCGGCGAACTCGCGTTCGCGTCGGAGCTGCGCGCATTGCCGCGCGGCGAGATCGATCTCGACGCGCTCGAGGCGTTCCTTGCGTTCAACTCGATCCCCGCGCCGTACTCGATCTTCCGCGATATCCGCAAGCTGCCCGCCGGCCATCTGCTCGTCTGGCACGAGGACGGCAGCGTCGACCGTCGACCGCTACGCGCGCCCCGCGCCGGAGCAGCGTGCGGACGTGCGCGCGGACGACGAGGCAGAGCTGCTCGAGGAGCTTGCGCGCGCGGCTGCGCGACTCCGTCCGCGCGCATCTGCTCGCCGACGTTCCGGTCGGCGTGCTGCTTTCCGGCGGCGTCGACTCCGCGGCGCTCGCGGCATTTGCGGCGGAGGAGAGCGGCGAGCGCGTGCACACATTCACGATCGGCTTCGAGGAGCGCAGCTTCGACGAGCGCGCCGACGCACGCCGCGTCGCCGAGCGGTACGACACCGACCACCACGAGCTGCTCGTCCGCCCCGATCCGACGCTGCTGCTCCCGGCGCTCGCCGACGCGTTCGACGAGCCGTTCGCCGACTCGTCCGCACTGCCGACGTACCTCGTCTCGGAGCTCGCGGCGAGCCACGTGAAGGTCGCGCTCTCCGGCGAGGGCGGCGACGAGCTGTTCGGCGGCTACTACACGTACGCGGCCGATCTCCTGGCGGAACGGTTCGGGACACTCGCCCGGCTCGCGCGCCCCGCGGTCGAGCGGCTGCCGACGTCGACCTCGAAGGCGAGCTTCGACTACAAGGCGAAGCGCTTCGTGCGCGCCGCGCACCTGCCGCCGCTCGAGCGCCACCACGGCTGGAAGGAGATCTTCTCCGCCGACGCGCGCACCGAGATCACCGGCCGCACGCGCCGCGTTCGACCCGGTGGACGTGTACCGCGCGCGCTACCGCGAGACCGAAGGAGCCGACGAGCTCGCGCGCCTGCAGGACGTCGACTTCGGCGTCTACCTCGTCGACGATCTGCTCGTGAAGACCGACCGCGCGTCGATGGCGCACTCGCTCGAAGCGCGCGTGCCGTTCCTCGACGAGGCGGTGACGAATCTCGCATTCGGCCTGCCCGACGCGACACAAGGTGCGTGGGCTGTCGAAGAAGGTGCTGCTGCGGAAGGCCGTCGCGCCGCTGTTGCCGCACGAGGTGGTGCACGGACGCAAGCGAGGCTTCTCGATTCCCGGCGGCCGCGTGGCTGCGCGGCGACCTTGCGCCGTTCGCCCGCGAGACACTGTCCGCAGAGACGCTGCGGCGCCAGGGGTTCTTCCGTCCGGAGTCGGTCTCGCGGCTCATCGACGAGCACGTGGCCGGCGCCGAGGACCGCAGCCGCAGGCTGTGGGGGCTGCTGGCGTTCACGCTCTGGTACGAGCGCCATGTCGAGAGCGATCCGCCGCAGCTGCACTCGGCGCGCATGGATAGCCTCGTCGCGTGAGCGACTACCCGCCGTTCGAGCTCGGCTATCCGCGCACGGAGCTGCGCCGGCAGCTTGTCGACGCCGTGCTCGCGGGCGCGAAGACGGCGACGGCCGGGCTGCTCGAGGAGTACGAGGAGGAGGGCGAGGCGGTGCCGTCCGCCCGGCGACCGGTTCCTGCTCGAAGGCTTCGACAACGAGCCGATCGCGCGTCGTCGAGGTGACCGAGGCACGCGTCGTGCCCGGCCTCCGAGATCGACGAGCAGTTCGCCCGCGACGAGGGCGAGGGCTTCGAGACAGTCGACGATTGGCGCGTCGCGCACGAGACGTTCTTCAACCGGCCGCTCGAGCCGGACACGATGATCGTCGCGCTGCGCTTCCGCCTCGTGGAGCGCGTCGCATGAGGGTCTGGATCGACATGACCGCGAGCGCGCACCCTCTCGTCTTCCGGCCGCTGATCGAGATCATGCGCGGGCGCGGCGACGACGTCGAGATCACGGCACGCGACTACGCGCAGACGCTGCAGCTGCTCGAGCTGCACGGCCTCGAGGCAACGGTGATCGGCAAGCACGGCGGCCGGTCGCGCGTGCAGAAGGCGCGACTGATGACGCACCGGCTCGGCGCGCTGCGCAAGTGGGCGAAGGGCCGCGATTTCGACGTCGCGCTCGCGCACGGGTCGCACGAGCTGACGATCACGGCGCGGCGGCTCGGCATTCCGTCGTCGACGACGTTCGACTACGAGTACGCGACGATCCAGCATCAGCTCGGCTGCCGCGCGGCGACGAAGGTCGTCGTGCCCGACGCGATCCCGCCGGAGCGGCTGAAGAAGTACGGCGCCGTTCCGCCGAAGCTGCTGCAGTACCCGGGGCTGAAGGAGGAGTACTACCTCTCCGACTTCGAGCCCGACCGCGCGCTGCTCGAGGAGTTCGCCGTCGACCCGGCACGCGTGCTCGTCGTGCTGCGGCCGCCGCCCGACGTGTCGCTCTACCACCGGCACGCGAACCCGCTCTTCCCGATGACGCTCGACCACCTCGGGACGGCTCGAGAACGTGCACGCGTTCGTCCTGCCGCGCACCGAGGAACAGCGCGAGTTCGTACGCGGGCTCGCGCTCCCGTCGGTGATCCTGCCGGAGACCGCCGTCGACGCGCAGAGCCTGATCGCGCTCGCCGACGTCGTCGTCTCCGCCGGCGGAACGATGAACCGCGAGGCCGCGGCGCTCGGCGTCCCGGTCTACACGACGTACGGCGGCCGGCTCGGCGGCGTCGACGAAGAGCTGATCCGCGACGGTCGCCTGAAGCCGCTCACCGACCCGCGCGCGCTCGACCTGCGCAAGCGCGACGGCGCCGCGGGCGAGCGCGTGCGGCGCGACCCGCATCTGATGCTCGACCTGCTGCTGTCCGCGCGGCCCTAGGCGACGTCGCGCAGCGCGGCGAGCAGCTCCGAGCCGTAGCGCTCGAGCTTTGCCGGGCCGATGCCGGGGACCTCGGCGAGCTCGGAGATCGTCCGCGGCTGGAGGCGCAGCAGCTCCGCCAGCGTGCGGTCGTTGAAGACGACGTAGGCCGGGACTTCCTCGGCGCGGGCGCGCGCGAGCCGCCAGTCCTTCAGCGCCTGCACCGCCGGCGTCGCCTCGAGCTTCGGCTTCGCCGCGGGCGGGAGGCCGATCGACGCCGCGCGCACGCCGAGCTCCTCGAGGAAGCGGCTCGGCCGCCCCGACCACGTCAGCGTCAGGTGCCGCTTCGCGCGCGTCAGCCCGACGTAGAGCAGGCGCCGCTCCTCGTCGATCTCCGCGCCCTTCGCGCGCCGGATCGGCAGCTCGCCTTCTTCGAGCCGCGGCAGATGAACCGCTTCGAACTCGAGTCCCTTCGAGCGGTGCAGCGTCATCAGGTGGACGCCGCGGCCGGCCGTCGCGCCGAACCGCTCGGCGAGCGACGCGGCGAACTCCGCGACCGTTCGCTCGCCGTCGTCGAACTGTTCCGCGAGCCGCACCAGTCGCGCGAGATCCGCCTGCCGCGTCTGCTCGCGGTCGCCGAGCTTCTCCGGCGGATCGTCGAGCAGCCCCTGCGCGAGCGCGGTCCGGCGCACCAGCGCCGCGACGTCGGTCGCGTTCTCGCCGCGCAGCACCTTCAGCAGCTGGCGCGCCGCATCGCGGTCGAGCAGCGACGCGCCCTGGAACGGAATGCCGGCCTCGTGGAACGCCTCTTCGAACTCCGTCGTGCGCGCGTTCGTCCGCACGAGCACCGCCTGCTCCTCGAGCGGAACGCCGTCGCGCGCGAGCTCCGCGATCCGCGCCGCGACGTCGACGCCCGCGCGCGCCTCGGGCGCCGGCCCGTCCGCGAGCGTCGCCTCCAGCGTCTTCTCCGAGCCGCCGAGCCTCGGCACGAGCCGGTTCGCGAGCTCGAGCACCTGCGGCGTCGAGCGGTAGTTCTGCTCGAGCCGAACGACACGCGCATGCGGGAAGCGCAACGGAACGCCGAGCAGCCATTCGGCGCTCGCACCGGTGAAGCCGTAGATCGACTGATAGTCGTCGCCGACGACGCAGAGGTCGTCGCGCGGGCCGAGCCAGAACTCGAGCAGCGTCTGCTGCAGCAGGTTCACATCCTGGTACTCGTCGACGGTGAACGCGTGCCACTTGTCGCGGACGATCGCGAGGACGTCGTCGTCCTCTTCGAGCAGCCGGATCGCGCGCTCCAGCAGATCCTCGAAATCGAGCGCGCCCTCCGCGGCCTTCCGCTGCTCGTACTCGCGGAAGACGCGGTGCGCGAGATCGGGCGGCAGCGGCGGCTCGTGGCCGCCGAGCCCCGCGAGATACGTCTTCGGCGTGAGACGGCGGTTCTTCGCCCATTCGATCTCCGTCGCGAGATCGCCGGCGGGACGGAACCGGTACGGCTTCGGCAGCGAGTTGCCGATCCGCCGCAGCATGCAGCGCCTTCGTTGCCATGATCCGTCCCGGATCGCCGCCGAACCGGCGCAGCAGCGCGAGCGCAGCGGAGTGGAACGTCGACGCGCGCACGCCCTCGACGCCGAGCGCCGCGAGCCGGCCGCGCAGCTCGCCGGCGGCCTTGTCCGTGAACGTGACCGCGACGACCTGCGACGCCGGAAACGCGCCGCTCGCCACCTGACACGCGATCCGCCGCGTGATCGTCGTCGTCTTGCCGGTGCCCGCGCCGGCCAGGATGCAGACCGGACCGCGCGTCGCCTCGGCTGCTGCTCGCTGCTCCTCGTTCAGCCCGGCGAGGATCCGTTCGACGTCCACCGCGGCACCGTAGCGACGGCGTCGGCGGGCAATGTCACGGAAGCTGGGCGGATTCCTGTCGCGCGCCCGCGAACTGCGGCTCGCGCACCATCGTGCTGAGCTTGGCGACGACCTCGAGCGTGTCCGCGGCGGCAGTCAGCTGCTCGAGCTCCCCGAGCTGGGCGTCGAGCCACGCCGGGTCGATCGAGCTCCGTTGGAGCCGCAGGATCTTCGTGTGCCCGGTCGGCGAGACCGATTCGTCGTCGGCCCAGAGCTCCTCGTGCAGCGTCTCGCCGGGGCGGGAGCCGATGAACGAGATCGCGATGTCGGTGTTCGGATTCCGGCCCGAGAGGCGGATCATGTTCTCCGCGAGGTCGAGGATCCGAACCGGCTCGCCCATGTCGAGGACGAAGATGTCGCCCGCGGTTCCGATCGAGCCCGCCTGGACGACGAGCGACACGGCCTCCGGGATCGTCATGAAGTACCGCGTCATCTCCGGGTGCGTCACGGTGACCGGGCCGCCGCGCGCGATCTGGCGGCGGAAGATCGGGATCACCGAGCCGGACGAGTTCAGGACGTTGCCGAAGCGCACCGCGACGAACTCGGTCGTCACGTCCTCGCGGTGGCCGAACGCCTCGACGATCCACTCGCAGAGGAGCTTGCACTGGCCCATCACGGTCTGCCGGTTCACGGCCTTGTCGGTGGAGATCTGCACGAACCGCTCGACGCCGAACTCGACCGCGACGGACGCGATCGCGCGCGTCGCGAGCGCGTTGTTCGTGACGGCCGCCAGCGGATTCGCCTCCATCAGCGGCACGTGCTTGTACGCGGCGGCGTGGAAGACGATCTGCGGCCGGTAGCGCTCGAACACGCTGCGCAGCCGCACGCTGTCGTTGACGTCGGCGAGCACCGGAACCGCGGCCGAGAAGCTTCGCTCGCCGACGAGCTCGCGCTCGATCTCGAAGAGCGGCGTCTCCGCGTTGTCGACGAGGATCAGCCGCGCCGGCCCGACGCGCGCGATCTGGCGGCAGAGCTCCGAGCCGATCGAGCCGCCGGCGCCGGTGACGAGCACCGTGTGGTCGCGGAGGTACGAGCCGACCTGCTCGAAGTCGACCTCGACCTGCTCGCGGCCGAGCACGTCCTCGACCTGCACCGGACGGATCTGATTCGCGAGATTCAGGTCGCCGGTGATCAGCTCGTAGAGGCCCGGCAACGTCTTCACCGGGATCTTCGACGCCTGCGCGGTCTCGACGATCCGGCCGCGCACGTCGCCCGAGACGGACGGCATCGCGATCAGCAGCTCGTCCGGCCGCTGCTCGCGCAGGACCTGCGGCAGCTCCTCGAGCGTGCCGAGAACGCGCACGCCCATGATCCGCGAGTTCCGCTTGCGCGGGTCGTCGTCGACGAAGCCGATCGGCGTGTAGTTGAGCATCCGCGAGCGCTGCATCTCCTGGACGATCAGCCGTCCGGCGTCGCCCGCGCCGATCACGATGACCTCCTTGCCGCGCGCGACGACATTCGTCCCGGGCCGCTCCATCACCGTCCGCGCCAGCAGCCGCACGCCGGCGACCATCCCGAGCACGAGGAGGAAGTCCGTCACGGCGATCGTCCGCGGCAGGCGCACGTTGTGCACCGGCGAGATGAAGTACACGGTCAGGTCGGCGACGACGCACGCGACGATGACGCCGCGCACGAGGCTCCACATGTCGTGCACCGACACGTAGCGCCACCAGCGGTTGTAGAAGCCGAACGCGATGAACACCGCGAGCTGGATCGCGATCACGATCGGCAGCGTCCGGTTCAGCAGCGTCGAGTAGTAGACGGGCAGTCCGTGGTCGAAGCGCAGCTCGAACGCGAGCATCCACGCGACGGCGACGATCGCCGCGTCGACGAGCAGCTGCCAGAGCCGGTGACGGTTCAGCAGCCTCATGCGCGGGAGCCGACGGTCACCGCGGAACGCACCGCCTCGACCACCCGCTCCTGCGCGTCGACCGGGATTCCCGGCCAGAGTGGAACGGAGAAGGTCTCGAGCGCGGCGCGCTCGGTTTCCGGCAGCGAGCCCGGCTCGTAGCCGAGGTAGCGCAGCGCGGGCTGGAGATGCAGCGGCGTCGTGTAGTACTCGGCCGACGCAATGCCGGCCTCGGTCAGCGCGGCGCGGATCGCGTCGCGTTCCGGCGAGCGGCAGACGAAGAGGTGGTAGATGTGGCCGGGCTCGTCCTCCGGCAGCTCGACGAGCTCGCCGAGCCCGAGCTCCGCGTAGCGCGCGGCGGCGTCGCGGCGGCCGCGGTTCCACTCGTCGATGTGCTCGAGGAACAAGCGCAGGAACGAGGCCTGCATCTCGTCGAGCCGCGAGTTGTAGCCGACGAAGTCGAAGTCCTTCTTGTCGCGCGAGCCGTGGAACGAGAGCATCCGCACGCGGTCGGCGAGCGCGTCGTCGCTCGTCGCGACGAGGCCGCCGTCGCCGAGGCAGAAGAGGTTCTTCGTCGGATAGAAGCTGTACGTCGAGATCGTGCCGAGCGTCGCGACGCCGGGAGCACCGAACGCCTGCGCCGCATCCTCGATCACCGGGACGCCGTGCGCGACGAGCGCCTCCATCGGCGCGGGCCGGCCGAAGAGATGCACCGGCATGATCGCGCGCGTCTTGTCGGTGATCTTCGCCGCGACGTCCTGCGACGTCGACGTTCAGCGTCACCGGGTCGATGTCGACGAAGACGGGCGTCGCGCCGCGCTGCGCGATCGACTCGGCAGTCGCATAGAACGTGAACGCGGGACAGATGACCTCGTCGCCGGGACCGATCTCCATCGCGTCCAGCACGAGCACGAGCGCGTCCGTCCCGTTGCCGACGCCGATCGTCCGCGTCACGCCGAGATAGGCGGCCGCCTCCTCCTCGAACGCCCAGTAGTTCTCGCCGCGGACGAAGTTGCGCGGACTCGAGGACGGCGCGGAAGCGCGCCTCGAGCTCGGGGATCAGCGGCGCGTACTGCGCCTTGACGTCAATGAGGGGGATCGTCGGCACGGCGATTCACTTTAGCGGGCCTCAGCCACCGCCAAGCCAAGTACGCCGCCGACAGGAGAACGCCTGCAACGACGAGATATTCGGCGTATTTGAAGCGCGTGATCGAAGTGCTCGTAGCTGGAGCCCAGCGCGTAGCCCGCGCCGGCGATCGCGAAGGCCCAGATCGCCGAGCCGATCAGCGTCAAGACGGTGTAGACCCCGAGCGGCATCTCGAGCACGCCGGCCGGGATCGAGACGAACGAGCGGATGACGGCGTGATCCTCCCGACGAGCACGCCGAACGAGCCCCACCTGGCGAACCAGCGCCTCGGCGCGGTCGAGGCTGTCCGGCTTGAGGTGGAACCAGCGGCCGTGACGCTCGAGCAGCGGCCGGCCGCCCCAGCGGCCGATCCCCCAGCCGATCAGCGAGCCGACGAGGTAGCCGAGCGTCCCGGCGAGCGCCATCACGACGTACGCGCCGAAGCCGAACGGGATCTCGTGGCCGAACAGCGTGATCGTCGCGTCCGAGAACACGCCGGCCGCGACCGCGCCCGCGTAGAGCATCACGATCTCGCTCGCGGCCGGGAACACCGCGTCGATCATCATCAGGACGAAGACGGCGTAGACGCCGTGCGACGCGACCTGTGACGTGAAGCTCGAGGAGACGCCGGCGAGGAGCACGCGGCGAGTCTACGAGCGTCGCGCGGTGAACAGCGACGAGGAGCGACACCGTGCCGATCGAGTTCGTCGCGACGATGCGCATCTGGTACGCGCCGGTGAACGCGAGGCTTCCCAGTCCGGTGCGGCCGTCCCACGGGATCTGCTGCGGCCCGGGCACGAGCTTTCCCGTGAACGGCGTCGCGATCACGATTCCGGTGCGGGTCTCGACGGTGACGACGACCGTCGCCGGGTGGATGAGCTGGAAGGTCGCGGTCGCGGCGGTCGTTCCCGCGGCGAGGTGCGCCGCCGTCGGCGTGACCACGAGTCCGTTGAGCGTGTCGTTGAGCGAGAACGTGCGCGTCGCGGTCGTCGTGCGGCCCTGGTCGTCGGAACCGGTCACCTGGAACGTCCACGTGCCTTCGGGTGCCGCCGCTCCTGACGCCGTCTGTCCGTACCACTGGAGGATGTGCTGGCCGGGCGCCTCGTTGTCGGCGGCGAGCGTCAGCGTCGAGCCGCCCGGGCCGGCGAGCGTCGCCGTCACCTGCGACTGCCGCACGACCTTGTACAAGAACGTCTGCGTGTCGGCCGCGCCGTCGCCGTTCGGCGAGAGGACGCTCGCCGACGGAGGCGCGGCATAGATGCCCGCGTACGAGAGCAGCAGCGCGTCCGACACCTGCTGCTCGACGCCGGCCGACGGTTGCGTGAGCAGCGTTCCGTCGAACGCCATCGCCGCAGCCGAGCCGTTGCCGAGCGCCATCGCGTTCACCGCGCCGAGGCGCTGCATCGCGACGGCGAGCTCGTAGTTCGTCATCCCGACGCTGTAGGCGGGGCTGTCGCCCTCGACCGTGACGAGCAGGATCCGCCCGTCGGAGAGCTGGCCGACCGCGCTGCGCGCACCGCGGTCGTTGAGGATCGGCGCGCCGAAGGTCTCGTTCGTCCGGAAGACCGCCTTGCCGCCGGAGACGAGCAGCGGGCCGCCGCCGATCGCCGCGGTCATCGTGCTCCAGTTCGGCGTCAGCGTCAGCCGAAACTGCACCGTCGTGCCGGCGGGCGCCTCCGCGGTGAGGTGCGGCGCCTGGGTGCCGCGCGAGACGAGCACCGCGCCGCCGGCCGGGATCGGCGTGCCGCCCTGCGGCGCGACCTGCGTCACGGTGCCGCTGATGACGCCGTTCGGACGCGTCGGCGGCAGCGACTGGATCACGTCCTCGACGACGCCGGTCTCGGCGGGCGTCACCTGTCCCCACGACGACGTGTAGAGCGTCGTGTGTCCCTTCACGGGCTTCGCGTTCAGGTCGAGCTGGCGGCGCTGGTCGGTTCCCTTCCACGTTCCGTCGAAGCCGACCTTCGCGACCGTGAGCATGCCGCCGGCGACGCCGAGGCTCGAGCGGCCGGGCGCCGGCGCGGAGTCGAGCGTGCCGTTGCGGATCAGGATCCCGGCCGGCGTGCCCGGGTTCGCAGCGAAGAAGTCGCCGTTGACGCCGACGGTCGTCACGGTCGCGCTCACGTCCTTCTCGATGTCGGTGAGCTTCTCGGTGCCGACGATGGCGTAGTTCGAGAGCGCAGGCGCGAGCGTGTAGAGCGAGCCGTCCGGCCGCGGCGCCGTCACGACGTCGAGCACGACCGGCCCGCGCGGAGTGAACTCGACCTGGCGCTGGTAGCCGACCCCGGGCATGAGGATCGACTGCGCGGAGATCTGGTTCGACGCGGCGGAGGCCGACGTGACGGCGATGCCTGCGACAGCGGCGGCGATGAGGAGCTTGCGGACCACGACCCGGCGCCCACGGTAGCGGCAGGTCTTGACGGTTCGGTGAAGATGCCGTCGTGAAGCGCGAGCTGATCGCCTCGGCCCTCGGCTACGAGCCGGAGCGTCTGGTCGCGATCGACGAGGGCTTCGACTTCGAGGTCGTCGTCGTCGACGACGCGTGGGTCTTCCGCTTCCCGCGGCGACCCGTGGTCGAAGAGGCGCTCGCGATCGAGATGGAGTTGCTGCCCCGGCTCCGCGACGCGCTTCCGGTCGAGATCCCGCAGTTCGCGTTCGTCTCACGCGATCCGTTCTTCGTCGCGTACCGGCTGATTCGCGGCGAGCCGCTCGTCGACGAGGACGGAGACGGCGTTCGCGCGTTCCTCGATGCGCTGCACGCTTTCGACGCGACGGGGCTGCCGGTGGAGCGGCCCGACTGGGTCGCGATGTACCGCCGACAGTGCGGGGAGTTCGAACGGCTCGTCTTTCCGCGGCTCGATCCCGACACGATCGAGCGAGCCCACGCGCTCTTCGCCGAGGTCGAGACGCTGACCGGCTATACGCCGGCGCTGATCCACGCCGACCTCGGTCCGGAGCACCTGCTCGTGCGCGACGGTCGGCTCGCCGGCGTCATCGACTGGGGCGACACGCGGATCGGCGACCCCGCGCGCGACTACTCGTGGCTCCTCGACGGCCCGTTTCCCGACTGGGACGTCGACGAGGAGCTCCGCCGGCGCGCGCGCATCTACCGCCGGCTCGCACCGTGGTACGGCGCGCACTACGGCATCTTCACGAACCGACCCGCAGTCGTCGAGCGGGAGCTCGCGGAGATCAGTTCCACACTTTGACGTCGCGGTACAGCGTGTCGCGCTGTACCGGCGTCTTGCCGAGCGAGCGGATCAGGTGGACGAACTCGTCCGTGCTCGCACGGTGCGTCGTGCCGGCTGCCGACACGACGTTCTCCTCGATCATCACCGAGCCGAGATCGTCCGCGCCGAACTGGAGGGCGACCTGGCCGATCTTCTTGCCCTGCGTCACCCACGACGAGCCGATGTGCGGCATGTTGTCGAGATAGAGACGCGACACCGCCTGCGTGAGCAGATAGTCGAACGACGTCGGCCGCGTCTCCGGCGGCACGAGCTTCGCGAGCCGGTTACCGTCGTCCTGGAACGTCCAGGAGAAGAACGCGCGGAAGCCGCCTGTTTCGTCCTGCAGCTCGCGGATCCGGCGCATGTGCTCGACGCGCTCCTCGAGCGTCTCGACGTGCCCGTACATCATCGTCGCCGTCGTCGAGATTCCGAGCCGGTGCGCGTGCCGCATCACGCCGAGCCACTCGCCGGTCTTCGTCTTCTTCGGCGCGATGATCTCGCGCACGCGGTCGACCAGAACCTCGCCGCCGCCGCCGGGAATCGAGTCGAGACCGGCGTCGCGCAGCCGCGTCAGCGTCTCCGGAACCGTAAGGCTCGAGCGCCGCGAAATGTGCTGGATCTCCGGCGGCGACAGCGCGTGCAGGTGGATCTTGTAGCGCGATTTGATCGAGCGGAACAGATCCTCGTAGTAGTCGATCCCGAGGTCGGGATGGTGGCCGCCCTGCATCAGGAGTCCCGTGCCGCCGATCGCGAGCGTCTCCTCGATCTTCTTGTAGATCACCGGCTTCGGCAGGAGGTAGCCCTCGCGCATGTCGCCCGGCCGGCGGTAGAACGCGCAGAAGTCGCAGTCGGTGACACAGATGTTCGTGTAGTTGAGGTTGCGGTCGATGATGAACGTGACGCGATCCGGGTCGTGCTTGCGGTTCCGCATCTCGTTCGCGGTGCGCCCAACCGCGACGAGGTCGCGGGAGCGCAGCAGCGTCGCGGCGTCGTCGTCCGACAGCCGCTCGCCGTCGAGCGCCTTCTCGAGAATCGGCGCGACCGTCACGCGACCGCCGCGCCCGTCGTCGAGACGAACCGCAGCTCGGGAACCGTGTCGAGGAGCTCGGCGTCGCGCGCGAGCTCGAGAAACGTGTACAGCCCGGCGCGCTCGCGCGGGCCGAAGCGGTAGCGCAGCTTCTCGAAGTAGCGCGCGAGGAATCCCGGTGGGTAGCCGTAGCGCTCAGACGCTTCGTACGCGAGCTGCTCAGGCTCGGCGCGCGCGCGCCGAACCGACGCGACGAGCGCGTCCTCGAGCTCGGGCAACCCGTCCGCGACCGGCTCCGGACACGCCCAGACCGCGAACACCATCGGCAGTCCGGTCCGCTCGAGCCACAGGCGTCCGAGGTCGTGATGCGGCGTCGGATCCTCGTACGCGGACTTCAATGCGGCGTCGCCGATCAGCATCCGCGCGTCGGCCTCCTCGCCGAGCGGTACCTGCACCGCGTCCGGCAGCAGCACCTTCGTCAGCACGACCGACGTCGCCGACTCCGGCGTCACCGCGACGACGCGAACCTGCTCCAGCGGCTTGCGCGTCACGAGCTGGATCGACTCGACCGCGCCCTCCGACGCGACGCAGAGCCGCGGCAGCAGCTTCAGCTTGTCGGCGTTGCGCGCGTACTCGATCGACGAGATCGGCGCGGTGTCGAGCTCGCCGTCGATCAGCATCCGGTTGAGATCCGTCGGGACGCCGAGGACTTCCTCGACTTCCATCTCGACGCGGTAGAAGACCGGCGCCATGTTCGCGTACGAGATGCGGCCGAGGCGCAGCATCAGGCTGCCCACCGGCGCAGCTCGTTGTAGTGCGTGTCGCGCTGCACCGGAACGCGGCCGGCCTCGCGGATGAAGCGCACGAGCTCGTCGACCTTCTGCTCGGTGCCGCTCGTCGCGCCCGCCGCCTGGAAGATCTGCTCGCGCGACGACGGTGCCCTGCACGTCGTTCGCGCCGAAGTGCAGCGCGAGCTGCGCCATCGGCATTCCCATCATGATCCAGTACGCCTTGATGTTCGGGATGTTGTCGAGCATCAAGCGGGAGACCGCGATCATCTTCAGGTCGTCGGCGCCCGTCGTGAACTTGAAGCCGCGCCGCTCGAACACGGTGTTCTCCGGATGGAACGCGAGCGGGATGAACGCGAGGAAGCCGCCGGTCTTGTCCTGCTGCTCGCGCAGGCGAAGCATGTGGTCGATCCGCTCCTCGTACGTCTCGACGTGCCCGTAGAGCAGCGTGCAGTGCGTCGAGATCCCCATGCGGTGCGCGTGGTCGTGCACGTCGAACCAGTCCTCGGCCGGCTCCTTGCCCGGCGCGATCAGATCGCGCACGCGAGGCGCGAAGATCTCCGCGCCGCCGCCGGGCAGTGAGCCGAGGCCCGCGTCCTTCAGCACGCGGAGCACCTCTTCGTGCGAGCAGCCCTCGAGCTTCGACATGTGGTGGATCTCGGACGCCGTGTAGAACTTGAGGTGGACGTCGGGCAGCGCGGCCTTGAGCTTGCGCAGCACGTCGGCGTAGAACTCGAGATCGACGTGCGGGTTCTCGCCGTTCACGCAGTGGATCTCCGAGAACTTCGTCGCCTCGTACTGCAGCACGGCATCCGCGACGAGCTCGTCGGCGCTCTGCGTGTAGGCATCCTCCTGCTTCTGCGTCTTCGCGAACGCGCAGAACTTGCACTTCACGCGGCAGACGTTCGTCTGATTCAAGTAGAGGTTCTGGACGAAGAAGACCTCGTCGCCGCCGCCGCGCTCCCGGCGCGCGAGATCGGCGAGCTCGCCGAGCGCGAGCAGATCCTCGGACTCCATCAGCGCGACGCCGTCCTCGAAGTCGAGCCGCTCGCCCGCGTCGATTTTCGCGCGGATCGGAGCGAACGTGTCGAGCTGGTCGAGAACCGCCACTAGTGCCCCTTCCAGTAATGCCGTCTAGCTTCTGGGTCGCTAGCACCAAGCGATGCAAGGACGCAGGGAGCACTCGTAGTCGAAACTACGGGTGCGACCGAGGACGCCGCAGCGCGCCGCGTGATAGCGGGCCAGAAGCGGACATGTATTGCTGGACGGGGCACTCCTACCTTTCTCTATTCACGACGGCGTGCGTCAGCGACTCGAGCTCGTCGCGATGGAGCTCGCCGTTGAGGCATGCCCTGGCCTGCCTAGCGTAGTCGAGCGCGACATCGCGGGAGCGCTCGAGGGCGCCGGTCGCAGCGACACGCGTCAACGCGCCCCCCTTAGAGAGCGCGAGCGGATCGCCCGCGAGTGCACGGCGGACGACGTCGTCCTCCTCCGCGGCAAGCAACAGCGGCAGCGTCGGCGTGCCGTCGCGGAGATCCGTGCCGGCGATCTTTCCGGTCTCGATCGTCGCGCCGGAGCAGTCGAGCACGTCGTCGGCGATCTGGAACGCGACACCGAGCGCGAGGCCGTAGTCGCCGGAGCCGCCGCCGAGCCGGCACGACGCCTCGAACAGCTTCCCGGTCTTCAGTGCGCAGCGCTCGATGTAGGCATCGACGCTCGTCGACGGATCGTGCGTCTGCATCCGCTGCATCGCCTCGCCGCGCGCAAGGCAGAGCGTCGCGTCGGCGAGGATCGCGACGGCCGCCGCGTCGCCCGTCGCGGTCAGCTCCGCAAACGCACGCGCGAAGAGATAGTCGCCGGTCGCGCGCGCAGCCTCGGGCCCGTGCACCGACCAGGCCGCGGCCTTGCCGCGCCGGAAGTGCGCGCGGTCGATGAGGTCGTCGTGGACGAGCGTCGCCATGTGGACAAGCTCGACCGCAACGCCCGCGGCAAGCGACGGCTCCTCGTCGGGCGGAGCCGAGAGAAAGACGAGCAGCGGTCGGAGCCGCTTGCCGCCCGCGGCGAGCGCCTCGTTGCCGACGGCCGCGACGACACCGGGATGGCTCGCGACGGTGCGCGCGAGCCGTTCCTCGATCGCGTCGAGGTACTCCTCGAGCCCCGGGGTCTCCCGAATCGCGGCCAGCGTCGTCGTCGCGCTCACTCCGTCCCCTCCACCTCGCCGACGTGAAGCGCCACGATACCCCCTGCAAAGAGCCGGAATCGGACGGCGCCGAACCCGCACGCTGCCAGCAGATCGGCGAGCTCGCGCGGCGGCGGGAACCGGCGGACGCTCGCCGGCAGGTAGGTGTACGCGTCGCCGCCCGGGAGCACCTTCCCCAGAACCGGCACGACCTGGTCGAACCAGACGCGGTAGAACGGCGCGAGGATTCCCTGCGGCGTCGTGATCTCGAGGATCCCGAGCCGCCCGCCGGGGCGCAGCACGCGGCGCAGCTCACGCAGCCCCGCCTCGAGATCGTCGACGTTGCGGACACCGAAGCCGACCGTCGCCGCGTCGAACGACGCGTCGTCGAACGGCAGCGCGAGCATGTCGCCGCGCACCCATTCGATCGCCGGATCCTTCGCGCGCGCGATCTCCAGCATCCGCTCTGCGAAGTCGAGCCCGACGACGCTGCCTGCGCCGGCGCGGCGTGCGGCGACGGCGAGGTCGCCGGTGCCGCAGCACGCGTCGAGCACGGCGTCGCCGCGCCGGACGACGTTCTCGACGGTGACGCGCCGCCAGCGCCGGTCGAGCCCGACGGTCATCAGCCGGTTCATCGGGTCGTAGACCGGCGCGATCCGGTCGAACATCGTCCGGACGCCGTCCGCGCTGAGCCTTCCGCTCGCCGTGGTCAAGAGCCCCACCGCTTCGCGAGCGTGTTCTCGAGCCCGAGCTGGTCGAGCGCGCGGCCGACGACGAAGTCGACGAGATCGGAGACGGTCTCCGCGCCGTGGTAGAAGCCCGGCGCGAGGAAGAGGATCGTCGCGCCCGCCTCGCGCAGGGTGAGCATGTTGCGGAGATGGATCGTCGAGAGCGGCGTCTCGCGCGGCATCACAATCAGCCGCCGCTCCTCCTTGATCGCCACCGAAGCGGCGCGGTGGATCAGGTTCTGCATCGCGCCGGAGGCGATCGTCCCGAGCGTCCCCATCGAGCACGGGCACAACACGTACGCGTCGACCTTCGCCGAACCGGACGCGTACGGCGCCTTCCAGTCGTTCGGGTCGTAGACCGTCGCAGCGGCGCCGACCGGCTCGAGCACGCGCGCGAGCGTCTCGTCGCGTGACAGCCGCGGGTTCCCGTAGAGCTCGGTCGCCAGCACCTCGATCCCCGCCGTCGACGCGCAGACCCCGATCTCGCAGTCGCGCTCCGCAAGCGCCTCGAGCAGGCGCGCCGCGTACGGTGCGCCGGAAGCGCCGGTTATCCCGAGGAAGACATGCATGGCTGGACTTCCTGGATTGTGACTGCCGGAAGGCGGTCGGGGCCTACTGCTTGCCCTTCGAGCTCTCCAGGAAGATCGCGAGTGAGGTCAGCCGTGCCAGGCCGAGCGAGTCGAACTTCGGCATCGGCGAGCCCGGATTCACGCAGGACGGACACTGGAGATGCCGGATCTGGAACGGAATGCCGAGGTTCTTCGTCCCGATCTCACTGAGGTCCGGCGCGCCGAGGTTCGACGACCCGGAGCCGAGATACGTGTGGCATGACGTACAGCCCGAGGTGGCGAAGAGGATCGCGCCCGGCACCGCCCTGGGCGGCAGGTTCGCCTCCTTCACCCACGTCGGCACGTCCGCGACGACCTCCGACGCGAGCGCCTCCTTCGCCGTCGCGCCCTTCCACGTCAGCACCGCCATCGAGATCACGACAAGGCACGCGGCGACAACCGCGACGGGCCGGCGCGACAAGCGCCGCTCGCGCCGCGTGTCGTAGAACGGCAGCGAGATGAGGATCACGAGCAGGACCGTCGGCACGCCGATCGTGCCGAGGAACACCGACTCGGGCCACTTGAAGATCCGGAGCAGATAAAAGAGGAAGTAGAAGTACCAGTCCGGTCGCGGCACGAAGTTCGTCGTCCCCGGATCCGCCGGCGCGGTGATCTCCGGACCGAGCAACCCCTGGTGCAAGCCGTTGTGATGAGGGCCGTACGACGTCCATTTCCAGATCACCGCGAGCGCGATGATCACGCACACGACGACGAGGCTCATGATCGTGTCCTCGACCATCGCGTACGGGAAGAACGGCTTCCCGCGCTTCTTGACGTCGGACTTGTAGCGCGCGAAGTCGGCGCGCTGGAGATCCTTGAGGCTCGGCTTCTGCGGCCATTACTCCGAGCCTCCGGGCTCGGCGGTGAGGCCCTTGCGCAGCTCGGACGGCTCCTCGGGCCGCTCCTGGCCGGCGGCGTTCTTCGACCACGGCGGCGAGGTGACGCCGAGCCGGATCACGAGGTACAGATGCAGACCGATCAGCCCGGCGATCGCGGCCGGCAGCACGAGCATGTGCAGCGAGTAGAAGCGGGTGAGCGTCTCTCGCGCTGATCTCTTGGCCGGATCGGAGGAACTGGGCTAACCACGGCCCCAGGAACGGCGCGGTGCCGTTCAGGTTGATGCCGACGACGCTGGCCCAGTACGCCGTCTGGTCCCACGGGAGCAGGTAGCCGGTGAAGCCTTCGGCGAGCGCGCTCGCAAGCAGCAGCACGCCGACAATCCAGTTCAGCTCGCGCGGGTACTTGTACGCGCCGAACAGGAACACGCGTCCCATGTGCAGGAACATCAGGATGATGAAGACGCTCGCGCCCCACTTGTGCATGCCGCGCACGAGCCAGCCCATCGTCAGGTGGTCGGTGATGTTGACGATCGACGGATACGCGCCGGTCGGCGTCGGCTGGTAGTACATCGCGAGGATCACGCCGGTGACCGCCTGCACGAGGAACGCGGTGAGCGTCGCCGAGCCGAGCGTCTGCATCCAGTTCGTGTCCGACGGGACGTGACGGAACAGGAAGTACTTGACGCCGCCGACGAGACCGGAGCGCTCCTCGAGCCAGTCGAGCGGATACTCGACCGCCACCTCGAGGTTCCGGCGACGGATCTGACCCTTGGTGAGCGGTTTGCGCGAGGCCATTAGTGATGCGGCGGCTGGATGGGATAGAACCACTGCTCCGGCCCGTCGACGTGCTGTCCCGGGCCGGAGAGCTTGTACTTGTGGATCTGCGCCTGCGCGCCTGTGCCGTCGACATGCGAGACGGAGAACGTGCTGAGCAGGACGAGCCGGCCGTTGTGGATCGCGAACTCGTAGCGGTCGAGCGCACGCACGGGCGGGCCGGCGGTGCGGTTGCCCTCGGTGTCGTACTGGCCGCCGTGGCACGGGCAGCCGAAGCCGGCGGGCGTCGTCGGGATCAGGCGCACCTCGCCGTTGGCGGTCTTCTCCTCCGAAGGCTTGCCGATCGGCCCGTTCGCCTGCACCGGACAGCCGAGGTGCGCGCAGCGGTTGGAGATGATCGTGAAGCTCGGGACGGTCCGCGCCGATCCTTCGACCCGCGTGCTGCCGTTGTTGCGGACGAATGCCGTGCGGCGGCTGACCTCGCCCTCCATCGGATTGACCATGAACGTCGCAATCCGCCACTGGCCCTCGGGGAACTCGGTGATCGGGCCGAGGTCGACCTCGTGCTTCTTCTGCCCGAGGAAGCCCGGCAGGACGGCAAACCCGGCGACCGGCATCGTGACGAGCCCGCCGATCACGGCGCCGAGCCCGACCGTGACGGTCTCGAGGAAGCGGCTGCGCGGGAAGCCTTCGGCCGGCCTGCCTCGCCGGCGCGGCGTCGCCGGCTGCACCGTCGCGGGTCTCCGGCTCGACGGCTCGACGTGCTCGGCGCGGTACTCGCGCGTCGCCTCGCGGATCCAGAGGAAACCGAAGACGAGCGTGATCGCGACGCCGATCCCGCCGATCAGCAGCGGGTCGACGATCAGGCCGACGAGGATGACCGCGATGCCGACGGCGAAGCCGAGCGGATAGATCGTCGGCGACGGCTCGTGAGCCTCGCCGTGCTCCTCCGGACCGTGGTCCGACACTAGACCGCTTTCTCCGGCATCCGCCACGGAGTCTTATCGAAACGGACGGTCGCCGTCACGGGGAACCGATCCCGTACTCGGCCCAGCGGCGGTCGACGAGCGCCCTGACCTCGGGGCTCATCTCGATCTCGTCCGGCCACGGGCGCGCGACCCTCCTCGGGCCACTTCGCGGTCGCGTCGATGCCGATCTTGCCGCCGAGCGAACTGCCGCTCGGGCGCGTGGTCGAGGTGGTCGAGCGGCCCCTCCGACGAGGACGACGTCGCGGGCCGGGTCGACGTTCGCGCCGGCGTGGAAGACGACCTGCTCGTAGTCGTGGACGTCGACGTGCTCGTCGACGACGATCACGCACTTCGTCAGGGACAGCAGCCCGAGGCCCCAGATCGCGTGCATCACCTTCGCGCGCGTGGCCCGGGAACGCCTTGCGGATCGAGACGATGCAGCAGTTGTGGAACGCGCCGGCGACCGGCAGGTCGTAGTCGACGATCTCCGGCAGCGTCGTCCGGATCGCGGGCAGGAAGATCCGCTCGGTCGCCTTGCCGAGCCACACGTCCTCCTGCGGCGGCTTGCCGACGACGATCGACGGGTAGATCGCGTCGCGGCGCATCGTCATCGCCGTCAGATGGAAGCACCGGGAACGGCTCGGCCGGCGTGTAGTAGCCGGTGTGGTCGCCGAACGGCCCTTCCTCGCCGAGCTCGCCGGTCTCGACGTAGCCCTCGATCACGATCTCGGCGTGCGCCGGCACCTCGAGGTCGACGGTCTCGCACTTCACGAGCTCGACCTCGTCGCCGCGCAGGAAGCCCGCGAGCATGAACTCGTCGATGTGCTTCGGCAGCGGCGCGCTCGCCGAGTAGGCGGTGATCGGGTCGAGCCCGAGCGCGACGGCGACCTCGATGCGGCCGTCGCTCGCGCGCCAGTCGGCGCGGCCGTCCTTGTGGATCTGCCAGTGCATGAACGTCGTCCGCTTGTCGATCATCTGCATCCGGTACATGCCGACGTTGCGCCCGCCGGTCGCCGGGTCGCGCGTGATCACCGCGGGGAGCGTGATGAACGGCCCGCCGTCGCCCGGCCAGCAGCGCAGGATCGGCAGCAGGTCGAGGTCGACGTCGTCGCCGCGCAGCACGACCTCCTGGCACGGTCCGCGCTTGACGGTCTTCGGCGTCGAGTCGGCGATCGACTTCAGCTTCTGGAGGCCGCGCACCTTGTCGAGCGAGCCCGGACGGCGGCTGCATCTCGAGCACGTCGGCGAGCTTCTGCGCCAGCGTCGTCGAGCCGCTCGACGCCGAGCGCGAGGCACATGCGCCGCTCGGTGCCGAACTGGTTGATCAGCAGCGGGTGCTTCGCGCCCTTCGGATTCTCGAACAGCAGCGCCGGCCCGCCGGCCTTCACCGTGCGGTCGACGATCTCGGTGATCTCGAGATCGGGGTCGACCTCGGCGGAGACGCGCACGAGCTCGCCCTCGCGCTCCAAGAGACTGATCCAGTCGCGGAGATCCTTCACCGCAGTCGAGTCTACGTCGAGCAACCGCGCGATCAGAGGGCCGAGCTAACGCAGCGCGTTAGTGAGGCCCGAGCTGATTCGGCCGGGGATGGCGAAGCCACCACCGGCCGAACGGGAGTGCGAGCCGCTCAGAGTCCGAACAAGCAGGCACGGAGTGCGACCGAGACCGCGCTCTCGGTCCCGCGGAGTTCCATCTCCCGGGACAAGCGCGATCAGCGCTTGTGCCGAAGTCAGTGCTTGCGCCGGTGACGCCAGTGGACAAGCTCGCCGATCGCGATCACACCGACGAACACCAGGCCGACGGCAAGCATCATCAGAACGGTTTTCTTGCCTTCCTCGGCTGCGGTCTCCGCAGCGAGAAGGTGGAACAGCGCGGCCACGACGGCGACTTTACCGCAGGCGCAGGCCGTGCGCGGCGAGGGCCTGCGCGACCGCGTCGTCGCCGGCGGCCGCCCGCGCGGCCGCGTCGAGCGCGGTCGCGTCGCCGTGCAGGCGCAGCGCCGCTCGCGGCTCGTCGAGGCCGTCGGTGCCGAGCAGCGCGGCCGTCGCCGCCCAGAGCGGCCCGTCGCCGGCGGCGTCCTCGGCGCGCAGCTGGCTGCAGACCGAGATCAGCTCCGAGAGATCCTCGACCGCGGGCACCTCGCCGAACGCCGCGATGCGGACGAGCCCGTGCGCGTAGAGGTAGTCGCCGAGCAGCAGCGCGGCGTCGCCGTCCTCGGGCGCGAAGAGCCGCGGCGCGCCGTAGTGGACGAGGTAGCCCTCGTAGATCGTCTCCAGCCCGAGCGCGAACCGCTCCTCTGCGAGTGGCGAGAACACCGGCTCGCGCTCGCGTTCGTCCTCCGGGCGAAGCGCGTCGGCCCAGAGCGGCGACTCGGCCACCGCCTCGGCCGCGAGCGCGTCCCAGATGTCACCCACCGCGGAAGAAGTCACCGACCGCCTCCACGGTTCGATCGATCTCCTCGTCGCCGTGCGCGAGCGAGACGAACATCGCCTCGAACTGCGACGGCGCGACGTAGATGCCGTGCGCGAGCAGATGGCGGAAGAGCGCGCCGTAGCGCGCGGTGTCGCAGAGCTGCACGTCGTCGAAGTTACGGATCCCGCCGTCGGTCATGAACATCGTCAGCATCGCGCCGACGCGGCGCACGCGTCCGAACTCGGAGAGCCCGGCCTCGAGCCGGGCACCGCGGCGCTCGAGCTCGTCGTAGACCGCGGGTCGTGCAGCCGGCGGAGGACGGAGAGGCCCGCGGCGGTCGCGAGCGGGTTCCCGGAGAGCGTCCCGGCCTGGTAGACGGGGCCGACGGGCGCGAGCTGATCCATCACGTCGGCGCGGCCGCCGAACGCGGCGAGCGGCAGGCCGCCGCCGACGATCTTGCCGAGGATCGTGAGGTCGGGCGTGACGCCGTAGCGCTCCTGCGCGCCGCCGCGCGCGACGCGGAAGCCGGAGATCACCTCGTCGAAGATCAGCAGCGCGCCGGACGCGTCGCACAGCTGGCGCAGCGCGGCGAGGTAGCCGTCGACCGGCGGCACGACGCCCATGTTCCCGGCGACCGGCTCGACGATGATCGCGGCGAGCCCTTCGCCGTAGCGCATCACCGCGTCGGCGACAGCTTCGAGGTCGTTGTACGGGACGATGATCGTGTCCGCCGTCACCGCCGACGGCACGCCGGGCGTCGACGGAATCGCGAGCGTCGCGAGCCCGGAGCCCGCGCTCGCCAGCAGCGCGTCGACGTGGCCGTGGTAGCAGCCGGCGAACTTGACGATCCGGTCGCGCTTCGTGAAGCCGCGCGCCAGCCGAATCGCGCTCATCGCCGCCTCGGTGCCGGACGAGACGAGCCGCACCTTCTCGATCGACGGCACCGCGTCGGCGATCTCCGCGGCGAGCTCGACCTCGGCCTCCGTCGGAGCGCCGAAGCTCGTCCCGCGCAGCGCCGCCTCGCGCACCGCCTCGACCGTCTCCGGGTCGGCGTGCCCGAACATCAGCGGCCCCCAGGAGAGCACCCAGTCGAGGTAGCGGTTGCCGTCGACGTCGACGAGGTACGCGCCCTCGCCGCGCTCGACGAAGAACGGCTCGTCGAGACCGACGGCCTTCATCGCGCGCACCGGCGAGTTGACGCCGCCGGGAATCAGTGAGAGCGCGCGACGGTAGAGGTCGCGACCGCACGCTCAGAGCCACTGCGCGAGGTCCTTCGTCCAGTAGCTGATCACGAGGTCGGCGCCGGCGCGCTTGATCGCCGTCAGCGACTCGAGCACCGCGGCGCGCTCGTCGAGCCAGCCCGCCTGCGCGGCGGCCTTCAGCATCGCGTACTCGCCGCAGACGTTGTAGGCGCCGATCGGAACGTCGAACGCGTCGCGCGCGGCGCGGATCACGTCGAGGTACGGCAGCGCGGGCTTGATCATGATCGCGTCGGCGCCCTCGTCGACGTCGAGCTCGCACTCGCGCAGCGCCTCGCGCACGTTCGCGGGATCCATCTGGTAGCCGCGCCGGTCGCCGAACGCCGGCGTCGAGCCGGCGGCCTCGCGGAACGGGCCGTAGAACGCGGATGCGTACTTCGCGGAGTACGCGAGGATCGGCGTCGTCTCGAAGCCGGCGTCGTCGAGCGCGTCGCGGATCGCGCGCACGCGGCCGTCCATCATGTCGCTCGGCGCAACGACGTCGGCTCCCGCCTCGACGTGCGAGACCGCAGTGCGCGCCAGTACCTCCAGCGACGGATCGTTCGCGATCTCGCCGTCGACGAGGATGCCGCAGTGACCGTGCGACGTGTACTCGCAGAGACACACGTCGGTCATCAGCACGAGCTCCGGGAAGCGCGGGCGCAGGGCACGCAGCGCCTGTTGGACGATTCCGTTCTCCTCCCACGCGCCGGTCGCGTCGTCGTCCTTCTCCTCGGGGATCCCGAAGAGGATCACCGCCTGCACGCCGAGCCGAACGAGGTCCTCGACCTCGCGGACGACGCCGTCGAGATCGAACCGCGACATCCCCGGCAGCGCCTCGTTCCGCAGCGGCTCCGGCGCGACGAACAGCGGCATCACGAACGACTCGAGATCGAGCCGCGTCTCGCGCACGAGCCCGCGCAGCGGAGCCGTGCGGCGGAACCGCCGGAGCCGGACGTCCGGGAAGCTGGACATGCGGAAAGAGTACGTCTCAGGCTGCGAGCCGGCGCAGGCTCAGCCGGGCCAGAACCCCGAACGCGAGCCCGATCCCGATCAGCCAGAGCGTCTCGATCGCGATCGCGTGCCACGGATCCGTGTCGTAGAGCGCGGCGCCGAACCAGCGGACGGCGTGGACGAACGGGAGGAACAGGCTCACCCAGTACGCGAGGCCGACGGCGCCGCGCGGCACGAGCCCCAGGAAGATGATCGGGAGCACGACGAGCACTGCGAGCAGCGACGCCGTCCGCGCCTCGCGCGCGAGCGCGCCGAGCAGCACGCCGACCGCGCCGACGACGGCGCCGACGAGCGCGACGCCGACGAAGAGCAGCGGCAGCCGGCTCCACGGCTCGCCGCCGCTGACGCCGCCGATCTCGACGATGACGCCGAAGACGATCGCGATCGTCGCGCCGAGCGCGAGCCCGACGACCGACGCGAGCGCGGCCTTCGCCCAGACGAGCTGCGTGAACGAGACGAGCCCGCGCCGCAGCCGGCCGATCGTCCCTTCGTCCTTCTCCGCCGCCGCCGCACCCGCCGCGAGGAGCAGCGAGAGGAACGTCACGGTGAGCGCGATCCCGTACGCCTGCACCTGCGCGGAGAGCACCCACGTGCGTCCGTGCGTCTTCGCCTGCTTCAGCGTGATCGGGTTCGCGGTCGCGCGCAGCGCGAGGCCGGTCTGCGCGAGCGCCGACGCGCGCGACGGAGACGAAGTGCTGGATCGCCGCGACCCGCTTGCTCGGCGGCAGCTTCGCGAGCTCCTTCGCCGTGCCGTCGAGGCCGAGCAGGTCGAAGTGCTGCCCGACGAACGTGCCCGGCCCGCCGTGGAGGATCAGCCGCACGAACTCGAGATTCGCCGCGATGTAGCCGGCCTGCAGCTTCTGGTTCAGCTGGTAGACGAGCGACTGCATCTGCTGCGTCACGCGCGGCGCGAGCCCGCCGCTGCCGGTGCGCAGGATCAGGCTCGGGCTCGTCGACATCGTCGCGAGGCTGCCGAGGAAGCCCTTCGGAACGGTGATCGACGCAACGACCTTCCCGCTCGCGAGCTCGCGCCGCGCCTCCGCGGGGCTCATGCGAACGAGCGTCACCTGTTTCGCGACGTCGTCGATCACGGTCTGCAGATGGAAGCGATGGCCGCCGACGGAGACAACCGCGGGCAGATGCTCGTTGTCGACGAACGCGACGCGCGGCTTCGAGCTCGCGTAGCCCGCGGTCAGTCCGACGAGCAGCGCGATCACGATCGGATACGCGAGCAGCGCGCCGAGCAGCAGCGGCGAGCGCCGCAGCACGCGCAGGTCTTTCCGCAGCACGATCGCGACGGCTCTCATCGGAAGACCTCGGCGGCGACCGACGCGTAGCCGGACGACGGACCGGCGAAGACGACGCGTCCGTCCTGGAGCACGACGACGCGGTCCGCGTGGTCGCCGATCTCCTCGACGTTCTGCGTGGAGAAGCAGACGGCGCCGCCGTTGTCGCGCAGCTCGTTCACGACCTCCCAGACGCGGCGCCGCTGACCGGGGTCGAGCGCCGCGGTCGGCTCGTCGAGGAGCAGCACGCGCGGATCGCCGAGCAGCGAGAGCGCGACGTTGAGGCGCTGCCGGTTGCCGACGGAGAGCTCGGCGCTCGGCCGCCGCTCGGGCGGCAGCGCGAACCGCTCGAGCAGCCGCGACGCCTCGCCGGCCGGATCGGCGACGCCCTCGAGCCGCGCGAACAGCTCGAGGTTCTCGCGCGCCGACAGCCGCCCGTAGTGCGCCGGCCGCTGCGGCACCCAGCCGACGCGCGCGTGCACCTCGACCGTTCCGGCCGTCGACTCGAGCGCGCCCGCGACGATCGCGAGCAGCGTCGACTTGCCCGCGCCGTTCGGTCCGACGAGCGCGACGATCTCGCCGCCGACGAGCTCCAGGTCGGTCGGCGCGAGCGCTACGATCTCGCCGTAGCTGCGCGCCACGCCGAGCGCGCGGACGAGCGGCTCGGTCACTGCGGAACGGGTGCCGGCTCGACGTCTTCGACGTCCGCGTCGACACCGGGCGGCAGCGCCTGCACCGGCCACGGCGCAAGCTCGACGCGCTCGCCGAAGAACTCCCACGCAGCGCGGCCCGCGGCGAGCAGCGGCAGCGCGACGATGATCCCGGCGAAGCCGTAGATCTCGCCGCCTGCGAGCAGTCCGAAGATCACGAGCAGCGGATGAAGACGGAGCGAGTGGCCCATGACCTTCGGCACGACGATGTGTCCCTCGAGCTGCTGGATGCCGAGGAACAGCAGCGCCACCCACACCGCCGACAGCGGATGCTGGACGAGCGCGTAGATCACGGGCGGAATCGCGCCGAGCCACGGACCGATGTACGGGATCAGCTCCGCGATCCCGGCCCACACGCCGAACGCGAGCGCGTACTTCTGCCCGTGCGGCATCAGCCCGGTCACACCGAGCAGGTACAACCCGAGCGCGACGCTCGCGCCGATGATCAGCGAGAGCAGGAACTGGCCGCGCACGTAGCTCGCGATCGACTGCTCCATCCGCCGAATCAGTCCGGTCTGTCCCGGCGCCGGTGGAAAGCGTCGGTCGACCGCTGCGGTGAGCCGGTCCATGTCGAGCAGCATGTAGATCGAGACGACGATCACGAGCACGACGCTGAAGAGGAGGCTCACGGCGGCGACGCCTGCTCCTTCGGCCCAGTTCAGCGCGCGGGTCGTGTACTTCTCGACGTCGGCCGTCCCGATCGAGTTCAGGAACTTCTGTCCCTGCTTGTCGACCTGGATCCGCTGCAGCCCGTTCGCGTTGAGCCAGCTCTGCAGGCGCGCGAGATCGTGCTCCGCGCCGGTCTGGGAGAGGCGTCCGGAGGCGACCGTAAAGTAATCGTCGACCTTGTGGGACGCGGTCCGGGTCTGCTGGACGACCGCGGTGGCAAGAGCGAGGACAGCCAATGCGACAATTGCTGCAAAGGCGAGATACACGACCGCAACCGCGAGCCCGCGCGGGAGCCAGGCCTTCCCCAATCCGCGAACGATCGGGTTGAGGAAGAGGGCGATGAGCGCCGCCACGAGGAAGAGGAAGACCACGTGACGCAGCGCTCCCGCCACCACCCAGACGAGCAGCAGCACGAGCGGGAGCCCCACGAGTTGCACCCAGCGGGGGATCTCGATCCTCAACGGGGTGGGCGCGCCCGCCATGCGAGCGATGGTAGCGGCGGCCCCCGAGGGCGCCCGCGCAGCCGCCGGATCGACGCGTGGGACTGGAGTTTCTTCGAGGACGGCAACCTCGCGATCGACCGTCACGAAGTTTGGGAGGAACCTGAGAGCGAAAGCGCGTTGCGAGTGTCACGAAGTGGGCCGGTTCCGCGGTTGAAAGGGGTCCCGGCGTCGGTTAGGGTGACCCGAGACATGCCGTCCTCTCGCCCCACTCGGAGGCGGCGGGTCGAACGTCGGGAAGTGCGGGCGGCGCGCCGGACGCGTAACTTCGCGCTCCTCGTTCTCCTGGCGATCGTGCTCGTTGTCGCGCTGCTTCTGACCGCCTTCGGCGGTGGAGTCGGTGGCCGCATGACACCGCTCGCCGTCACTGTCGGCGCAAACGCGCAGACGAGCCCGTCGCCGCAGGTCGTCGCGGTGCACGGCCCTGTGCGGCTCCAGATGCCGATCGCGCAGAACCTCGTCACGGCGATCGGCTACCACGCCGCGGACGACGGGGCGATGACGCTGGCGCCGGTCGGCCACCAGGGCAACGAAGGTCTCGTCTCGCGGCTGTTCCACACGGTCTTCGGCGGCGGCGGCGGCCACCCGACCTGGTTCCAGCTCGGCGGCGGCGCGACGTCCGCGCTCGACGTCGGCGCCGTCACCCGGCACGGGCGTCTACGCGCCGGTCGACGGAACGGTCGTCGGCATCTCGCCGTACGTCGTCGGCGGCCACCACTACGGCGCGCGCATCGACATCCAGCCGCAGAACGCTCCGTCGCTCGTCGTCTCGCTGACGCAGCTGCGCGCGGATCCGTCGCTGTTCGTCGGCGCGACGCGTCATCGGCGGCGCGACGCGGCTCGGTTCGATCGTCGACCTCGCCCGCATCGAGAAGCAGGCGCTCGCGCGCTACACGAACGACGCGGGCAACCACGTCACGGTCGAGCTCCGGCCAGCTGCGACGCTGGTCCTGAGCTGAGACTCCTCTTCCTCGCCGACGTCTTCGGCGTCGCGGGGCGACGTGCGGTCGACGAGCGCCTCGCCGGACTGCGCGACGAGCTCGACGTCGATCTCTGCATCGTCAACGGCGAGAACATCGCCGACGGAGCGGGGATCACGGCGAAGCTCGCGGACAAGCTGCTCGCCGCCGGCGCCGACGTCGTCACGCTCGGGAACCACACGTACCGGCGCGAGGGGATCGGCTCGTACCTCGCGACGAGCGAGCGCGTGATCCGTCCCGCGAACGCCGGTTCGTGGACGCCGGGGCGCGGCCTCGCGGTCGTCGAGGCGCGCAACGGCGTGAAGGTCGCGGTGCTGAACCTGCTCGGCTCGCTCTACCTCGACACGCCGGTGAGCGCATGGGAGATGGTCGACGCGCTCGTCGACGAAGCGCATGCCGCGGCTCCCGTCGTCTTCCTCGACTTCCACGCGGAGGCGACGAGCGAGAAGGTCGCGATGGCGACGTGGCTCGACGGCCGCGTCACCGCGGTGATCGGCACGCACACGCATGTGCAGACGAACGACGCTCGCATTCTCCCGGGCGGCACTGCGGCGATCACCGACGCAGGCATGACCGGGCCGCACGACTCGGTGATCGGCGTGCGCGCGGAGCTCGCGATCAAGCGGATGCGGACGCGGATGCCGGTTCGATTCGAGCCGGCCGACGGCGGCGTCCGGATCGAGGGCGTCGTCGTCGACTGCTCAGATGACGGTCGCGCGAGCGGGATCGAGCTGCTCCGCGTGACGCTCTAGCGGCCGCGGCCAGACGAGCACCGCCAGCATCACGATGAGCAGGCAGTCGCGCACGATCATCAGCACCGACGGCTCCAGCGTGAAGTGCCTGAAGAGGTCGCCGTACTTGTACGGCTCCCAGATTCCCGTGAGCATCGTCGCGACGCCGAGCGCGGCCGTCGCCCAGAGCCCTCGGCGGCCGGCGACCAGCGGGATGAGCGGGAAGAGCCAGACGAGGTACTGCGGCGAGAGCACCTTCGCGAACGTGACGTACGCGGCGACGCTCGCAGCAAACGCAAGTGTGAGGTCTTCGCGCGTGCCGTCGCTCCGCGCATACCGGACGAGAATCGCGACGAGCAGCAGCAGCACAAACACGCTCGCGAGCGTCCCGGCGAGCTGCGCTCCCGGTGTCGTGAAGTTGTCGGAGCCGTAGCTCTTCACCGAGTGGATGTGAAGGCCGCCGATCCAGTGCGCGGCGACCCACAACGCGGCGACGAAGCTCTCGATCTGCGGCGGCCGGATCGTCTGGCGCTCCATCCCGTGCTTCAGCCCGTGCCAGGCGAGCAACATGAACGGCAGGAATCCCGCGAGCGCGACGACGAGGCTCACACCGGCTCCCTCGAGCACGCCGCGCCTTCCTCGCTTCCGCCACAGCGCGACGAGCACGATCGGGATCAGAAACGCCGGGTAGATCTTGACGACGAATCCCGCAGCGAGCACTCCGCAGGCGGTGCGCTCCCGTCCCGACAGCGCCAACGCGAGCGCGAGCACCGTCAGGAATGCCGGGAGATAGTCGTAGCGCGCGAGGGCGATCGGCCCGAGCATCAGCGGTGCGATGCCCATGAAGATGAGCGCCGCGTACATTCGTCGCCGAGACGCGCCGAGCAGGCGGAGCGCCCATGCGGCGACGACAGCGGTGAGCAGCCCGATCAGCAGGAGCTCGATGCGGAACCAGATGTAGTACGTCCAGATGTAGCCGAACGCCTTCCGCGCATACAACGGGAAAAGGAACGAGAGCAGCGCGCCGGGCGGATACTCGAGCGAGAAGTCGCGATACGGCATCAGATGCGTCGCCGTCCAGTTGCCCCAGTTCTCGTAGAAGCGAACGTCGCCGTAGAGCCAGGGATGGAAGAGCGACGCGAACGAGACGACGCACCACGAGAGTGCGAACGCCGCGCATCCGGCCAGCGTCGGGCCGAGCGGCAGGCCGCGCTCACCCCGCAGGGATGGACTCCGTCTCTTCAGGCTGGGACGACTCGGCATGGAACAGCGCAGCGGCGGGCATCAGGAACGCGATCGCCGCGAAAGCATAGAACCAGGGGATGAACGTATAGAGCCAGTACGTGAGCACGAGCTCGAAGCCGGCGAGCAACGCGGCGGTGAGCGCGGCGAGCTGGAGCGGCGACTTCCAGCGCGGCCACCACGCCGCGGCGAGCGCGCCCGCGACGAGGAACACCTCGAGGAACCGCTGCACGATGCGCAGGTTCGGGAGCCCGTGCGCGTGGTACTGCCGCCAGTCCCAGAGCGAGAACGGCGACTCGCGTCCCGACTGCCACACGATCGAGCGGTCCCAGAAGACGCGCAGCTCGTGCAGCGGGCTCGGCTCCAGCAGCACGACGGAGAACGCGGCCAGCGTCGCCGCGCCGAACCCTGCGAGAAAGCGCCCGCTGATGCGGCGGCCGGGATACGTGAGCCAGAGCGGCGCGATGATCAGCCCGGCGAACTTCGTCCAGCCGCCGAGCGCACCGAAGAACCCGCGACCGAACGGCGACGACGCGAGCCAGAACCCGAAGATCAGGAAGCACGGGCATGATCGCATCGTTCGTGTTCGAGTTGGAGACGTACTGCGTGAACGGATACGCCGCCCATGCGAACGCGAGCGTCGCCGCGAGCCGGATTCCGCCGAAGCGCCGGCCGATGAGCCAGAGCCCGAGGATGCAGAGCAGGTCGAACGCGACGGCGGTGATGTGCGCCGCCGGCAGCGTGTCCCAGTGCCCCTTCCACGGACGGATCAGCTCGCCCGGGATGTACGCCTCGTACGCGACCGGCCCGTAGGTGTCGCCCTGCGGGTTCGCCGACTCGCAGCGTCCGTTGGCCTGGATCCGCTCGCGGGTCTCGCCGTTCGAGTCGGCCGGACCGCATGCCTTGAGGTTGTCCTCGACCGGGAAGTGCCCCCACGGCGCCTGGCCGTGGACGATCCGCTCGGCGCCGATCACGCCGGAGTAGCCGACGTCGATCACGTTCGACGCCTGATAGTTGAGGCCGATGCGGAAGCCGGCGAGGAAGACCGTCGCCGCGAGCAGCACCCACGCCGGCCAGACCGCGCGCGTGCGCGTGCCGCGGCCGGTGACGCCGATCCAGGCGCCGCGCGCGACGACCCACGCGAGCATCGGATAGAAGAGCGGCACCGCGGCGAAGACGTTGCCGCGGTTGAAGAACCACAGCGAGATCGTCGGCGACAGCAGCATCAGCAGGTCGAGGTTGCGGATCGAAAGCGGCCGGCGCAGGTCGGCGAGCCCGATCAGGAAGACGAGGCAGAACGCGCCCCAGAGCCACGGGTTGTTGATCCGTCGTGCCGCCGAACGCGCCGGGGTAGCCGCGCGCCATCTTCCACGCGACCTGCGGGCCCGTCCACGCTTCGAGGACGACGCCGCTCGTGTCGTCGACGCGGCCTTCGGCGATCTCTCCGGCCGAGCCCCACCAGATCTTGACCGTCCAGCTGCCGTCCTTCGCCGTGTACGTCTCCTCGTCGATGCGGCCCGTCGCCGGATAGCGCGTCAGCCACGCGGCGACCTTGTGGTTCGCCTCGAAGATCGCGAGCACGCGCTCCCGCGCGAGGCGCGGCGAGCCGGCCGACGGGACGAACGGCGTCCCGACGAGACGACCGTGCGCGTCGAAGACGGGCGCGGTCGGCGCCGTGGTCGTCGGCGCCGCACCGGCGGACGGAGCGAGCCCGAGCGCCAGGACGACGACGAAGAGGGCGGTCACGCCTCGCGCCACCGGCAAAGGCTAGTCCTTATCTACGCGGCGTCGGCGCGAGTGGAGGTGATCGTCGAGCCGGCCGCCGGGATGCGCACGAGCGACCCGCGGCGCTCGAGCTCCAGCTCCTCCACCGCTCCACCGTCACCGAGCAGAACGTCGCGCAGCTCACCGGCCCGCCGCCCGGCGCGGTCGACGCGCCCGCCGAGCAGCGCGCGCAGCGACGCGGCACGCGACCGGTAGAACGCGACGTCGTCGAGCAGGATCAGCCCGGACGCAACTGCGATCTCGTGCGTCGCCCGGCTGCGACGCGGCGTACGGCAGGAAGCGCAGCGTCTCGTCGCGGCAGAGGACGACGAAACCGAGCGCCCGCCAGGTCGTCAGGTCGATCAGCGCGTCCACCGGCTGACCGAGCCGGCGCCCGCGATGCCGCACCGGGAGCTGCAGTGTCGCCACTGCAGAGAGAGACCCCATGGCTCCATCCTTCCGGACCAGGCGGACGCATCGCAAATCTCAGGCGGAGGCGAAGCCCTCGGCGCCGACGAGCGGAACGAAGCGACATGGGACGGTGCGGGCGATTGCGGGGCCTTCGGGCGATTTGACGACCAGCTCCAGGAATCTGGCCCTGCCAGTCGCCGACCGGGACGACGAGCCGGCCGAGCGGCGTGAGCTGGTCGTAGAGCGAGGGCGGGAGACCCGGCGCCGCGGCGGCGACGGCGATCGCGTCGAAGGGCGCGAGCTCCGGGAGCCCGCGCGTCCCGTCGCCGACGTGCACGTGGACGCGTTCGCCGTAGCCGGCGGCGTCGAGCGTGGCGCGCGCCCGCTCTGCGAGCTCGGGGATCCGCTCGATCGAGTGCACCTCGGCCGCGAGCTCGGCGAGCACCGCGGCCTGGTAGCCGGAACCGGTGCCGACGTCGAGCACGCGCTCGCCGCCGCGAAGCGCGAGCTCGCTGCAGATGCGCGCGACCATGTACGGCTGCGAGATCGTCTGGCCCGAGCCGATCGGAAGCGCAGCGTCGTCGTACGCGTGCGCCGCGAGTCCCGCGGGAACGAACAGCTCGCGCGGGACGCGCGCCATCGCGTCGAGCACGCGTTCGTCGTGCGATGCCGCGCGCGCGAAGCTGCCGCGCCACCATGTGCGCCCTCGCCTCGGCGGAGTCAGGCGGCATGGACGAGCGCCTGCGCGTACGGTGGCGGCTCGACGCCGAAGTGCGCGAGCACCGCCGGCGCGACCTCCGTGATCCGCGCAGGCTCCGCGTCGACGCCGATCGTCAGCAGCGGCACGATCGAGTCGCCGGCGACGAGCGAGCCGTGGCTGCCGCCGCCCGCGTGGTGGCGGCCGCCGAGATCGGTCAAGCTCCCAGCCCTCGGCGGCGGAGACGAGGAGCTCGCCCGCGTTCGGATTCGCGAGCGCCGACCACACGCGGCGCAGCGCGTCGGGGTGGTCGAGGATCGCCGCGTCGCCGCTCGTCTCCCAGCCGTCGGCCGCGGGACGGAAGCGCAGCTCCTCGCCCGTCGCGTCGCGCGACCGCCTCTTCGCCTTCACGGCGAAGGGTCGTCTCGACCGACTCGACGCCGTCCAGCCGGCGCGCGAGCTCCGCGGCATCGACGCGCGCGTTCGGCAGGAGGTAGACCTGGCCCGCGCGGTTCGACGCGGTGACGACGATCTCGTCCGCGAACTCCGCGAGCGGCAGCTCGAGCCGCGCTGCGTCGCCGACATGCGTCTGACCGTGGTCGGAGTGGACGACGACGGCGTAGCGCTCGAGGAACGCGTCCGGTCCGCCGGCGGCGTCGAGCAGCGCTGCGATCGCGGCGTCGATTCGCTCGAGCGCGACGTCGTCTGCGCCCGACGGCCCGTGCGCGTGCGACGCGTAGTCGAAGTCGGAGAGGTAGTACGCGAGAAAGTCGAAGCCGTCGCGCGTGACGAGCCAGCGTCCGACGGCGGCCGCGTAGAGGTCGGTCGACCCGGCGGCGCGGTTGCGAATCGAGAGCGGCGCGCCCGTCTGGTCGGACTCGAAGAGGTTGTAGTAGAAGAACCGCTTCGGCCCGAAGGCGGGACGCGTCACCCACGGCAGCGTCGGCACGTGGCGCGTGCGGCCGCGGTAGCACGTGATGTTCACGGCCGCGGTGACGAGGCCCGCGTCCTCGAGCGACTCGTAGATCGTTCTCGCATCCGCGCCGAGATGGTGCTCGTTCATGTTGTAGATCGTGTCCGTGAGCGACTGCGCCATCCCCGCCGCGCGCAGCGCCGCGAACGACGAGCCGTACTCGACGATCCGCTGCTCGCCGCGGTGCCACCAGACGAGATGCGGAATCCGGTGCACGTCAGGCCCGGCGCCGGTGGCGATCGACGAGAGGCAGACCGGCGTCAGCGACGGGAACACCGAGGTCGCGCGGCGATACGAGCCGTGCGCAGCGAGAAACGCGAGCGCCGGCGCGCGTCCACCCTCGACGGCGCGCTCGAACGCGGCGGGCGTCATCCCGTCGACGACGATCAGGACGAGCTTCTTCGGCACGTCAGTCCTTCGCGAGCGTGCGGAGACCCTCGTGCCGGTCCGGCAGCCGGCGGCGGATCCGCGCCGCGATCGCGGGCAGGCCGATCGCGAGGACGTAGCCGAGACCGGGCACGAGCGAGAGCGCGCCGAGCGCGATGCCGGAGACACCGACGATCGCGGCCGTTCCGCCGCGGGTGCCGCCGCGCCGCAACGCGCCGCCGACGATCTGCGCCGCGGCGAGCGTGCCGGAGATCCCGCCCAGCACGCCGGCGAAGAGGTTCGCCCAGCCGCCCGGCTCCGAGCTGTCGATCGCGTGACCGATCGCCGCGCCCGAGAGCGCAGCGATCAACGCAGCCGCGACGATCGCGAGCCGCGTCGCGCCGAGCAGCCCGGTCACGACACCGACGAGGAGCACGCCCGCTCCGGTGCCGAGACCGACCGAAACGCCGATCCAGTACCAACCGCCCATCTGCGACTCAGTGTAGGGACACCTAACGCTTCTGGAGCTGCGCGATCACGGCGAGCCCGAAATCGGCCGCGCGCTTCCCGTCCACCACGCGATGGTCGAACGTCACCGAGACGTTCCCCATCCGCCGGACGACGATCTCGCCGTCGCGGACGACGGCTCGCTCCTCGATCCGGTGGATGCCGAGGATCCCGACCTGCGGATGGTTGACGAGCGGCGTGACGAAGAGACCCGCGGCCTTGCCTGCGCTCGTCACGGTGAACGTGCCGCCGCGGAGCTCCTCGGGCGCGAGCGTTCCCGCCTGTGCCGCGTCCGCGAGCCGGCGGACCTCCGCGTCGAGTGCGTCGAGGTGCGCGAGTCGCAACCGCGGACGACCGGGACGACGAGACCCTGCTCCGTCTGCACCGCGACTCCGATGTCGTAGCGGTCGAGCAGCACGAGCTCGCCGTCGTCGACGCGCGCGTTCAGCTCGGGGAACTCCTGCAGCGATTCCGCGACCGCCTTCAGCACGAGCGGGACGAGCGAGCTTCAGGTCGACGTGGCTGAAGTCGCACTCCTCGACCCACGTCACCGGCGGCGATCTCGCGGTGCGCGCGCGACAGGTGCTCGAACATCTGCCGCCGGATTCCGTGCAGCCGTTCGCGGCGGCCCTCCGCCGGCGTCGCCGCGCCGCGCACGTCCGCCTCCGTGATGCGGCCCTGCGGCCCCGAGCCCGGCGACGGTCGCGAGATCGACGCCGAGCTCTTCCGCGAGCCGGCGGACGAGCGGCGTCGCCTGCACCTTCTTTCCTTGTAACACGGTGTTACTTGCCCCGGATTCGCGCATCGCGACGCGGGTTTCGGCGTCTTGTAACAGAGTGTTACTTGCAACGGTTCCGGCCGGATCGCCGCCGATCACGACAAGCACCGTGCCGACCGGGACGATCTCGCCCTCGGCGACGAGGATGCTCGCGACACGATGCCGGCCGCGGGCGACGGGATCTCGACCGTCGTCTTGTCGGTCGCGATCTCGACGAGCGGGTCGTCCTCGGCGATCTCCTGGCCGACCTCGACGAGCCAGCGGGCGACCTCGCCTTCGGTCAGCCCTTCGCCGAGGTCCGGAAGCTTGAACTCGTACGCCACGCGGCCGACCCTAACGAAGCGCGTCGTCGCGCAGGATCGCGTGGACGCCGCGCACGCCGTTGACGAGCTGCGTCACGCGCAGGTCGACGATGACGCTCGCAAGCGCGAGCGCGTCGCGGCGCTCGAGACCGTGGTCGCGGTGCATCAGGTCGAGCATCCCGTCGACCGCCTGCGCCGCCGCCTCGTCGAGATCCTCGTCGAAGCCGAAGGTGACCCACGCGCGGTCGATGCGCGCGATCGGGTTCTGCAGCTCGACGTCCGCGAGCGACAGCGTCAGCCGCGCGCGCTCCATCGGCGCCTCGATCGCGAGCTGCGAGACCTCACCGTCACCCTGCCGCGCGTGCCCGTCGCCCGCCGAGAAGAGCGCGCCGTCGACCGGGAATCGGGAGGTACAGCGTCGTCCCTTCGACGAGCTCGCGGCAGTCGATGTTCCCGCCCCAGCGGCGCGGCGGCGCGGTCGAGTGGATGCCCGGCTCCGGCGGCGGCATTCCCATCACGCCGAGGAACGGATAGCAGCGTCACCTCGCGGCCGAGCTGGTCGTGGCCGATCCCCGCGTCGGCGTCGAGCGTCCAGTCGAGCGTGCGCGTCTCGCCGTCCGCAACGCCGAGCCGCTCGTTCAGCGGCGTCGAGAAGCCGCCGGCGTTCGTGATCCCCCACGTGCCGACGCGCAGCTCGTCGACGTGCACCGCGAGCGTCTCGCCGGCGCGCGCGCCGCGCACCTCGATCGGCCCGCAGAGCGCGTGCCCGGCGTCGAGCTCCGCGATCGCGCTCGTCGAAGAACTCGCGGTCGGGCTCCGCGCGCCAGCCGGCCATCAGCGCGCGAAACACGACCGAGTCGCCCGGATCGACCGAGAGCACCGGCGCGAGGTCGCGCGAGAAGTGACCGTGGAGCGTCGCGCGCTCGAACGGCAGCTCGTGGACGACGGTCAAAACTCGAGCAGCTTTCGCACCGCGTCGACGACGCGCTCGAGCGACGGCATGTACGCGTCCTCGATCTTCCAGTACGGATACGGGACGTCGTAGCCGGTGACGCGCAGCACCGGCCCGCGCAGGTCGAGGATCGCCTTCTCGGCGAGGATCGCGGCGAGCTCGGCGCCGAAGCCCGCGGTGCGCGGCGCCTCCTGCACGATCACGACGCGGCCCGTCTTCGCCGCCGTCGCGAGCAGCGCGTCCTCGTCGAGCGGCTTCAGCGTCCGCAGGTCGAGCACTTCGACGGACGCCTCGCCGGCGAGCTCGTCGGCCGCCCGCTCGCACAGCGGCACCATCGCGCCGTACGCGACGAGCGACACGTCGGTGCCCTCGCGCGCGACCCGCGCCTTGCCGAGCGGGACGACGTGCTCGCCCTCCGGAACGTCGGCGCGCTCGTTCCGGTAGATGAGCTTCGGCTCGAGCAGCGACGACCGGATCGGGATCGCGGATCGCCGCGGCGAGCAGTCCCTTCGCGTCGGCCGGCGTCGACGGAATCGCGACCTTCACGCCCGGCGTGTGCACGTAGTACGTCTCCGGCGAGTCGTCGTGCAGCTCCGGCGCGCGCACGCCGCCGCCGTACGGCATCCGCACGACGAGCGGGAACTCCATCGTCCCGCCGCTGCGCCAGCGGTAGCGGCCGACGTGCGTGATCAGCTGGTCGAGGCACGGATACGAGAACGCGTCGTACTGCATCTCGCAGACCGGCCGCCACCCGGCCATGCAGAGTCCGACCGCGCCGCCGAGGATCCCCGCCTCCGCGAGCGGCATGTCGACGCAGCGGTCGGTGCCGAAGCGCTCGCGCAGACCGGCGGTCGCGCGGAACACGCCGCCGGAGCGGCCGACGTCCTCGCCGATCACGAGCACCGACGGATCGCGCGCGAGCTCGACGTGAAACGCGTCGTTGATCGCCTCGACCATGAAGAGGTCGCTCATGACTCCGCCTCCGAGCACGCGGCGCAGCTCGTCGAGCTCCGCGGCGAACGACGCGGGCGGATTCGCGAACGCGTGCTCGAACACGAGCGCGATGTCGGGATCCGGCGCGGCCTCGGCCTCCGCGATCCCGGCGCGCATCGTCTCCAGCGCCTCGGCCTTCACCGACGCTCTCGAGCTCCTCGTCGAGGACGCCGAGCTTGCGCAGGTAGCGCTCGTAGCGGCCGAGACACTCGTTGCGCTTCTCCTGCTCGACGCGCTCGAGGTCGATGTACGCGCGCGGGTCGTCCGCGGTCCCGTGCGGCGCGGTGCGATACGTGACCGCTTCGATGAACGTCGGCCCGCCGCCGGCGCGCGCGCGGTCGACCGCCTCGCGTGTCGCCTCGAACACCGCGAGCACGTCGCCGCCGTCGACGCGCACGCCGGGAATCCCGTAGCCGACGGCCTTGTCCGCGAGCGCGTCCGCGCGCGTCTGCGCGGAGAGCGGCGTCGAGATCGCCCACTGGTTGTTGTTGCAGAAGAGGACGAGCGGCGCCTGCATCACCGCGGCGAGGTTCGCGCCCTCGTGGAACGCGCCCTCGCTCGTCGCGCCGTCGCCGAAGAAGACGAGCGCGACGGTCGACTCGCCCTTCAGCTTCTTCCCCCACGCGAGCCCGGCCGCGTGCGGCACCTGCGTCGCGATCGGCACGCAGATCGACGCGACGTTGAACTCCGCCGGGTTCCACCAGCCGTCGGGATGGCCGCGCCACCACTGCAGCACCGTCGACGCCTTGATCCCGCGCAGCAGACCGATCGCCGACTCGCGGTAGCTCGGGAAGATCCAGTCGCCGTCGGCGAGCGCGTACGCCGCGCCGGCCTGCATCGCCTCGTGGTTCCAGAAGATCGCGTACGTCCCGATCCGCCCCTGCCGGTGGTACACGAGCGAGCGCTCGTCGTACGTGCGGAGCAGAACCATCGCGCGGTAGAGGTCGAGGAGCTGCGGTTCGCCGAGACCGTCGACCTCGCGGTTCTCGTCGATGACGCGGCGAAGCTCGTGCTCGCCGGGAGCGACCTGCGCCATGGCGGGGAGCCTAGTTGTTCGGTTCAGACGAGGACGGAGACGGCGCCGCGCTCGGCCTCGATCAGGACTTCTTTGACGTCGCCGAGATCCTCGCCGTCCGCGTGGAGCGGCATCGGCTCGTCGCACACGATCTCGAGCCGGTCGAGGTCGTGCCCGTACAGCACCTGGCCGTTGTTCTGGACGTGGCCGGTGAGGATCGACGTCGCCGTGTGGAGGATCGAGCGGCGGCGGACGCGGACCGGCGCGACGAGGTCGAGCCCGAGCTCGAACTGCGCCTCCGGCGCGATCGGCAGCGGCATCCGCTTCGCGTAGGTGTACGGGCTGCCGTTCGCGACGAACGCGAACGCGGCGCGGCCGAAGCCGCGCACCTCGAGCGCCGGCTCCATGTGGCCCCACGTCGAGCCGAGCGCGCGGAGCACCGCGAACACGAATGCAAAGTCGCCCGGCCGCTTGCCCTCGTCGGTTCGTCCCATCTCGTCGACGAGCCGCACCGCCGCCGCGTCGAGGCCGATCCCGACGCCGAACGCGAAGCGTCGTCCGTTCACGCGGCCGACGGTGATCCGCCGCGTCCGCTGCTGCTGCAGCGCGTCGACGAGCTGCTGCGCGGCCTTCACCGGATCCGGCGGCACGCCGAGCGCACGCGAGAGCACGCTCGTCCCGCCGCCGGGCAGGAACCCGATCGGGATGTCGCCGTCGAGCCCGTTCAGCGCCTCGTTGAAGCCGCCGTCGCCGGAGAAGACGAGCACCGCGTCGGCGCGCGCGCGGCACGCGTCCGCGACGAGCTCGGTCGCGTGACCCGGCCGCTCGGTCAGCTGCACGTCGAGCTCCGCGACCGGCTCGATCGCGTCGCGCACCGCGCGCAGCTTCGCCTGCGTCACGCGCGACGCGAACGGATTGACGACGAGGACGACGCGCGGCACGGCTACCAACTCGCGTAACCGCGCATGCCGTCGACGAGCAGCGCGGTGAACCGGTCGGCGAGCGCGTCCGTGTCCGAGCCGGGCCAGAGCCACGTGTACGCCCAGTTCGCCGCCGACAGCGCGAGCAGCGCGGCCGTCGAATCGTCGAGATCCGTGCGCAGCTCGCCGCGCTCGCGCCCTTCCTTGAACAGCGCGCGGAACCGCTCCTCGTAGCGGCGCCGTTCCGCGACGAACTTCTCGCGCCGCTCGCCCTCGAGGTACCGCCACTCGCGGACGAAGACCGTCGCGATGTCGAGCTGCTCCGCGACGACGCGCAGGTGCGCGCGCAGCGCATCGCGGATCCGGTCGACGATCGGCCCCTCCTCCGGCAGCGCGTCGAGCGCGGCGTGGAACGCCGCGGCGCCCTCCCACGCGATCTCCCAGAGCAGGTCGGCCTTCGCCTCGATGTGGGAGTAGAGCGACCCCTTCTGGACGCCGAGCGCGTCGGCGAGGTCGCCCACCGACGTGCCGTGGTAGCCCTTCTCCGCGAAGAGGCGCGCGGCGGCCCTCGTCAGCTCCGATTTGCGCGTGGACACTAGAATCCGGAGGCTAACGATCGTTCGGAAGGTGGTGCCGAATGGCGGCCGTGGAAGTCCCGCAGGACGAGCAAGGATTCCTCGCCTACGTCCAGGAGGGCGGCCAGGTCGAGGCCACCGACCGGATGCCGGACGAGTACCGGGCGAAGCTCGTGAAGTTCATCGAGATGCATGCCAACTCCGAGCTGATGGGCGTCCTGCCCGAGCGCGAGTGGATCCTGCGCGCTCCGACGCTGCAGCGCAAGCTGGCGCTCACCGCAAAGGTGCAGGACGAGGTCGGTCACGCGCAGCTGATCTACCGCGTCGTCGAGGATCTCGGCAAGCCGCGCGCGCAGTGCCTCGACGATCTCGTCGACGGCAAGTCGAAGTTCCACAACGTCTTCCACTACCCGACGCGAACGTGGGGCGACGTCGGCGTGATCGCGTGGCTCGTCGACGCGGCGGCGATCATCAGCCAGAAGGCGCTGCTGAAGTGCTCGTACGCGCCGTACGCGCGGATCATGAAGAAGATCTGCTGGGAGGAGTCGTTCCACATCCTCCACGGCCGCGACGTGATCCTCGCGATGGTGACCGGAACGCCGGAGCAGTTCGAGCTCGTGCAGGAGGCGCTGAACCGCTGGTGGCCGCCGCTGATGCAGTTCCACGGGAATCCGATCGCGGCCGAGGACGATCCGATGTGGCTCTGGCGGATCAAGTCGCAGGGCAACGAGTCGGCGCGGCAGCAGTTCCTCGAGGGCTACGTGCCGCAGATCTGGGAGCTCGGGCTCACGGTTCCCGACCCGAAGCTGCGCCGGAGCGACGACGGCGTCTGGGAGTACAGCGAGCCGGACTGGGACGAGCTGCGCACGGTCGTGACCGGCCACGGGCCGATGACGGAGGAGCGGCTCGCGTTCCGGCGCCGGTTCCTCGACCAGGAGCAGTGGGTGCGGGACGCGCTGGCCGCATGAGGAACGATCTGGGAGGTCTTCCGGCTGCGAGCGGCACGGGCCAGCCGATCGAGCACGCCGGCTCGCTCGACGCTCCCGACGTGGATTTCGCCGAGGCGTGGGCACGCGAGCAGTACGGACGCCGCGGCGAGTCGGTCGCGCTCTGGCTCGTCCCGCGCGACGCGATCCGCGACGTCGAGGACTGGGCCGACGAGTTCGACCTGAAGTACCGCCGCGTCGACGGCTACTCGATCAAGGCGCGGCTGAAGGAGGCGCGTGAACGAGCTGCTGCTGGGCCTCGCTGACGACGAGCTCGTGCTCGGCTGGCGCGACTCGGAGTGGACGGGGATCGCGCCGCTGCTCGAGGAGGACGTCGCGTTCTCGTCGATCGCGCAGAACGAGATCGGCCACGCGCGCGCGGTGTACCAACTGCTCGTTTCCCGCTCCGGCACCGGCGAAGCCGGTACCTCCGCTCCTGGGCGTGCTCCGTCGAGCCTACGCACGCACGACGCGGACGCGCTCGCGTTCGACCGGCCGCTCGCGGAGTACCGCTGCGCGCCGCTTGTCGAGCTGCGGCTGCTCGACTGGGCACACGCAATCGCGCGGCGGTGGCTCTACGAGGAAGCCGACCGCATCCGGATCGAGGCGCTGATGCAGGACGCGGATCCTGCGGTCGCGGGCCTCGCCGCGAAGATCGACCGCGAGGAGGCGTACCACCGCATGCACGCGGAGCTCTGGCACGGGCGGCTGCGCGACGAGCCGCGCTTCGTCGCCGCGGTCGCAGAGCTGTGGCCGTACGCGCTCGGCGTACTGCCGCCGGAACAGCGTGCGGAGCTCGCGTCGCGGGTCGGCCTCGACGAGGTCGCCGCAGTCGAGCGCGGCACGCACACCGACGAGCTCGCGGAGCTCTGGAACGAGATGACGTCCGTGCGCCGCTCGGCACCGGCGGGCGCGCAGTGGTGACCGCGGACGACGTCTGGGCCGGCTTTGCCGAGATCCCCGACCCGGAGATCCCCGTCATCTCGCTCGTCGACCTCGGCGTCATCCGTTCGGTCGACGTCCGGGACGGACACGTCCGCGTGGAGCTGACGCCGACGTTCCTCGGCTGCCCCGCGCTGGAGGCGATGGTGCGCGCGATCGAGGCGAAGGTCGGCGAGCTCGGAGCCGCTGCCGACGTCGCGGTGATCAACGACGACTCGTGGTCGACGGACAAGATCACGGCGGCGGGCCGCGAGAAGCTCCGCGCCGCCGGCTTCGCACCACCCGCGGGGCGCCGCGGGCTCGTGCAGCTCCAGTCGCAATCCACCGCTGCCCGTACTGCGGCTCGACGGAAACGCACCTGGAGAACATCTTCGGCCCGACCCCGTGCCGCTCGCTCCGCTACTGCGACGCGTGCCGGCAGCCGTTCGAGCAGTTCAAGACGATCTAGATCTCGTGGCGTCGCTCAATGACAACGAAGGAGACGGTCGATGACAGACAACGCGCTCGTGCTCGCCGACGGCAATCGGATCCCGCAGCTCGGCCTCGGCGTGTGGCAGGTGCCGGACGGGCCGGAGTGCGTCGACGCCGTGCGCTGGGCGCTCGAGCTCGGATACCGGCACATCGACACCGCGCAGGCGTACGGCAACGAGGCGAGCGTCGGACGAGGGTTGCGCGAGTCCGGCGTGCCGCGCGACGAGGTCTTCATCACGACGAAGTTCCATCCCGGCCGCGAGGATCCGGCGGCCGAGGCCGAGCATAGCCTCGAGCGGCTCGGCGTCGACAGCATCGACCTCTACCTCATCCACTGGCCACGCGGCGGCGCCACCTGGGCGTGGCCGGGAATGGAGCGCGCTCGCGAATTGGGCTACGCCCGTTCGATCGGCGTCTCGAACTTCAACGTGACGCAACTCGACGAGGTACTCGCGGCCGCGGCGACCCCGCCGGCCGCCAACCAGATCCAGTTCAGTCCGTTCGCGTACCGGCGCGCGCTGCTCGACGCGTGCCGCGAGCGCGCGATCGCGGTCGAGGCGTACAGCCCGCTCGGCACCGGCCGGCATCTCTCGGACGAGACCGTCGAACGAGTCGCGCAACGCGTCGGGCGCACACCCGCCCAGGTGCTGCTGCGCTGGTGCATCCAGCGTGACCTCATCGTGATTCCGAAGTCGACGCACCGCGAGCGCATCGAGGAGAACGCGCAGATCTTCGACTTCGTCCTCTCGGACGAGGACATGGCCGAGCTCGACGCGTGCGACGAGACCGGCGGCACCGACCGCGCGCTCGAGCGGCAGTGGTGGTGACACGCGTCCCGCTGTCGGTCCTCGACCTCGCGCCGATCGTGCTCGGCTCGACACCCGGCGAGGCACTTCGAAACAGCCTCGATCTCGCGCAGCACGCGGAGCGGCTCGGCTATCGCCGCTACTGGGTCGCCGAGCACCACAACATGACGGGCATCGCGAGCGCGGCGACGTCCGTTGTGATCGGCCACCTCGCCGGCGGCACCTCGACGATCCGCGTCGGTGCCGGCGGGATCATGCTTCCGAACCACGCGCCGCTCGTCATCGCAGAGCAGTTCGGCACGCTCGAGGCGCTGTACCCCGGCCGCATCGACCTCGGGCTCGGCCGCGCGCCCGGCACCGACCAGGTCACCGTGCGAGCGCTTCGCCGTGTGCAGGAGCGCGAGAACGACTTCCCACGCGAGGTGCAGGAGCTGATGGCGTTCCTCGGACCGGTGCGCGAGGGCCAGTCCGTCCAGGCGGTGCCGGGCGGCGGCACCGAGGTCCCGGTGTGGATTCTCGGCTCGAGCACGTTCGGTGCACAGCTCGCGGCGTTCCTCGGTCTGCCGTACGCGTTCGCCGCGCATTTCGCGCCGGACGACCTCGAGGCCGCGCTCGACGCATACCGGAGCACGTTCAAACCGTCGGCGCAGCTCGACCAGCCGTACGCGATGGTGTGCGTCCACGCCGTCGTCGCGGACACGGACGACGAAGCCCGCCGGCTGTTCACGACGACGCAGCAGGCGTTCACGAACATGCACCGCGGCCGCCCCGGGCAGGCGCAACCGCCGATCGACGACATCGACGACGTACTGGACGCCGCAGGAGAAGATCGTCGCGGGCCACCGGCTCATGTACTCCTTCGTCGGCGCGCCGGGCACCGTGCGCGACGGCCTGGACGCATTCGTCGAGCGCACGGCGACCGACGAGTTGATGATCGTGGCAAACGTCTTCGATCACGCTGCACGCGTGCGGTCGTACGAGCTCCTCGCTGCGTGACGTGCGCCTCGTAGGCATAGGGGTGGTGGAAGACGTCGAGCGCAGAGTTGGTGCCGACCTCGAGCTGGAAGCTCTACTCGACTGAGGCGTCGAAGACGGCGACGAGCGCGCGGTTGCTGCGGCGCTCCCAGAGGAGCGAGATGGTGATGCCGTTGCTCTCGCGCGTCAGCAGTTCCTCGAAGTCGTCGTGTGTGGCGGTGCTGCTCATCACGTGCCTCCTTGGGGGTAATTCCTGGGGGTGTCGAGGAAGCTACGAGGAAGTGCCTTGGGTGTCGTTTGCGGGCACGACACCGAGAGTGTCAGCGGGCTGACACCGTCCGCTTGCGCGCCTGCGGGGCAGCCGGCACGTCGATCCCCCGAATGGGGCTGATTCCCCCTGCCCGTGGCAGCCGATGAAACGGAGAGCGATCTAATCGTATTCCTATACGAGTGCGGCAGGTGAACGAGGAGTGACGAACACACGGATACGGGCACGGTCGACTGCGGCCGATGAAGACGGCTTCGCGATCATCCTCGCGGTCGCGCTCATGACTCTCGTCACGATCGCGTCATTGACAGTGATGGTGCTCGCCCAAGGCGAGGACGGTCGCAGCCGCCGGGACCAGACGCAGGACGGCGCCTACCAGACTGCCGAGGCGGGAACAAACGCCTACCTCTCCGACCTCACCGAGAGCTCCATCTTCTGGAGCGCGTACATGGCGAAGGGTGAGGCGACCAGGACCGACAGCGGCGGTGTCACGCACGCGAGCAGCCCGACCGCGGACACGTCGTGGACGTCGGGAAGCTCGTGGACGTACCAGACGCCGAGGGCGACCGATCCGGGCTGGTTCGACGTCGGCGACGGGTACCAGTACCTGATCAACGTGTATCCGCCGAACCCGAACCTCTCGGGCCTGGGACAGCTCATCACGCGCATCGACGTGACCGGCCGGCCGAGCGGGAGCGCCGACGTCACGACCTGGCGGACGATCGAGACGATGATCAGGCCGTCGGCGCTGACCGACTTCCAGGCGTTCCTCGCCACGAGCATCACCTACGGCAGCGATGCAACGACGACCGGGCCGATCTTCGTCGGCGAGGACTCGAGCGGACACCCGGGGAACCTGACCCACCAGGGCACGGCCTACGCGAACCTCTACGCGGAAGGAACAGTCTCCGTCAGCAGCGGCACGCTGCAGGGCTCGGCGACGAGGTACGACAAGGCCACGAGTCCCACGGCGCTCTGCAAGCTCAACAACTGCACCCCGGTCCCCTTCAGCAACTTCGCGAAGACGTTCGCGACCGTTGCGGCCGCCGCGTCGTCGACCGGCATCTCGCTCGCGTCGACGGACACGACGAACGCCGCACTCAGCGGACAGGGCTACAGCGTCGATGCGTGGCGGCTCGACTTCGTGGCCAACGGCACTGTGCAGGTCTCCTCCTGCAAGAAGTACACATCGACCGGGTACTCGCCGAAGACGTACGAGGTGTACGACGGCGCAACACCCCCGGTCTGCGGCACGCCGGTGACGTACTCGGTTCCGAGCAGCGGGGCGATCTATTCAGCGGTCGACGTGATCGTCGACGGCGTCGCGAAGGGGAAGGTCACCGTCGCCACGGCGGGCGACGTGATCTACGGCGGCGACACGAGCTATGCGGTAAACGGAACAGACGTGCTCGGTGTACAGGCGACGGGCACGATCTACATTGCGCAGTGGGCTCCCGACGCGAACGGCAACATCAACATCTGGTCTGCGCAGTTCGCGCTCAACGGCCCGTGGACGGCCGACCCGAACTGCGGCAGCCCGAAGAGCTGCCATACCGCATGCAACACGAGCTCGAACTGCGTGATGACGTTCCACGGCTCGACAGCGGTCTACGGACAGTCAAGCTCCGCAATCAGCATGGCCGGGATGTTCAACGAAGAGGTCATACAACTACGACAGCAACCTCCTGTTCGTGCAGCCGCCGTTCTGGCCGTCGCTGGGCAACGCCTTCACGATCCTCGTCCAGCGACAGATCTAGCGCGCCGCTCCGACGAGACTCGCGAGCAGGTCGACGCCGGCGTCGATGTCGTTCTCGTCGACCATGCTGAACGACAGGCGGACGTTCTCGCGGCCGTTGCCATCCGGATAGAACAACGTCCCGGGGACGATGCCGACGCCGGCCTCTGCGGCGCGCGCCGACAGCTCAACCACGTCCACGCCGGGCAGCGTCAGCCACGTGAAGAAGCCGCCGGCCGGCCGCGTCCACGCCACATCCGCAGGCATCGCGCGCTCGAGTGCGGCGAGCATCCGCTCGCACTTGCGCCGGTACAGCGCGCGCGACGCGGCGACCTGCTCGTCGATCCAGCCGCGGCGCACGTACTCCTCGAACAGCCGCTGCGCGAGCGCGGCCGCGCACTGATCGGTGTTCTGCTTCGCGGCGACGAGCTGCGCAGAGACCTCCGCCGGGCCGACCGCCCAGCCGAGACGAACGCCCGGGAAGAACGTCTTCGACGTGGTGCCCGCCTGGACAACCGCATCCGGCGCGAGGCTCCAGAGGCTCGGCGCCGTGTCGTCGCCAAAGCCGAGCTCGCGATACGCGACGTCCTCCAGCAACAGGAAGCCGTACCGGCGCGCGAGCTCGACGAGCCGCCCGCGCCGCTCCGCCGACAGGGTCACGCCGGCCGGGTTCTGGTACTCCGGAATCGTGTAGAGCAGCTTCGGCCGCAGCCCCGCGGCGAGTCGCCGCTCGAGCTCGTCGACGTCGAGCCCGTGCTCGTCGATCGGCACGGCGACAACCTCCGCCTCGAAGCTGCGGAACGACATGATCGCGCCGAGATACGTCGGCGCCTCGACGACCACGGCGTCGCCGCGGTCGAGGAATGACTTGCCGACGAGCTCCAGCGCCTCCATCCCACCGCTCGTCACGAGCAGCTCGTCGTCTGCCGGCCGCCGTCCCTGCAGTGTCTCGAGCCGCGCTGCGAGCGCGTCGACGGTCCCGGCGAGCCCTCGTGTCGGCGCGTACTGGAACGCGCTCGCCTCGCCCGTCTCCGCGAACTCCGCGAGCAGCGTCGCGGCGCGCTCGCGCGGGAACGTCTGCGGATCTGGGAAGCCGCCCGCGAACGAGATCAGCCCGGGCACGCCGAGGAACGCAAGAACCGCGGCGACCCCGTCACCGACGTCGCCGCGCGTGCGGGCGGCGAAGAGATCGTCCCAGCGTCCGGAAGCGGGCGTGACGGCCATCCATCGACTATAGGCCGTCGCAGGCGCTACGCTCACATCGTGCAAGTCGAGATCTTCTATTGCCCCGTCTGAAGCGGCTACGACGTCCGGGCCGCGAGTCTCGCGGCCGAGTTGAACGACGAGGGATACGAGGCCTCGATCAGCGAGGGAAGGAACGGCTCATTCGACGTCGTCGCCGATGGGGCGCTCGTCTTTTCGAAGCACACCCTGCACCGGTTCCCCGAGCCGGGCGAAGTGCTGTCGCTGCTGCAGGACTGATCCTCGTTCTCGCGCTTGCGGGCTGCGGCGGCGGCCGGCTGTCGCACGTCGCGCTGATCAAGCGCGCCGGCGCGATCTGCACCGTGTATGCCAAGAAGACGAACGCGCCCGTGCCGCACCCGCGCTCGTACGCGCAGATCGTCGCGTTCGTGAACGCGAACCTGCCGCTCTACGAGGCGGCGCTGCGCAAGCTCGAGGCGCTGAAGCCGTCGTCCGCCGACGAGATCGCGTTCAACCACTGGCTCGCCGACGACCGGCAGGCGGCGGCGGCGCTGCGCGCGCTCGGCCTCGCCGGGCAGCGCCACGACTTTCCCGGTGCGGCGGCGGCTGTCGACAAGTTGCAGACCGCCGCGCTCGCGAGCCGCAACGACGCGGACGCGCTCGGCGTGATCGCCTGCGCTGCCGGCTAGCTACGAGCCGGAGAAGTTCGGCGGCCGCTTCTCGACGAACGCGGTCACGCCTTCGGCGAAGTCGGCGGTCTGTGTTGCAACTGCCTGCAGCTGACCCTCGAGCTCGAGCTGCTGCTCGAGCGTCGCGGTGTCGGCGTTGTCGAACAGCCGCTTCGTCATTCCGATCGCGCGTGTCGGGCCCGCGGCGAGCGTCGCGGCAAGCTCCGCCGCGCGCGCAGCCAGCGCATCCGGCTCGACGACCTCGGAGACGAGGCCCCACTCGAGCGCCTCCGCCGCGGTCAGGCGCCGGTTCGAGATCATCCAGTCGAACGCGCGCGGCGCGCCGAGCAGGCGATGGATGAAATGCGTGCCGCCAGAATCCGGCACGAGCCCGATCCCGACGAAACCGGGGACGAACATCGCGTTCTCGGCCGCGATGCGAATGTCGCACGCGACGGCAAGCGACAGCCCCGCGCCTGCGCATGCCCCGTTGACCGCCGCGATCACCGGCTTCTCGAGCGCGCGGATCGCGCGGATGTTCGGGTGGTACGTCTCCTCGAGCCCGGCGCGGACGTCGGGCATCTGCTGAAACTCGGTGAGATCCTGGCCGGCGCAGAAGCCTCGCCCCGCCCCGGTGATCACGACCGCGCGCACCTCGGGATCGGCCGCCTCCTTCAGCGCCGCGCGGAGACCGGCGTGCAGCGCGCGGTTGAACGCGTTGATCACCTCGGGGCGATTCAGCGTGATCGTCTGGACGGCGCCGTCGCGCGTGACCTCGACCTCGGACATGCCGCGGAGCGTACTACCGTCCCGACGCGGCGTGCGCGAGCCCTGCGAGCGCCTGATAGTCCGCGGTCGTCGCCTGGTCGGCGAGGAAGACGGAGAAACCGCGTGCGCCGTCCTTCTCCAGCAACGGCACGTAGTTCACAGCGGGGTACTTGCGGTAGACGCCGATCACCGGATGCACCTGATCGGCCGACCAGCCTGCGCGCAGCGCGTGCGCGACGGTGAGGTCGGGGCGGTACACCTTGTACTGGTTGTAGTACGCCTCCGGCAGAAGCTGGAAGCCCGCGTTGCGCCACGACGCGAAGTCGATCGGGATCACGTACGGCGCGGGCGCGGCACCGAAGGTCACGAGCGCCGACGGTATCGTCGGCTCGAGGTTGCGAAAGTACGAGACGAAGCTCGCCGACCGCCAGCCGCCGCGCTGCGTCGACTCGTACGGCCGCTCCGCGTCCGCGATGTAGAAGTCGAGCCCGTATTCCTGGATCTCGAGATGCGCGAGCGCCGCATCGATCAACGGGTACTTCTGCAGCGTGCTCCAGCCGCCGACCGCGATGCCGTGTGCCCGGAAAACGTCGATCCACGTCGCGTCGACGTCATCGACCGCCAGGCCGTACGTCATCTTCAGCGCGATCCACGAGAAGCCGTCGCGCTGGAGCTCGTCCGCGAGCGCCCACGGGCCTGGGAAGTTCCCTGCATTGTCGACGAAGACGCCGGCGCCGGCGAAGAGATTCGGCGGCGTGTCGGCGCGCGCGGTCGACGCGGCGCAGCCGCAGATGGCGACGGCGGCAAGAACAACACAGAGCCGGCGCACTACTTGCCCTTGAAGTCCGGCCTGCGCTTCTCGAGGAACGCGTTGAGCCCCTCGCCGGCGTCCTCGGATGCTCGCGCGACGTTGAACGAGCGCCGCTCGAGCTCGACGCCGACCGAGAGCGGCGCCTCGAACGCTGCGTCGACGGCCTCCTTCGCGAGCCGCACCGCGATCGGCCCCCGCGCCGCGATCTCGGCGGCGACGCGCTTCGCCTCCTCGAGCCACAGCTCCTTCGGGACGACGCGCGCGACGAGCCCGAAGTCGAGCGCCTCGCGCGCGGAGATCATCCGGCCGGTGAGGATCATGTCCATCGCCACCGCCTTGCCGACGGCGCGCGTCAGCCGCTGCGTCCCGCCCGCGCCCGGGAGGACGCCGAGGTTGATCTCCGGCTGGCCGAACTTCGCCGTCTCAGACGCGACGATCAGGTCGCAGAGCATCGCTAGCTCGCAGCCGCCGCCGAGGCAGAAGCCGGACACCGCGGCGACGATCGGCGTGCGCACCGCACGGATCTCGTCCCACCGCTCGAGCCGCCGGCTCTCGTAGAGCGAGACCGGCGTCGACGCGGCAAGCTCGGCGATGTCGGCGCCGGCGGCGAACGCGCGCTCGCTGCCGCCGAGCACGATCGCGCGGATCTCCGCGTCCGCGTCGAGCTCCTCGAGCGCGCCGACGATCGCCTCCATCAACTCGGCGGACAACGCATTCAACGCCTTCGGCCGGTTCAGCAGCACGACGCCGACCTGCGCGTCGCGCTCGACGACAACCAGAGCGTCAGCCACCGCGGCTCTCCAGAAACGCGCGGATCGCGTCCTTCGCCTCGTCGTTCACCATCGAGAGCGACAGCCAGTCGCGTGCGTGGCCGATCGTCTCGTTCCACGAGATGTCGCGCCACCAGTTCAGCTGCTGCTTCGTATAGCGGATCGTCTGCGGCAGCTTCGTCGCCAGCTTCTCGACGAGGTCGTCGACGACGGAGTCGAGCTCGGCGCGCGGACAAACGCGGTTCACGAGACCCCAGTCGAGCGCCTGCTGCGCGGAGATCTCCTCGCAGAGGAACAGGATCTCGCGCGCGCGCCGGTCGCCGGCGAAGATCGGCAGCCACTGCGTCGCGCCGCCGGCGGGAACCGAGCCGTGCTCCGGCCCGACGTGGCGGATGAATGCGTCGTCCACCATCACCGCGAGATCGCACGCCATTTGCAGCTCGTTGCCGCCGCCGACCGCGATGCCCTGCACGCGCGCAACCGTCGGCTTGCCGATCTCGCGGAGCCGGTCGTGCATGTCCTTGAACGCGCCGAACCACTTCCAGTACTCGCGTGGATTGTCGACGAGCTCCGCGCCCCAGCTGCGGAGATCCGCGCCGACGCAGAACGCGCGGCCCTCGCCGGTGACGACGACGACACGGATCGCGTCGTCCCAGCTCGCGTCCTCGCACGCGCGCGCGATCTCGCGGAGCATCCGGAAGTCGAACGCGTTGAGAACCTCCGGCCGGTTCAGCGTGATCGTCGCGCGGTGGCCGTCCTTCTCGTAGCGGATGCGCTCGAAGCCGAGCTCGGCCGGGTCGAGCGGAGCGGGTGAGTCGGGCTCAGCCAATCTCGGCGACGTACACGCTGTGGGCGTAGCCCATCTCGCCGGCGTCCTTTGCGGGCGGGCCAAACGACGGGCCGGCTGCGGCGTACGTCTCCCGGTCGGGGAACTCGTACTCGGCGTAGTAGGCGAGCGGCTCGCCGGCGATCGTCTGCGTGACGGGGCCGTGCCGGAACGCGGTGTAGCCCTCGACCTGCCGGCAGAGCTCGACGTGCTGCGCGTAGCGCTCCGGATCCGGCAGATCGGTGTAGATGACAAAAGCGCGAATCATCGATTTCTCTCCTCGCTCGGTTGCGCAGGGAGCGTAACGCGAAGTACCGTCGAGGGACCGCAACGAGGGAGGCACAGATGGCCGGTGAGATCGTCCACATCGAGTTTCCGTGTAAGGACGTCGATAGGGGGCAGGCGTTCTGGGGCGGGCTGTTCGGCTGGAAATTCGGCGAGTCGGCGATGCCGGGGATGGACTATCGAATGGCACAGACGGGCGAGGGCTCGGGTGCGGCGCTGTTCGAGGCCGAGACCGGTCATCCGAACTACTACTACGACACTCCCGACATCGAGGCGTCGATGGCGAAGGTGACGGAGCTCGGCGGCCAGGCCGGAGACAAGACGCCGGTGCCGACGCACGGCTGGTTCTCGCACTGCAGCGACAGCGAGGGCAACACCTTCAGCCTCTGGCAGCCTGATCCGTCCGCCGGGTAGCGGCGACCGGAGCGGTCCATATCGTTCGCCGCGTGTCAGGTGGCGCGACGGCGGTTGTCCTCTGCGCGTTCGCGGGACTCGCGGGCGCGGTCCAGGTTGCGGTCATGGCCGCGCTCGGCGACAGGATCGGCGTCACCGGCGCGATCGCGTTCGCGACAGTGCTCACGGCGGTCGTCGCGCTGGGGATCGTGCTCGTCGGGCAGCGAAGCCTGTCGGCGTTCTCGCGGGCGTTTCAGCAGCCGTGGTGGATGCTGCTCGGCGGGCTGCTCGGCCTTTTCATCGTGATGACGATCACGATCGCCGGCTCGCGCATCGGCGTCGCGGCAACCGTCGGGATCCTCATCGCGGGCCAGCTCGTCGCAGGCGCGGCGATCGACCGGTTCGGCTTCTTCGGAACGGCGCGCATCGGGCTGACTCTGCCGCGCGCGGTCGGGCTCGTGCTGCTAGGAGTCGGCGCCGCGCTCTCGCTTAAGCGCTAGAAGTCGAAACGCGTCGCGTTCTTCGGATACGACGCCTCCTGCCACGCGAACGCGCGGCGCGGGCGGACGAAAAACCAGTCGCCGATCTCCGCGTCGAACGGCATGTACTTCGCCGCGTAGGCGGCGCCGATCTCGTCCGTCGCCTCCGTGGTCGTGACGTCGCCCTCGACGATCACGACGTCGTCGCCGCTCTCGAGATGGACGACGACCCGGGAGTCGGCAGCGATGTCACGCGCCTTCCGCGACGTCGGTCCGCAGCTGAAAACGAGACCGCCGTCGCGCCAAAGGCCCCAGATCGGCGTCGTGTGCGGGCCGCGCTTCACCGACGCAGTCGCGATCCAGTAGTTCCGCGAGGCGACGAGCCGCTCCTCGGCCCAGCTCCACGGCAGCATCCCTTCCGGCTCCGTCGAGATTCCGTACCCGGCGAACTGCGGCCGGCTCGCACGCGGCTCGCTCATTCCCCGATTACCACCGGAACCGGCGACGGCGACGGCTTCGCGAGCGGCGAGCGCGCGAGCAGCGCGAACGACGACTCGACGACCGGGCCGACGGCGAAGGCGAACGCGATCGTGCCGATGCCGAAGGTGCCGCCGAGGAGCGATCCCGATCACGAGCGCGACGATCTCGATCACGGCGCGGACAATGCCGACGCGGACGCCGGTTCGCCCCGAGCCGACGAGCATCAGCGTGTCGCGCGGCCCGGCGCCTAGGTCGGCGCCGATGTAGAACGCGGTCGCCGGGCCGATCAGCCAGATCCCGACCACAAGCAGCGGGATCCGGGTCGCAAGCCCGTCGTGCGCGAGCGCCGCGATCGAATCGACCGACGTCAGCAGCTGGATGAACGTACCGACGAGAATCGCGTTGGCGATCGTCGCGATCCCCGGCGGGCCGCCGAGCGCCCACGCGACACAGAGGACGACGAGCCCGACCGCGACGTTCGCCATCCCGAACGAGAGCGGCGTGTGCTCCGAGATGCCCTGGTTCAGCACGTCCCATGGCGACAGCCCGAGTTGCGACTCGAGGATCAGGACCACCGCGAGCGCGAAGAGGAAGAGGCCGGCGACGAGGCTCACCGAGCGGCCCACCCAGCCGCCCCGCACGCGCGGATGGGTTCCCCGTGCCATGGGGCGGACGCTACCATCGGATCCCAGAAGTGCCTCTTCCTGTGCTACCTTCGGTCAGGAGCACGTTTTTGGATCCGAGCGACGCGAGCGAGAGGAGCTGACGATGTCGAACCCGATTCACGTCGAGGCGGCGCGGATCCCGGATCGCGACCGGCTCCTGCAGGAACTCGAGGCGCATGGCGTCGAGGCGACCGCGGTCGACGAGGTCGGCATCGACGTTCCGTGCACGGGCGACGAGCAGCGGCTCTCGAACAGCGTCTTCGCCCAGGTCGAGGACGTGATCATGCGGATCGGGTCGCATTTCGTCCCGATCAAGCACGACGGCGTGATCTACATCCGCCCGCCCGTCGGCTAGCCGGCTAAACGGCGCGCTCGAACAACGCGGCCTGGCCCTGGCCGACGCCGACGCACAGCGTGGCGAGGCCGTAGCGGCCGCCGCGGCGCCGCAGCTCGTGCAGCAGCGAGACGACGAGGCGCGCGCCGCTCATCCCGAGCGGATGACCGATAGCGATCGCGCCGCCGTTCACGTTCACCTTGTCCTCGTCGAGGCCGAGATCGCGGACGACCGCGAGGCTCTGCGACGCGAACGCCTCGTTCAGCTCGACGAGGTCGATGTCGCCCACGTCGACGCCGGTGCGCGCGAGCACCTTCCGCACGGCGGGGATCGGGCCGACGCCCATCACGCGCGGGTCGACGCCGGCGACCGCGCTGCCGACGAAGACGCCGAGCGGCTCGATGCCGAGCTCGCGCGCCTTCTCCTCCGACGCGATCACGAGCGCCGCGGCGCCGTCGTTGATCCCGGACGCGTTGCCGGCGGTGACCGTGCCGTCCTTGCGGAACGCGGGCTTCAGCGACGGCGAGCTTCTCGAGCGTCGTGTCCGGGCGCGGATGCTCGTCGCGCATGACGTCTCCGACCGCGACGAGCTCGTCGTCGAACCGACCGGCCTCCGCGGCGGCGGCCCAGCGCTGCTGCGAACGCAGCGCGAACGCGTCCTGGTCCTCGCGCGAGACGTCCCAGCGCTCGGCGACGTTCTCGCCGGTCTCGCCCATCGCCTCCGGCGGGAAGAGCTCCGTCAGCTTCGGGATTCGCGAAGCGCCAGCCGAGTGTCGTGTCGTAGAGCGTGCGGTCGCCGCGCGGAAACGCGGCGTCGGGCTTCGCGGTGACGAGCGGCGCGCGGCTCATCGACTCCGCGCCGCCCGCGACGAAGAGGTCGCCGTCGCCGGCGATGACCGCGTGGCACGCGCCGCAGACCGCGGCAAGCCCGGACGCGCAGAGCCGGTTCACCGTCACGCCCGCGACCGAGTCCGGCAGCCCGGCGAGCAGCGCCGCCATGCGCGCGACGTTGCGGTTGTCCTCGCCGGACTGGTTCGCGCGCGCCGAACCAGACGTCCTCGATCTGCTCCGCGGGCACGCCGGCGCGCGCGACGACTTCGCGAATCGCGAGCGCCGCGAGATCGTCGGGGCGCACACCGGAGAGTGCGCCGCCGTAGCGGCCGATCGGCGTGCGAACTCCGGCAAGGACGACAGCGCGCGGCACGAGCGCAGCCTATTCGACGAACTCGACGCGAACGGGCGCGTCGTACGCGCCGACCGCCTCGGCGCGCGACAGGAGCTCCTGCACCGCCTGCCGGCCCTCGTCGCCGTAGTCCTGCGTCAGCTCGTTCACGTACATGTCGATGAAGCGGTCGCCGCGTGCGTCGTCGAGGCCGCGCCCGAACGTGAGCGCGTAGTCGAGCGCCTCGCGACGGTTCGCGAGCGACGCGTCGATCGACGCGCGCAGCACCTGCGAGAGCTCGCGCAGACGCGCCTCGCCGATGTCGCGGCGCACGACGTTGACGCCGAGCGGCAGCGGCAGCCCGGTCTCCAGCAGCCACCACTCGCCGAGGTCGAGGCACTTCTCCAGACCGTCGTCGCCGTAGGTGAGCTGGCCTTCGTGGATCACGAGACCCGCGTCGGCCGCACCCGACACCACCTCGTCGAGGATCGCGTCGAACGGAAGCGAACGCACGCGGAGGTCCGCGCCGAGCGCCATCTTCAGCACGAGGTACGCCGTCGTCAGCGCGCCGGGGATCACGATCTCCGTCTCGCGGAGCTGGTCGAGCGACAGCCGCTCGCGCGCGACGACGACCGGCCCGTAGCCGGCGCCCATGCTCGCGCCGTGCGGCAGCAGCACGTACGTGTCCTGCACGAGCGGATACGTCGCGAGCGAGATCGCCGTCACCTCGAGCCGTCCCTCGAGCGCCCATTCGTTCAGCGTCTGGATGTCCTCGGTGACCGGCTCGAACTCGAATCCGCGCGGATCGACGGTGCCCGAGGCGAGCCCCCAGAACATGAAGGCATCGTCGGGATCGGCGCTGAAACCTACGCGGACGAGCATTGGAGCGGGACCCTCGCCGCGTAGACTTACGCCGTGCCGAAGGAGCCGCTCACCGAGTCGATCCAGCACTACCTGCGCGAGATCTACAAGCTCTCGCAGAGCGAGCCGCGCGTGTCGGTCAGCGCCCTCGCGCGCGCGCAGTCGGTCTCGAACGCGTCGGCCAGCGCGATGGTGAAGAAGCTCGTCGCGCTCGGGCTCGCGGAGCACGCGCCGTACCGCGGCATCTCGCTCACGCCCGACGGCGAACGCGTCGCGATCGAGGTGATCCGCCACCACCGGCTGCTCGAGCTCTATCTCGCGGAGACGCTCGGCGTCGACGTCGAGGACGTGCACGAGGAAGCCGACCGGCTCGAGCACGCGCTCTCCGAGGAGCTCGAGGCGCGCATCGACCGCGCGCTCGGCTACCCGACGCACGATCCGCACGGGGATCCGATCCCCGACGCGAATCTCGAGTGGCCGCGCGCGACCTCGCGCGAGCTAGCGGCCGAAGAACCAGGCTTCGAGCGGCTTCAGGCACTCCTCGCGCGTGAACGGGCGCAGGTGCTCGCCGCGGCCGTCGGCCTCCGACACGGTGAGGTCGTCCTCGAGCGCGGCGTTCGCCTCGTCGAGCGCGTCGCCGAGCTCGAAGCCCTCGAAGATCGTGTCCTCGGGACGAGGCGCTGTGTCGTTACGCAGCTGCGGGTTGACCGCGCGGCCGACGGCCCAGACGGCGCCTTCCTTGCGCTCGATCCAGATCACGACGTTTTCGTCGTGTCCGGCGTCGTCGACCCCGTGGAGGACCCGCTCCGCGAACCGACCGTGGTCGGACGAGGCGTGCATCGACTCGACTATACAATCGCACCCGTGTCGAAGCTGACGAGCGCCCTCAAGTCGCCGTTCTCGTTTTTCTTTCCCGGTTCGGCGAAGGAGGATCGCGTCGCGACGTACGTGATCCGCGAGCACGCCGGCGGCCGCCCGCTCGACGAGATCCTCGCCGATCACTACGTGCAGAACCGGCTCTCCCCGGCGCAGCAGGCGCGCCTGCTCGACCGTCCCGACGTCGTGCAGGCGCTCGGCGCCGCCACGGTCGCCGCGGCGCGCAACGATCTCGGCTCCGGCTAAAGCTCGCTTCCCACGCCGACCTTGCCGGCGTGCTCGACGGCGACTGCCGCCACGGCGACATCCCACGCGGCGAGTCCGTTCGACTTGAAGACGACGATGTCGTCGTCGCTCTGCCGTCCCGGCGTCTCGCCGGCGACGACTTCCTGGAGCTCGTGCACCTCGAGCCAGTCGAGCACGCCGCTCTCGACCGGCTCGACGATGTCTGCCGGACTCCAGCCGCGCGTTCTCGATGGAGTCGCAGCAGACGAACGTCGCGCGTTCGAGCACGACGTTGTCGAGCTCACGCCGGCGGAGATCGTTCGCGCCGACTGCGCACACGAGCGCGCCCGCGCGTAGCCACTCGCCACGCAGCACAGGATCCGCGGAGCCCGTCACCGTCACGACAACGTCGCACTGCGCGGGATCGCGATGGCTTGCGCCCGGCTCCGCGTCGTTCGCGTCGCAGAACGCGCGCAGCCGTTCCTCGGTGCGGCAGTACGCGATCACGCGCTCGATCGACGGCACCGCCGCGCGGATGCACGCGACCTGCGACTCGGCCTGCCAGCCGCAGCCGATCACGCCGAGGGTCGTCGCGCCCTCGCGCGCGAGATGCCGTGCCGCAACGCCGCTGGCCGCGCCGGTCCGGAGCTGGCCGAGCTTGTCCGCCTCGATCACCGCGACGAGCTCATGCGACGAGGCGCCGAAGAGCAGCACGACGAAGTTCGCGCCGCCGCGACCGGCCGCGTAGACCTTCGCGCCGGCGAGCCCGAGCTCGAGATCCGCCGCGGCCATCACCGCGAGCGAACCGTGGTCGAGCCCGAGCCGGTAGCGCGGCCGGTTCTCGACCGCGCCGCGCCGCCAGCCGCCGGAAGCACGCCTCGACCGCGTCGACGGCCTCGTCCGGCGCCAGCAGCGCCTCGACGTCGGACTCGGAGAGATACAGCGGCACGACCTCGATTCTCTCACCGCTTGACATGTGACTATTTAGTCACCTATCATCCGCCCATGGCAAACGACGACGATCCCGTCTTCAGGGCGCTTGCGGATCCAACCCGCCGGCACCTGCTCGACCGGCTCTTCGAGCGCGACGGCCGAACGCTCACGGAGCTCGAGTCGGAACTGGAGATGACGCGCTTCGGCGTGATGAAGCACCTGCGCGTGCTCGAGGATGCGGGCCTCGTCGTCACCCGCCGCTCGGGCCGGGAGAAGCTCCACTACCTCAACCCGGTGCCGATCCGGCTGATCCACGACCGCTGGATCGACAAGTACACCGAGCGCCGCGTCTCGGCGCTCGCGAACCTCAAAACCGAACTGGAGGATGCAGGATGACGACCATGACCGCACAGACGACGCAGGTGTACACCGTCTTCATCCGCGCGACCCCGGAGCAGATCTGGGACGCGATCACGAAGCCGGAGTTCACCGCGAAGTACTTCTACGGCAGCCACGTCGACTCGACGTTCGAGCCGGGCGCGCCGTTCAACTCCTACTCGCCGGACCACTCGCAGCTCTGGGTCGACGGCGTGATCCAGGACGCCGACCCGCCGAAGCGCCTGTCGCACACGTGGCGTGCGCTGTACGACGAGGAGACCGCCGCGGAGGAGTTCAGCCGCGTGACGTGGGAGATCGACCCGGGCGAGAACGGCGTCGCAAAGCTCACCGTCGTCCACGACCAGCTCGAAGGCGCACCGAAGACGGCGTCCAACGTCGCCGGCGGCTGGATGTTCATCCTCAGCGGGATGAAGACGCTGCTCGAGACCGGCAAGCCGCTCGCCGGCTAAACGACCTCAGCTGTCCCGGCGGCCGGATGCGCGCTCGATGTACGACGTCGGGAACGCACCGGCCGCCGTCCAGCCGCCGTCGACGTAGAGCGTCTGGCCCGTGACGTGCGCCGCCTCGTCGGAGGCGAGGAACACGACCGGGCCGACGATGTCGGACGGCTCGGCGATCCGGCCGAGCGGGATCAGCGGCGCCCACACCTCCGCGTACTCGGGGTCGTCCGCGAGGTTGCGCTCGGTGTTCGTCGCACCGGGCGCGACGCCGTTGACGCGGATCCCGTGCGGGCCGAGCTCGGTCGCGAGCTGGATCGTCAGCGCGTTGATCCCGCCCTTGCTCGACGCGTAGGCGGAGAGCCCGCCGAGACCGCGCGCCGCGACAACGCTCGAGATGTTGACGATCGCGCCGCCGCCGGCCGCGCGCATCAGCGTCGCCGCCTCGGTCGAGCAGAAGAACGTTCCCTTGAGGTTCGTGTCGATCACCGTGTCCCACGTCTCCTCATTCGGATCCGCGAGATCGATCCAGCCGGTGACACCGGCGCAGTTGACGAGGATGTCGACGCGGTCGAGCTGCGCGAACAGCTCGCGCACGGCGGACGGGTCGGAGACGTCGTACGGAAGCGCGAGCCCTCGACGTTCCGCGGGGAGCGCATCGAGCGTCGACTCCGGCGCCTCGCGGTCGTTCACGTGCACGAGCGCGCCTTCGGCTGCGAGCCCCAGTGCGAGCGCGCGCCCGATCCCGCGACCCGCGCCGGTCACGACGGCGACTGTGCCTTCGAGGCGTCCGGTCATTGACGGCATGCGCTATTCCATCGCCCGAACGGCGCTTTCATGTTCAGGCCGGGAGTCCACATCCGCGACTCTACGGAGACAAGCGCTGTCGCCGCCGCGACCGACATGCGCGGGCGCGGCACACCGACGCTCGCTTCAGAGAAGAAGGGGGCAAACGGGGGAACATGGTTTCCCCCGTTAAGCGAGCGGCCCGCTCAGCGGGCCGCGATGCGCGATGCGCCCGGCAAGATTCGAACTTGCGACCTCTGCCTCCGCAGGGCAGCGCTCTATCCCCTGAGCTACGGGCGCGAGGACGGGACAGTGTAGCCGCGGTCAGCCGCGGTGCAGGAGACCGCGAGAGGAGCCCGGGCTCGCGCGGCTGCGTCTTGCGCCACTCGTCGTAGCTCGGCATCCGGCCTCCGGCGCGCGCGGCGGCGACGCATTCGGCGTGCGCGTGGCGGCGGCGGGTCGTGTCGCCCTCGGGCGCGATCAGCACGTGCGGGCTCATCGCGTGCAGCTGGTAGCCGCAGAGCGGGCAGCGGTACGACGCCGGCTTGCGGTTCTGCGCGCGCCGAATCGACCACCAGTCGGCGCGCTCAAGCTTCGGCATGCGCGAGCTCGAGGCGCGCGTCCGCGGGCACCTCGACGCGGACGTACGCGAGCGCGACGACCGAGCCGTCGGGACGGCGCGCCGCGCTCGTGACGCGGCCGATCGCCTTGCCGTCGTGGACGAGCTCCGCGTCCGCGTCGGCCGGCACGTCGGCGAGCTCGAGCACGCGGAGACCGCGGTTCGGATGGCCGCGGTAGTGCAGCCGCGCGACCGGCTCCTGTCCCGGGTAGCAGCCCTTCGTGAAGCTGACGTGCGTCGCGTCGAGCCCGGCCTCGGCGGGAAGGATCCGCTCGTCGATCTCGCGGCCCCAGCGCGGCACGCCGGCTTCGATCCGGCGCAGCTCGAGCTCGTCTCCGTCGAGCGTCGGCTCGAGCCCGGAGTCGAGCAGCTCGCGCGCGCCGGGCAGCTCGCCGGTCGCGATCCCGTCGGCGGACGCCGAACGCGAGCACCGACGTGTGCTCCTCCGCCTCGACCTCGCACTGCGCGCGCAGCCGCATCCGCACGAGCAGCGCGCGCACGACCTCGCCGAGCTCCGGCTCCGTGAGCAGCAGGAAGTCCTCGTCGCCGCGCCGCCAGACGACGACCGGCGCGATCACGCGCGCCTTCGCCGTCAGCAGCAGCGCCGGGCACGCGTCGCCGACGCCGAGCGCCTCGACGTCGTTCGAGACCATCCGCTGGAGATAGTCCGCGGCGTCCGGCCCCGCGACACGCACGTAGGCACGCTCTCCGTGCAGCAACGTCCATACGAACTAGTGTAGGAGCCGATGCCCCTCTTCCGATCCAAGGCGGAGGACAAGGTCCGCAAGGCCGGGTTCGACCCGGCGCGGCTGCCGCCCGGCCAGTACCTGACCGAGAAGTGGCCCGTGCTCCACGCCGGCGACGTGCCGGACGTCGACCTCGCGACGTGGGACCTGAAGATCTGGGGCGAGGTCGAGGAGCCGGTGACGCTGACGTTCGAGCAGCTGAAGGAGCTGCCGGCGACCGAGGTGACGACGGACATCCACTGCGTCACCCGCTGGAGCCGCTTCGACGCGCAGTTCAAGGGCGTCCACTGGAACGAGCTCGCGAAGCTCTGCCGGCCGAAGCCGAGCGCGCAGTTCGTCGATCGCGCACGCGGAGCAGGGCTTCACCGCGAACTCGCCGCTGAGCGCGATCGAGGACGCGACGGCGCTGATCGTCTACGAGGCCGACGGCGAGCCGCTGACCCCGGATCACGGCTGGCCGGCGCGGCTCTTCGTCCCGTCGAAGTACTTCTGGAAGAGCGCCAAGTGGCTGCGCGGCCTCGAGCTCTCGGCGACGGACAAGCCGGGCTTCTGGGAGCGCTACGGCTACCACAACGAGGCGGACTACTGGAAGGAAGAGCGGTACGGGTTCTAGGATTCCGAGGGCTAAAGCCCGGGCGGAGAGCTGCCGATAGCTGAGCTACCCACCTCCCCACCCCTAAAGGAAAACGGCGCCGATGGCGCCGTTTTCTTTGTCCGGGCCGGGTCGCTAGCGCTCGGCGAGGGTGGCGCGGAGGGCGTCCTCGAGTCGGCGCATCGGCTCCAGCACCTCGTCGGGCGGGATCCCGAGGTTCTCCCGGAGCCGCTGCCATCACCACGCGCGAACCGCTTCACGTTGCGGGCGTTCGTCGACTTGCCGGCGCGCGTCAGCTCGAGGACGGACGAGCGGCCGTCGTCCGGATGGCGGGTCCGCCGGAGCTGCCCCTTCTGCGTGAGCCGCTTCAGCATCGCGGAGAGGGTCGTCGGCGAGAGCCCCAGCTTCCGGGCGAGCTCGGTCGGTGTCGCGGTGACGAGAATCGCGAGCGAGCTCGTGACCGCGAACTCCGACGCGGAGACCTCGCTCCCGTCGACGATCTCCTCGATCAGCGAGCCGACGAGCTGGGACACCACGAAGGGCTGCAGCATCAGCCCCGGTTGGAACGACGCCGCCGGGCTCACTTGACGATCCTGCGATTTCGCAGCAAACTCATGCGATATCGCAGGATATCGACCGAGGAGGACGGATCGTGATTCGCGCGCTCGTTACCGGCTCCATCGTCACGCTCGCGCTCGGCGGCTCGACCCCGGCCGTCGTCGCGAAGATCGACACGCATGGGACGCAGCCGTGCGGCAGCGCCGCGTTCGGCGCGTACCTCTACGTCGACAACTACGGCTCGGGGACGATCGCGAAGATCGACCCGGCCACGAACCGGCTCCTGAAGATCGCGCCGGTCGGCGGCGGGCCGTGCGGCGTCGTCGCCGGCGCCGGCTCGCTCTGGGTCGAGGACTACCGCAAGAACAACGTCGTGCGCGTCAACCCGAAGACACTCCGCGTCGTCAAACAGATCCGCGTCGGCGAGAAGCCGTGGGACGTGACGTTCGGCTTCGGCTCGGTCTGGTCGTCGAACCAGGCGGCGGGCACCGTGTCGCGGATCGACCCGAAGCGGAACGCCGTCGTGAAGACGATCGTCACGCGCGGCAACCCTGCGTGCATCCGCGCGGGCGCCGGCTCGATCTGGGTCGGCTCGCAGAACACCGACGACGTCTACCGGATCGATCCCGCAACGAACACGGTGACGACGATCCCGGTCGGCAAGGGAAGCGAGCTCTGCGTCGACCCGCACGACGACGGCGTTTGGGTCTCGAACGACGTCGCCGGCTCGGTCTCGCGCATCGATCCGAAGACGAACGCCGTCGTCGCAACGGTTGCGGTCGGCAACGGACCGTCCGACGGCGCGCGCGGGCCAGACGGTCTCGAGTGGATCCCGAACGTGAGCGACGGGACGATCTCGCGCATCGATCCCGCGACGAACTCCGTCGTCGGCACGGTGACGGTCGGCCCACACCCGTTCGTCGTCCGAAGCTACTTCGGCGACGTGTGGTCCGGCGAGTTCCAGGGCAGCCGGATCTGGCGGATCCACGTCTCGTGAAACGCGAAGGGCCGGCGCTGCGGCCGGCCCTTCGCACACTGCAAACGCGCGGAAGCGCGTCCTTACATCATCCCGCCCATGTCCGGCATGCCGCCGCCCATGCCGGCGCCGGCCTTCTCGGGCGCCTCGGCGACGATCGCCTCGGTGGTGAGGATGTTCTTCGCGATCGACGCGGCGTTCTGCAGCGCCGAGCGGGTGACCATCGTCGGGTCGCCGATGCCGGACTTCAGCAGGTCCTCGACCTCGCCGGTCTCGACGTTCAGGCCGAAGCCCTTCTGGGCCGTCCGCACCTGCTGGACGACGACCGAGCCCTCGAGGCCCGCGTTCGCCGAAAGCTGGCGGAGCGGCTCCTCGAGCGCCTTGAAGATGATCTGCGCACCGGTCTTCTCGTCACCGTCGAGACCCTTGAGGATCTTCTCGGAGACCGCGTCCGCCGCGTTGATCAGCGCAACGCCGCCGCCGGGAACCTGACCCTCCTCGAGCGCCGCGCGAGCGGCCTGGAGAGCGTCCTCGACGCGGTGCTTCTTCTCCTTCATCTCGGTCTCGGTCGCGGCACCGACCTTGACCACCGCGACACCGCCCGACAGCTTGGCGAGGCGCTCCTGGAGCTTCTCGCGGTCGAAGTCGGAGTCCGTGTTCTCGATCTCGGCCTTCAGCTGCTTGATCCGGCCCTTGATCGCCTCGGAGTCGCCGGCACCGTCGATGAGCGTCGTCGAGTCCTTGTCGATGACGACGCGACGAGCGTGACCGAGCTGCGAGATCTTCGTGTTCTCGAGCTTGAGGCCCATCTCCTCGGTGATGACCTCGCCGCCCGTGAGGATGGCGATGTCCTCGAGCATCCGCTTGCGGCGGTCGCCGAAGCCCGGAGCCTTCACGGCGACAGCCGTGAACGTGCCGCGGAGCTTGTTGACGACGATCGTCGCGAGCGACTCGCCCTCGACGTCCTCCGCCACGACGAGCAGCGGACGACCGGCCTGGATGACCTGCTCGAGCACCGGCAGGAGATCCTTGACCGCGCCGATCTTCTGGTTGGCGACGAGGATGTACGGATCCTCGAGAACCGCCTCCATCCGCTCGGGGTCGGTGATCATGTACGGCGAGAGGTAGCCCTTGTCGAACTGCATGCCCTCGGTGAACTCGAGCTCGAGGCCGAGAGTCTGGCCCTCCTCGACGTTCACGACGCCGTCCTTGCCGACCTTCTCGATCGCGTCGCCGATGACGTCGCCGATCTCGCGCTCGCGCGAGGAGACGGTCGCCACGCGGGCGATGTCTTCCTTGCTCGAGACGTCCTTCGACTGCGACTTCAGGTTCTCGACGACAGCCTCGACGGCCTTCTCGATGCCGCGCTTGAGGCCCATCGGGTTCGCACCGGCGGCAACGTTCTTCAGGCCCTCGCGGACGATCGCCTGAGCGAGCACCGTCGCCGTCGTCGTGCCGTCGCCCGCGACGTCGTTCGTCGCCGTGGCGACCTCGCGCACGAGCTGGGCACCCTGGTTCTCGAAGACGTCCTCGAGCTCGATCTCGCGAGCGATCGTGACGCCGTCATTCGTGATCGTGGGAGCGCCGAACTTCTTGTCGAGCACGACGTAGCGCCCCTTGGGGCCAAGGGTGACCTTGACCGCATCGGCGAGGACGTTCACGCCGCGCTCGAGCGCGCGCCGGGCGTCCTCGTTGAACTTGAGCTCCTTGTGAGCCATCTGTTTTCGTACCTCCGTCTGTTCTCTAGGCCTTGGCAGCGACCGGCTTCTTCGACGAGACGACCTTCGCGAGCACATCGCTCTCGCGCAGGATCAGGTACTCGTCGGTGCCGACCTTGATCTCGGTTCCCCCGTACTTGGAGAAGACGACCTCGTCGCCCTCCGCCACGTCCATGGGGACGAACTTTCCGTTGTCGTCCCGGGGGCCCGGGCCGACCGCGAGGACCTTGCCGCGCTGCGGCTTCTCCTTCGCGGTGTCCGGAAGCACGATGCCGCTGAACGTCGTCTCCTCCTCATCGAGGACCTCGACGATCAGGCGGTCACCAAGCGGCTTCAGGTTCATTCATGGCCTCCTGTACTTGCCTTGTCTTGTGACACGGTCTGGCACTCTCCCCCTGAGAGTGCCAAGGCATTCTATGAGCTAACGCCCTCCTTGGCAAACCGGAATGCCTCGTCATGTGTCGCGGTGTTACAAAGTGGGGGTGGCGCGGGAGTTCTCGGCCGGAGGCGTGCTCGTTCGCGTCGTGCGCGGGCGGCCGATGTGTGCCGCGATCCGGCCCGGCGGCAAGCCGCCCGGCGTCTGGGCGCTGCCGAAGGGGCTCGTCGACCCGGGCGAGTCGCCGGCTGAGACGGCGGTGCGCGAGGTCCGCGAGGAGACCGGCATCGACGGGACGGCTCGTCGAGAAGCTCGGCGACGTGAAGTACGTCTACACCCGCGACGGCGAGCGGATCTTCAAGATCGTCAGCTTCTTCCTGTTGCGCGCGGGGCGCGGCCGGATCGGCGAGATCGAGGAGGCGATGCGGATCGAGGTCGCCGAGGCGCGCTGGCTGCCGCTCGAGGAGGCGCCGTCGCTGCTGGCCTACGGCGGCGAGCGCGAGATGGCGAGGCTCGCGTGGGAGAAGATAGGCGGATGAGCGACCCCGTCTGCGTCGCGGACTTCGAACGGCTCGCCGAGGAGCTGTGCCGGACGACGTCTGGTCGTTCCTCGCCGGCGGCGGCGGCGACGAGGTGACGATGCGGGACAACGCCGAGGCGTTTCTTGCGCTGGCAGTTCCGGCCCCGGATGCTGCACGGATGTCGCGGCGGTCTCCGCCGAGACGGAGATTCTCGGGACGACGATCTCGATGCCGATCCTCGTCGCGCCGACGGCACTCAACCAGCTGCTGACGCCGGAGGGCGAGCTCGCGACCGCGCGGGCCGCCGCGGCGGCCGGCACGATCATGTGCGTCTCGACGATCACTCGCGCACGCACGCGGAGATCCGCGACGCCGCGCCGAATGCGCCGCGCTGGCAGCAGCTGTACATCCTCGAAGACCGCGGGATGACCGAGGAGCACCTCGCCGAGGCCGCGGACTGCGGCTACTCGGCGGTCGTGCTCACCGTCGACACGCCGATCTGGGGCCGGCGCGAGCGGGCGCTGCGCAGCGGCTTCCGGATTCCCGTCGACCTGCCGCTCCCGTACGTGGCGTCGACGCCGAAGCGCGCGCCGCGGGGATCGCGTACCTCCCGGTCTCGCCGTCGGTCACGTGGCGCGACGTCGAGTGGGTCGCGGAACGCGCGCAGCGACCGGTGCTCGTGAAGGGCGTGCTGACCGGAGAGGACGCGGTGCTCGCGGTCGAGCACGGCGCCGCCGGCGTGATCGTCTCGAATCACGGCGGCCGCCAGCTCGACGGCGTCGCGGCGAGTCTCGACGCGCTGCCGGAGATCGTCGAGGCGGTCGCGGGCCGCGTGCCGGTGCTGATGGACGGCGGCGTCCGCCGCGGAACGGACACGCTGAAGGCGCTCGCGCTCGGCGCGCGGGCGGTGCTCATCGGCCGTCCGATCCTGTTCGGGCTCGCGGTCGACGGCGAGGCCGGAGCACTCGGCGTGCTCGAACTGCTTCGCGCCGAGGTGCTCCGCGCGCTCGCGCTGCTCGGGTGCGAGACGCCGGACGACGTCAGCCGCGCCCACGTCCAGCCCGCTGTCGCCTATCATTCGCCGCGCTGATCAGGCTTCTCGTGGCGGATCTTCTCGGGCCGATGTACGCACTGAACTTCTACTCACCCATGGTCGCGGACCAGCTTCGAAGTGGTCGCAAGTCGGCGACGATCCGGCTCGGCGACAAATCCGGGAAGTACAAGAAGGGCATGGTCGTCCAGGTGCTGTGCGGCGTCCGCTTCGGCGCACGCGAGCGCGTGTTCGACGCGGTGATCGACAAGGTCGAGGTGAAGACGCTCGCCGAGCTCTCGCCGCGCGAGATCGAGCACGACAATCCTGAGATCCGCCGCACGGACGAGATGGCGCACTTTCTCGGCCAGCTCTACAACCGCGAGGTCGGTCCGGACGAGCTCGTCACGGTGATCCGCTTCTCGCAGATTCTGAACGGCCCGGTCGCAACGCCGTGGGCCGGCGAGAACGACCTCTTCTAGCGCTGCCGTCTGATCGGCGAGCCGAACAGCTCGGCGGGGCGAACCGGGTCGCCGCACTCTTCGCAGTCGACGACGGCGATCGACGAGAACGGCGCGTTGCACGACGGGCAGCGCCGGCGCACCTCGCCGCCGCACTGCGGGCACGTCTCCGGCACCTCGGACTCGAACTCCTCGAACCAGCGGCGGGCGGCGCCGCAGCCGATGCAAAGGGCGACCCAGTCGCCGAGCACCTTGCGCCGTTCCTCGCGCAGCCAGTCGGAGGCTTTACCCACCTCGCCACTGTAGCCATGCCCGGCTGCGGAATCCCGCGTCCTAACTGACTCCGCGGCCGTTAACGGGGTCAGACCCCGTTAAGACGCGGCACCCGGTCCGAACGCGGCCGGCTCTGCCTCGGCGGAACACGGCCCGGTGTCAGACACGGTTCGCGGAAGGTGACGACTTCCGTACAACAGTGTCTCGGCGCGGCTAACGTCGCTCCGGTGACGCCGTACCCGAAGATCGAGCTGCACGTCCACCTGGAGGGGACGGTGCGGCCGGCGACGCTGCTGGAGATCGCGCGGCGCAACGACTACGCGCTTCCGGCCGACACCGTCGAAGGGCTGCAGGAGCTCTACGAGTTCCGCGACTTCCGGCACTTCATCGACGTCTGGATCCTGACGACGAACGCGCTGCAGACCTCGGCCGACTTTCGCCAGGTCGTCGTCGACTACGCGGCCGAAGCCGCATCGCACGGCGCGGTCTATCTCGAAGGGATCTTCAGCCCGGCCGAGCGCGTGCGCCGTGGGTGCAGCTGGCAGGAGATCTACGAGGGCGTCTGCGACGGCGCCGATGCGGCCCGCGAGCTGCACGGCGTCGAGGTGCGGCTCACGCCGGACATCCCGCGCGGCTTCCCGATGGACGAAGCGCGCGCAACGGTGGAGTGGGCGGCGCGCTACCGCGACCGCGGCGTCGTCGGCGTCGGCCTCGGCGGACTCGAGGCGGAGTACCCGCCCGAGCCGTACGAGGACGTGTTCCGGCTCGCGAAGTCGCTCGGCCTCGGCTCGGTGCCGCACGCGGGCGAGGTCGCCGGCGCCGCGTCGGTGCGCGGCGCGCTCGAGGAGCTCGGCGCCGACCGGCTGCGCCACGGAATCCGCGCCGAGGAGGACCCGGGCCTCGTCCGCGAGCTCGTCGACCGCGGCACCGTTCTCGACGTCTGTCCGCTCTCGAATCTCCGCACGGGAGCCGTGCATTCGCTGGCGGATCACCCACTGCCGCGGCTCGCCGCCGCAGGCGTCCGTTGCTCGATCTCGACCGACGACCCGGCGATGTTCGACACCGATCTGACCCGCGACTACGAAGCCGCGACCTCGTTCGGTCTCGACCCGCGCTCGTTCTACGACGCCGGCGTCGCGGGCGCGCTCTGCGACGAGGCGACCCGCGCCAACCTTCACGCGATCGGCGAGTCATACGAGTGGAAATCGTCGTAGACACGCGTTAAATGTGAGGCACATGGGGTCGCTGGTCACTCGAACAGCGCTGCTGGCAATCGCCGCCGCACTCGTATTCGCCGCACCGGCACCCGCGGATGCCCCGGCGTTCACGGTCGGTGACTCGATCGCGCCGAGTACGGCGAGTCCGGGCGGATCCGCGACGATCACCGTTACGGCGACGAACACCGGCACCGACCAGGCGACGATGTACTTCATCCTCGACCTCGGGCCTGGAGCGTGGTCGCTCGGATCCGCGTCTCAGACTCTCCGGGCCGCCGTTCTCGTGCAGCACGACGCAGTACGACATGACGTGCAGCATCGCCACCTGGCCCGGAGGCACGTCGGCGAGCTTCAGCGTTCCCGTGACGGTCAGCGCAACGGCAACTCCGGGCACCATCCTCAACTCACGCGACTACGTGTTCCAGGGAATGGCGTACGGCACAGCAGTCGCAAGTTATGCGCAGTCGCTCGTCGTCGCATCGGCGCCCCCAGCCGGTGGTGGTGGCGGTGGAGGTGGAGGTGGAGGTGGCGGGAGCCCCGCGCCACCGGCGACTGCGACGCTGGCCGTAACGCGTGGGGGAGCGGGCAGCGGTTCGATCACGAGCACGCCCGCCGGGATCGACTGCGGGACAACGTGCAGCCGCGGCTTCCCGCAGGGAACAAGCGTCACGTTGACGGAGGCGGCCGCGACCGGATCGGTGTTCGCCGGCTGGGACGGCGCATGCGCCTCCGCCGGGACGACTTCCACCTGCACCGTCACGTTGACCGGAGACGCGCAGGTCTCGGCGTCCTTCGACGTTCCGCCGCCACCGCCGCCTCCGGACGGCGCGCGCGTCTCGACACCGCTGGGGCCGACGACCCAGCACGCTCGCTGCACCGTCGCGCGGCTGCCCGACCGAGACTGCACGCCCGGCGCCGTATTCGCGGCTGTCACCTCGATCGACCTCTGTAGTCCGGGATCTACATCGCGGGCGTCGGCGCCGTCTCCGCGGCCACGCGGGCGAAGGTGCTGGCCGCCTACGGCATCCCGTCGTCCCACGCCGGCCGGTATGTGCTCGACCATCTCGTGCCGGTCGGGCTCGGCGGCTCGAGCGATCGCGGGAACCTCTGGCCGGAAGCCGACCGCCGGGCCGCCCGCCGCGCACCAGAAGGACCGCCTCGAGGCGTGGCTCGTCGGCCGGGTCTGCAGCGGCGCGATGCAGCTCGATCAGGCCCAGAGGGCGATCGCGCAGAACTGGCTCGCCGAGTACCACCGCGCCCGGCTCGGCTAGAGTCCTTTGACGAGATGGCGATCGCGAGAGAAGCGGAGCCCGTCGGCTCGCTGAACGAGGTCAGAGAGGCCGGCCTCGACCGCGAGGATCTCCTCGGCATCTATCGCAACATGCTGCTGACGCGCGGGCTCGAGGAGCGCGGGCACATCCTCTACAAGCAGGGAAAGATCCCCGGGTCGTTCTACACCGGGCGCGGCAACGAGGCCGCAGCCGTCGGCGTCGCGACCGCGATGGGGCCAGAGGACGTCGGCACGCCGCTCCACCGCGACATGGGCGTCCACATCACGCGCGGCGTCGAGCCGTGGAAGATCTTCGCGCAGTTCATGGGCCGCATCGACGGCCCCGCGCGCGGCCGCGACGGCAACGTCCACCTGGCCGACGCGAACCTCGGGCTGATCGCGATGGTCAGCCACCTGCCCGCGATGCTCCCGGTTGCGACCGGCTGCGCGCTCGCGTTCCGCATCCGCGACGAGTCGCGCGTCGCGGTCGGCTGGTTCGGCGAAGGCGCATCGGCGCGCGGCGACGTGCACGAGTGCATGACGCTCGCCGGCACGCGGAAGCTTCCGATCGTCTACGTCTGCGACAACAACCAGTGGGCGTACTCGACGCCGACGTACCTCGAGTACGCAACCGAGCACGTCGCCGACCGCGCGCAGGCGTACGGCTTCGAAGGCGTCGTCGTCGACGGCACCGACGTGCTCGCGGTGTACCGCGAGGCGAAGCGCGCGATCGAGAAGGCGCGCGCCGGCGGCGGCCCGACGCTCCTCGAGTGCCTGACGCTGCGGATGGAAGGACACGCCGTCCACGACGACGCGTTCTACGTCCCGAAGGTGATGTTCGAACGCTGGGCCGAGTCCGATCCGGTCGAGCGCTACCGGACGTGGCTCCGGCAGAACGCGGCGATGACGGACGAGGAGGAGACGACGATCGTCGAGCAGGTGAAGGCGCTGCTGAACGAGTCGCTCCGACGCGCCGACGAGTCGCCGATGCCGACCGGAGACGACCTCACCGACGGCGTCTACGCGGATCCCGAAGAGCTCGAGACGCCGCACCACAAGTAATGGCAGAGATGACCTATCTCCAGGCGATCTCCGACGGGCTGCGGACGGAGATGCGGCACGACAAGCGCGTCTTCGTGATCGGCGAGGACGTCGGCGTCTACGGCGGCGCGTTCAAGGTGACGCTCGGCTTCCAGGAGGAGTTCGGGCCGTGGCGCGTGATCGACGCGCCGCTCGCCGAGACCGCGATCGTCGGCGGCGCGACCGGCGCGGCGATGATGGGCATGCGGCCGGTCGCGGAGATGCAGTTCTCCGACTTCGTCTCGTGCGCGTGGGATCACCTCGTCACGATCGCGGCGAAACAGCACTGGCGCGCCGGCACGCCGATCCCGATCGTGCTGCGGCTGCCGTCGGGCGGCGGCTTCTCCGGCGGGCCGTTCCACTCGCAGAATCCCGAGTCGTCGTTCGCGCACATCCCCGGACTGAAGTGCGTGTGCCCGTCGACGCCGGAGGACGCGAAGGGGCTGCTGATCAGCGCGATCGAGGATCCGAATCCGGTTCTCTTCTTCGAGCACAAGCACCTCTACCGGCGGATCAAGGCGGAGGTGCCGGAGGGCCGGTACACGACGCCGATCGGAAAGGCGCGCGTGCATCAGGCCGGGACCGACCTCTCCGTGATCACGTGGGGCGCGATGGTCTACACGGCGGAAGAGGCGGCGCAACAGCTCGGCGACGTGTCGGTCGAGATCATCGACCTGCGCACGATCATGCCGTGGGACAAGGCTGCGGTGCTCGAGTCGGCACGCAAGACGTCGAAGGTGCTGGTGCTGCACGAGGACACGCGCACCGGCGGGTTCGGCGCGGAGATCGCAGCGACGATCGCCGAGGAGGCGTTCGAGGATCTCGACGCGCCGGTGAAGCGGATCGCCGCTCCCGACACGCCGGTCCCGTTCTCGCCTCCGCTCGAGAAGGCATTCATTCCGCAGGTCGACGATGTCGTGGCGGGACTCCGCGAGCTCGCGGCGTACTAGAAGAGACGCATGGCCACCGAAACCGCAATCGACGTCGTGATGCCGCAGATGGGCGTGTCCGTCTCCGAGGGGACGGTCACGCGCTGGCTGAAGCAGGAGGGCGAGCACGTCGAGGCGGATGAGCCGCTGCTCGAGATCTCGACCGACAAGGTCGACACCGAAGTCCCGAGCCCCGGTTCCGGAACCGTGACGCAGATCCTCGTCCAGGAGGGCGAGACGGTCGAGGTCGGGACGCTGCTCGCGCGCATCGGCGGCGCTGCGGGCGAGGCGCCCGCGCCTGCGCCTGCGCCCGTCGCGCCCGAGCCGGTCGCCACGGAGCCGGTTGCCGCGGAGCCCGAGCCGGTCGCCCCGCGGAGCCCGTCGCGCCGGCCGCGCCGAGCGAGAACGGCAAGGCATTCGTCTCGCCCGTCGTGGCGCGGATCGCGTCCGAGCACGGCGTCGACCCCGGCGCGGTGCAGGGCACCGGCCGCGGCGGCCGAGTCACCAAGCAGGACATCCTGGCCTTCGTCGAGTCCGGCCCGCCCGCACCGGCCGCGCCCGCACCCCCAGCGCCGCCGGCACCCGCAGCACCGGCCGCAGCTCCCGCTCCGCCGAAGCCCGCAGCAGCTCCCAGTCGCAGCCGCGGCGGCCGCCGAGCCGGTCGCCGGCGAAACCGTCGAGCCGATGACCGCGATGCGTCGCGGCATCGCAGACCACATGCGCCGCTCGCTCGACACCTCCGCGCACGTCACGAGCGCGATCGAGGTCGACATGTCGAAGGTCGTCGCCGCGCGCGAGCAGCTGAAGAAGGAGTACCAGTCCGCGTACGGCGTCAACCCGACATACCTCGCGTTCATCGGGCGCGCCACGATCGACACGCTGCGCGACTATCCGTACGTGAACGGCGAGCTGCGCGGCGACTCGATCGTCACCCGCAACTTCGTCAATCTCGGAATCGCGGTCGAGCTCGCGGACGGCAAGGGTCTGATCGTGCCGGTGATCCGCAACGCCGAAGGGCTGAACCTCCTCGGCCTTGCAGGGCGATCGCCGACATCGCGAAGCGCGCGCGCGAGAAGCAGCTGCTTCCCGACGACGTCCAGGGCGGCACGTTCACGATCACGAACCCCGGCGGCTACGGCACCTTCCACGGCACGCCGGTGATCAGCCAGCCGCAGGCCGGCATCCTCGGCACGTACGCGCTCGTGAAGCGCCCGTGGGTGATCCAGGATGAGCTCGGCGAGGACGTGATCGCGATCCGTTCGATCATGAACGTGACGCTGACGTACGACCACCGCCTCGTCGACGGCGCGTACGCGGGGCGGTTCCTGCGCGATCTGCGCGCGCGCGCTCGAAGCCTGGGAGGGCGACGGCGGCTAGCTGACCGCTGCGAGGACGCCGTCGAGCGGCGAGGAACGTCTCCCGCCTCGAGAGCGTTGATCAGCAGCGGCGGATAGCGGGAGTTGCGCCGATCGGCGGCGTGGAACCAGCGTCGTAGCTGCGCTTCCACGGGGCGCCCGCGCCACGCCGGCTGGTTCTGGAAGGTGCGGAAGGTCTCGAGATCGCCCTCACGCGCCAGCACGTCCTCGACGCGCGCCGTGCCGAGCGCGCGGATCAGCTCGTCCTCGAGGTCGGCGTCGCACACGTGAAAGCCGAGCCGCTGCATCCCGGCGCGGTCGAGACCCGAGCCGAGCCCCGCCCGCTCGAGCGCGCGCCGGAAGTGGCCCTCCTCTGCCGCGTCACAGAGACCGGCCAGCCTGACGTCAAGGCCCCGACGGGCCGAGCTCGTCGACCCAGCGGCCGATTGCCTGCGCGCCGCCGACTGGGGACGATCTCCACACCCTCCGCGGCGAGGTCGGATCCGCGGTGAGCGGCCAACGCCTCGAGCGCGATTCGGTCGCTGATCCCCTCGACGAGCACGACTGTGCGGCGTCCCTCGCTCATGCCGGTCATTGTTCCAGCGCGCCGGTACGCTAAACACGTGACTCGCGGTGGGTACCTCATGCAGCTCGGCACGGTGCCGTACCGCGAGGCGTGGGACTTGCAGCGCGCGCTCGCCGGCGCGGTGTCGCAGGGCGCGATTCCCGACACTGTTCTGTTCCTCGAGCACCCGCCGGTCGTCACGCTCGGTCGGCGGACCGACGAAGAGGCGGAGCTGCACGTTCCGGAGACGGCGTCCGTCGAGGTCGTCGAGACCGATCGCGGCGGCAAGTCGACTTTCCACGGTCCGGGACAGCTCGTCTGCTACCCGATCATCGACCTGAAGCGGCACGGACGCGACGTGAAGAAGTACGTGCGCGATCTCGAGCAGGCGCTGATTCTCACGCTCGGCTCGTTCGGCGTCGACGGCGTTCGCATCGACGGGCTGACCGGGGTCTGGCTCGAGCGGCCGCCGCGGAAGATCGCGTCGATCGGCGTGCACGTGTCGAGCTGGGTGACGACGCACGGCTATGCGCTGAACGTCGATCTCGATCCGGCCCCGTTCACCGACTGGATCACCGCGTGCGGGCTCGAGGACGCGATGTTCACGACGATCGCTCGCGAGTCCGGCCGCGCGGTCACCGTCGACGAGGTGCGCGCGCCCGCCGCCGCGGCGATCGCGGAGGTCTTCGGCCTGGAGCTCGAGGAGCTACCGGACGACAGCGAGATCGGGCTGTGGGCGCAGCCCGTGCACACGCAGCTCGCGGAACGCTAGACCGCGCGCAGACCGTCGAGCACGATCTGCGGATGCCCGCTCGCGGCGGGGATGAGATCGAGGACGTCTTCCGCCGTCACGTCGTCGCGAAGGACGCCCGCGTCCTGCGCGCGCGCGACGAGACGATGTACGGCGACGACGAACGCGTCCACGTCCTCGGCTTCGACGCACCGGCCGAGGCCTTCGAGCAGCGCGCGGTCGCGGCCGTAGACCGCCGCCGCCTCGCGCACGAACTCCTCGAATCCCGCCCACACGTCGGCGGACTCCGTCGCCTCGTCGGCGGCAGCCGCGAGGCCTCGCGCGCGCTCGCATACGACCGCTTCGAGCAGCGCGTCCTTCGTCGGGAACCGGCGGAACACGGTGCCGTGCCCGACACCTGCGCGCTTCGCGATCTCGTCGACGCTGACATCGACGCCCCGCTCCGCGAAGCACGCAGCGGCCGCGATCAGCAGGCGATCGCGGTTCCGCTGCGCGTCGGCGCGGAGCTCGGTCATGCGATGGGGACGGTGGCCGCCTCGGCCTCGATCGCCTCGACGTCACGCCGTCGGAGCAGCGAGGCGTACACGACGAGCGCGACGAGGACGAAGATCGCCCCGCCGAGGAACGCGACGTGGAAGCCGTCCACGAGCGCCTGCGACTGCGAGACCCCGGTGGCGTTCGCCGTCCGGCTCGCCGCGAACGTCGCGAGGATCGCGAGCCCGAGCGCGCCGCCGATCTGCTGCGACGTGTTGAAGAGCCCGGACGCGAGACCCTGGTCCTCGTTGACGAGCCCCGTCGTCGCCACGAGCGTGAGCGGCACGAAGACGCAGCCGAGCCCGAGCGACGTCAGCACGAGCGCGGGCAGCACGTTCGCGACGTACGTGCCGTCCACCGGAAGCTGCGTCAGGAGCAGCATCCCCGCGGCGGTGACGATCATTCCGCCGATCGCGACGGGCCGGACGCCGAACTTCGGCGCGTACTTCGAGGCGAAGCCCGCCGAGAGGATGATGCCGCCGGTGAACGGCAGGAACGCGAGGCCTGCATCCAGCGGCCCGTAGCCGAGCACGCGCTGGAGGTACAGCGAGTTGAAGAAGAACATCGCGAACAGCCCGGACGCGACGAGGAACATCGTGATGTTCGCCGCCGTCAGCGAGCGGGTGCGGAAGATCGACAGCCGCACGAGCGGCGCCTTCGTACGGAGCTCGATCAGGACGAAGCTGACGAGCAGGATCGCCGAGAGGACGAACGTGCCGATCGTCTGAGTCGACGTCCAGCCTTTCTCCTGCGCCTGGACGATCGCGTAGACGAGCGTCATCAGCCCGCCGGTGACCGTGACCGCGCCGGCGACGTCGAAGCTCCGGTGCGCGAGCTCGTCCTTCGACTCGGGCACGAAGCGCAGCGACGCGAAGAACACGGCGATGCCGACCGGGACGTTGATGAAGAAGATCCACGGCCACGAGATGAACTGCGTCAGCGCACCGCCGAGGATCAGCCCGACGGCGCTGCCGCCGATCGCGATCGCTGCCCACACGCCGAGCGCCTTCGCGCGCTCCGCGCCCTCCTCGAAGGTCGTCGTGATGATCGCGAGCGCGGCCGGCGAGATGAACGCCGCGCCGAGCCCCTGGAGAGCGCGCGCACCGATCAGCATCCCGGAGCTCGACGAAAGCCCGTCGAGCAGCGACGCGGTGGTGAAGACGACGAGCCCGAACAGGAACAGCCGCTTGCGGCCGAGCAGGTCGCCGGCGCGGCCGCCGAGCAGCAGGAAGCCGCCGAAGACGAGCGTGTACGCGTTGACGATCCACTGGAGGTTCGCCTCGGAGAGACCCAGGTCCTTCTGGATCGAGGGAAGCGCGACGTTCACGACGGTCCCGTCGAGCACGACCATGAACTGCGCGAAGCAGATGACGACGAGGATCAGCCAGGGGTTCGTCGAGTGACGGCTCATGCGGATGCGACTCCTTCGGAAAGCGGACGGATCAGTCCGCTTACCCTAGCGAAGGCCCGCAGGTCGATGTCGTCTCTAGACTGGCGGGATGGAGACGTCGCTTCCGGTCGCCGAGCGGCCGCGCCGGCCCGAGTGGATGAAGGTGCGCGCGCCGTCGCGGGACGGCCGCTACTTCGACGTCCAGAAGCTCGTCCACGGGCTCCAGCTGAACACGATCTGCGAGGAGGCGCGCTGCCCGAACATCTCCGAGTGCTGGGGCCGCGGCACGGCGACCTTCCAGATCCTCGGCGACACGTGCACCCGCGCCTGCCGCTACTGCTACGTCAAGTCCGGCCGGCCCGGAGGCGGAGCCCGATCCGCTCGAGCCGCTCCGCGTCGCGCAGGCGGCCGCGCAGATGGAGCTGAAGCACGTCGTCGTGACGTCGGTCGACCGCGACGACGTTGCCGACCGCGGCGCGGCGCACTACGCGGCGACGATCCGCGCGCTGAAGGCGAAGCTGCCGGATGCGTCCGTCGAGGTGCTCACGCCGGACTTCCTCGGCGTCGAGGAGGAGGCGCTCGCGACGGTGCTCGCGGCGCGCCCGGAGGTCTTCAACCACAACATCGAGACCGTCCGCCGCCTGCACGCGCGGATGCGCGGCGCGAAGGCGAGCTACGACAAGGCGCTGTGGCTGCTTCGCCGCGCGAAGGAGCTCGCCGACTACAAGGTGCTGACGAAGTCGGGGATCATCGTCGGGCTCGGCGAGACGAACGACGAGATCGTCGAGACGATGCGCGATCTTCGCGCGAACGGCGTCGACGTCGTGACGATCGGCCAGTACCTCCAGCCGAGCTCGAAGCACGCGGAGATCGACCGCTGGGTGCATCCGGACGAGTTCCGCTGGCTCCGCGAGCAGGGCGAGGCGCTCGGTTTCGGCTCCGTCTTCGCCGGCCCGCTCGTCCGCTCGAGCTATCGCGCCGACGAGCAGCGCCACGCGGCCGAGGCGCGGCCGCGGCGCTGTCGCGTACTAGACCGGCTCGCCGCCGAGGACGACGCGCAGGCTGAGCCGCGCCTGTTCGACACGCTGCGCGAGGGTCGGCTCTTCCGTCGCGCCGTCGCGCTCGATGATCTCGTCGTACGCCGTCGCCGCCTCCGCGTCGCGGTGCAGCATCGACAGGACGATGCCCTTCTCGAGCAGCGCGCCCGCGACGTACTCGCGCAGCGCGAGCTCGTTGGCGTCGCCGAAGCGCCCGAGCACCTCGTCGTAGGCTTCGAGCGACTCGTCGAGGCGGTCCAGCTCGCGAAGCGCGAGACCCTTGTTCACGAGACCGTTCGCGACGAGCTCACGGAGCTCGGGATCGTCCGCGTCGCCGCACCGGTCGGCGAGGTCGTCGAATGCCTCGACCGCTTCCTCCGCACGGCTCGTCCGGCCGAGCATCAGGCCCTTGAGAAGCAGCGCGCCGCCGGGGACGAGACGGAGCGTCGGGTCGGTCTCGCCGTAGGTGTACGCGAGTGCGTCGTCGTAGGCCGCGACCGCCTCGTCGACGCGGCCGAGCCGGTCGAGGAGCATCGCCTTGGCGAAGAACGCGTGGACGACGTGTGCGCGAAGCTCCGCGTCGGTCGTCTCGCCGAAACGCTCGACGAGATCGTCGAGGGCGACGACGGCCTCCTCGGGACGGTTCAGCTCCTGGAGCGTCGAAGCCTGGTCGACGAGCGCGCGCGCGACTCGCACGCGCAGCTCGGGCTCGTCGGCGTCGGCGAAACGGACGACGACGCCGTCCGCCACCGCGACGGACTCCTCGTGCCGCTGGAGCTCGCGGAGCGCCGAGCTCTTGCAGATCAGCGCCTCCGCGACCCACACGCCGAGCTCGGGCTCGGTCGAGAGACCGAACTGCGCGAGCAGGTCGTCGAAGACCTCGACGGCTTCCTCGAAGCGGCCCTCGGCGCCGTGCTGCCGCCCCGCCTCGAACACCGCCGCCACCGCATGGGAGGACGTTTGCGCCACGTTCCGGGTATCGGCAGGCGGCGCGGCGACCTATACCGCCCGAACAGGAAGGGCCGCCCGGAGGCGGCCCTTCCCTAGAACCGGTACTGCGACTCGTCTACGGCAGGAACTTCGACGCAACGAGCGCCGGCACGAGCGCGTCGGCCTTCGGCGAGCCGAGGCCCGTCGACGCGTCCCAGCCCGGAGCGGCCGCGTAGCCGCTGATCGGCGTGCCGAACGGTGCGCCGAGGGACGGCGTCAGGTCCGGAATCGCGTTCGTCCCGACCGTGACGTCGTGGAACAGCTTCGGCGCGAACCCGGTCGCCCCGGCGAGGTACAGCTCCGAGTTGATCTCGCCGACACGGCCGTGCGCGAGCTGGTCGGTCAGTGCGACCAGACCGGCCCACTGCGGCGACCCGGCGCTCGTGCCGCCGAAGCGGAAGAACACCGGACCGTCGAAGCCGCAGCTCGGGTCGACAACTTCGCACGTGTAGTAAGCGAGGACGCCGCCGTTGACAGCGGCGTTGTACGAGATGTCCGGGATCCAGCGCATGTTCGAGCTCCGGATGGCCGGAACGAGGAACTGGTACGCCGGCTTCTTGTAGATGACGCTGACGCCGCCGCCGCCGGCGACCGCGTCGCCGAAGGTCGCGGATTCGTTCCACACGCTCTCGGACTGGTACACGCCGCCGCCGGACGCGATCGAGCCGTCCGCATTCGCGGTCGCCGGCGTCGCAACGAGGGTCGTGCCGCCGACAGCGGTCACGTTCGGGTCGCTCGCAGGCGAGCTGACGGCCTTGAAGTACGCGCTCCCGTCACACGTGAACTGGGCCGAGCCCTGGTCGCCGGTCGACGCGAAGACCGTCATCCCCTGGCCCGCCATCCGCTGGAAGAGCCGGTGCGTCTTGTCGAGCAGCTTCGGATCCACGCACTGCTCGGCCTCGCCGAAGCTCTGCGAGACGACGTCGCCGAGGTTGTGGTCGGAGACGTACTTCTGCGCGCTGAAGATGTCGTCGTCGTTGTTCGACTTTGCGACGACGAGGTCGATCGTCGCGCCGGGGGCGATTGCATGCGCCCACTCGACGTCGAGCGTCGTTTCGCCCTTCCAGCCGAAGAGATTCCCCGGCGTGGTCGCGGACGGCGGTCCGTCCGGCTGGATGATGTTCAACGTCGAGGCCGGGATCCCGAAGTAGGTGTTGAACGCCGGCGAGATCCTCCGCGATCGTGTCGCTGCCGTAGGCGTCGATGATCACGATCGTCCGGCCGGCTCCGGTGACTCCGTGGTTCAGGAGCGTCTGGAAGCCGTACGCGTTGCGGATCTGGTCCGGCCCGTAACAGGCCCCGAGCGGCTCGACCGCGGGGCACAAACCGCTTCTGGCAGCTGCGAAGCGGACCGGGCTGCGCCGACGGATCGGTGACCGGCCCGACGAGCACCTGCTTCGGCCCCGACTGAACCGCTGCGGTCATGTGACCCACGGCCACCGCGCTCGCGTGATGGGCGCTCGCCCCGACGGCCGCGATCACCGCGGCGGCGACGACGAGCGCGATGAGCCCACGCCTGGCGCGGGGCCTCAAAGTCCGTCCGTGCATGTATTCCCCCTCCTCCGAGAGTGCCGACGACCGCCACTCTGTGTGCGGCCCGATCCTGATCCTCGGGCTCACCGGTTGCAAGTGGGAACCAACAGAAAGGGCCGCCGGAGGCGGCCCTTTCGACGTTCGTTACGTGCCCGCCGCTAGTGGTCGTGGTGCGACACGTTGCCCACGGGAATCAGCTGCGACTCCTCGCGGCTCTTGTTCTCCTGGCTGATCACCAGCCAGCCGAGCGACGGCGCGATCGCCTGCTCGGCAGGATTGACGGTCAGACGCCTCGGAGACCGACCCGTTCGGAGCGATCTGGTCGAACATGCCGCTGTTCACGGCCGGCGAGGTCGGGTTGAACGACCCCGTCATGTCCGTCGTGTCGACCGTCCCGTCCGTCCAGCTGGCTGCGTCCGCGGTGTACGTGAAGCGCGGGCTTCGCCGTAGCACGGGCCGTCCACCCCGTACGACGCGCTGCAGAGCAGCCTCCGAGTCGACGGGCAGCATGATCGTGTTGCTGTCCGTCGCCCCGATCGCGGTGTAGTCGATGAAGCCGTCTCCGGTGGCGAGGTCCTCGACCGCGACGTCCATGACGCCGTTGAAGTCGCTGTCCGAGCAGCGCTCCTTCGTCGGCCGCCTGGATCTGGAAGTCCGGCGTGCCGTCGCCGTTCACGTCGACGAACACGTCGAACACGTTCTGCGCGGCGTTCGACCAGCGGTGGTTCGTGCTGATCGCGAAGTAGAGGAGATCGTGGCCGCCCGGGCTCTGGCCGTGGTAGACGGTTGCGCCGACGGCCTGGATGTCGTTCGAGTGCAGGCCGTGATCGCGCTTGTCCTTGATCCCCCAGTCGAACCACCAGGTGCTGCCGACGGCCGCGCCGCGGTAGTTCGTCGAGGTCGCGGTCGTCGTGGTCGTCGGGATCTTCTTGCTGGCGCGAGTGGTCTCCACCCGCGTATCGACGTTCGACACCGCCTGCGGCACCATGTAGTACGGCACGCGCAGGGTGACTCCGTTGTTGCTGGAGCCGACCGGCGAGAACGTCAGGACACCGGCGACATCGTTGAACGGGAAGCTCGGATCGCCCGGGAAGCTCGCGCCGCCGGCCGTTGCGGCCGGAACGGAGAGCCGCACCGAGACGTCACGGCTGCTGCGCGGCGGGACCGACACGGTCGACCCGTAGACGGAGACCGAGTGCGGGCTCCCCTGGTGCGAGCGTGTCGGCGACGTTGAACGTGGCCCACGAGTTTCCGAAGTTCCGGAGATGGACGACGTCGGTGTCGTTGAAGTCGCGCGTGAGCTCGTTGAAGCCGTAGTTCAGCACGCCCATGTCCTTGTCGCCGAGCGCGACGACCTGCGTCTGCACGGCGGGAAGCGCCTGGACGAGGCCCGTTCCGGCTCCGCGGGTCGTGTAGTTCGACACGCCCGACGGATCGGCGGTGTTCTCGATCGCCGCGTCCCAGTACTTCACCTTCCGCCAGTCCGGATGCGCCTGCTTCACGAGCGCGGCGGTTCCGGTGACGTGCGGAGCTGCCATCGACGTGCCGGAGTCGTTCAGCGGGCCGATGCCCGTGCCCATCCCCGCCGAGAAGACGCCGACGCCCGGTGCGGTGATGTTCGGCTTCAGGAAGCTGTCGCCTGAACGCGGGCCTTGCGACGAGAAGCTCGCGAGCCGCTCGAATCCGGCGTTCGGGATCGGCGATGTCGACGCGAGCGTCGTCGTGCCTCCGTCGGCCGCGGCGACGAGCGGTGCGTTCTGCGCCGTCACGCCGAGGAATGGAATCGTGACCACGTAGAACTGGCCCGTGTTCGGATTGCGCGATCGGCCCGTCGTAGGGCGGAGTTCGGCCCGGCCGTGGGCTGCGACGTTGAGCATCACCACTGCGGCCGCGCCCGCCTGCTGGCCGAGAATCGCCTTGTGCGACGCGCGAGCAGAGCGTTCCGTTGACCGGCGTCCCGCCGCGGAGCATGACAACCGCGGTGTTCGCAGGAACGCCTCCGGCCGGGTCGTCGGACGCGAAGCACCCGAGACGAGCACGCCGCCGGTCGACGTCTTCACGACGAGTACGTGCAGCAGCCGAGCTGGGCAGCGGCGCGAAGCCGTTGGCGTTATCGGCAGTGACCTGGTTCCCACGTCGACAGACCCATCAGCACGGTCGGCGTGCTCGGCGACACCGGATCGTTCGCCGCGACGCTGATCACGTCGTTGCCCGTGCCGGGCGTGCTGGTCATGTACGGGCTGTCGCCCTCGTTGCCGGACGACGTCACGACGATCACGCCGTCGTGCGCCGCGTTCTCGGCTGCCTCGGCGTCGGGAGAGTCGGCGCTGCCGAACGGCGAGCCGAGCGACATGTTGATGACGTCCATGTTGTGGTCGACGGCCCATTCGATCGCGTCGATCACGACGTTCGTCCCGCCGGCGCAACCGAAGATCTTGAGCGAGTAGATGTCGGCCTTCGGCGCGACGCCCGGGCCGACGAGCCACGAGTTCCCGGAGACCGTCGTCGCGTTGTACGGGCCGGCGTACGTGTGCCCGTTCGCGAGGACGCCGAAGCCCGCCATCGTGCCGGCGGTGTGCGTCCCGTGGTCGTTGCAGTCGAGCGGGTTCGGATCCGGCTGCGGCGTCGAGCGTCGGATGCCGGCCGGTCGGGGTTGTAGGCGTCGCCGACGAAGTCGTAGCCGCCCTTCACCTTCGGCGCGCTCGGGCCGAACCAGCGCCGGATTCGCCGGCAGCGTGTCGGACGCGAGCGCCGTCTGGTAGTCGGCCGGACTGCCCGAGCCGCCGAAGTCGGCGTGCGTGTAGTCGATGCCGGTGTCGATGTCGGCGATCTTGATCCCCTCGCCGTGCAGGCCGTTCAGGCCGTCCCACACCTGCGGCGCCTCGATCAGCGGGATGCCGTTCGTGTTCGAGGGCTGGACGAGCTCGAGCGGATGGACCGCGACGACGCCGGGGAGAGAGGCGAGGGACGCAGCCTGGTCAGCCGCAATCTGCACCTTGAAACCGTTGTACGACGACTGGTACGACGCCAGGACCTGGCCGCCGTGCGACCGGACCTGATTCTCGACCGGCGCCTGCGCCGCACGCAGCTGGCCGCGGAGCGATTGCTTCTGGCTGTCGGTCAGCGGCGCCGCAGCGGCCGCGTCGGCAACAGTGACCGGGTCGCCCGCGAGCTGCACGACAACCGTCGTCTGACGGGTGGCGAGATCGACGAGCTTGACCGTCTGGCCCGCCGGCGCCTTGGTCGGCGTGGGCCTTGCGGCGCTTGCGGCCGAAACGGCAACGAGCGCGGCAGCGACAGCGACGAGCGGCAGGATCCTGGCTGTCCAGGCAGACCTCCGCCCCCGTCCTGTCGGTTGTCCGACACGACTGTGCTTCAAAATGACTCCTCTCCCCTTCGATCTCAGGTGATCGACCGCAACCCGGCTCCGTGCCGCCCGCACACAGCCGTACGCCAAGTACAACCGGGTTGTTACCGACCCCTGATCGGCTCTCTGATTGTGTTCGCGTCCCGGGTGTCTCGTCAAGATCTCAGGCGAGGGATCCGGCTACCCATGCGGCTTGGCCATGGCCCGGTAATCCAACGCCTCGTCGAGGATCGCGTCCTCGACCCCCTTCTCCCTCGCCACCTCGCGCAGCGACCGGCCTGACGCCGCCGCTTCCTTCACGATCTCGGCCGCTCGGTCGTACCCGATGTACGGGTTGAGCGCGGTCGCGGCGGAGAGAGTCAGCTCGGCGTACCGCTCGCAGTTCTCGCGATTTGCCTCGATCCCGTCCACGCACTTCTCGGCGAAGAGCCGGCACGCGGCCGCGAGCAGCTTCACGGAGTCGAGGATGTTCCGGGCCAGCAGCGGCACGAAGACGTTCAGCTCGAAGTGGCCCTGGAGACCGCCGACCGTGATCGCGGCGTCGTTCCCGATCACCTGCGCCGCGACCTGCGTCACGACCTCGGGCATGACCGGGTTCACCTTTCCCGGCATGATCGAGCTGCCCTTCTGGAGCTCCGGGAGGGAGATCTCGGCGAGGCCGGCGCGGGGGCCGGAGCCGAGGAAGCGAATGTCGTTGGCGACCTTCGTCAGCGAGACGGCCACCGTCTTCAGCGCGCCGGAGACCTCGACGATGCCGTCGCGCGCGGCCTGCGCCTCGAACGGATCGGCAGGCGCCGAGATCGGCAGCCCCGTCTCCTTGACCAGCAGCTCGCGGACGCGGGCCGCGAACTCCGGATGCGTGTTCAGCCCGGTGCCGGTGGCGGTGCCGCCGAGCGGGATCTGGCCGAGCCGCGGCAGCGCGTCCTGCACGCGCGCGGCGCCCTGGCGGACCTGCGCCGCGTAGCCCGCGAACTCCTGGCCCAGCGTCACCGGGACGGCGTCCATCCAGTGCGTCCGGCCGGACTTGACGACGTCGTCGAACTCGACCGCCTTTGGTCTCGAGCGACGCGCCGAGCTTGTCGAGCGCCGGCAGCAGGTCGTTGACGATCTCGTCGAGGGCGGCGAGATGGACGGCGGACGGGAAGACGTCGTTCGACGACTGGCCCATGTTCACGTCGTCGTTCGCGTGGACGCCCTCGCCGGCGAGGGTCGCGATCACCTCGTTGGCGTTCATGTTCGAGGACGTGCCCGGAGCCGGTCTGGAAGACGTCGATCGGGAACTGGTCGTCGAGCTCGCCGCGCGCGATCCGGTCGGCAGCCGCTGCGATCCGGTCGGCCTTGTCGCGGTCGAGCAGGCCGAGGTCGGCGTTGACGTGGGCCGCGGCGCCCTTGATCCGCCCCAGCCAGCGCGCGACGGGCGCCGGAATCGGCTCGCCGGAGACGGGGAAATTGGCGACGGCCTTCGCGGTCTCGCCGCCCCAGAGCTCCTGCCGCTCGTCGGTCTTGCTCACGACCCGAGTGTAGGTGAGGTCCGCGCGTGTTCGGCGGGCTAGCCGACGGCGCGAAGGCGTCGCGCGGCGAGCGGGCGCTCGCGCAGGGCCTTGCGAGCGGGCTCGGTCAGCTCGACCGCTTGCGCCCAGCCGACGTAGCTGCAGCGCGGGCACTCGGCGGACTCGACGTGACGCCAGACGTTGTAGCGCGCCTGGCGCTGCGTTCCGCAGCGGAGGCACTCGACGATAACCGTGTCCACGGCGGGTCCATCGGCGCTCGGCGGGGCTCTGCTCTCCCCTAAAAGGGGGAGGGCTCGCCGGCGCGCTCGGCGGCGTCGAGCAGTGCGTCCCAGCTGCAGAGCTTCACACGGGGCCGGCCGAGCGGCTCGCCGGCCGCCTGCTCCGCCTCGTCGATCGCCCGCCAGCCGTCGTCGCGGACGACACGCACGCCGCGCTCGTCGAGGAGCGCGTCGACCGCGGCAGCGGTCGCGCCTTTCGGAACGAGCTCGTCCTCGAAGAGATGCTCGACCGTCTCCGTCGCGTCCTTCTTGTTCGTGCCGATCACGCCGGAAGGGCCGCGCTTGATCCACCCGGCGCAGTAGACACCGCGCAGCGACCGTGCCGCTCTCGTCGACGACGCGGCCGCCGACGTTGCGGATCGTGCCTCTGCGCTCGTCGAACGGAACCTCGGCGAGCGCGACGCCGCGGTAGCCGACACTGCGGAAGACGAGGCCGCAGTCGAGCGTCTCGCGCTCGTCCGTCGCGACGGCTCGGATCGCGCCCGAGTCGTCCGTCGTCGAGCCGGTTGCGGACGAGCTCGACCGCTTCGACCCGGGCGTCGCCGACGAGGGCGACGGGCGAGACGAGGAAGCGGAGGATCAGCTTCCGCGGGTGGCCGTGGAGCGGCCGGGCCGCGTACTCCCGCAGCACCTCGAGGTTCCGCGTCGCGTTCGTGTCGCCGGCGAGCGCGGCCTCGCTCGCCGGGTCGAGCTCGAGGTCGGCGGGATCGACGACGACGTCGCAGCCGGCGAGCTCGCCGAGCTCGATCAGCTCCGGCGTCGTGAACGCCGCCTGGACGGGGCCGCGGCGCGCGAGCATCACGATCTCCTTGATCCCGGCAGCCGGTGATCGCCGCGATCGCCGCGTCGGTCGTGTCCGTCGGGCCGAGCTCGTCCGGGGTCAGCGCGAGCATCCGCGCGACGTCGACCGCGACGTTGCCGGCTCCGACGATCGACGACGCGCTCGGTCGCGAGGTCGAAGTCGAGCTCCTGGAAATCCGGGTGGCCGTTGTACCAGGCGACGAACTCGGTGGCCGGCCACGAGCCGGGAAGATCCTCGCCGGGGATTCCCATGCCGGCGGTCGCTCTGCGCGCCGAAGGCGTAGACGACCGCGTCGTAGAGCTCGACGAGGTCGGCGTGGTGGAGGTCGCGGCCGACCTCGACGTTGCCGAGGAAGCGGAAGCCGGGCCGTTCGGCGATCTTCTCGAAGGCCCGCGAGACGGACTTGATCTTCGGGTGGTCGGGAGCGACGCCGAGCCGGACGAGCCCCCAGGGCGTCGGCAGCCGCTCGATCATGTCGACCTCGACCGGCACCTCGCCGGCGAGCAGCGCCCCGGCCGCGTAGAACCCCGCCGGCCCGGAACCGACGATCGCGACGCGGAGCGGCGTATCCCCGTTCGAGCTCATCGACCGATGATGCTAGTGCCCGCGCGCGACTCCGACCTCCGGAGAACGCCGCAACCGAGAGCGAACCGACGCGCTCTTAACGGGGTCAGACCCCGTTAAGGGAATGTCAGGAACGCGAGGTCTTCGACTCGGCTCAGTGACTGCAGCCGGAGCCGCAGCCGCCGACGGTGGCGCCGGGGTCGGCCTCTTCGTCCACCTGGAACGAATGGCCGCAGCCGCACGAGGAAACAGCTTGCGGGTTGTCGATCTTGAACCCGGACTCCTGGATCGTCTCGAGGTAGTCGACGGTCGCGCCCTTCAGATACGGGGCGCTGAACGGATCGACGACGACCGTGACGCCCTCGCACTCGAACTCGTGATCGCCCTCCTGGGCGCCGCGGTCGAAACCGAGGCCGTACTGGAAACCGGAGCAGCCGCCGCCCTCGATCGCGACGCGAAGCACGGAGACGTCGGTCTCCTCGGCCATCAGGCCGCGGATCTTCACCGCCGCCGCGGGCGTCAGCGAAACGAGTGAATCGGTGCGCTCCTGAATCTCCACTGGCCTCATCGTACCAACGGCGACCGTCGTCACCGATCCCCCTTTCGGACCCGAGTTTGTAACACCCGGCTCACGCTTCACTCCTGGCTTTGCACCCCTGCAAGTGCAGCGCGTGGGTTGATAACGTCAGCGCGTGCTGGGCGCCTGGCTTCCGTTCCTGATTTACGCGCTTCTCGCCCTCGCGATCCCGGCCTCGATGATCGCCATGTCCTTCGCCTTTGCGAAGCGGCCGGTGCGCCGAACGCGCGCCCGCGTGATCCCGTTCGAGTCCGGCGTCTCGCAGGGCCAGATGCGCGCACAGCGCTTCACGGTCAGCTTCTACCTCACGGCGATGCTCTTCATCGTCTTCGACATCGAGATCGTGTTTCTCTACCCACTCGCCGTGCAGCTGCACGCGCTCGGCTGGTTCGGCTTCGTCGAGTTCGCGTTCTTCGTCGCGATCTTGCTCGTGGCCTACGTCTACATCTGGCGCAAGGGCGCGCTGGACTGGGGAGCCGATGGCGCGGCTAAGGGATAACGGCCTCCAGTCGGAGCGGCTGCTCTGGCCGACGAAGGGGCCGTCGGAGTTCGAGAAGGAGCTGGGCGTCGACGAGCTCGAGAAGGCGCTCGGGCTGACGACGCTCGAGAAGGCCGTGCGCTGGGCGCAGACGAAGTCGATGTGGCCCGACACGTTCGGGCTCGCGTGCTGCGCGATCGAGATGATGTCGATCGTCTCGGCGCGCTACGACCTCGCGCGGTTCGGGATGGAGGCCTTCCGCTCGTCGCCGCGCCAGGCCGACCTGCTGATCGTGTCCGGCCGCGTGTCGCACAAGATGGCGGCGCCGCTGCGGCAGATCTACGACCAGATGCTCGAGCCGAAGTGGGTGATCGCGATGGGCGCCTGCGCGAGCTCCGGCGGGATGTTCAACAACTACGCGATCCTCCAGGGCGTCGACCGGATCGTCCCCGTCGATATCTACGTCCCGTTCTGCCCGCCGCGGCCGGAGGCGCTGATGGAAGGGATCATCCGGCTCCACGAGGCGTACCTCGGCGGCGTCGCGCCGGCGGCGGAGCGGCGGCAGGTCGCGACATGACGGCTACGAGGCGATCCCCGGTTTCGTCTCCGAGGCGGAGTCGCACGGCGAGACGACCGTCACCGTCGAGCCCGCGTCCGTGCGCGACGCATGCGCGTACCTGCGCGACGAGCTCGGCTTCAACTTCCTCGCCGACGTGGTCGCGACCGACTACCTCGGCTGGGGCGCGAAGGGCGTCTCCGGCTACATCGGCACCGCCGGCGGCCGCGACCTGAACCATCCGATGACGGAAGGCCTGCAGGCGCTGCCCGCGACGAAGCCGAAGCGGTTCTCCGTCAGCTACCACCTGCTGGCGCTGCGTCAGGGCGCGCCGCGCGTGCGGCTGCAGTGCTGGGTCGACGACGGCGAGCACGTGCCGAGCGTCGTCTCGGTGTGGCCGACCGCCGACTGGCACGAGCGCGAGCAGTTCGACCTGATGGGGATCACGTTCGACGGCCATCCGAATCTCGACGCGGCTGCTGCTCGAGGACGACTGGGAAGGCCACCCGCTGCGCAAGGACTATCCGATCGGCGGCGAGCCGGTCCGCTTCTCGGACGCCGAATGACGATCGCACCCGAACAGCCGACGCGCGCGCCGGGCTGGCCGGTGGTCGCGCCGCCGCAGTACGACGGCTCGCGGATCCCGCAGCGCGTCCCGACGATCATCGACGTGCCGGCGGAGCTGACGGCGACCGACGACATCATGCAGGTCAACTTCGGGCCGAACCATCCGTCGACGCACGGCGTGCTGCGGCTGATCGTCGACCTCGACGGCGAGACCGTCGTCGGCCTCTCCGCGGTGATCGGGTATCTGCACACCGGCTTCGAGAAGTCGATGGAGCAGAAGACGTGGTGGAAGGCGATCACGTATCCGGAGCGGATCGACTACGTCGGCTACCAGAACGCGGAGCTCGTCTTCGTCCTCGCGGTCGAGAAGATGCTCGCGATCGAGGTGCCGGAGAAGGCGACGTGGATGCGGATGCTGCTCTGCGAGCTGAACCGGATCCACTCGCACCTCGTCTACCTCGGCACGTCGGCGCTCGAGCTCGGCGCGATCTCGATGTTCTGGTACTGCCTCCGCGAGCGCGAGATGATCCTCGACCTCTCGGAGATGGTCGCCGGGACGCGGATGCACACGCGCTACTTCCAGGTCGGCGGTCTCGCCGAGGACATCCCGCCGGGCTTCTACCCGCAGTGCCGCACGTTCGTCGACTGGATGCCGCACGCGCTCGACGACTATCTCGCGCTGCTCTACGGGAACAAGATCTGGCTCGAGCGGACGCAGGGCGTCGGCGTGCTCTCGGCCGACGACGCAATCGCGCTCGGCCAGTCCGGGCCGAACCTCCGCGCGTCCGGCGTCGACTGGGATCTCCGCCGCGACAGTCCGTATCTCGCGTACGACGAGGTCGACTTCCGCGTGCCGGTGTACGCGAACGGCGACGTGTACGACCGCTACCGCGTGCGCATGGACGAGATGGCGGAGTCGATGCGCATCGTGCGCCAGTGCCTCGACCGGCTCGAGCAGATGGACGGGCAGCCGTGGATCGCGGACGACCGCAAGGTCGTGCTGCCGCCGCGCGAGGAGCTCCACACGTCGATGGAGTCGCTGATCCACCACTTCAAGATCGTCACCGAGGGCTACCGCGTTCCCGAGGGCGAGGACTACATCACGATCGAGTCGCCGCGCGGCGAGTCCGGCTGCTACGTCGTCTCGGACGGCGGGCCGAAGCCGTGGCGCGTGCACTTCCGCGCGCCGTCGTTCGTCGCGCTCGAGGCGACGGCGACCTGCGTGCACGACTCGCTCGTCGCCGACCTGATCGCGATCGTCGGCTCGCTCGACGCGGTGATGGGGGACACCGACCGGTGAGCACGTTGTACGACGAGATCCAGGCGGTGCGGAAGAACTATCCCGAGGGCGCGCGCTCGGCGGTGCTGCCGGCGCTGCGGCTCGCGCAGGAGCAGTACGGCTGGCTGTCGCGCGAGGCGCTCGAGGAAGTCGCGGACGCGCTCGACCTGACGCCGGCGTACTGCATGTCCGTCGCGAGCTTCTACGACATGTTCCACCTCGAGCCGATCGGGACGCATCTCGTCGAGGTCTGCACGAACGTCTGCTGCGGGCTCGTCAACGCGCAGGCCGTGTTCGAGGCGTTCCAGCAGCGAGCTCGGCGTCGCGCCCGGCGAGACGACGCCCGACGGCGAGATCACGCTGCGCGCGGTCGAGTGCCTCGGCGGCTGCTCGACGCCGACCGTCGTCGCGGTCGACCGCCGCTACAAGCAGTCCGTCACGCCGGAAGACGTGCCGGCGATCGTCGCGGAGCTGCGCGGTGTCTGAGACGCTCGTCCTCGCCGGCTCGGAGCTCAGCCCGCTCCGCGACATCGCGGCGTACCGCGAGGCCGGCGGCTACAAGCAGCTCGAGCGCGCGCGCGCGATGTCGCCGCAGGAAGTGACGCAGGAGCTGATCGAGTCGAACCTGCGCGGCCGCGGCGGCGCGTTCTTCCCGATGGGCCGCAAGGCGAGCTTCATCCCGACGCCCGACAAGGTCGCGAAACCGATCTACCTCACGGTCAACGCCGACGAGTCCGAGCCGGGAACGTTCAAGGACCGCGAGATCATGCTGCGCGTCCCGCACCGGCTGATCGAGGGCTGCCTGATCGCGGCGCATGCGATCCAGTCGAAGAACGTCTACATCTACATCCGCGGCGAGTACCTCGCGGAGTACGAGGTGCTCGAGGCGGCGCGGCTGCAGGCGCGCGACGCGGGGCTGCTCGGCGACGTCGCGATCGTGATCCACCGCGGCGCCGGCGCGTACATCTGCGGCGAGGAGACCGGGCTGCTCGAATCGCTCGAGGGCAAGCGCGGGCAGCCGCGCTCGAAGCCGCCGTTCCCCGCGATCTCCGGGCTCTACGCGTCGCCGACGCTGATCAACAACGTCGAGACGATCACGACGGTGCCGAAGGTGATGGAGGTCGGGCCGGAGGAGTACGCGAAGCTCGGCGCGCCGCCGGACTCGACGGGCACGCGCGTCTTCTGCCTCTCCGGCAACGTGAAGCGGCCCGGCGCGTACGAGCTGCCGCACGGGATCACGGTGCGCCATCTGATCGAAGAGGTCGGCGGCGGCGTGATCGAAGGACGCACGCTGAAGGCCGTGATGATGGGCGGCTCGTCGTTCCCGGTGATGACGCCCGGCGACCTCGACACGCCGCTCGACGCGAACTCGCTGAGCACGAAGGGCTACTTCATCGGCTCCGGCGTCGTCACCGTGATCGACGACAAGACGTGCATCGTCCAGTTCGCGCTGCGGGTCGCGCAGTTCTACCAGCACGAGTCGTGCGGCAAGTGCACGCCGTGCCGCGTCGGCACGCGCTGGCTCGCGCAGCTGCTGCGCGCGGCCGAGGCCGGCACCGCGTCGGAGCAGGACTTCGACCTCGTGCTCGACGTCTGCGACCGCATCATCGGCAAGTGCCTCTGCGTGCTCGGCGACTCGGCGGCGATGCCGGTCGCGAGCTGCGTGACGAAGTTCCGCGACGAGTTCCGCGCGCACCTCGAGCACGGCGGCTGCCCGTTCGGCGCCGACTCGTCGCTCAACAACCTGTTTGCTCCGGTCGACCAGCACGCGCACACGGAGGTGCACGCGTGAGCGCGGAGCTCGTCACCGTCACCGTCGACGAGCGCGAGATCCAGGTGCCGAAGGGAACCGGCATCGTCGAGACCGCGCTCGCCGCGGGGATCGAGATCCCGGTCTTCTGTTACGAGCCGCGGCTCGGGCCGCCGGTCGGCGCGTGCCGCATGTGCCTCGTCGAGGTCGAGGGCATGCCGAAGCTGCAGGCCGGCTGCACGCTCACCGCGAACGACGGGATGGTCGTGCACACCGCGCGCACCTCGGCGCTCGCCGCCGAGGGCCAGAACGCGACGCTCGAGTTCATCCTCGTCAACCACCCGCTCGACTGCCCCGTCTGCGACAAGGGCGGCGAGTGCCCGCTCCAGGACCTGACGTTCCGCTACGGGCCGGGCTCGACGCGGATGACGTTCGAGAAGACGACGTTCGAGAAGCCGATCCCGATCTCGCCGGCGATCTCGCTCGACCGCGAGCGCTGCATCCTCTGTTACCGCTGCACGCGCTTCAGCGAGTCGGTGAGCGAGGACGGACAGCTCGTCGCGCGCAACCGCGGCGCGATGTCGGTGATCGCGACGTTCGAGGACGAGCCGTACACCGGCGCGTTCACCGGCAACGTCACGGAGCTCTGCCCGGTCGGCGCGCTGCTGCCGACGCAGTACCGCTTCGAGGCTCGGCCGTGGGAGATCGTCGACGTGCCGACGGTCTGCGGCATGTGCCCGGTCGGCTGCAACACGAACGCGACCGTCCGCGAGGGAAAGGTGAAGCGGATCCAGTCGCGCAACCATCCCGAGGTCGACGAGGGCTGGATCTGCGACAAGGGCCGCTTCGGCTTCACGCACCTCCGCGCCGCCGACCGCGTCGTCGACCCGATGCAGCGCGTCCGCCGGCGCGGCTTCGAGCCCGTGTCGTGGGACGACGCGCTCGACGAGGCGGAGCGGCTGCTGCGCGCCGCGAACGGCCGCGTCGTCGTCGCGCTCTCCGGCTCCGAGACGATCGAGCACGCGTACGCGCTCGCGAAGCTGCTGCGCGTCGGGCTCGGCTCGCACACCGCGATGCTCCCGGAGGAAGTCTCGGACGCGCTCGACGCGTACCGGCTGCCGCTGTCCGCGATCGCGGAGGCGAACGTCGTCGCGGTGCTCGGCGACGTCGAGCTGCACGAGAGCGCTCCCGTCGTGGATCTCTGGGTCAAGAAGGCGCGGCGCGCCGGCGCGCGCGTCGTCGCGAGCGTCGACGAGATCGGCGATGCGGAGCGCGTCGTGCTGATCTGGTCAGGCCCGCACGGCCGCGGCGGCGCGGTCGTCGCTGCGCTCGCCGAGAAGCTCGGCCTCGCAGGCCGCGACGGCTGCGGCGCCTTCTACGTCCCGGCCACGCCGAACGCCCGCGGCGTCGCCGACGCGTGGGCCGCCGCCTCCGACGAGGAAGGCGCGGAGCCCGAGTCGATCGGGCTGCTGCTCGTCTCCGGCGACGAGGCGGCGAACGACCCGAACGTGCGCGCGCTCGCCGAGGCCGCGGAGGCAGTGATCGCGGTCTCGATGTTCCAGGGCCTCGCTCTCGGCTGGGCCGATCTCGTCTTGCCCGGAACGAGCTACCTCGAGCGCGACGGCACCTACGTGAACCTCGAAGGCCGGCTGCAGCGGCTCCGCCGCGCGGCGACGCCGCCCGGCGCCGGACGAGCTCGCGTGGCTGGCGCCGCTCGCCGCGCGCTTCGGCGTCGAGCTCGCGTCGTACGCCTCCGCGGTCTTCGCGGAGGTCTCGGCGCAGTGCTACGGCGGGCTCGCGTACGGCGACGTCGGCGCGCAGGCACCGCTCGGCGGCTACGAAGGCGCGCCCGAGCACGTCGAGCCGCCCGCGCTGCCCGAGCCGCCGGCCGCGACGGGCACCGGCCTGCAACCTCGTCTGTACAAGCCGCTCTTCTCCGGCCCCGCCGTCGAGCGCGTCGAGGAGCTCCAGTTCCAGCGTCCCGCCGCCGAGGTCGAGCTGAACCGCGACGACGCGCGCTCGCGCGGGATCGCGAACGGCGACACGGTGACACTCTCCGCGCACGGCGCGACGGCGACGCTCCGCGCCCGCGTCAACAAGAAGCTTCGCCCCGGCATCGCACGCGTCGCGAACGAGCACGCGGGCGACCTGCACGGCGTCGTCGAGGTCGCGAAGACGCAGGCGGAGGTGAGCGCGTGAACGAGCCCTGGTGGATCGCGCTCATCGAGGCGGTCGTCATCGTCAACCTGCTGCTCGTCAGCTTCGCGTACCTCACGTGGCTCGAGCGCAAGCTGCTCGGCCGGATGCAGCTCCGCTACGGCCCGAACCGCGCCGGGAAGTTCGGACTGCTCCAGCCGTTCGCCGACCTCGTGAAGCTGATCCGCAAGGAGGCGTTCTCGCCGTCGAGCGCGATCGGGGCGCCGTACATCATCGCGCCGATCATCTCCGCGTTCACCGCGATCGCCGCGTTCGCCGTGATCCCGTTCGGCCCCGGCTGGACGATCAACGGCTGGCACATCAACGGCGAGGTCGCGAACGTCTCCGTCGGACTGATCCTGATCTTCGCGCTCGGCTCGATCGGGATCTACGGCTTCATCGTCGGCGGCTGGTCGTCCGAGTCGAAGTACTCGATCCTCGGCTCGATGCGCACCTGCGCGCAGCTCGTTTCGTACGAGGTCGCGCTCGCGCTGTCCGTGCTCGGCGTCGTGATCCTCGGCCGCTCGCTGTCGCTCCCCGACATCGTCCACCGGCAGGCCGAGTCGATCCCGTTCGTCGTGCCGCAGTTCGTCGGGCTGCTCGTGTTCCTCTTCGCCGGCATCGCCGAGACGAGCCGCGCGCCGTTCGACCTGCCGGAAGCGGAGTCCGAGCTCGTCGCCGGGTACCACACCGAGTACTCCGGGATGCGCTGGGGCCTCTTCCAGATGTCGGAGTACATCAACCTGATCACGCTCTCCGGCCTGATGGTGACGCTCTTCTTCGCCGGCTGGCACGGCCCGTGGAACCTCGGCCCGCTGTGGTTCCTGCTGAAGCTGTTCGGCGTGATCTTCGTCTTCATCTGGCTGCGCGCGACGACGCCGCGCCTGCGCTACGACCAGCTGATGCGCTTCGGCTGGAAGGTGCTGCTGCCGGTCGCAACGGTGAACGCCGTGATCACCGCGCTCGTGGTGGTGTGGGTATGAGCCCGCAGCCGTTCGTCCACGCTGAAGGGCTTCGGCGTCACGTTCAAGCAGGTCTTCAAGAAGCCGATCACGCAGCAGTACCCGGAGTTCAAGCGCGACGTCTACCCGCGCTTCCGCGGCCGCCACCGGCTGCACCTGCACGAGAACGGACTCGAGAAGTGCGTCGGCTGCTCGCTCTGCGCCGCCGCGTGCCCGGCCGACTGCATCCGCGTCGTCCCCGCCGAGAACACGCCGGACAACCGCGTCTCCGCGGGCGAGCGCTACGCGCGCATCTACGAGATCAACATGAGCCGCTGCATCTTCTGCGGCTACTGCGAGCTCGCGTGCCCGTTCGACGCGATCACGCTCGGCAACGAGTTCGAGATCTCCGAGTACAACCGGGACGACCAGATCTACACGAAGGACATGCTGCTCGCGGAGCCGGTGAAGAAGGTGCCGGTGGCCGACCGCGATCTCTACGACACGCCGATTCCCTTCTACAAGTCGAACAGCTGATGCTCCTCGCGGTCAGTGCCGGCGGCGTCGTCGTCTGGATCGTCTGGGTCGTCGCGGGCTTCGTCTGCATCGCGTCGGGGCTCGCGGTCGTGTCGTTCTCGAATCCGTTCTACTCCGCGCTCGCGCTGATCGGGAATCTCGCGTCGCTCGCGATCCTCTATCTGCTGCTCTCGGCGGAGTTCGTCGCCGCCGCGCAGGTGCTCGTCTACGCGGGCGCGGTGATGGTGATGTTCCTGTTCGTGATCGCGTACGTCGGCCCGCGGCACGAGACGCCGTGGGCGTCGCGGGCCGAGCTGGAAGACGCTTGCCGCGGTGCTCGCGGCCGGCGCGATCTTCGTCGAGATCATCGTCGTGATCGGGCTCAAGGCCGGCGGGCGGCTGGCGACGAGCCCGAAGGTGAACGCGACGTTCGGCTCGCCGGGCTGGATCGGGCGGCTGTTCCTCACCGACCATCTGCTCGCGTTCGAGATCACGTCGATCGTCCTGCTCGTCGCCGCGGTCGGCGGCGTGATCCTCGGCGCGCACACGCAGCGCCGCGAGACGCGACCGTCGGCGAGGCGGGCTGATGCTGCTCGGCCCCGGCATCGTCTGGTACCTCGGGATCTCCGCGTTCCTCTTCGGCACCGGCGCGTTCGGCGTGCTCGTGCGGCGCAACCCGCTGATCGTCCTGCTCTCGCTCGAGATCATGCTGAACGGCGGGAACCTCGCGCTGATCGCGTTCTCGCGCCACGCCGGCAACGGCGCGGGCCAGATCTTCGCGCTCGCCGTGATGGCCGTCGCCGCGGCGGAGGTCTGCGTCGGGCTCGGCCTCGTCGTCGCGATCCACCGCCGGAAGATCCCGCTCGACGTCGACGCTCTCTCGGAGCTGCGCGGATGATCGCCGGGGCGCGTGGCTCTGCCTGATCGCGCCGCTCGCCGGCACGGTGCTGATCCTCCTCGGCGGCTCGCGCATCTCGCGCCGCACGGCCGCGTGGATCTCGACGACCAGCGTCTTCGTCGCGTTCGCCGGCGCGGTCTGGTCGTTCTTCGGGCTCCGCGCGAACGCCGACCACCACGCGCACATCTCGAGCGCGTGGACGTGGCTCGCAGGCGGGCGGCTTCAAGGCCGACCTGTCGATCCTCGTCGACCCGCTCAGCACGATGATGATGCTGATCGTCTCCGGCGTCGGCGCGCTGATCGTCCTCTACTCGATCGGCTACATGGACGGCGACGAGGAGGAGCGGCGCTACTTCGCGTACATCTCGTTCTTCGTCTTCTCGATGCTGATGCTCGTCGAGGGCGGGAACCTGCTGCTGCTGCTCGTCGGCTGGGGACTCGTCGGACTCTCGTCGTACCTGCTGATCGGCTTCTGGCACGAGCGCGAGTCCGCCGTTGCCGCCGCGAAGAAGGCGTTCGTGATGAACGCGTTCGGCGACGCGACGATGGCGCTCGCGCTGTTCGTGCTGATCGCGCACTCGAACTCGCTCGAGTACTCGACCGCGTTCGCGACCGCGGGCACGCTCTCGCAGACGACGGTGAACCTCGTCGCGCTCGGCCTGCTCGGCGGCGCGGTCGCGAAGTCGGCGCAGATCCCGCTGCACACCTGGCTGCCGGACGCGATGGAAGGCCCGACGCCGGTCAGCGCGCTGATCCACGCCGCGACGATGGTGACCGCCGGCGTCTACCTGATCGCGCGCACGAATCCGATCTTCGAGGACGCGCCGAACATCGCGCTGCTCGCCGCCACGCTCGGCGCGATCACGCTCCTCGCCGCCGGGCTGATCGCGCTCGTGCAGACGGACATCAAGCGCGTGATCGCGTACTCGACGATGTCGCAGATCGGCTACATGTTCATGGCCGTCGGCGTCGGCGCGTTCTCGAACGGCATGTTCCACCTGATGACGCACGCCTTCTTCAAGGCGCTGCTGTTCATGACGGCCGGGCCTCGTCATCCACGCGATCGCCGACGAGCAGGACATCCGCAAGCTGCGCGGCGTCGGCAAGGTGATGCCGCTGACGAAGTGGGCGTTCCTGATCGGCGCGGCCGCGCTCGTCGGCATCCCCGCGTTCTCCGGCTTCTTCTCGAAGGACCCGATCCTCGCCGCCGACCTGCACGACCACTGGTACGGCGTCACGTTCTGGATCTGCGGGCTGATCGGCGCGTTCCTCACCGGCCTCTACACGTTCCGCCTCTACTTCATCGTCTTCCCCGGCGAGCCGAGCGCGTTCGTGCGCGAGCACCATCACGCGCATCACGGCAAGGAAGGGCCGCGGACGATGCTCGTGCCCGTCGCGGTGCTCACCGTGCTCGCGGCGCTCGGCGGCTGGATCCAGTTCCAGCCGTTCTGGGAGCCGATCACGCACTGGCTCGAGCCGGTCGCCGCGACGACGCCGGCAGCGACCGCGACGAACTGGGACGACCTGATCTCGTCGCTGCTCGCGCCCGCGCTCGGAATCACCGGCATCGTCGTCGCCTGGCTGATCTGGGGCACGCAGCGCATCGCGGTGCCGAAGCTGCCGGCGGTGCAGCGCGTGCTCGAGCACAAGTTCTACTTCGACGAGCTGTACGACGCGATCTTCTACAAGCCCGCGGCGGCGACGGCGGCGATCTTCAAGCGCGACTTCGAGGAGCCGGTCGTCCTCACGTCGGGCACGGACCTCGGTGACGGCGCGCTCGAGGTCGGCCGCGCGACGCAGCGGATCCAGACCGGGCTGCTGCGCACCTATGTCCTGTTCTTCGGCGCGGGCACCGCGGTGCTCGCCGTGATCTTCCTGCTGGTGCGATGAGCGCGTCCTGGACGACATCCCTGCTGATCTGGCTGCCGATCGCCGGCGCGATCCTGATCTGGATCCTGCCGCTCTCGCGCTACGCGACGGGGAGCCTCGCGCTGCTCATCTCGCTCACCGAGGTCGCGATCTGGATCGAGCAGGCGTCGCGCTTCGACTTCTCGAAGGGCGGGCTCCAGTTCTCGCAGGAGCACCCGTGGATCAAGGATCTGCAACGCGTCGTACCACGTCGGCGTGTACGGCTTCTCGCTCTGGCTCGTCGGGCTGACCGCGATCGGCACCGCGGCCGCGATCGGCTACGGCTTCTGGGTCGGGCGCGAGCGGCCGCGCGCGTACTTCGGGCTGATGCTCTTCCTCACCGGCGTCACCGTCGGCGTGTTCACCGCGCAGGATCTGCTCCTCTTCTATGCGTTCTTCGAGGCGATGCTGATCCCGCTCTACGTGCTCGTCGGCGTCTGGGGCGGGCCGGGCCGGCTGAGCGCGACGCTGAAGCTGCTGCTCTACACGATGGCCGGGTCGCTGCTGATGCTCGCCGCGATCATCGTCTACGGGCTCAAGTACGGAACGTTCGACCTGATCGCCGGGCCGACGAGCGACAGCCGCTGGCTCTTCCTCGGGTTCATGTTCGCGTTCCTGATCAAGGCGCCGCTGTTCCCGTTCCACGGCTGGCTGCCGGACTCGTACCGCCAGGCGCCGCCGGAGGTGACGGCGCTGCTCTCCGGCGTGATCGCGAAGGCCGGGCTCTACGGGATGCTGCGGATCGCGATCACGAAGTTCCCGGAGCCGACGTCGTTCTACCGGAACGCGGTGATGGCGATCGCCGCGGCGACGCTGATCTACGCGTCGATACTCGCGTTCCGAGCGGCCGACTTCCGAGGGGTCGTTCTCTATTCGTCGATGGCCCAGTCGGGGCTGATCGCGTACGGCCTCTTCTCCGGGTACGAACCTCGGCTACGACGGCGCGGTGCTGCAGATGGTCGCGCACGGACTCATCTCCGTGGCGCTGTTCCTGATCGCCGGCACGATCGAGCGGCGGACGACGACCGACCAGTTCGCGTTCCTCGGCGGCATGGCGCGCGGGAGACCTGCGCTCGCGACGCTGTTGATGGTGACCGGGGTGATCTCGCTCGCGGTGCCCGGCTCCGTCGCGTTCGCCGGTGAGTTCCTGATCCTCGCGGGCGCGTACCAGCTCGGCTGGTGGTGGGCCGTGCTCGGCGCGGTCGGGATCGTGCTCGCGGCGATGTACATGCTGCGGCTGATCTCGGCGGTGCTGCACGCGCGGCGCGGGTCGCTCGTCACGCGACGAGGCGATGGACCTGCGGCCCGGCGAGCTCGCGCTGCGTCGTCCCGCTCGTCGGCCTGCTGCTCGCGCTGTCGCTCTGGCCCGCCGGGATCAGCAGCCACTCGTTCGCCAACGACTCGCCGACGACGGCAGTCAAGGAGCAGTTCAAGTGATCGCGACGCCGCACATCGACTGGTTCGCGATCTCGACGATCCTCGTGCTGCTCGGCGCGTCGTTCATCGCGCTGCTCTGCGCGGTGCTCGTGCCGCGGCGCGTCCGCCGCGTGACGGCGGCGTCGGTGGCGGCGGCGGGATTCGCCGGCGGCGTCGTCACGTCGATCTGGATCTACGTCGACACGCCGGCCGGCGGCCGCGTGATCTCGGACGCCTTCTACCGCGACCGCTGGACCGCGCTCGCGCAGATCCTGCTCTGCGGCGTCGGCTTCGTCACGGCGCTCATCGCCGTCGAGCACATTCCCGGGCGGCGGCGCGGCGCCGACCCGACGCGGCGCGACGATCACGTCGCCGAGTTCTTCGCGCTGCTGCTCGCGTGCTCCGCGGGAATGGCGTTCTTCGTCGGCTCGGCGAACCTGATGGTGATGTTCCTGTCGCTCGAGTGGTTCTCGCTCGCGCTCTACGTGATGTGCGCGATCGACTACGACCTCGAGGGCTCGCTCGAAGCCGGGCTGAAGTATCTGATCGTGGGCTCGTTCGGCTCCGCGACGCTGCTCTTCGGCTCCGCGCTCGCCTACGGCGCGACGAACCGCATCGGCTTCGTCGAGATCGGGCGAGCAGGTGCAGGCGCTCGGCATCTCGCACGACGTGCTGCTCGTCCTCGCCCTCGCGTTGATCATCGCCGGCCTCGCCTTCAAGATGTCCGCCGCGCCGTTCCACATGTGGACGCCCGACGTCTACGAGGGCGCGCCGACGCCGGTGACGGCGTTCATGTCCGCCGCGACGAAGATCGCCGTGTTCGTGCTCGCGGTGCGCGTGCTGAACATCGCGTTCGGGTCGGAGGCGCACCTCTGGACGTGGGCGATCGCCGGGATCGCCGTCGCGTCGCTCGCGATCGGCAACCTCGCGGCGCTCGGCCAGCGGAACGTGAAGCGGATGCTCGCGTACTCGTCCGTCGCGCAGGCGGGCTTCATCCTGATCGGGCTGAGCACCGCGAGCGAGCTCGGCGCGCGCGCGCTGATGTACTACCTCATCGCCTATTCCGCGGCCGCGTTCGGCTCGTTCGCCGTGATCGCCGCGCGCGAGCGCGAGCTCGGCGAGCCGGTGACGCTCGACAATCTCGCGGGCTTCGGCTGGGAGCGTCCGTTCCTCGGCCTCGCGATGTGGCTCTTCGTGTTCAGCTTCGCCGGACTTCCCGTCGGCGGCGGCTTCGTCGCGAAGTTCTACGTCTTCTCCGCCGCGTACGGCGTCGGCTGGACGTGGCTCGTGATCGTCGGCGTCGTCGCGACGCTCGTCAGCCTCTACTACTACCTCGCGATCGTGCGCGCGATGTACATGCGCCCGTCCGAGGAGCTCCAGGTCGGACCGCTGGCGGTCGCAGGCGGGTCGCCGGCGCGCGAGCCGCTGCTGCACGCCGCCGTCGGGATCGCGCTCGTCGTCTCGGTCGGAACGCTGTTCGCCGTTCCGCCGCTGATGGACATCGTGTCGCGCGCCGTCGGCTCGATCTGATCGCCTAGACACCGGCTAACAGCGGTATGGTGGTGTCGTGGTTCGCGCGACGGCATTGGCGCTGTCGGTGCTCGCGCTCGCGGCCTGCGGATCGACCGCCGCACACACGACGCAGCCCGCGGCGAAGTGCACCTCTCCCGAGGCGGCACGGGCGCTCGCGACGCTCCGGCGCGACACGGCCGCAATCCGCGCCGCCGCGAACCTGCCGGCGGCGAGCGCGCTGAAGGGGAACGCCGCGATCAACCGCGCGACCGACCGCTTCCTCACCGACGTCGAGACGGCACCGATCGACAACCTCGCGCGCAACCGCCTGATCGACCACGCCGCGGCGGCGCTCGTCGGCGCCTGCGAGCAGTGCTTCCAGGCGCTCGAGGCCGAACGACCCGTCGTGTGGATCGCCAAGGGCGCCCACCGCGGCAACTGCCAGAAGTAGCGTCTTACGCGGGCGGCGCGATGCGGACGCGCGCGGCGGACGGCCGCGGGCGGAACCGGAGCGGCTCGAGCACCCAGACGAGCGCCGGCAGCACGTAGAGGAAGACCACGGCGACGAGCGTCGAGACCGCGAGCGCCGGAACGGCGCCGCCGAGCGGCGCGTGCGTGCGCACCATCTCGCCGATCACGAGCAGCGCGAGCGCGAGGCTCGTCGAGCCGGCGCGAAGCCGCTCGGGACGGCCCTCGAGCGCGTCGCTGATCGCGACGAAGGCGGCGGCGGCCGCGCAGGGAATCGCGACGAGAACGATGAGCGACGCAACGCCCGCTGCGCCGGCGGCGCCTGCCCCGAGGGCGGCGATCGCGAGCAGCAGCGGCAGCAGTCTCGATCCCATTGCGCCCCGTTTCGCCGCCCACGCCGGGTTCCCTTCGTTACGCTCGCGTCGATAGTCCGATCGAAAAAGGAGACCGATGCCGGACACCACACTCACCTGGCTGGGCCACTCTTCCTTCCGGGTCGACACACCTGGTGGGAAGCGCGTGTACGTCGATCCGTTCCTGAACGGGAACCCGAAATGTCCTCCGTCCGAGCTCGAGCCGGAGCGCGTCGACATCGTGGCTCTGACGCACGGTCACGGCGACCACGTCGGCGACACGGTCGCGCTCGCGCAGAAGCATTCGGCGAAGGTCGTCGCGATGGTCGAGCTCGCCGGCTGGCTCGGAAGCAACGGCGTCGACGGCGGCTCGGTCACCGGCTGGAACAAGGGCGGGACGATCGAGGTCGACGGCGTGAAGTTCACGCTCGTGAACGCGTACCACTCCAGCTCCGCGCCCGACGGCTCGTATGCCGGCGAGCCCGCGGGGATCGTGCTCGAGGCGGAGAACGGCACGAAGATCTACTTCGCGGGCGACACGTGCGTCTTCGGCGACATGCAGCTGATCGGCCGGATCTACGAGCCCGACGTCGCCGTGCTTCCGATCGGCGACCACTACACGATGGGGCCGCGCGAGGCGGCCGTCGCGCTCGAGCTGCTCGGGACGAAGCGCTGCGTTCCGTGCCACTGGGGCACCTTCCCGCTGCTGACGGGGACGCCGCAGGAGCTTGCGAAGCTCGTGCCCGCCGGCGTCACGGTCGAGACGATCGAGCCGGGCGACGCGGTGACGGTGTGAGGGAGCGCTGGTGGGGAGCGAGCGGCCGGCGCGTGCCGGAGCTCGCGGTCGAAGGCGACGCGGCGGTACCGCTCGACGAGGCAGTCGTCGTCGACGACGTGTCCGATCTCGAGCCGCTGCGCGCGGCGTTCGACGCCGGGACGCCGGTCGTCGTGCGCGCCGCGTCGCCGGAGGCGATCGGTGCTGCGCTCGCACGGCCCGAGGTGGCGTGCGTCGTCGTGCCGCCGGACCGCCGCGATCTCCTCGAGCTGGATCTGACGACGCTGACGTATGGATAGGTCGCCCATCGTCGCGACGTACTCGATCGTCGCGTGCGATCTCGAGGCGGCGCAGTGGGGAGTCGCGGTGCAGTCGAAGTTCCTCGCGGTCGGCTCGGTGGTGCCGTGGGCGGAGGCCGGGCGTCGGCGCGGTTGCGACGCAGGCATACGCGAATCCGCGGTACGGGCCGGACGGGCTCGCGCTGCTGCGCGAGGGGCTCGACGCGGAGCAGGTCGTCGCGCGGCTCGTGGCCGACGACGCCGGGCGCGACGAGCGGCAGGTCGGAGTCGTCGACAGCGAGGGACGCGCGGCGACGTGGACCGGCACCGGCTGCATGGACTGGGCCGGCGGCCGCACCGGCACGGGCTACGCGGCGCAGGGCAACATCCTCGTCGGCGCGGCGACCGTCGACGCGCTCGCCGATACGTTCGCGGGAACCGCCGGCGATCCACTTCCGCGGCGGCTGCTGGCGTGTCTCGCCGCGGCGCAGTCGGCGGGCGGCGACAGTCGCGGACAGCAGTCCGCGTCTCTGCTCGTCGTGCAGCCGTACGGCGGGTACGCACAGCTCTCCGATCTTCTCGTCGACCTCCGCGTGGACGACCACGAGCGGCCGATCGACGAGCTGCGAGCGGATCTACGAGATGCATTACCGGCTGTTCGGCAAGACGCCGCGCGAGGAGTGGATCGACGTCGACGACGCGCTCGCGGCCGAGCTGCGCGAACGACTTGCCGCGCTCGGCTACGACGGCGAGCTCGAGGCGGCGCTCGATCGCTGGGCCGGCGTCGAGAACCTCGAGGAGCGTGTCGACGGAGCGGACGCGCTCGACCCGGTCGTCCTCGCCGCGCTGCGCGAGGCCGCGCCGTGAAGGTCACGCGGCTCGACGAGATCGAGGGCGTCCCGGTCTTCGGCACGCTCGTCTGGAAGCCTGTTCGGCGCACGCTCGGCGTCACCGCGTTCGGCATCAACGCGTACACCGCGGCGAACGCGGGCGACGAGGTTGTCGAGGATCACACCGAGTCGCAGCTCGGCCACGAGGAGATCTACGCCGTCATCACGGGACACGCCGTGTTCACGGTCGACGGCGAGGAGGTCGACGCGCCGACGGGCACGCTCGTCTTCCTCGACGACCCCGCGCAGCAGCGGTCGGCAATTGCGCGCGAGCCGGGGACGACGGTGCTCGCGATCGGCGGCGTGCCCGGAAAGCACGACGTGTCGGCGTGGGAGTACATCTTCGCCACGCTCCCGGCCCGCGAAGCCGGCGATTACGACACCGTGCGGACGATGCTCGAGGAAAGCATCGCGGAGCGGCCCGACCTGCCGCCGCTCCATTACGAGCTCGCATGCATCGAGGCACTCGCCGGCAACCGCGAGCGGGCGCTCGACGAGCTGGCAGTCGCAGTCGCCGCGGCCGAGCGCTTCCGCGAGCTCGCGCAGACGGACGAGGACTTCGACTCGATCCGCGACGACCCGCGCTTCCCCGCCTGACCTCTTGGTGCCTTACACCTGCGCCCGGCAAGGTGCCTGACACCTAACCGGCTCGAGGTGCCCGGCACCTGGCGGCCGCGAGGTGGCTGGCACCTGGAGGCTCTGAGGTGCCAGGCACTTCGCAACGGAAGTGTCACGGGGCCTTTGCTGATCGGGATCGCCGGTGGGCCCGCGTCGGCCTGTCGTCAGCGGCCGCGCGGATACGCCCGCGCTGAGAACCGCAGCACCGGCCAGCCACGCGCCGCCGCGATTCGCCGCAACGCGCGGTCCGGATTGACCGCGACCGGATGCCCGACCGCCTCGAGGAACGGCAGATCCGTGTGACTGTCGGAGTACGCGGTCGACGCGGCGAGGTCGAAGCCCTCGACAGCCGCAAGCTCGCGCACCGACGCCGCCTTGTTCTCCGCATGCAGCGCGCGCAGCGCGCGACCCGTGTAACGCCCGTCGACGACCTCGCATTGCGTCCCGAGCGCGCCGTCGAAACCGAGATCGTCGGCGATCGCCGAGACGATCTCCTGGAGCGTCGCGGAGACGATGTACACCGGCTCGCCGCGCTCGCGATGCTGCTGCACCAGCCCCAGCGGCTCGGCGTAGACCAGCGGACGCAGCACCGGCTCGAGCGCGTCCGCGACGAGCGACCGCATGTCCTCCGGCGTCCACCCGCGCAGGACGATCAGCCCGTCCTCCGCGCCCCTGCGCACCGCCTCGTGGCTCGCGCCGCGCGCGACGAACAGCAGCTGCCAGAACGCCGCCTTCGCAAGCTGCCGGCGCGAGATCATCCCGCGCTCGCGGAACGAGCCTGCCAGCGCGAGCGCCGACGAGCGCCGCAGCAACGTGCGATCGAGATCGAAGAACGCGGCGGCGCTCACACGACGGCGAGGCCGGCGGCCGCGAGCGCGTCCTCACGCACCGCGTAGTCGTGGATGCTCGTGACCTTTCCGCCTCGCAGCACGACCACCTGGTAGAGCTTCGGGACGAACCCCTTCGCGCCGAGCCGCTCGAGCCGCCGCCCTTTCATCCGGATGAAGACGCGGTCGCCGACGTCGATCATCTCGCCGGGCCGCAGCCGGTTCGCGTGGGCACGCCACAGGAGCGTCTTCACGACCTGATCGGCGTTGACGCACGGGTTCCACGCACCCTCCCGTGCGGGCTGCCACGTCACGTCGTCGACGAGCAACTCCCGCAACTCGCGGTGCTTCGCACGCACTGCGAGGTTGTAGACCTCGCGCACCACGTCGACATTCGTGGCGGGCACGGCACTTAGCCGACGAGCGGCAGCGACTTCACGATCCCGACCGACTCGCGCCGCGACGCATCGATCTCCTCCGCGATGGCGACGATCGCCTGCGCGGTCTCCGACTCCGGATGCGCCGACACGATCGGCTCGCCGAGGTCGCCCTGCTCGCGCAACAGCGGGTCGAGCGGAACGACACCGAGCAGCGGCACGTCGAGATCGGCAGCGAGCTCCGCGCCGCCGCCGCGGCCGAACACGTCGCCGCTCATGTTCTCGATCACGCCGAGCAGCCGCATGTTCGTCTTCCGCGCCATCGACGCGGCACGTGACGCGACGTCCTGCGCCAGCTTCTGCGGCGTCGTCACGACGACGACCTCCGCGCGCGGCAGCAGCTGTCCCAACGAGATCGAGACGTCGCCGGTCCCCGGCGGCATGTCGACGACGAGGATGTCGAGATCGCCCCAGTGGACGTCCGTCAGAAACTGCTCGAGCGCGCGATGCAGCATCGGCCCGCGCCACATCACCGGCTCGTTCCCGTCGAGGAAGAAACCGATCGACATCAGCTTCAGGTCGCCCTTCACCGGCGGGACGATCATCTCGTCGACCGCGACCGGCTTCTGCCGGATGCCGAGGATGTGCGGAATCGAGTGCCCGTAGACGTCGGCGTCCAGCACGCCCACGCGATGCCCGAGCGCCGCGAACGCGACGGCGAGGTTCGCGGTCAGCGACGACTTGCCGACGCCGCCCTTGCCGCTGGCGACCGCGATCACGCGACAGTCCTTCGGCAGCCGGATCACGTTGTCGCGCTCGCCCGCGCCGCCGCGCAGCTTCGTCGTCAGCGTCTGCCGCTCCTCGGGCGTCATCACGTCGAACCCGAGCTGGACGCCGGTCACACCCGGGACGCCGCGAAGCGCCTCGTCGACCTGCGTCTCGAACGAGTTCCGCAACGGGCACCCGGCGATCGTCAGCACGATCGTCAGCGAGACGACGCCGCCGTCGATCTCGACGTCGCGGACCATGTCGAGCTCCGTGACCGGCTTCCGCAGCTCCGGGTCGATCACCTGCTCGAGCGCCTTCAGAACGGCGTCGCGATTGGGCTCCATCGTCCGAGCCTAGCGGAGATATGGTCATCCGCATGACGTGGATCGGGCTCGTCCGGAAGAACCTGATGCGGCGTCCGATGCGAACGCTGCTCACCGCCGCCGGCGTCGCGATCGGCGTCGGTCTGATCGTGGCGCTCCTCTCGATCTCGGAGGGCGCGAAGCGGACGGCCGGCGACCTGATCCACATCGGCCGCTCCGACTTCGGGCTCTTCCAGAGCGGCGTCTCCGACGCGACGCGGTCGCTGCTGCCGGTGTCGCTCGAGAAGCGGATCGACGCCGACCCCGGCGTCGCGGAGTCCGCCGGCGTCTTTCTCCTCGTGACGAAGGTGCAGGGGATGGACTCGTCGCTCGTCTTCGGCCTCGCGCCGAACGAGTTTCCGCTGCAGCGGATGACGCTCGTCACCGGCGACCGCTCCGGGCGCGCTCGTCGGCGACGCCGGCGCGAAGACATTCCACGTCCATCCCGGATCGACGATCGACGTGAACGGGCACCGCTTCCGCGTCTCCGGCATCTACCACTCCGGCGACCGGTTCGAGGATCAGGGCGTCGTGCTGCCGCTGGCGACGGTGCAACGGCTCGCGAACCGCCCCGGCGAGGTGACGACGCTCGCGGTGACGGTGAAGCTCGGGCAGACGCCGCAGACCGTCGCGACGCGGCTCGAGAAGCGCTTACGGAATCTCGGCGATCGTCGAGCCGGGGCAGGCGGTGAAGGTCGACACGTCGTCGCGGCTGATCATCGACGTCGGCTGGGTCGTCTCGGTGCTCGCGCTGATCGTCGGCGGCATCGGCGTGATGAACACGATGGCGATGTCGGTCTTCGAGCGGATCCGCGAGATCGGGATCCTCCGCGCCGTCGGCTGGCCGAGCCGCCGGATCGCGTTGCTGATCCTCAGCGAGGCGCTCGGGATCTCGCTCGTCGCGCTCGCGATCGGGCTCGTCCTCGGGCTGCTCGCGGCGCATTTCTTCACGACGCAGACCGGCCTCTCGACTCTCGTCTCGCCGCATTTCACCGCCGGCGTGTTCGCGTGGGGGCTCGCATTCGCGCTCGGCGTGGGGATCCTCGGCGCGATCTATCCGACGTGGCGCGCGCTGCGTCTGAGCCCGATCGAGGCGCTCCGGCACGAGTAGCAGGAGCGGCGTGTAAAGCGCCGAAGGTCCCGATTCATGTCCCGCGGTTCCAGTTGGCCCATGTCCGAGACGACGCGGTTTCCCGCCGTCGCGCAGCCGCGCCCGCGCCCGCAGCAGAAGCGGCAGCGGCAGCCGTTCCCGAAGCTCGGCTGGGTGCTCGCAATCTGCGCGTTCGTCTGCGGCGCGATGCTCAGCGCGGCTGCGTTCTCGATCGGCTGGAAGCACCAGGCACAGAAGGGCTCGTCGGCGCAGGCCGCTCTCGTCGCGGCGACCGCGCGAACGCATCTCCTCGCGGGCTCGCTCGCCTCCGCGAACACCGCCGCCGCGCAGGCGAAGGCGGCCGCGCGCCGCTCGCGCGCACGCGCAACGGCGGCGCAGGCGTCGACGGCGGCGATGCTCCAGCGCGCGCAGGCCGTCGCGACCGCGCTGAACAACACCGCCGGCTCGGCGAACGCCGTCACCGCCGGCGCGTCCTCCGTCGGCTCCGATCTCGCGAAGCTGACGAGCGAGCTGCGCACGCTCACGTCGTACCTCGAGACGACGCCGTCGGCCCAGCTCGACTCGGGCTACGTCGCGGCGCAGACCGCGTACATCACGAAGACGATCTCCCGGATCAGCGGCGAGCAGGGCGACCTCGGCCTCGCCGTCTCCGCGTACATGAAGTCCGTGCAGTCCGCGGCCGACGGCGCTGCCGCCCTCAGCGGCAAGAACTAACCGACCGCAGCCGGTGCGACGAGCACGCCGTCGCGGATACGGAGCACGCGTTCCGCCTGCGCGGCGACGCCGTCGTCGTTCGTGACGAGCAGCACCGTCATCCCGTGCTCCTCGCGCACGCGCCGGAGCAGGTCGAGGATCTGCGCGCCGGTCTCGGAATCGAGCGCGCCCGTCGGCTCGTCCGCGAGCAGCAGCCGCGGCCCGTTCGCGAGCGCGCGCGCGATCGCGACGCGCTGGCGCTCGCCGCCGGAGAGCGTCGGCGGATAGCTGTTCATCCGTTCGCCGAGCCCGACCTCGACGAGCAGGTCACGCGCCCGTTGCTCACGCGCACCGCGCGACCCGTGCCCGAGCATCGGCACCTGCACGTTCTCGAGCGCGGTCAGCGTCGTCATCAGGTTGTGGAACTGGAACACGAAGCCGACGGTCTCGGCGCGGTAGCGCGACGGATCGTCGAGCCGGCCGACGTCCTCGTCGCCGACGCGGATCTCGCCGGCGTCGGGCCGGTCGAGCGCGCCGATCAGATTCAGCAGCGTGCTCTTGCCGCAGCCGGACGGCCCGGTGAGCGCGACGAGCTCGCCCGGCTCGATGCGCAGCGAGACGTCCTCGAGCGCGTGGATGCGCCCGCCTTCGAAGCCCTTCCGCACGTGCTCGACGACAACGGCGACGCCGCTCACTTCACGACGATCGGCCAGTGCGCCTTCGTCACGGCGTAGCCCTTCGCCGTCACGATCGCCTCGATCACGAGCGCCTGCCCCTTCGCCGCCGCCGGGAACCCGGGATGCCCCGGCGTCCCGAACGTCTCCTGCCAGACGCCGTTCTTCACGGTGTGGCGCCGATCTGCCCGACCGGGAAGCCGTTGAAGAGGAACTGGAGGTGGATCTTCGACGCGACGGGCTTGCCGGCGGCGTTCGTGACCGTCACCGAGTAGTGCCACTTCTTGCCGACGAGCGGATGGTGATCCTGCCCCTTCAGCACGACGTGGAGCTTCGGCGGCGCAGCGACAGCCGAGCCGGCGCCGGCCACACCGACGGCGAGCACGCAGATCAATAGGACAAGACGCCGCATACCTCTGGAATGGTACGCCGCGGGTCCTTGCGCGGCGGCACGAGCAACCGCGCAGGCTAGAGGTCGTGCAGCGGGATCCCCTTGCCGGCACGGATCTCCCGGATTCCCGTCTCCGAACGGTCGAACGCCCCCGGAATCCTGTCGAGGACTTCGGCAATGCTCGGCCCATCGAATTCGGCGTCGTCGATCGCCTGGGAGAGCAGTAATTGCGCGAGCGTTTCCGGGTGCGCGTGCGCATGCTCGGCGAGAGCCGCGAGCTTCTCAGCGTACTCAGGCTCGAGTATCACGTTGATACGAGTCTGGTCTTGCGACATCGCTGCAGAACATACCTAGGGCGCGAGATGCAGTCGTACCCCCGGAAGATCTTCGAAGCCGGACGGATCGGCCGAGACGACCGTCCGCTCGTGGGTCAGAGCGGTCGCCGCGATCAAGAGATCGTGCGCGCCACGAGGGCGGCCTGAACGGCGGGTATGCGCCAGGAGGGACGCATGCGCCCTTGCAACGTCCAGGTCGTACGACTCGATCGGAACCGACGCCAGAACATCCTCGACGAATGCGCGACGCCGTCGTTTCCCAACCGCGTCGGAAAGCTCGACGCCGACCAGGAGCTCGGCCGCGGTGATCGCGGCGATCGCCACGTCGTCATCGTCATCGATGATCGATTCGAGAGCGGCTTCCGATCGCTCTGCCGTGACGAGGATCGACGTGTCGAGAATCAGCCGTTCCAGGGCCGATCCTCAATCCCGACCGACGCACGAAGCTCTTGCAACTCCGCCGCCCAGCTGGCGTCCGGCGGATTCGAGCGCATGATCGCCTTCACGAGCTTGCCGTTGGCGGCTCTGGCCGGCTCGATCCGCGCAACTGCATGTCCTCGGCGCACAACGAGGAAGCTCTCGCCGCGGCGTTCCACCGCATCGAGGAGCTCCGAGAAGCGGCGAGCGGCGTCGGTTGCACTCAGCGTTCGCACTCAATCAGATTATCTGATTTGGCGCGACGGTGGGGTCACGGCTTCCCGGCAAGTTTGTGCCGATTCACGCACTCACTCGTTCGAGGGAACTAGATCGAGGCATCCTCGTCGATGACTCAACTACGGCCGCACCCTCCCCCGGCCGGAGTCTCACCCGACCCCGATGTCCTTCCTTCGTGTCACCGCGGTGGCGGCAGCCACCCTCGCAGCCGCATGCGCATTTGCCGCGGCCCCGTCCCGCGCGGCGACGTGCGGCGAGGGCACCTACGCGTACGCGGGACTGGGCGGACGCGAGCCGGCGAGCGGCGTGAGCGCGACGATCGCGCCGACCGCGGCGCCGAGCGTCCGCGACGGCCACGTCGACGGCTGGATCGGCGTCGGCGGCCCCGGCCTCGGCCCGAACGGCACGGACGAGTGGATCCAGGTCGGCCTCACCTCCGTCCCCGGCGTCCCGCAGAACAGCGTCTACTACGAGATCGTCCGCCCCGGCCACGGCGACGTCACCCGCGAGCTGCGCCGGAACGTCGGCGTCGGCGCGCGGCACACCTTCGCCGTCCGCGAGGTCGCCGGCCGGCCGAACTGGTGGCGCGTCTGGCTCGACGGCTCGCCCGCATCGGCGCCGGTGCTCCTGCCCGGAAGCCACGGACGCTGGTCGGCGCAGGCGGTCGGCGAGAGCTGGGCCGGGACGACGAGCGGCGCGTGCAACGCGTACGCCTATTCCTTCAGCAACGTCCGCTACGCCGGCGCGCGCACCGGCGTCTGGAGCCCGTTCGCCCGCGTCCAGTCGTTCCAGGACCTGAACTACCGCCTCGTCCGCGGCTCCGCCTCGAGCTTCGTCGCCCGCAGCGTCGTCGCCCGCTCGCTGACCTCCGGGACGCCCTAGAACGAGACGGGGCGGCCTCTCGGCCGCCCCGGTCCCACAGCTATCCGAGTCGGGTTACGCCTTCTTGCAGAACCCGGCCTTCGCCTTGCCGGCCTTGACGAGCGCCTTCTTGCTCGCCGCGGTGACGCGGATGTTGTGGCCCTTGATGCAGACGACCTTCGTCGCCGCGGGCGGCGTGCGCCGACCACCCGTGCACGGGCCGACCTTCGCACCGAGCGCCTTCAGGATCCGCGCGGCCCTCGAGTCGACGTAGATCGTGTGCCGGAGGAAGCACATCGCGACGAGGTACTGCGCCTGCGCCGAGGTGAGCGGCTGCCGCCGCCTTCACCGGCGCCGCTTTGTGGGCGGGCGCGACGACGTGCGACGCGGCGTCGACGGCGTGCGTGACGCCGGTCGCCGCGTAGCTGAAGCCGCCGAACGCGCCGAGCGCGACGAGCATGCCGACGGTGAGCGCGGCCGCGAGGCCGAGCCGGAAACCGCGGTACGTCCTCGGGCGGCTCTCGCCGATCCTGCTCTCGATGCGGCTCACGAGCTCGTCGCGCGGCTCAGGCCGCTGCGAGCGAAGCTCCCGCTCGAGCCGATCACCGTTCCTCCAGAAACCCTTCATTCGAAACCCCTCCCCGTCCTCGTGGATAGCTGTACCCCTATTACCGGGGAAAGGGGCCGAAACCTTACGGGCGGGCGACGGCGCCGTAGATCTGGGCGATCTCGGGGCTGAGCGGATTGAGCCGGGAGGCCTGGACGAGAGCCGCGAGCTGGGCCTTGCCGCGGGTGGCCGCGACGAGATCGAGCCAGGTCGTCCAGTCGTTCGAGTCCTTGGCCAGCGCGCCTGCGAGGCTGAGCCGCGCGCCGGCCAGGTCGTGGGCGCCGATCTGCGCCTCGCCGAGCCGCTGCCAGCCGGCCGCCGACCAGGGCTGCCAGCGGATCGCGGTGCGCGCGTGCTGCTCCGCCGAGGCCCAGTTCGAGGACTGCGCCGCAGAGTCGCTCGCGCCGAGCGCGCTGTTCCCGACGAGCCCGAAGAGCGCCGCGGCTCCGAGCACCGCGACGGCGACGCCGATCCCGATCCGCGCGCGCGTCGCGAGCACCGGCGGCTCGCGCTCCTCGCGCGCCGCGAGGAGGCAGGCGAGCCCGCAGAAGAGCGCCGCGAGCGTGACGCCGGCGAGCTGCCAGTCCCAGTCCGCGATCGCGTGGACGAGGAAGACCGCGTACGCCGCGCAGGCGACCGGGACGAGCGGGTGCCGTCGCAGCCGCACCGCAGCGACGAGCGGAACCGCAAGCGCGGCGAGCAGCAGCGCGAGCCCGATCACGCCGAGCGTCGCGAGCGTCTCGAGGTAGAGGTTGTGCGCGTTCTGCACCTGCTGCGTGTCGGTTCGATGCCGGAGGTAGTAGCGCTGATAGCTGCCGGCTCCCGCACCGACGATCGGATACGCCTTCGCCTCGAGCCACGCGACATGCCAGAGCTCGGTGCGTCCGTTGCTCGAGAGGCTGAAGAGCCGCGCGTTGAGATCGGTCGAGCTGGTCGCCTTGGAGGTGAACGAGTCGTACGCCTTACGCGCGATCGTCGGCGGACTTCCGTAGCGGGCGACGCCGGCGCCGGCAATCGCGAGCACGGCGACGATCAGCACCGAGGCGAACGCGATGCGCGCGGTCCGCGCCGAACGCGACGCGCCTCCCGACCTGCTGCGCCAGCGACCGCAGACGCTGCCGCCGCGAGCGCGAGAAGAAGAAGGACAAGCGCGAGCCGGTGCCCGTCGTGCTCGGCCTGGGGGAGGATCAGACTGCTGGCGCGTGAGCGCGTGCGTCCTGCGACGCGAGCACGACGGCGAGCGCCGGCCACGGCAGCACGCAGAGCGCCGTCGCCGCGAGCTGGAGCCGACGCGAGTCGAGCGCGAACAGCACGACGAGCCCTGCGAAGGCCGCGAGCCAGGCGCCGCGGCTGAACGTGAAGTAGAGCGTCGGCACGAGCACGAGCAGGCTCGCAGCCGCGAGCGCGCGCGTCACGGGCCGAGTCCCGCGAGCCGCGAAGCCGAGCGCGACGACCGCGCCGATCACCGCGAACACGCCGAGCCCGTTCCAGTACCCGATCGGCGTGTTGAGCCGGTAGACCGCGACCGTGTCGTAGCTCCCGACCCGCCCCGGGAAGAGTCGCGTCGCGAGCGCGTACGCGCAGTCGATCGTCGTCGCCGCGACCACCGCGCCGAGCAGCGGCCGCACGGGCTTCGCCGGCGCGAGCGCGAGCACGGCGGCGACCGCGCCGATCAGGACGAGCCCGCGCTGTCCTTCGAGAATCGACGACGAGAGGTCGATCGACCAGAAGCTCGACAGCCACGTCCACGCGACGAACGCCGTGACGAGCCCGAGGAACACGAGCTCGAGCCGACCGACGCGAACCGACGTGCGCAGGATCAGCGCCGCCGCGGCCGCGAAGAAGAGCGCGAGCGCGCTCCAGCCCCAGGAGGTCGGGAAGAACCCGCCGTTCGCCGCCGCGAGCCCGGCGGTGACGGCGACTGCGCCGACGAAGAAGAGCGCCTCCGGCAGCGCGTCGGCGAGCCGGCGCGTGCCCGCGGCCGGCACCGCCACGGTGCTGCTCACGGCGAAACCTCCGGCCGCAGCACCTGCGAGCTCGCCCGCCGGTGCGTCCTCGCGTTCGAGCGTCCCGCGCAGCCGCGCGAGCGCGCGGTGGAGCGCGACCTCGACCGCGTTCGTCTTCATGTCGAGCAGCTCGCCGATCTGCCGCGCGGTCAGATCGGCGCCGAAGCGAAGCGCGACGAGCTCACGATCGCGCTCGTCGAGCGGCGCGACGGCAGTGCGCAGCTCGAGTCGCGTCAGCGCCGTCTCTTCGTGACCGTCGCCACAAGCTCGGGAACCTCGTCGGTCGGCGTCTCGCGCTCGCAGCGCCGCGTCGGCGATGCACCGGCGCGCGATCCCGATCAGCCAGGCGGCCGGATCTCCGCGCCGCGGGTCGAAGCTTTCGCGATACCGCAGCGCGCGCTCGAACGTCTCGCTCGTGACGTCCTCCGCGTCCGCGCCGTCGCCGATGCGGTACGCGACGTACGCGTAGACGCGCCGAATCAGCGGCTCGGGTGGCGAGCGGGTCGCGGCTCACGCCCTCACCCCAGAACACCAACTGTTGAGCGACTGCCGACGCCGGCAGGCAAAACTTCGTTTGGCACTATCGGATTCATTGATTCGGACACGGGCTGGCGACGCGTCGACGGCCGCCAGCGATCTCCTCAGCGAGATCAACGAAGTCGTTAAAGAAGTGCCGGCACATGCGGTCTCTAAAGAGCTTCTTCCATCCATTGCCGTCCTTGCACATCGCCGGAAACGCATCGTCAGCCTTATTCATCGCACGAAATCGCTCACGTAACATCGCGGTTCATTCCTCCGGTGGCAGGTCGAGAGCGACGACTGTTTGAGTATGTGAGCGGCGCTTTCCGGCGGCGGTGGTGTCGTGAAGCGCCGCCGCAAATACGCTCTCGAAACGATCAGCGACCGCTGGTAGGGAAAACGATGCAACCGCGTACGCACGAGCGGCCGCGCCGCATCTCGCGCGTGCTTTTGGATCGGCAAGGAGCGCCGCAGCTGCATCGAAGAAGCCGCCAAGATCGTCAGGGTCGACAACGATCCCAGCACCGGCTCCGACCAACGTTCGGGCGGCGAGGTTCTCCGAGGAGATGGCAGCAAGGATCGGTCGACCGGCGCAGAGGTACGACAGGATCTTGGACGGCACTGAGAAGACACTCGCATCTCGCTCGAGAATCGAGACCAGGACAGTGGCTGACCCGTGTACCTCGGCAAGGCGAGAAAACGGCTGGAACCCGAGAAGCACGAGATTGTTCAGACCATCCTCGCGTTTCGTCTGAGCGAGTCGCTCCGCGCCACTTCCCTCGGAAACGACCACCACAATGACGTCGGACTCAACGGACACCCTTCGAGCGAGTTCGGAAAGTAGTCGCGGGTTGTGTTTGAGGCCAAGCGTCCCCGAATAGAGCACGACGCGTTTGCCGGCAAGCCCGTGTTCGATGGCCCACGGATTTGCTTGCCCGACCTCCGGAAGGTCGTTAAGGGGCGCCCAATTCTCGATGACGCTGATCCTCTCCGGATTGATCCTCCACGCATTGAGGATCACCCGGAAATCTTCCGAGATTGCAACGATTGCGTCGCTTCGCCTCAATAGCCGTCGCTCGAGCCACTTGATTGGCAGGGTGGCTGCGCTTCCCGCCGGCAATGCGAGACTCCGCAAAATGCGCGGCTGCAAGACTTGTAATGTCTTGCAACCAGAAGACGAATGAAGCGCCAACATCGTCGCTGCCACGCATTGCCAGCCGCTGAGCGAACAAAGGCGTAGTCCCTGACAACACCACGTCAGGTCGTTCGTGTCGTATCCGGGCGGCAAGCGCACGTCCGTAGCTCAACTCCTGGAACACCCGTCGAATCGGGGAGTGCTTGTCGAACCGTGCAAGAGCTATCTCGTCTACCCGGAAGGACGCGGAATCGTCAGGTCTCTTTTCCAGAGCTCCCTTCCCCGAGCGGTAGGCCGGACAGTGCAGATGCAGCGCCTCGTGTCTCACGTTTGCTCACTCACGCTGAGTTCGACTGGAAATGGATGGCCGCGTAGTCTTGAACGACGTGCGCAGCGGATCTGTCCGGCGATGCGTCAAGACGTCACCTCATCGGCCCGGAGTGCTGGTCATTCAACTTGTTCCCGATCGCATGACCGACGCTCTGGTTGGCGGTCGAGACGATCACTCGACTAGTCTCGGTCATAGGCTCTCTAGCGCGAGTTCGAGGACCAGCCTGGCGAATGCCTGTGGTACATGGCGTACCGCTCGGCAGCGACAACATCAAAGCCCTCGTTGTTAGCGCGCCCGTTAGATCCTTGACGCGGAGCGAGCGACAGCGTTTCCGGCATCCTCGACTCCGTCAGCGGCACCCAACTTGACGGCGGCGCGGGTAGCGAGCGTCGGCCGGCTCGGTCACCGATATCGCGGTGCGTGCGACGCGCATCATCTCCTGAAGCCCTCGAAATGGATCCTCCAGGTGATGTAAGCCGTCGTGGACATACACAAGGTCGAACGACCCGTCCCGAAACGGCAGGTGCTCCACGTCGGCAACTACTGGAATCAAGCGCACGTCATGACGCGCCGACCGCTCCCGCGCACGCTCGGCGGCATGCGGTGAGATATCGGCGACAACGACGAACTTCGCCCCTGCTGGGCGAGAAATTCGCCATCCATGCCCGATCCACCGCAAACCGTAAGCACCGACGCGTCCGCTACGTAACGTGAGATTGCGTCGATACTTCGGCGAAATTTCTCGCACAGAAGCCAGGCGTGAAAGTCCGGGCCGGAGAGTGGGCGCTCGACTTCCCATTCCTCACTCTCATCCGACCCGAAGTACGCCATCTGTTGCAGCTTGTGAGGATCGCGTGAGCCTTCCCCTTGAGGGACTAATACGGCACCCATCGTGAGATTGGAACGTGTGGCCCGCCCCACACGTCAAGCCACCGACTCCGATCTCGGCGGTCTGTGAACAACACTCCGGACAACGGAAGCGTGACAAGACCTCGTCGGGAACAACGGGTTCATACGCCCACCACGAACCTCGACGCAAGCCATACGTATGCGTCCGCAATCGATGTGCGCCCCTTGGCGGCCGAGACGCCCGTCAAGCCAGCAAGAGATCCAATGTCGTCGTTATTGCGCCCTGCCGGCGTTCCAGCGCTTAAGAGCGAGCGAAGTCTCGACCCAACACCACCTGCGCGCAAGACCGGGGTAGCTGGAGCCTGGGCGAGAGAGGGATCAGAGGTAGAAAGCGTCTTTGTCGCAAGAAGATACTGAATCGCTCGCCCGACCTCGCGCCAACGCCACTGATGCGCGGCGTCGTTCCACGTCGGCACATCGGGCACGTACTGCGTCTCTTGGTAGTCATCCGCGAGCTTCTCTCGAAGCTTCACCACGTTGATGCGCGTGAAGTCGAGCGTCCTTGACGAAGCCGCTTCGGCGACAGCCTCCCCCAATGCCGTGCCCAACATCATCCGTATCGGATCGACTCGGAAGGAGGCATAGGTGAGCCTGTCTGTACCTATGGCTTCGCCGACGAGGAGGCCTCTCGTTCCTACGGGGATCGCTGATCTAAGTGGAAGGGAATGCGGAGTTAGGAATCCGAAGAAGACGGGGGGGCAAGTGCCAGAGAGTGAAGATTGACGGGGTAGTCGCTAATGACCACCGAGTCTGGGAAGTTTTGAGGCTCGCTCTGGCAGATCTTGTCTGCCCGAGTCTCGTCCCACCCCGTAAGTGGGGCACAGATCCTGAATCGTCGTGTCGTAAACCGCGGAGATGCGCCGGCCTTCTCTCTCATAAACCATCGACGGCAACCCGTCTTGAGTGCCAAACGCGTTCAAAACGGACCAGTTGGCGCGAACGGACAGATTCTGGCCACCCGGTAACACGTTCAGACGGCTCTTCAGATCACCACTGCGGATGTACCACAGAAAGCCAAGCGAGCGAGCATGGATCGCTTCGACGATCTTGGCGATGAGCAAGGTCTTCGCCGAACTCGGAAGCGCAGGGGTGTCCTGGACAAATGCGATGTCGTCCCACAGCCCACCAGTGCCAGCGGAGTACGGGTTTGCTATGCCAAGTGACGAGAAGAGGGCCGAAACATCTGGGTTGGTCCGCGGCATGAGTGAGATTTGGCTGCTCGTCGCGTCGTTAGGGGCACCGTTGACGTCCCACACCTCGGTCGGCTGACCGGGAATCGGAGCGCCGGTTTTCGCGTCACCGACAAAGTCAGTGGACCACCGGCCAGCCTTCCAAGATTGTTGAACAGTCGGAACGGTTGAACTTGAAACAGAGCCCCGGGGCGATGGAAAAGGCTGTTTGATACGCCGGCCACCGCTCGGCGGTCTCCGCACGAAAGTCAGATCGATTGACTCCGTAGTACATCGGCGGAGCAGTCGGAAACGAACCGTCAGAGGTCTCGATTGCCGTCCAACGAAGCGCGTACGCAGAAACTTCTCCCGTGCCAGTCGGATGATTTTCATCGGAGGGGCCGAGCGAGTACGGCAGACGCAGGAGGCCGACGAGGTCTCCGTATCCGAACCATCGACCCAGTAGCGGGCGACGATCCCTTCCCTTCCACCCCCCCGAGACGTCAACTGAGGTCACGCGTCCGTCGATAATGAAGGCGTTTGTCGGAGATGTGTTCGTGACTATCTTGAGATTCGGAAGATGACCCGTAAGTGCATCCATCGCTTGAAGCGACTCTGATGGAAGGTGTCGCTGCGCTCGTAAGAGACTAGGAGCACTTGGGTTTTGAATACGCGCGATTCGGCCAAGGAACTCGGCCCATAGTCCGCCAGCGAGACTCCAGGACGAATCCGCCTGCAGAATCCCGTTGCTGAGATCTCCGTCTCGGCATCGACCTCCGGCCATGAGACGATCGGGCTCCCATCCGCCACACCGATCTGTCCGGGTACGAGCATTCCGCCCACCTGAGGCTCGGAAGCGACAAGGATCACCGAGAGACAACGATGAGCGGCCGCTATCGCAGCTGCGACGCCCGACGAATCGCCGCCGATAACCGCGAGATCCGCGGTCATCGTTCGCCTGCCAACGTCCACCGATCGACGACGCGCGCACACAGGGATGCGGCGGTCGTCTCCCCCAGCCATCGAAGTTCGCTGCACAGAAACGTCGCTCGCCGGCCCTCGGCCAACCAGCACCGCCGACGTTCCATGGCTCACGAGCACCACCGGACGATCCTTCGTCACGATGCCGTCCAAAGCCCCGAGGGCCGCTATAACCCCGGAGCCGTGCATCCGTACGACGTAGCTTCTGCCCGGCTTAACTGTGACGACTCGGTCCTTGAACCGCGCCGAGCGGTGGCCACCTCGGGAGACAACGCGATGACGATGACAGCCAAGCCGCTCATAGCAAGCAAGGCCTTCAATTTGCGTTTGCCCATTCCGATCGAAGAGCACCGGCCCCTGACTCACCACGTCGCGAGCGTCCAACAACGACCACCCACGCTCCGCGAATCGCGATGAGTGTTAGAGCGAACGTTGTGATTGCGTGGAAGGCGTCGCCCCGTAGCAGTTGGATGAGAAATGCGACAGCCACTACGTAGACGATCGCCGACTCGCACCGACTTATCGACCCGAGTCGCCGCCCAATCAGACCCGCACCCATCCCGAGTAAGAAGAACCCGATGACGACTCCGGCGGGACCGAAGTTTGCGTATAGCTCTCCGACAAACGAGATGCTCGTCTCAACGTTCCCCTGCGCATAAAAGTCGGGGAAGTACGTCGTAAACCAGGCGTTGCCGCCGCCGAGTGGCTTGTCGGGCCAGAATCGCCTGGGGATCGGAAATGTGACCACGGCTCGATACGTCGAACCCCATTGCAGGCCGGCACCGAGATCATGGCCATGGACAAGCTCGACGAGGCTGTCGTACGGGACGGCGTCTCTTCCTCCAATCGTGTTCGCCGGCACATCGCGCAACGCATGCTCGATGAGTGTCAGTCGAGAAATACCTCGATTCTCCGAATGCGATGCATCACGAGTTACTACCCGCATCGCAACGAATGCGACCAACAACACGACTGTTCGGAGGACGAGCGTTCGCCCGAGAGCGGACGCCGAAGGTAGTGGAAGAGCAGAGTCACCGGAACAACCGTCCCGAGGATCAGCGCAGCGCGACCGCCGCTAAGAAAGTCGGTAGTCAAGACCCCTATAAGCAACACGGCGAGTGTCACCGCGCGAGCACGACTGACACTTCGTGACCGGAAAGCGGCGGCAAGCAGCACGAGCACCACTACCTTGAACGGAATCGACGCGTCGGCGAGATAGCCGCGACCAAAGAAGAACTGGCTCCGAAGGGCGAGCG
>CAWFKM010000008.1:0-89652 GCA_963816455.1 uncultured Actinomycetes bacterium
TCGGCGAGCGCGAACCCGGCGACGGCGGTCGTCGACGCCGGTGTCCAGACGACGGTGTTTCCGCTCGCGAGCGCGGGCGCGATCAGCTCCGCCGGCATCGTGTACGGCCAGTTCCACGGCGTGATCACGCCGATCACGCCGCGCGGACGGCGGATCAGCAGCACCCGCTTCCCCGGCGTGAACGAGTTCGGCAGACGACCCTCGAGCCGCTTGCCGTCCTCGGCGGCGTTGCGCCAGTAGAGGACGAGCTCCGCGACCTCGTCGTGCGACTCGTGCAGCGGCTTGCCCTGATCGAGCGTCAGGGTTTGCGCGAGCTTTTCGCGACGCTTCTCGATCACGTCGGCGACGCGATGCATCGCGTCCGCGCGCGCGAACGCGGTCTCGCGCGCCCACGCGTCCGCCGCGCGGTTCGCCGCGCCGATCGCAAGCTGTGCGTCCTGCCGGTCGCCACGCGGCACCAACCCGATCGTCTCGCCGGTCGCCGGCGACTCCGCGTCGAATGTCTCTCCCGACAGCGCGCCCGTCCACGCGCCGTCGACGAAGAGCTCAGGCACCGCGCGGTGTCTCGTCGTCGATGACCACCCGCATCAGGTCGCGGATCGAGACGATCCCGACCGGCTTCCCCGCGTCGACGACCGGCAGGTGCCGGAAACCGCCGTGGATCATCATCGACGCAGCATGCGCGACCGAGTCCGTCGGCTCGATCGTCTCCGGCCCGCGCGTCATCCACGCGCCGACGTCCGCGTCGTCGACGTGCCCGAGCGCAACCGCGCGCAGAACGTCGCGCTCCGTGAAGATCCCGACGACCCGGTCGTGCTCGAGCACGAGCACCGCGCCGACCGACCGCTCGTTCATCTGCTTCGCCGCCTCCGCCAGCGGCAACGACGCCTCCACCGTGAGGAGGCTCGTCGACATCACATCGCCTACCGTCGCCATACCTAGTCTCCTAACTCTGTGCGCCGCCGGTCGACGAACGCCTTCAGCTCCTCACGGAGCATCGGGTCGATCTCCGGCTCCTCGTACTCGTCCAGCGTCTTCTTCCAGATCTCCGACGCGCGCGCGGCGGTGTCGTTGCCGCCGAGGCGGTTCCAGCGCTCGTAGTTCTCCGTCGACGAGACGAGCGGCCGGTAGAAGCACTCGCGGAACCGCTCCAGCGTGTGCACCGCGCCCAGGAAGTGGCCGCCCTGCCCCACTTCCTCGTGTGCCGAGTACGCCATCGTCTCCTCGTTGATCTCGAGCGGCTTGAAGACCTCGTGCAGCATCCGCAGCAGCTCGACGTCGACGACGAACTTCTCGTAGCAGGAGACGAGCGCCGACTCGAGCCAGCCCGCCGAGTGCATGACGAAGTTCGTGCCGGCGAGGAACGTCGGCCAGAGCGACATCATCGACTCGTACCCGGCCTGCGCGTCGACGACCTGCGACGACGTGAGCGCGCCGCCGCCGCGGAACGGCAGCCCGAAGTGGCGCGCGATCTGGCCGGTGCAGAACAGGCCGACCGCCGACTCCGGCGTCCCGAAGCTCGGCGAGCCGGACTGCATGTCGGTGTTCGAGAGGAACGAGCCGAACACGACGGGACAGCCGGGCCGAATCGTCTGCACGAGCGCGATCCCCGCGAGCGCCTCGGCGACCTGCTGCGCGAGCGCGGCCGGCACCGTGACCGGCGACATCGCGCCCATCAGCAGGAACGGCGTGACCACCGTCGGCTGGCCCGCGCGCGCGTACTCGAGCAGCGCCGACAGCATCCGGTCGTCGTAGCGAAGCGGCGAGTTGACGTTGATCAGCGAGATGATCGCCGGCGTCTTCTCCAGCGACTCCCGCCCGAAGACCATCTCCGCCATCGCGATCGTGTCGAGCGCGTTCGGGCCTGACGTGACGGAGCCCATGAACGGCTTGTCCGAGAGCGTCAGCAGCGCGTAGACCATGTCGAGGTGGCGCGAGTCGAGCGGCAGGTCGTTCGGCTCGCAGATCGTCCCGCCCGGCGAGTCGAGCTGCGGGAACGACTGCGACAGCCGCACGAGATTCTGGAAGTCGTCGTACGTCGCGTCGCGCCGCTCGAGCCCCTCGCGGACGAACGGGCAGCCGTAGACCGCGGAGAAGACCATGTGCTTGCCGCCGATGTGGACGTTGCGCTCGGGGTTGCGCGCCTGGAGGTCGAACTCGCGCGGCGCCTTCGCGACCTGCTCGAGGATCCAGTCGGGGTCGAACTTGACGACGTCGCCGTCGACCTGCTGGCCCGCGGCGCGGAAGAGGTCGAGCGCCTCCGGGTGGAGGAAGTCGATCCCGAGCTCGCTGACGATGCGGCGCCAGCCGCGGTCGAGCTCGCTCATCGCGAACTCGTCGAGGATCTCGTAGCGCGGCATCTCGTTGATCAGCACTGTAGCTCTCCCAGTAGTCTTTCCAGCGCCCGTTCCAATCCCACGTCACCCGTCTCGCGCACCTCGAGCGGCAGCCCGAGCTTCTCGGCTGCATTCTCCGCTTCTGCGCGCAACTCCGGCGTCGGGTCCTGCGCGAGCCAGACGCAGCGCTCGTAGTGGCGGAAGTAGTCGTCGCGCAGCTCCGGGTGCCGGTCGAGCCCGAGGCCGCGCCAGACGACGCGGTCGAAGCTGCGGACGAGGAAGTCGGTGAGGAAGTACGTGCCGGTCTCGTGCTCCGCGCCGTAGACCTCGTAGCAGTGGGCGCCTTCGAGCTTCGGGAACCCGGTCAGGTCGGCGCCGCAGTGCGCGTACGCGACGACGACCTCGTCGCCGGCGGCGGCCTCCTCGACGGCGGCGCGGATCTTCTCCGGCCGGTTGTGCAGCTCCGGCGGCACCGGGCGCACGTCGAGATCCCAGCCGCGCCGCGCCGCGATCTGCTTGCACGTGGAGCGCGAGCGCCCCGCACGAGACGACGACGGTGCTCATCCGGGGAAGCTCAGCTGGTCGATGAACAGGTCGTTGAAGTCCTGGCGCCCGGAGAGCTCGACGTACTCGACCTCGTCGAGGATCGCGTGCGCCGCGGCGCGCTCGGTCACCGACAGCGCGGCGATCTTCGCGCCCTCGCCGGCGACGTTGCCGGCGGCGACGATCCGCACGACCGGCAGCTTCGGCACGAGCCCGATCCGCACCGCGCTCGACGCCGTGAGGTACGAGCCGAACGAGCCGCCGAGCAGCACCTGCGAGATGTCCTCCGGCTCGATCCCGAGGTCGCGGCAGAGCAGCGCCCAGCCGGTGGCGATCGACGCCTTCGCGAACTGGAGCTCGCGCACGTCGCGCTGCGAGAGGAACACGTCGCCGCTGAGACGGAAGATGTTCTCCTCGCCGATCTTGTCGAGCCGGTCCGACGAGCCGAGCACGAAGCGGCCGGACTTGTCGAGGATCCCCGCGCCGACGAGCTCCGCGACCGCGTCGACGAGCCCGGAGCCGCAGATCCCCGCCGGCTCGACGTCGCCGATCACCGTCAGCTCGACCTCGCCGTCGCGGATCTTCACGCCTTCGATCGCGCCGTCCGCCGCGCGCATCCCGCAGCGGATCTGCGCCGCCTCGAACGCGGGACCCGCGGGCGCGGCGCACGCGAGCGTGCGCGCGGACGAGCCGAGCACGATCTCCGAGTTCGTGCCGACGTCGATGAAGAGCCGCACGCGCCGGTCGAGCGTCAGCCCGGTCGCGAGGATCCCCGCGACGATGTCCGGACCGACGTATGCGCCGAGCGCCGGGAACAGCACGGCGGGCGCGCGCTCGTGCACGCGCAGACCGAAGTCGGTCGCCTGCGCCTCCGGCATCGTGCGCGCCGCGATCGTGAACGGCGCCATCGACAGCGGCTCCGGGTCGATCCCGAGCGCGATCTGGATCATCGTCACGTTGCCGGCGACGACGACCTCGTAGACCTCGGCCGGATCGACGCCGGCCTCTTCGCAGACTTCGTCGGTGAGCTGCTGCAGCGTCTCGTGCGCGCGCAGCTGCAGCAGCGGCAGCGCCTCGTCGTCCATCATCGTCGCCGAGATCCGCGTGATCACGTCGGCGCCGAACGACTGCTGCCCGTTCAGGATCGACTTGACCGCCTTCGGCAAACCGGTCTCGAGGTCGAGCAGCGTCGCGACGACCGTCGTCGTACCGAGGTCGAACGCGATCGCGTACCGCGCCGCCGAGGTGTCGCCCGGCTCGACGTCGATCAGCGTGTCGTCGCAGACGACGGCGGTCACCTTCCAGTCGGACGCGCGCAGCGTCGTGCCGAGCGTGCGCACGACGTCGAGCGGCACGTGCAGCTCGAGGTCGTCCATCGCCGCGAGCACGCGCTCGAGATCCGACGCCTGATCCTCGAGGCTCGGCTCCTCCAGCTCGACGTAGCGCTTCTGCACCGCCGGACGAAGGATCACGTGGCGCCCCACGCCGACGAGCGCCGCCTTCGGCCGCGTCTGCAGCGGCGGCACCTCGACGGTGAGGTCTTCCTGCGCGGGCGCGCGGCACGCGAGCCGCCAGCCGGCCTTCATCTCCTCGACGGAAAACGCGCGCGGATCGACCGGGCTCAGCGGCGCGTGACCCGAGACGACGCGGACCTTGCACTTCTTGCAGGTGCCGTGACCGCCGCAGGTCGAGTCGATCGCGATCCCGTTCCAGCTCGCCGCGTCGAAGATCGTCGTGCCGGCGAGCACGCGCGCCTCCTTGACCGCGTGATCCTCGGCGACCTGGAGGAAGCGGAGCCGGACGCGATCCTGCGCCGGCGGCTCCGGAAGCTCTTCGACCGCGCTCATGCGCTCGCGGCCGCCTGCCGGTCGCGGTAGCGCTTGATCCACGCCGCGCCCCACTCGTCGCGGCCGAGCAGAAAGTCGGTCGCGCGCACGGACTCGACCATCTCGTCGCGCCGCGAGTCCATGATCGCGCTCGTCAGCCCGTGGCTCTGCGCGACGGCGAGGAACGCGGCGCCGAGCGTGTGCCGCCCCGGCAGCCCGAACGACGTGTTGCCGGCGCCGCAGGTCGTGTTCACGCCGAGCTCGTCGCGCAGCAGGTGCAGCGTCTCGATGAACAGCGTCACCGCGCGCGGCTCGGCGCCGACGGGCATCGCGAGCGGGTCGATGATCACGTCCTCGGGCGGGATCCCGTGGTCGCCGGCGGCGGAGACGATCTTCTTCGCGATCTCGAGCCGGCGCTGCGGCTCCATCGGAATCTCGTCGTCGTTCGCGAGCGCGATCACCGCCGCGCCGTGGTGCGCGACGAGCGGCAGGATCGCGTTGAGCCGTTCGTCCTCGCCGGTGACGGAGTTGACGAGCGCCTTGCCGTCGTACGCGGCGAGCCCGGCCTCGAGCGCTTCGATCACGGACGAGTCGATGCAGATCGGCAGGTCGCAGAGCCCCTGGACGAGCGGGATCGCCTGCGCCATCAGCCCGACCTCGTCCGCGAGCGGGTCGCCGACGTTGACGTCGAGCATGTCGGCGCCGCCGGCGACCTGCTGCTCGACGTCGATCTCGAGCTGCGAGAGGTCGCCCGCCTGCAGCTGCGCCTGGAACGCCTTGCGCCCGGTCGGGTTGATCCGTTCGCCGATCACGCAGAACGGCTGCGTCGGACCGATCGTGACGGTCCGCGATGCGCGACCGGACGACGGTGTCCACTACGCCGGAACCGCGGCGCGCCGCTTCTGGATCAGATCCTTCGCGAGCCGCACCGCGCTCGACGCGTCCGCGGCGAAGCCGTCGGCGCCGACCGCGTCGGCGTACTGCTGCGTGACGGGAGCGCCGCCGACCATGACGATGACGTCGTCGCGCATGCCGGCCTTCTCGAGCGCGTTGATGTTCGCCTTGAACATCGGCATCGTCGTCGTGAGGAACGCGGAGAAGCCGACGATGTCGGGCTTGTGCTCCATGGATCGCCTCGATGAACTTCTCCGGCGCGACGTTGACGCCGAGGTCGTGGACGGTGAAGCCCGCGCCCTCGAGCATGATGTTGACGAGGTTCTTGCCGATGTCGTGGACGTCGCCCTTGACGGTTCCCATGACGTACGTGCCGACCTGCTGCACGCCGGTCTCCGCGAGCAGCGGGCGGAGGATGTCGAGCGCGCCCTGCATCGCGCGCGCCGCGATCAGCATCTCGGGGACGAAGAAGTCGCCGCGCTCGAAGCGTGCGCCGACTTCCTCGAGCGACGGGATGAGCGCGTCGTAGAGCATCTTCTCCGGCTCGAGGTTCTCCTCGAGCCCGGCGTTGGTGAGATCGCGGACCTCGGGTGCGTTCCCGATCAGGGTGTTCTCGTAGAGGCCAACGAGGATCTCGTCGTGTGTCATGCGGCACCTCGCGCGTGTTCGGTGTGGCCGAGCCGGGCCGCGAGTGCGTGCGCCTCTTCGACGAGAAGCGGAGCAAGCTGCGCGATGCGCTCGGATGTCAGGCGGTTCGTCGGTCCGGAAATCGAAAGCGCCGCGATCGCGTCGCCGTTCTGCCCGAGGACAGGCGCCGCGAGCGCGGTGAGCCCGACCTCGAGCTCGTCGACGGAGGTCGCGTACCCGCGCGCGCGAACCTTGCGGAGCTCAGGCGTGAGCTTGTCGGCGCCGCCGAACGCGAGAAAGCATTTCCCGTTGGCCGCGAGCTCGAAGGCGACCTTGCGCCCGACCCAGTCGGTGACGCCGACGAAGTGCGCGGTGTCCTCCTGCGCAAGATGCTCAACCCCGTCGAGCCCCGGCACAGCAAGGTTGATCGTCTCGCCCGACGAATCCGCGAGCCGGCGCAAACTCGGAGCCGCAAGCTCAACGAGCGTCGCCGCAGTGTCGCGGTTCGCGTACCTCAGCAGCACCGGCCCAGGCCGCAGCCGCCCGCGATCGGCGAGCCGCTGAACAAGCCCCTGCCGCTCGAGCGCTGCCACAAGCCGAGACGTCGTGCTCTTCGGCAGCCCAGACCGCTCCGCCAGCTCCCCAACCGTCGGCGGCCGCGCAGCCTCAACAACGCGGACAAGCAGCTGAGCCGCGCGATCAATCGCCTGGGTGCCTGTGGTCTCGGTCGCCATTGCTCACATCGTGGAACGATTGTTCCATGCCATTGTGACGGCTCCACGGACTGGCGTCAATTCACGGGTTAAGTCGTCCCTGGCTCAGAGACAAGTTCGAGGACTGCGTCGATCTGAACTGAGAGTTCGTCATATGTGACGACGTCCACGTCGCGCAGCTGGCTTCGCTGCAGCTCGAATGACTGGCGCATGTGCGAATTCATCTTCTCCTGCTTGATGCTGCCCGTCAGCACAAGGCATTTGGGGCTGAACGCAGCCCACGTCTCCTCGTCACCGCGAAGTTGGCGATATTGCTCCATGAGCGTTCTGCGGTACGTGAGTACTTGGGCGACCGCCGCTGTCACCGCCTGTGAAAGCGGGAAAACGCGATTCCGGTCCTCGCCTTCAAGCAGCGGCGTGGTTGGCGTCTTGATCTCGACGATGAGCACGTTTCCGGTTAGACGGTTCTCGTAGAGAAAGTCAGCGACGCTGCCTCCCTTGTTGGTGATGAACTTGCCGCCCACGTACGCCCGGTCGTGAATCAGCACAAATGGGTGCGAGAACAGGCGTGCGATGACCCAACTACTCCTTTTGAAGAGGTCACTCCAGAACGACTCCGACTTGTTCGTCGCATTCGTATGGAACTCGTCCTTGAACTGGCGCAGCCGCGCCGCCGCAAGCAGGCTGTCGAACGCACTGAGGTGTTCAGTTGAGACGTCACGCTGCAGCCTCGTCACAGCCTCGGCCGGGTTATCAGCCAACCACCGCACGAAGGCGCCAAGGAGATCGAGTTCGACATCGCTGAGGAGTCTTCCGGCAAGCTCAGGCTGGTCAAGAATGGCCTTGACGTTCCTCCCGACCTCGATGAACTCGCGTTCCCCTAACGGGACGCCGTGTCGAGCCGAGAGCGCATATAACGCCTGAAGTTCCTCGAATAGTCGAAGTAGCTCCTCTGCGTGAAGGTCGAGCTTTACCCACTCGCCATCCCGTAATGCGGAGAGGGGAAACGCTGAGTAGTCCTCCCAAGAGCCCTTCGCTCCCTTCCGCTGGTGGGCCAGCGTGCCGCGTACAGAAGCAGCTGGATTTTTTTGATTGTCGACAACTGTCGGCCGAAAGAGTCGCCGAGTTGTCGTCGTTTCGCGCAACGTGATCGGTTCTGCGTCAGCCGAGGAGCGCGAGGTCGACTTGGTACGGATGCGATCAGCCATGAGTGGATCGTAAGACCTGTCTCCGCCAACTCAAACAGCGCGGCACGATTTCGGTGCGCAGGTCAGAGCGTCGGACGGTCAGTCGACGATCGCAACAAGCCGCGCCCGTCGCCTCAGCGGACGGGTCTTAGTTCTCGACCTTCTTCGGGTAGGTCGTCATGTTGAGCGTCTCCGGATCCGGCCCCGCGCGGACGCCCGTGTCGAGCGCGTCGATCGAGGCGACCTCGTCGGCCGTCAGCTCGAAGTCGAAGACGTCGAAGTTCTCCTTGATCCGGTGCGGCTTCACCGACTTCGGGATTGCGACGACCCCGTTCTCGATGTGCCAGCGCAGCACCACCTGCGCGGGCGTCTTGCCGTGCCTCTCGGCGATCGCGGTGACCACCGGATGCTCGAGCGCGTTCAGGACCGCGTTCGGATCCGCCGGCCGGTACACATGGATGCCGCCGAGCGGCGCACACCGATCCGATGCGCGCCGTGCCGTCGCCGTGGTCACGGCCATTGCGCGGGCACCCAGTCGCCATCGACGTCCGTGGTCTGGCCGACTTCGATCAGATGACCGTCAGGGTCGCGGATGTAGCAGCGGATCTCGTACTCGTGTTGCTTGGGCGGCGTCAGGAATTCGAGCGCCCCGCGCACTCCATTCGGCGTACACGGCCTCGATGTCCTTGACGCGGATGTTGAGGAAGCTGCTGACCCGGTTGGGATCATCGGGCGTCGCCAGAGTGACCTCCGGCTTGTCGTCGGTCGGGCCTCCGCCGCCGTTGATGATGATCCAACTGTTGGCCAGAGCGACATAGGTCAGCCCTCCAGGGCCGGAGAACGCGACCCTGCCGCCGAGCACCTCCGTGTAGAAGCGCCGAGAACGCTCGACATCGTCAGAGACGATGAAGTGCGCCAACACGATGCCGTCCGGGGCCGACGGGACGTTGGTGCTCATGGCTCCTACCCCCAAACCTTCTACGAGCGACTCCTGCCTTGAGGCATATCTATCACGCGAACGGCGCTGCAGGCGCCCACGGGTCGAGTGTCAGTTCTCCACTGTCTTCGGGTAGGTCGTCATGTTGAGCGTCTCCGGATCCGGCCCCGCGCGGACGCCTGTATCGAGCGCGTCGATCGCGGCGACCTCGTCGGCGGTCAGCTCGAAGTCGAAGACGTCGAAGTTCTCCTCGATCCTGTGCGGCTTCACCGACTTCGGGATTGCGACGATCCCTTGGTCGATGTGCCAGCGCAGCACCACCTGCGCGGGCGTCTTGCCGTGCTTCTCGGCGATCGTGGTGACCGTCGGATGCTCGAGCGCGTTCAAGACCGCGTTCGGATCCGCCGGCCGGTACACGTGGATGCCGCCGAGCGGCGACCACGCCTCGGTCGTGATCCCGTGCTGCGCGTGGAACTCGCGCAGCGGGTGCTGCGTGAAGAACGGGTGGAGCTCGACCTGGTTGATCGCGGGCACGACGTCGGTTTGCTGCATCAGGTTCTCGAGATGCTGCTCGCTGAAGTTCGAGACGCCGATCGCGCGCGTCCGGCCTTCCGAGAGGATCTTCTCCATCGCCTTGTACGCCCCGACCGTCCCGTCGAAGTCGGTGGGAACGGGCTGATGGAGCAGGAACAGGTCGATGTAGTCGACGCCGAGGCGTCGCAGACAGCCCTCGAAGCCGACGAACGCCTCGTCGTAGCCGTAGTCGCTGTACCACAGCTTCGTCGTGACGAAAAGCTCTCCGCGGTCGACGCCGGAGGCGCGGATCGCCTCGCCCACCTCGCGCTCGTTGCCGTACGCGGCGGCGGTGTCGATCAGGCGATAGCCGTCGGCGAGCGCGGCGGCGACTGCGGCAGCCGTCTCCTCCGGCGGGCTCTGGAAGACGCCGAGGCCGAGCATCGGCATCTCGACGCCGTTGTTCAGCGTTGCGATCTGGTTGTGTCATGACGGCAATGAACCAGAACTCGCGTCTGCATGACCGACCCTGGTGATGCCGGTACTGCCAGTACCTGTCAGTCGACGATCGCTACGCGCCGACCACCCAGATCTTCCCGGCCGCGATGGCGAGGGCGTGCGGTATCCCCGCCAGCTGGATGCCGGGCGCGACGGCGCCGCTCGCGGGATAGACGCGAATCAGTCGCTCGGTCGCGCCGGCGGCGACCCAGATCGCGCCGAGGCCCGCGGCGAGCGCGACCGGGCGCCCGGGAACGTGGATCGTCCGCAGACCGTGTTCGTCGCCGGATCGATTCGGACGATCTCGTCGCGGCCCGGCAACGTGACCCACACCGACCCGTACCCCGTCGTCACCGCAGTCGGCGTCGCGAGGAGAGGGACTCGCGCGACGATCCTGCCGGTCGATTCGTCGACGCGGACGACGTAGCCCACCGCGTCCTCGCGAGGTGATGCACCAGACGCTCCCGAGCCCCGACGCTGCGGCGATCGGCCTTCCCGGCAGGGCGATGCGCGCGACGATCCGTCCGAGCCCCGCGTTCATTTCGAGCAGCGTGGAGTGGAGGCTGCTCGTGAACCAGACGTGTTGCTCGTCCGCAGTGACCGTGAGGAAGTCCGAGGTGTCACGCTCGCGTGCCGGGAGTCGATAGTGCTCGATCGAGCAGCACACGAGCGCTGCCACGCGAATGGCGTCCCCCGTCCCGCTGTCGACCGCCCAGACGGCACCGTCAAGCGGCGCGATCGACGTCACGCTCGAGATGTTGTTGGACGCCACCGCAAGACCCGGCACGAGGACGTTCTCGGTTCGCGGATCGATCTCGGTCATCGTCCCGTCAGCCGTGTTCCCGACCCACACGTAGTGGTGGACGACTGCGATCGTCGTCGGGAACGAACCGGTGCGAACGCGTGAGACAACTCGCCCGGCCGTGGGATCGACAACGGCGACCGAGTTCGGCGGCACCACCACGACAGTCGATCCGCGGGTCGCATGGACGATGACGACTCCCACAAGAGCCGCGGCGACGGCGACAAGAGCGCCGACAACGGCAAGACGCGGCCCACGACGCACGGCTGCGCGTACGGGTACGTCGTCCGCGGCAGGGCCGTCGAGCGCCGGGTCCTGCCGGAGAATCGACTGCTCGAGTCGGCTGAGCGCGGGACCGGGCTCGATGCCGAGCTCATCGACGAGAACACGGCGACCGTCGCGGTAGATCGTCGAGTGCAGCCGTCTGCTGCCCGCTGCGATAGAGCGCGAGCATCAACTGGGCGCGAAGGCGTTCGTCGAGCGGATGCGCGCGCACGAGCCCCTCGAGCTCCGACAGGACTTCAGTGTGGCGTCCGAGCGCGAGCGCGGCGTCGAGACGGTCCCTCACGGCTCCCAGCCGCAGACTCTCGAGCCGCCGGATCGCCTCGTCGACGAACGGTGGGTCGCCGAGGTCCTGTAGCGGGGCGCCGCGCCACTCCGCGAGCGCATCGTCGAACTCTCCCAGCGCCGACGAAAAGTCCTCGTCGCGCAAGGCCTCGCGACCGGCGTCCACCGCGCGCGCGAAGCGCTCGGCGTCGATCTCGCCTCGACCGACGTGGAGCTCGTACCCGTGGTCGCGTGTCACGAGCGAGCCTTCGGGGAGCACGCGTCGAAGTCGCATCACGCAGTTCTGGAGGATCTTCGATGCGCTCGTCGGCGGCTCGGTCCAGAGTGCGTCGACCATCGTCCCCGCCTGCAACGGCTCGTTGGCGTGGAGGACAAGAAGTGCCAGCACGGCCCGCTGGGTCCGGGCGCCGAGATCGATTGCCTCTCCGTCGCGGACGACCCCCACCGAACCGAGAACGCGATAGTCGATCATCGGCCTCGTCTGAACGTAGCACCCGCTTTACGCCGGCAACAGGGCCGGTTACCGCACGATGACCGCTGCTGCGGCGCGGCATGACCGTCGCCGGACTGCGCGGTGACTGCGGAAAGACCCGCGCGTCCTAGCGTCGCGGCATGCGCCGAACGACACCGATCGCCCTCTTCGCGTTACTCGTCGTCGCCGGTATCTCGGCGAACGCCCTCGCCCACCGGCCTGCGACCGTCGTCGCGCAATCGGATGCGGCGCGGTCGCCGTGGCCGCCGCTCCGGACCGCAGGCCCGTTTCTCCTCGCCCACATCTACGACGAGGCTACCGGCCGCTGGGGAAAGGTCTGGACGAACCTCTACCCGATGCACCAGCGCATCGTCGCGAAGGGCACGTACGTGCGCTGCGAAACGGCGACGCCGTTCGTGCTGCCGCTGGCCTCCGTGAGCGTCGGCCGCGTTCGACGCGCCGGTGTGATCGTGGCTGGGCTCGCGCGACCGATCCCCGGCGTCGCGGTCACCGTTCGTGCCGGCTTCGCCACATATGGACCGCGCGACACGATTCCGGTCACAGAGACGTTCCATCTTGTTCCTGTGCACGGCCGCTGGAAATGGTTGCTCTCGCCCTCACGCTTCCAGCTCTACCTGCACAGCCGCTGCGGCAGCGGCCCGGCAGCGTGAACTAGTCGAGAATCGCGACGACACGCGCAGGCGCGGCGCTCGCGCCGACGATCTTCAGCGGGAAGCACGCGACCGTGAAGCCTGTCGGCGGTAGCGCGGCCAGGTTGAAGAGGCGCTCGATCTGCGAGTACGGGAGATCCATCTGGTGCGCGGCCCAGAAGATGCCAGGCTCGTCGCGTTCGATCGCTTCCGGGGCTTGGATGTTCAGCGGGCGGTCCCAGCCCCACGCGTCGATGCCCATCACGCGCACGCCGCGGTCGTAGAGCCACTGCGTCGCGTCGGGGGTGACGCCGGGGCCGTGGAACATGTAGTCGGGTTCCGCGTAGAAGCGGTCGCAGTCGGTGCGGACCAGGACGATGTCGCGCTCGCCGAGCTCGTGACCGGCGGCGGCGAGGGCCGGCTCCAGCTCGTCCGCTCGGATCGCGTCGCCGTCGGCGCGGCCGGTGAAGTCGAGCACGACGCCGGGTGCGAAGAACCAGTCGAGCGGCAGCTCGTCGATCGTCTGCGCCGGCTCGCCGCGGATCGTCGAGTTGTAGTGGTACGGCGCGTCGACGTGGGTCGAGTTGTGCGTGCCGAGATGCGTGATCGTCTCGACCGCCCAGCCCTCGCCGTTGCGCAGCAGCCGCGGCGGGACGCCGAGCAGCGCCTCGATCTCGGCGGCGCCGGCCGCGTGGGCCGAGTAGTCGATGCGGGTCGCGAGGAACTCCGGCGTTCCCTCCGGGCTCGGCGCGATCGGCGCGGAGAGGTCGACGAAACGCGGCATGCGGGCGATCGTAGACTCCTCCGCGTGAAGGTGACTGCTGAGGAGGCGCGTCGCTTTCTCGTCGCGCGGCACTTCCTCTCGCCTGCGCGGTCGCTCGCGGGAGGGCTCGACGCGGTGCTCGAGGTCTTCCGGACGGCTCGGGTCGATCCAGTTCGATCCGATCGCGGTCGCCGGCCGGAACCACGACCTCGTGCTGCACGCGCGCGTGGCCGGCTACGAGCCTGCCTGGTGCGACGAGCTCTACGAACGCCGCGAGATCTTCGAGGCGACGAACAAGGCGCTGTCGTTCGTCCCGGCGAGCGAGTTCCCCTGGTTCCGTCAGGTCATGGGACGCAAGGGGCCGAGGTTCCACAACGCGGCTCTCGCCGAGAACGCCGCGGTGGCCGAGAAGGTGCTCGAGCGGATCCGCGCGGAAGGCCCGCTGTCGTCGGGCGACTTCGAGCGCGAGGCCGGGTGCGACGAAGGACTGGTTCGGGATGCCGGAGAACGCCGTCCGCTCCGTGCTCGAGGCGTACACCGTCACGGGCGTGATCGGCCTCGCGCGGCGCGAGGGCAAGCCGCCGCTACTACGACCTCATCGAACGGCTGCTCCCGGCCGAGCTGCTCGCGCAGGAGGTGCCGGAGCGAGAGAAGCAGCGGCACAAGCTCCTGTCGCGGTACCGCGCCCACGGACTGCTCGGCGCCGGCGGCGCGGGCGGCACGTTCGCCCGCATCGCCAACCCGCCGGAGCGCCGTGCGCTGCAGAAGGAGCTGGTCGAGGACGGCGCGCTCGTGCCTGTCGAGATCGACGGCATGCGCGGCAAGCGCTTCGTCCTCCGCGAGGAGGTCGCGCTGCTCGAGGCGCCGCCGGAGCCGACGCCGTCCGTCGCGTTCATCGCACCGTTCGACTCGCTGCTCTGGGACACCGCGCTCCTCGCCGGCCTGTTCGACTTCGACTACGTGTGGGAGGGATTCTTCAAGCCGGACAAGCGCCGCTGGGGCTACTACGTGCTGCCCATCGTCTTCGGCGACCGCTTCGTCGGCCGGATCGAACCGCGGATCGACCGCGACCGAGCGCTCGTCGAGGTGCTCGACGTCTGGTGGCAGGACGGCTTCGCGCCGGGCCGCGAGGGCGGGTTCGTCGACGCGATGCGCGACGCGCTCCGCGCGTACGTTCGTTTCGCCGGCGCGGACCGCGTCGACTGGGCACCGCACCTGACAACGGAGAAGCGGCTCTTCCTCACGCGCCCGTGACTACCAGACGTGTGGCACCAGTCGCGACGTCGAGCTCGCGTACGCGGTGTACTCCGCGCCGAACGCCTGCGCCAGGGCTTCCTCCTCGACGCGGATCCGCGGGAGCAGTCCGGCGGTGACGATGGCGAGCGCGGCGGCGGCGCCGAGCCAGCTCCCGATCGCGAGACCGAAGCCGGCGATCATGAGGATCAGCCCGGTGTACGACGGGTGGCGCAGCCAACGGTAGGGGCCGCGGCGTACGACGGTCTGTCCCGGCTCGATCGTGACCTCGCGGCGGAAGTAGCGGCCGAGGCTCACGATCGACCAGTCGCGCAGCCCGGCTCCGGCGAGTGCGATTGCAAGCCCGAGCCCGAGCGTCCACCACGTGTTGGCGCCGTCGCGGAGACCCGGGGCCCTCGCGATCACTATCGCCGCAGCGATCCCGAGGTACGCGCCCAGGGCGACGACGAGCCTCGTCCCGCGGTCCTGCCGTACCGCGCCGTCGCCGCCGCGACCGAGCACCCGGCGGCCGTCGCGGGTCTGGCCGAGATACGACGCGAGGAGCTCGCCGGCGACCACCAGGATCGCCGCCGCGACGAGCAGCATGCGCGCGATGTGATCGTCAACGAGCACCGGCGAAAGCCTATGCCTGCGAAGATCAGATCGACAGGCAGACACGACGAAGGAGACACCGATGGCGACCAAGGACGACTTCACGAAGGACGAATGGGACGCAATGCAGCAGGGCATCACCGGCGCCGGGATGCTCGTTGCGCTCAGCGACCGCGGGTTCTTCGACAGCTTCAAGGAGGCGAGCGCGCTCGCGAAGCACGTGAACGAGGCGCACATGAAGAACGACAGCGCACTCGTCCGCGACATCGCGCAGGGCCACGACCGGCCGTTCGGCGCGACCGCGTCGCCGGCGGAGGCCGAGGCGGCGACCGTCGCCACGTTGCAGGCCGCGGTGGCGGCGCTCGCGGCGAAGTCGCCGGAGGATCTTCCCGCGTACAAGCAGGTCGTGCTCGACGTCGCGCAGTCGGTGGCGGAGGCGGCGAAGGGCGTCGCACCCGGCGAGAGCGCCGCGATCGACGCGATCCGCGCCGCGCTCGGCTGAGTAGCCGCGCGCGGCGGCGTACTCCGCGGCGACGTACTTCGGCACGCAGAGCGCCCACGCGTTCTCGACGAGGTCGCGCATCTCCTCGGCGTCGATCGCGCCGAGCTGTACGTGCACCCAGTTGAAGCGCATGTCGGACTCGCTCGGGAGCGAGAACTTCTCCGGCTCGTTCTCGACGAGTGTCGCGCGCCAGTCTTTCGGGAAGCCGAAGCCCATCGTCGCGCCGTCCTTCGAGAAGGAGACGAAGACGATCTGGCCGACGCGGAACTTGATCCGGCCGCGGACGAAGACCTCGTAGGCGCGCGGCAGCGTCGCCGCGAACTCGCGAACCTCGTCGACCGTTACCGGCATGGCGCTCTCGAGGCTACCCAGCCGGCACCGGCGTAGGCGAGGGAGTGACCGACGGCTTGGCCGGGGCGTCGTCGCGAAGGATCGGCGACGAGGCCTTGAAGCCCTTGATCACGAGATAGAGGCCGAAGAACGCCTCCCAGATGATCTCCGGGACGGTCAGGACGCCCTGCAGCGTGGACTGCCTGTCGTAGACGCCGAGGAGCGCGCCCGACGCCGCGATGAAGGCGAAGGCTCCGGCGACCATCGCGAACTGCGCCGACCATCTCGGCACGAGACCCGAGCGAAACATCAGGTAGCCGAGGATCAGTCCGTTCCCGATGCCGGCGCAGAAGCCCGGGCCGAGCAGGAACGTCCAGTCCTTGACGGCGACCAGCGACCGGGCCGCGATGCTCAGCGTTCCCGCGTCGGCGCCCGTTCCCGCGAGGTCCTGGCGCAACGTCACGACCGCCATCACGCTGACGATCCCGACGACGATGATCGCGCTCTCGACGGTACGAACGGCGACGTACGCGAGTCCCAGTCCCTCGTTCGTCCGCTTGACGATCGGGTAAAGCATCACCGCCGTCCCGACACCGCAGATCGCGGACAGGACTTCGAGGAACGCGCCGAACCCGATCTGTGTGTCGTGACCGCCGCCGAGGACGTACGTCCCGTGGTGGTGAAGCAGCGGGCCGTAGAGAAGGAGCCCCGGAATCGAGAACACGAATGTGCCGATGAACAGCCACCCGACGATGCGGGCAGTCCGCTGGTCTGAGCTCATGAGAACCCCGCCTGACCCCGCCGACGGCCGGCAGGCTGATCCCACGACCATCGAGCAGATAGGACGCGCAGTCTACGTCCCGAAACATCGGGGGGTCGCCACGGTGCGAGCCGTAGTCCACGCACAGCACCATGGAGCTACGTCATCGAGAGGAGCAGCGTGTATCCCCCGGTTCGGCAGTTCGAGCAATACGAGTTCACGAGGTATGTGCAGCAGCGGGGGGACAGTCCGGTGTCGCCGTCGCAGCGGGCGTGGCTTGCCGCCGGCGCGCTGCTAATCCTCGTTGCGGTCGTCGCGGCCTACGCCCTCGCCGCGAGCACGTCACTGCACCTGTAGCGCCTCTTCAAGTCCCGCGCGCGAGTCCAGCCGCAGCTTGCGGAAGACGCTCGTGAGATGACCCTCGACCGTGCGCGCCGTGATGAACAGCATCTGTGCGATCTCGCGGTTCGTCATGCCCTGACCGGCGAGCTCGGCGATGCGGCGCTCGCTTGCAGTCAACGACGCGACACCGGTGAGAACGGCCCGGCGAGGTCGCGCGCCGGTCGCGCGCAGTTCCGTCTCGGCCTGCTCGGCGAGACCCTTCGCGCCCGCGCGGTGGGCGACGTCGAGCGATTCGCGGAGGAGCTCTCGTGCTTCGGTTCGGCGGTTGCGCCGCCGCAGCAGCGCGCCGAGATCGGCGAGCGCGCGCGCCCGCTCCAGCCGTGCGTCGCCGCGCTCGAACTCGTCCACGGCCTCCCGAAGGAGCGCCGCTCCCCGGTCGCCGCCCGCCACCAGGCCCGCGGCGCGCAGCGCGACGCCGAGCGCGCGCGGAGCACCGAAGGCCCGAGCGAGCTCGAGCTCTTCGTCTGCGAGGCGCTCCGCCTCCGGCGTTCGCCGAGCATGAGATGGGCGAGCGCAGCGTCGGAGCGCCACGGCACGTACCCGGGACACACGATGAGCGCCCGCGTCAGGAGGTCGCCGACGGCGAGAAAGTCCGCGAGCCCTTCCGCGACGCTGCCGCGCTCGACGAGCAGACGACCCCGTGCGGCACGGAGTGCGGCTGCGGTGATCGAGTCGCGCTCGATCTCGGCGTCGAACTGCCCGAGCACGCGTTCGGCCTCGTCGAGGTCTCCCTGCTCGATGAGGGCCCCGACGAGAACGCCGCCGTTCAGCACCCGGTACATCGGCGGCGCCGGGAAATCGGTAAGCGCTGTCCGCGCGTCCGTCTCCGCGGAGCCGAGGTCGCCGCGCCGGAGCGCGAGCCAGGCGCGGTTCGCAAGCCCTGCGGCGAGCCGGCCGCTGTCGCTCGCGGCGCGCGCCCGCGAGATCGAATCGTCCAGCAGGGGCTTCACCTGCGCATACCGCTCGGCCCAGAGCAGCGACAGTGTCGCGCGCGCGAACACCGCCGACGCGAACATCGGCTCGCCGTGAGCCTCGAGCGCGCGCGTCGCGAGGCGGGCACCGACCGCAGCGGGCTCGTTCGCCAGAATCGAAACGAAGGACGCAACGCCGAGCAGCTCCGCCGGAGCCTCGGGATCGTTTCCGGCCCACTCGCGCAGCGCGCCGCCGCGGGACGCCATCGACGGCGCGGTGACGGGGTCGCTCATTCCGATCACGACCGCCGCGGCCTCGAGCCTCAATCCGAGCTCGGAGGTGCGCGAGTCGAGCGCGGCTGCGGCCCGATCGAGGACCTCGACCGCGTCGGCGAACCGCTGATCGCGATTGAGCGAGCCTGCGAGAACGATCGCGGCCCTCGCCGCCGCCGCTGCATCCGGCGCGCTGTCGACGGCGGCCTGCAGGTGCTCGCGCCAGCCGCCGAGCCCGGCGTTTGCCTCGACTGTTCCGAGCTCGAGCAGCAACTCGGGCTGATCGGCCGCTGCCGGCGGCTCCTCGATCGCGCGGCGAAGAAAGACGGCCGCCGATTCGGGCGCGCCGCTGCGCTCGGCCGTGCGCGCGGCGGCGACGAGCCGCTCCACGACCCAGGCGTCGGCGGCCGGATCGGTGGCGAGCAGATGCTCGGCGACCCACTCCCCCGCTCCGGGACGGTCGGCGAGCAGCCCGGCCGCGACGCGGTGTCCGCGCGCACACTCGGCGGTGGTGAGCTCCGTGTAGATCCCCGTCCGGACGATCGGATGGATGAAGCGCAGCGGCCGCCCTGCTTCGAAAATCCCCGCGGTCACGAGCAGCTCGGCAGCTGCCGCCGCCTCAGCCTCGTCGAGGTCGGCGAGGCGCGCAGCTACGAGCAGGTCGCTTTGCTCGAGGATCGCGAGCGCGCGCGCGAGCCGCGCCGCACGCTGCGGCAGCCGACCGAGGCGCAGCCGAATCGAGCGGCCGATCGTCCGAGCGCCGATCCTCTCGACCTGAGGCGCGGCGTCCGCCGTCGCCGAGATTCCCCGCTCATCGAGCGCCTCGACGAGCTCGCGGACGAGGAACGGCGTTCCCTTCGTCGCGCGGAAGAACGCGTCGACGAAGGTCTTGTCCGGCGCTCCGCCAAGGCTCGACTCGATCAGCTGGGCGACTGCCGCCCGGGTCAGCGGCGCAAGATGGATGAGGTCGGCGGACGGGTCGCTCGTCACGGTGGCGAGCAGCGCCGTGTCGGTGCCCTCCTCGCGCGGGCGCGTGGCGACGACAAGCGCAACCTCGAGCTCGCCGAGCCTCGTGAGCAGGAAGGCAAGGAAGCGGAGGGACGGCGCGTCGGCCCAGTGCGCGTCGTCGACGACGATGCACAGCGGCGTGTCACCAGAGAGATTCGCGGTAAGCCAGTAGAGACCGTGCGGGATCACAAAGGAAGGATCGACGCGTGACGACGGAGCGTCGTCACCGCCTGGCAGCCCGAGCAGGCCGGCGGCCGCCCCGGCCTCGGCCTGGAGAAGGTTCGCGCGCTCTTCCTCTGTCGCCTCGCTGAGCACCGGTTCGAACAGCTGCCGGACGACGCCGAAGGAGAAGTCGCGCTCGAGCTCCGTCGCCCGCGCCCAGAGAATGCGCATCCCACCCTCGGCCGCCGCCGTCCTCACCGCGCCGAGCAGCGCCGTCTTGCCGATGCCGGCCGGCCCCTCGACGACAACGTAGGAGCCGTCGCCGCTCCGCGCCCGCGCGAGCGCCGACTCGATTCGCGCCGTCTCCCCCTGCCGCTCGAGGAGAAGCAGCTCGGTGACGTGCTCGGTGTCGGGGTACGGCTCCACGGCTCGGGCCGAGCCCGAGCGTACGACAAGGCGCTCCGGTCCGTCCAGCACCGGACTCCCGACGGCGTGATTCCCCATGGCCACGGTTACCGGTTCAACGACGGGGCGGTTTCCCGCAATCCCGCCGCCGGGCCATCGGTCGCCGGGCTTCGGCGCTAGAGCACGCCGGCGCCGGCCGCGACCGCGAAGCCGACGGCCGCCGCGGCGGCGACGCCGAGGGCGACAGCGCCGGGGTGCGGGCCGGGGCGCCGTGACCGGCGGGCCGGACCGTCGCCGCGGAGGAGCTCTAGCTCCTGCTGCTTCCGCGCGGCGAGCGCGACCTGCCGGGCGCCCGACGCCGCATGTCGATCGACCAGCCCGGGCATGTCAAGGAATTGAAAGCGGGATTCCATGGCGTTGATGCTGCTCCGCCGCGACCCCGTTCGCACCGTGGGCCTCCCCCTGTCTTTCGGCGCCCGCGCCAAAGCCAGGGGGGTCGCCCCGGTGCGAGTGGGAGCCCGGCGCACCGACCATCGACCAACGACACATCCGTTGGGCCGCGCAGCGCGCCCAATTCAGAAACCAGGAGGAACAGTGGACTTCTTCAGACGATTCATCGTGGCTGTGGCCGCCTTCACGGGCATGGCCGCGCTCGTCGCGGCGCAGGGACACGCCGCGAGCGGCTTCAAACAGCCGAAGCTGAAAGACGGCGCGCTGAGCGTCGTCGGCACAACCGACGCGGACACGATCGCCGTTCGCCTGCAGGCCGGCAATCCCGCCGTCGTGCAGGTGGACGTCGGCAACGGCGCGGCCGACTTCAACTTCGCCCGCGCGAGCATCACGAGCATCGACGTCAACGGCGGCGCCGGCGACGACACGATCCGGATCGACGAGTCCGGCGGCCCGTTCACCGACACCATCCCGACCACGATCGAGGGCGGCGCCGGAGACGACACGATCGTCGGAGGCTCGGGCGCCGAGACGATCCACGGCAATGCCGGCAACGACTCCGTCGACGCGGGTCGAGGAAACGACACCGTCAACCTCGGAGCCGGCGACGACTCGTTCGTCTGGAATCCCGGCGAAGGCAGCGACACCGTCGACGGCCGGAGCGGCAGCGACACGATGAACTTCAACGGCGCCAACGTGTCCGAGCACATCGAGCTGTCCGCGAACGGCGGCCGGCTCGAGCTGGTCCGCGACATCGCGAGCGTCACGATGGACACCAGCGGCATCGAGCAGGTGAACCTCGAGGCGCTCGGCGGCGCAGACGCGATCACCGTCGACGACGTGACGAGGACCGCCCTCGAGACGCTGAACCTCGACCTCGGCGCCAACGACGGCCAGGCCGATCAGGTCGTCGTCGACGGCACGAACCACGCCGACCACATCGCCGTGACCGGCGCCAACGGGTCGGCGAGTGTCACCGGCCTCGCCACCACGGTGAACATCGCGAATGCAGAGCCTGCGAACGACGCGCTGACCGTCAACGCGCTCGGCGGTGCCGACACCGTCGACGCGTCGACGCTCCCCGCCACCGTGTTCGCGCAGCTCAGCGCCGACGGCGGCGACGGCAACGACACGATCGCCGGCAGCCAGGGCGCCGACGTCCTCGTGGGAGGCGCCGGGAACGACGTAGTCGACGGGAACCAGGGCAGCGACGTCGCCCTGCTCGGCGACGGCAACGACACGTTCGTCTGGGATCCGGGCGACGGGAGCGACACCGTGGAAGGACAGGACGGCACCGACTCGATGATCTTCAACGGCTCGAACGTCGGCGAGAACATCGACCTGTCGGCCAACGGCACGCGGCTCAGGCTCTTCCGCAACGTCGGCAACATCACGATGGACACGAACGGCGTCGAGCATGTCGCCGTCAACGCCGCCGGCGGCCCCGACGTCGTGACGACCAACGATCTGACCGGAACCGGCGTCAGCGCGGTGAACGTCGACCTCGGATCGAACGGTGCGGGCGACGGCGCAGCGGATCAGGTCGTCGTCAGCGGCACAGCCGGCCCGGACGCGATCAAGGTCGCGGGGAGCAACGGCGCCGCGACCGTGACCGGCCTCGCGGCCACCGTCAACGTCGCGAACGCGGAGCCCACGAACGACACGCTCACCGTCAACTCGCTGGCGGGCGCCGACACCGTCGACGCCTCCGGCCTCGACGCGAGCTCGGTCAAGCTCGCGCTCAACGGCGGCGACGACGCCGACCAGTTGATCGGCTCGGCCGGCAACGACCTCGTCATCGGCGGCAGGGCAAACGACGTCGCCCTGCTCGGCGCCGGCGACGACACGTTCGTCTGGAACCCCGGCGACGGCAGCGACACCGTCGAGGGCCAGGCCGGCACGGACACGCTGCTGTTCAACGGCGCCAACGTCAACGAGCACATCGACCTGTCCGCGAACGGCAGCCGGTTCCGGCTCTTCCGCGACGTCGCCAACATCACGATGGACACGGACGGCGTGGAAACGGTGAACCTGAACGTGCTCGGCGGCGCCGACACGGTCACGGTGAACGACCTGACCGGGACGAGCGTCACGGCGGTAAACGTCGACCTCGGCTCGAACGGAGCCGGCGACGGCTCGGCCGACCAGGTGATCGTTGACGGCACCAACGCGGCCGACGCGATCGCGGTCACCGGTAGCAGCGGTTCCGCAACGGTGAGCGGCACAGCGGCGACAGTGAAGATCGCCAATTCCGAACCGGCCAACGACGCGCTGATCGTCAACGCGGCGGACGGTGACGACTCGGTCGTCGCGGCGAATCTCGCCGCCGATGTGCTCTCACTGACCGTCGACGGCGGCGCAGGCGCCGACGTCCTCGTCGGCAGCGCCGGAAACGACACGCTGCTCGGCGGTCTGGGCGACGACGTCCTGATCGGAGGCCCCGGTTTCGACGTGCTCGACGGCGGCCCCGGCAACAACATCCTGATCCAGGACTGAGGAGGACGACGCGATCGCACCGGGGGCGTCCGCGCCCCCGGTGCCCGCACTCACACCATGCACACCAGAATTCTCAAACCGAAGCACGGGCCGAAGCTGCTCGTGAAGCACCTGCGAAACGGCGACACGGACACCGTGTTGAGCATCTTCGAACGACTGGGCGACCGGTCGCGCCGGTCGCGATTCAACGGACCGAAGCCGCGCCTTACCGCGTCCGATCTTGCGCAGCTCGCGCGTGTCGACGGGAGACACCACGTGCTCGTCGCGTACGTCGACGGCGACGCGCGGCCGGTCGCGATCGCACGGCTCGTACGCGACGGCCACGCCGCGGAGATCGCCTTCGCCGTCGCCGACGAATACCAGCAGCGCGGCATCGGGTCGGCGCTCTGCAAGGAGCTGGTCGCAGACGCGCGCGCTGCCGGCATCACCGAGTTGACCGCGCTCGTGGCGAGCGACAACAGTGCAGCCGTCGCGTTGCTCCGTCGCATCGCGAACGTGTTCGACATGCGCCACGAAGGCCCCGAGCTGTCCGTGCGCGCCGCGATCGCGTAGCGACACCAGGGGCTAGCCCTCGAGCGACTCGGCGAGCAGCGTTGCGACGTCGGCGACGCGCAGCTCGGCACCCGTCTCGCGCATGCCGTCGTCCAGCATCACGGTGCAGAACGGGCAGGCGACGGCAAGCGTCTCCGCTCCGGTGTCGGCCGCCTCGCGCGCGCGCTCGACGTTGATCTGGGTGCCGCGCTCCTCCATCCACATGTGCGCGCCGCCGGCGCCGCAGCAGAACGTCTGCTTGCCGCTCCGTTTCATCTCGACGGGCTGGCCGATCACGTTCAGGAGCTTCCGCGGTTCCATGCGCACGTCGTTGTGGCGCGCGAGGTAGCAGGAGTCGTGGTAGGTGATCGACTCCGTGCCCGCCTTCGGCTTCAGGCGTCCGTCCTCGACGAGCTCCGCGAGCAGCTCGGTGTGGTGCAGCACCTCGTAGCGGCCGCCGAAGTCCGGGTACTCGTTCGCGAGCGTGTTGAAGCAGTGCGGGCAGCTCGCGACGATCTTCGTCACGCCGGCGTCGTTCAGCGTCGTCACGTTCTGTTCCGCGAATGCCTGGAAGACGTACTCGTTGCCCATGCGGCGAGCCGGGTCGCCGGTGCAGGACTCGCGCGGGCCGAGGATCGCGAAGTCGACGCCGGCCGCCTGGAGGAGCTTCGCCGTCGACTCCGCGGACGCGCGGGCGCGCTCGTCGAACGACGCGGCGCAGCCGACCCAGTACAGGTACGCGGGCGGGGGGTCGCCCGGCTCGAGGATGCGCACGCCGAGTCCCTCCGCCCAGGCGGCGCGGTCGGTCTGCGGCTTGCCCCACGGATTCGACGCGCGCTCGACGTCGCGGAGCATCGGCTCCGCCTCCGCCGGGAACTGGGAGTCGACCATGACGCGGCTCCGGCGCAGGTCGATGATGTGGTCGACGTGCTCGATCGACACCGGGCACGCCTCGACGCACGCGCCGCACGTGACGCAGTCCCAGATCATGTCCTCGGGCACGCCGTTGCCGACGATCGGTGCGTCGCTCTGCGCGAAGATCTGGTCGCGCACGCCCATGATCAGCAGCTTCGGCGAGAGGATCTTCCCCGTCGCGTACGCGGGGCACGCGTCCTGGCAGCGGCCGCACTCGGTGCAGGAGAACGCGTCGATCACTTCCTTCCGCGTCAGGTCGGCGATCGTCGCGACGCCGAAGCGGAGCTCGTCGTCCGGGACGTCGAAGCGCAGCGGCTCGAGGCGGCCGCGCGCGCCGGTGCGCGCGAGCCAGACGTTCACCGCGGCGGTGGCGATGTGCAGGTGCTTCGAGTACGGCAGGTAGACGAGGAAGCCGAAGATCACGCAGAGGTGCGCCCAGACGAAGATGCGCTCCGCGACGGTGCTCGACGGGAAGACCTGCGCGAGCGCGTTCGAGAGGAACGACCAGTGCGCGGGCCACTCGTTGCGGCCGGACGCGATCGCGGCGGCGTGCCAGCAGAGGAGCGTCAGCACGACGCCTGCGATCAGCACGAGGATCACGTACGCCTCGGCGCGATGCGAGCCTGCGAAGCGCTGCGGGTTGACGAGCGCGCGGACGGCGGCGGCGCTGACGACTCCCGCGAAGACGAGGATCACGAAGAGGTCGACGAGCAGCATGTACCAGCCCTGGTGGCCGAGCCACGGCAGCGTCGCGTGCGGGTCGACGGCGGCGATCGTCGCCATCACGATCGTCGGGAAGAGAACGAGGAAGCCCCAGAAGATGAACGCGTGCATCAGGCCGGGGACGAGCCGGTCGAGCAGCTTCTTCTGGCCGAGGACGATCGTCGCCTCGTTGCGGAGCTGCCGCGGCGTGTCGGGCGCGCGGTCGTTCGGGCGCGCGCGGCGCACCTGCGCGGTGAGGAAGCGGGCGCGGCGCGCGAACAGCCCGCCGCAGGCGACGAGCAGGATGGCGAGCGCAACCGCGGCGACGGCTATTCCGCGCGCACCTTTCTCAGCTCGGCGCTGATCGCGGGGACGATCTCGTGCAGGTCGCCGATCACGCCGTAGTCGGCGACGCCGAGAATCGGCGCCTCCGGGTCGCTGTTGATCGCGAGGATCTTCTTCGCGCCTTTCGCGCCGGCGATGTGCTGCGTCGCGCCGCTGATGCCGCAGGCGATGTAGAGGTCGGCGGAGATCTTCGTGCCGGTCTGGCCGACCTGGTCGGTGTGCGGGCGCCAGCCGGCGCTCGTGACGACGCGGCTGCACCCGACCGCGGCGCCGAGGAGCGCCGCGAGCTCCTCGATGATCGCGAAGCCTTCGGCGGATCCGACGCCGCGGCCGCCGCTGACGACGACCTTCGCGTCGCGGAGCGAGACGCCGCCGGCGCTCTCCTCGACGCGCTCGAGCACCGCGACGGAGTTCTCGACGGCGGGTGCTGTGAGCATCTCGGCCTGCAGCGGCCTCGCGCGGCCGGCTGCGTGTGCGGCGCGACGGTGAGGATCCGCGGCGAGCCGTGCAGCCGCGCCTCCTCGAGCAGGCTGCCGCCCCAGCGGACGCGCGTGACGACGTCGCCGTCGATCGCGGTCACGTTTGCGGCGAACGGCTGGTCGAGCCGCGCCGCGACGTGCGCGAGCAGCTCGTTGCCGCGGTCGGAGCCGGCGGCGACGATCGTGTCGGCGCCGTCCGCGGCGTCGACGAGCGCTGCCGCCCACGCCGCGGGCGCGTACGCGCCGTCGACCGAGACCGCGCGCACGTCGCCGAGCGCGCGCGCGAACCCGAGCGCCTGCAGCGACAGGTCGTCGTCCGGCTCGACGAAGACGAGGACGCTCACGCGACACCCAGCCCTTGCATCACTTCGACGACGCGCGGCGCGGCGGCTGCGCCCTCGCCGAGGATCTCCGCCTGCTTGCCCTGGCCCTTCGGAAGGACGAGCCGGAGCTTCTCGAGCTTCGAGTCGGGCCGCGCGGGCTCGACGATCGCGAGCGGCTTCGACTTCGCGCGCAGCCGGCCCGGTACCGATGGATAGCGCGGGAGGTTCAGTCCCTCGAGCACGGTCAGGACGGCGGGAAGCGGTGCTTCGTAGACGTCGCGCGCGCCGCCTGCGTCGCGCTCGCAACGGACGCGTCCATCGCCGACGTCGATCTTCTTCAGCCCCGTGACGACCGGGAGACCGAGCGCGTACGCAACGCGGATCCCGACCTGGTAGTTGCCGGAGTCCGCCGACTCGTTCCCGAACAGGAGCAGGTCGAAGCTCTCGTCCCGCGCTGCGTCGACGATCGCCGCTGCGGTCGCCTGCGGATCCCACTCTTGGCCGTCTGTCTTGATCAGGATCCCGCGGTCGGCGCCGATCGCCATACAGTCGCGCAGCTGCTCCTCCGCCTCGGCCGGTCCGAGCGCGAGCACGACGACCTCGCCGCCGTTCGCCTCGACGATCCGCACCGCCTCCTCGACTGCGCACTCCTCGTGCGGCGAGATCGTGAAGCCGAGATGCTGCGTCTTGATCTCCTGCGCGTCGTCGGTGAGCACGATCCGCCCGCCGGTCATCGGAACGCGCTTCACGCAGACGAGGATCTTCACGAGCGGATCCGCGTGTTCTCGGGGTCGAACGGGGCGTCGAGCCGACGATGTCGACCGTGACCGGGTACCGCTCCTCGCATGTACTCGACGACCAGCTTCGTACCGGCCACAGCCTGCTCCGGCGGGAGGTACGACATCAGGATGTGCTTGCCGAGCGACGGGCCGGCGCCCGCGCTCGTGACGTACGAGCGGCGGCCTTTCGCGTCGGTGATCGGGGCGCCGTCCGGCGTCAGGATCGGCTCGCGGCCGAGCGGGTAGCGCTTCACGCCGCTCGCGGAGGTGTGGTCGTCGATCGTCAGCGTGCAGAGGCGGGCGACGGGCTCGGACGCGCGGTGCGCGACGTGCGCGGCCTTCCCGGCGAAGTCCTCGTCCTTCACCTTCCACCACGCCATGTCCGCCTCGACGACGTCGTAGTCGGCGTCGAGCTCGGTGCCGAACGCGCGGTATGCCTTCTCGAGCCGGCCGGTCGTTCCGTAGACACCGATCCCGGCCGGCACGACGCCGTGCGGACGGCCCGCCTCCCACAGGGCGTCCCACAACGTCGCGCCGTCCGCCATCGGGACGTAGAGCTCCCAGCCGAGGTCGCCGACGTACGAGATCCGCGATGCGAGTACGTCGACGCCGTCGACGGCGACCGTCTTCCACGTGCTGAACGGGAAGGCGTCGTTCGAGACGTCGTCGCTCGTCACCGCCGCGAGGATGTCGCGAGCGCGCGGCCCCCAGAGCCCGACCGTGCACCAGGTCGACGTCAGGTCGTCGATCCGCGCGCCGTCGTTCAGGTGGTCGGCGAACCACTTCTTGTCCGCCATGCCGTGCGCGCCGCCGGTGACGACGCGGAAGGTCTCGTCGTCCATCCGCATGATCGTGAGATCCGACTTGAACGTCCCGCGCTGCGAAAGCAGCGGCGTGTAGATCACACGGCCGCTCGGTACGTCCATCTGCCGCGCCGCGACCTTTTGCACGACGTCGAGCGCACCCGGCCCGACGACGTCGAAGATGCAGAACGCGGTGAGGTCGAACATCGCGGCGCGGTCGCGCATCGCGAGGTGCTCGGCGTTGATGATCGGCGACCACCAGCGCGCGTCCCATTCGTGATCGCGCGCGGCGACGCCGTACTCCTCGACGAGCGGCGCGTTCGACGCGTACCACTGCGGCCGCTCCCACGCCGCCGCCTCGTAGAACACCGCGCCGAGCTCCTGCTCGCGATCGTAGAACGGCGAGACACGGACGCCGCGGTTCGACGCCCACTGCTCCGCCGGATGGACGATCCCGTACGTCTTGTTGAATCCCTCCGCCGCGCGTCCCTTCACGTTCTCTGCCGTGCGCTGCTCGTCGTAGAAGCGCGCGATGTCGGACGACTGCAGGTCGATCTCCGGCTCGCCGTGGACGATCCACTCCGCCACCGACTTCCCGACACCCGGGCCTTCCTTGACCCACACCGCCGACGCGGCCCACAGCCCGCGAACCTCCGGCGTCTCGCCGAGCAGCGGCAGCCCGTCCGGCGTCAGCGAGAGCAGCCCGTTGATCGCGTACTTGATGCCGACCGACTCGTCGCCGAGCACCTCCGGCACGAGCTGAAGCGCGTGCTCGAGCTGCAGCTCGAAGTCCTCCTGCGTGAACGGCAGCTCCGTCGGCGAGAGCGACGCCTCCTCGATCGACGGGATCTCGTCGGGCTCGTGGAGGATCGGCCGGTGAGCGTACGACCCGACCTCGAGCCCCTGCCCGTCCTGGCGCTCGTACATGTTCGTGTCCATGTCGCGGACGATCGGAAACTCGATCGCGCTTTTCGACGACAGGAACCGCGGCACCGGGCCGACGTCGATCATCTGGTGCACCGCCGGCGTGAGCGGGATCGACGCGCCCGCGAGCCGCGCGATGCGCGGGCTCCAGACGCCGCACGCGATCACGACGAGCTCCGCCTCGACGTCGCCGCGGCTCGTCCGCACGCGCCGCACGCGACCGTCCTCGACGTCGATCGCATTCACCTCGGTGTTCGCGAACACCGCCAACGCACCCGACGCCTGCGCGCGCTCACGCATGATCGTCCCGAAGCGCAGCGAGTCGACGACCGCCACCGACGGCGTATAGAAGCCGCCGAGCAGAATCGACTCGTCGACGAACGGCACGAGCTCCTTGATCTCCGCCGGCGTCACGAGCCGGCAGCCTTCGACCCCCCACGCCGTCGCCGACTCCATCCGGCGCCGCAGCTCTTCCAGCCGCTCCTCGGTGCGCGCGACTTCGATGCCGCCGCACTCGGTCAGCGTCCCCGCCTCGCGGTACTGGCGCATCGACTCGAGCGTGAGCTGCGTCATCTCCTTCGAGTGGTCGACCGGAAAGATGAAGTTCGACGCATGCCCGGTCGAGCCGCCCGGATTCGGGAACGGCCCCTTGTCGAGGAGCACGACGTCGCGCCAGCCGAGCTCGCAGAGCCAGCCGGCGAGGCTGTTGCCGACGATGCCGCCGCCGATCACGACGGCACGCGCCTGCTGCGGAAAGTCGCTCACTCGTCCGCCCTCACACGCTCAGGAGCACGCGGTGCATCGCCTGCTCGAAGTCCTCGACGTGGCCGCGCATCGTCGCCGCCGCGCGCCTCCGCGTCGCCGTCGTGGATCGCCTCGAGGAGCGTGCGGTGCTCCTGGACGGCGTCCTCCAGCTCGTGCTGCCGGTCGAGCGCGATCATCCAGATCCGCAGCGCCAGCATGTAGTACTGCTCGAGCGTGTCCTCGAGCAGCTCGTTGTGGGAGCAGCGGTAGACGGCGCGGTGAATCCGCTCGTCGAGCTCCATCAGCCCGCGGTCGTCGAGGTCGGCGCCGATCTCCGCGATCAGCTCGCGCAGCTCGGCGCGCTCCGCGTCCGTCGCGCGCTCCGCCGCGAGCCGCGCCGCCTCCGGCTCGAGCACCGCGCGCACCTCGGAGAGCCGCGCGAGCTCGCGCACGTCGACGCCCGTCACGAACATGCCGCGGCGCGGAAAGACCTCGACCAGCCGTTCCTGCGCGAGCCGTCGCAGCGCCTCGCGCACCGGCGTTCGCCCGATCCCGATCCGCTCGATCAGCTCCCGTTCGTTGATCAGCGCACCCGGCTCGAGCTCGAGTGTCACGATGAGGCCGCGGATCGCCGAGTACGCCTGATCCGCGAGCGAGCTTGCCTGCCGTGTCGCCGTCGCCACGAGCAGGAATATATTCCCAATATCCAGACCGCGAACCGCTGACGAAAGGACCGCCGCCGTGGCGACGAAGATGCCGTCCTCCCTCGAGATCGCACAGAACGCCGTGCTGCGTCCGATCGCGGACCTCGCTGCCGGCGCCGGGCTCGAGCCGGACGAGGTCGATCTCTACGGCCGCTACAAGGCGAAGATCTCGCTCTCGGTGCTCGACCGGCTCGCCGACCGGCCCGACGCGAAGCTGGTCACGGTCACGGCGATCACGCCGACGAAGGCCGGCGAGGGCAAGACGACGACGGCGGTGTCGCTGACGCAGGGCCTCGGCGCGATCGGCCGCAACCCCGTCCTCTGCCTCCGCGAGGCGTCGCTCGGCCCCGTCTTCGGGATCAAGGGCGGCGCGGCCGGCGCGGGCTACGCGCAGGTCGTCCCGATGGAGGACATGAACCTCCACTTCACCGGCGACATCCACGCGATCGGCGCCGCGAACAACCTTCTCGCCGCGATGCTCGAGGCGCACCTCCTCCACGGCAACGAGCTCGGGATCGACCCGCTCTCGATCTCGTGGCGCCGCTGCATGGACATGAACGACCGCGCGCTGCGCGACATCGTCGTCGGCATCGGCGGCCGCGCGAACGGCTACGTTCGCGAGACCGGCTTCGACATCACCGCCGCCTCCGAGGTGATGGCGATCGTCGCCGTCGCACGCGATCTCCACGACCTCCGCGAGCGACTCGGCGCGATCACCGTCGGCAACACATTCGAAGGCGAGCCCGTCAGCGCCGAGCAGCTGAGGGTCGCCGGCGCGATGACCGTGCTGCTGAAGGAGACGATCAAGCCGAACCTCGTCCAGACGCTCGAGGGCCAGCCCGCGTTCGTCCACTGCGGCCCGTTCGCGAACATCGCGCACGGCAACAACTCGCTCGTCGCCGACCGCGTCGCGCTGAAGCTCGGCGACATCGTCGTCACCGAAAGCGGCTTCGGCTCCGACATGGGCATGGAGAAGTTCTTCGACATCGTCTGCCGTGTCGGCGGACTGCAGCCGAGCGCGGCGATCCTCGTCGCGACCGCGAAGGCGCTGAAGCATCACGGCGGCGACCCGGACGGCGGGATCGACGTCGTCGAGAAGGGCGCGGCGAATCTGATCCGCCACATCGGCATCATCAAGGAGTTCGGACTGACGCCGGTCGTCGCCGTCAACCGCTTCCCGACCGACTCCGACGACGAGATCGAACTGATCCGGAAGATGGCGCTCGAGAACGGCGCGTTCGCCGCCGAGACCGAACGACGCGGTCGTCGAGGGCGGCAAGGGCGCCGCCGCGCTCGCCGAGGCGGTCGTCGCCGCAACGGAGCAGCCGTCGAACTTCGGACCGGTCTACCCGCTCGACGACCCGATCGAAGCCAAGATCGAGGCGATCGCCAAGCGCGTCTACGGCGCCGACGGGATCTCGCTTTTGCCCGCCGCACGCGAGAAGATCAGGCAGTTCAACGAAGCCGGCTTCGACCAGCTCCCGATCTGCATGGCCAAGACGCATCTGTCCCTTTCCCACGACCCGACGCTCGCCAACGCGCCGACCGGCTTCACGGTCACGGTGCGCGACATTCGCGCGTACACCGGCGCCGGCTGGCTCGTGGCGCTGTGCGGCGACATGCAGACCATGCCCGGGCTCGGCAAGACTCCCGCGGCGGTCAACGTCGACATCGACGGAGAGGGACGGACTGTCGGCCTCTTCTGATCCGGCAGGAGCGTCCGAGCCGGTGACGGTCGCCCCCGGCCCGCCCGCGAACGGGAAGCAGCGCATCGATCGCACCGGCGCGCCGCTGATCCAAGCCGAGGGCGTGTGGAAGATCTTCGGCCGGCGCGCCGACCAGATCATCGGCACACCGGACGCCGAGCTTCCGCGCGCCGACCTGCGCGCGAAGACGGACTGCGTGGCCGCGGTCCGGAACGTCTCGTTCGAGGTCTGGCCGGGCGAGGTGTTCGTCGTGATGGGCCTCTCAGGCTCCGGCAAGTCGACGCTCGTCCGCACCCTGATCCGGCTGATCGAGCCGAGTGCGGGACGGATCGAGATCGACGGCAAGGACGTGATCGGCTGCAGTCCGGCCGAGCTGCGGCAGCTGCGGCGCCACACCTCGTCGATGGTCTTCCAGCACTTCGGCCTCCTCGCGCACCGCCGCGTGATCGACAACGTCGCGTTCGGGCTCGAGGTCCAGGGGATGCCCAAGGCGCAGCGCCTCGCCCGCGCCGCTGACGTGCTCGAGCTCGTCGGGCTCGAGGACTCGGCCAACCAGTTCCCCGACCAGCTCTCGGGCGGCATGCAGCAGCGCGTCGGCCTCGCACGCGCGTTCGCCGTCGACCCGAAGGTGATGCTCTACGACGAGCCGTTCAGCGCGCTCGACCCGCTGATCCGGCGCGACATGCAGGACGAGGTGATCCGGCTCCAGTACGAGACGGGAAAGACGATGGTGTTCATCACCCACGACCTGCCGGAGGCGCTGCGGCTCGGCGACCGGATCGCGATCATGCGCGACGGCGCCATCGTCCAGCTCGGCACGCCGGAGGATCTTGTCGGCTCGCCCGCCGACGATTACGTCGCGAACTTCGTCCGGGACATCCCCCGCAGCCACGTTCTGACGCTGCGCTGGATCATGCGCCCGCCGGAAGCGGGCGAGAGCGAAGGCGCACCGATGCTCGACGTCGGCACGACCGTGCGGGACGCCGTCTCGGTCATCGCCGCCAGCGAGCGCCCGATCTGCGCCGTCGAGGAAGGCCGCGTCGTCGGCGTGGTCGACCGGGTGGCGGTGCTCAACGCGATCGCCGGCGAGCGGGACTGACGTGTCGACGACCACCGGATTCGCGCCGTCCAGGATCGTGCTGGCGTCGCCGCGCCCGTGGTGGCGCGGCCGCTACGGCCTCGTCGTCGCGATCCTGCTCGCGATCCTCGTCGCCTACCTCGGCTGGGGCCACCAGTTCCCGTGGCCGTCGTGGCTGACCTGGGGCGCGCTGACCGGGTATCTCGACAATTTCCAGAACTGGCTCAGCGCGGAGCGCAACGCGTCGAACCCGAGCTTTTTCTTCACGATCTTCAACGCCGTCGCCACATTCCTCGACAACCTCGTCTCGTGGCTGACCAGCTTCTTCTACAAGCTGACGTGGGTGGGGACGACGGTGCTCGGCACCGTGGTCGCGCTGCGCTTCGGAAGCCGGCGCGCCGCACTCGGCGTGCTCGCGGCGTTCCTCTCCTTCGCGCTGATGGGCCTCTGGCAGGAGAGCGTCGAGACCTTCGCACTCATGGTCTCCGCGGTCACGCTCTCGCTCGCGATCGGGATGCCGCTCGGTGTCCTCGCGGGCCGCTCCGACCGCGTTCCAGCGCGCGATCACGCCGGTGCTCGACGCGATGCAGATCGTGCCCGCGTTCGCATACCTGATGCCGGTCGTGATCCTCTTCTCGGTCGGTCCGGGCGCCGCGGTCGTCACGACGATGATCTACGCGATCCCGCCCGCGATCCGGATCACAGCGCTCGGCATCCGCGGCGTGCCGACGAACACGGTCGAAGCGGCCGAGGCGCTCGGCTCCACGCGCAAGCAGGTGCTCTGGAAGGTGCAGCTCCCGCTCGCGCGGCGGATGCTTCTTCTGTCGGTGAACCAGGTGATCCTGTTCGCGCTCTCGATGGTCGTGATCGCCGGGCTGATCGGCGGGCCGGGGCTCGGCGACGTCGTCACCAACGGCATCTACTCGAACCCCGCCCTCGCGATCCTGGCCGGCTTCGCGATCGTGATCATGGCGATCGCGCTCGACCGAGCGACGGAGTCGATGGCGGTGCGCACCGATCCGGCACACCGCCACGTGACCGACGCGGTCAGACGTCGGCTCCACCTCGAGACGCTGGCCGCCGCGGCCGCGGTGCTCGTCTCGGTCGGGCTCGCCTACGCGTTCGGTGCGGGCGCCGTCTACGCCGGGCGAAACGCGCAGACCTGGCTGCTGGCGCAGATCCAGTCGTTTCTCGACTACGTCCAGGATCCGGCAACCGCGGTCTTCGCGGTGTCGCGAGCCGATCGGCAACTTCATGGTGAAGTACGGCCTCACGCCGATGGAGAACTACTCCGCCGCGACCCCGTGGCTCGTGATGCTGCTCGGGTTGACGGGGATCGCGTTCCTCGTGAGCGGGCGACGGCCGGCTATCACAACGTTCTCGATGCTCGTCTTAATCGGAGTGATCGGGCAGTGGGATCCGGCGATGGCGACTGCGGCGCAGGTTCTCGTCGCGACCGCTCTCGCGGTGGCCCTCGGGTTCGTCCTCGGCGTGTGGGCGGCCGAGAGCCGCACCGTGGAGAAGATCCTCCGCCCGATCATGGACGTGCTGCAGACGCTGCCGCAGCTCGTCTACATCATCCCGTTCATCTACCTGATGCCGGTCTCGATCGTGCCGGGGATCATCGCCGCGGTGCTGTACTCGACGCCGGTCGTGATCCGGCTCGTGTCGACGCGGCGTGCGCGAGGTCGAGGCGAACACCGTCGAGGCCGCTCGTTCCTTCGGCGCGACGCAGGCTGCAGGTGCTCCGCAAGGTGAAGATCCCGCTGGCGCGCGACGCGATCATGCTCGGCGTCAACCAGGGGATCATCATGGTGCTGGCGGTCGTCGTGATCGGCGGCCTCGTCGGCTCGGGCGGGCTCGGGTACGAGGTCGCCCAGGGGCTGCAGCGGAACGAGTTCGGCCTGGGCGTCGTGGCGTCGGTCGCGATCCTCGCGCTCGGCATCGCGCTCGACCGGGTCACGCAGGGAAACCGGCGGACAGTGCAGGGGCAGGACTCATGACCATTCGGAGCGGATTCCAGCGAAGCTGAGCAACAAAGGAGGCTCGAATGTCGAAACGTCTCGGAGCGCGTCGGGGTCTTTGGGCTGCGGCCGTGCTCGCACTCGCCGCGGTCGCCGCGCTCGCGGTCGTCGGCACCGCCGGCGCGAAGAGGACCGCGTCGTGCGGCACGGTCACGCTCAACGAGCAGGCGTGGGCCGGCTCGACGGCCAACACGTACGTGGCCAAGAACGTGCTCGAGAGCATCGGCTGCAAGGTCAACATCACGCCAGATCGCCGAGATTCCGGTCTATCAGGCGATGGCCGACGGCAAGGTCGACGCGGTGCTCGAGGACTGGCAGCACACCGACCAGTACAAGCAGTACGTCACCAAGCAGAAGACCGTCACGCTGGTCGGCCCGAACGGGGTTCTCGGCGTGATCGGCTGGTACATCCCCGACTACCTGATGAAGCAGTACCCGCAGTTCAAGACGTGGAAGGGGCTGAAGGGCAAGGAGACGATCTTCAAGAGCCCGGAGTCCGGCTCGCAGGGGATGTTCCTCGGCGGCGATCCGTCGTACGTGCAGAAGGACAAGGAGCTGATCCAGGCGCTCGGGCTGAACTTCAAATTCGTCAGCGTCGGCGCCGAGCCCGCGCAGGTCGCGCGCTGGAGTCAGCTCTACAAGCAGCACAAGCCGGTGATCTTCTACTGGTACGACCCGCAGTACCTGAACGCGACCTACAAGCTGGACCAGGTTCAGCTGCCGAAGCGCTTCGCGGGGTGCAAGGACGACGAGAAGGCCGGAGGCGACCCGAAGGCATACGCCTGCGCCTACCCGTCCTACGTGCTCGAGAAGCTGTTCAGCAAGAAGTTCGCCACGAGCGGGTCCCCCGCCGTCGCCGTCCTCAAGCGGTGGAAGTGGACGAACGCCGACCAGAACACCGTCGCCAAGCTGATCGCCGGGCAGCACATGAACCCGGACAAGGCGGCCCAGACGTGGATCAAGGCCAACCCGGCCAAGGTCAAGGCCTGGCTCGGCAAGTAGCGGCCGTCTGAGAGCCTGCGCGTCCGCCTACGCGTGGACGCGCAGGCTCTCAGCGTTGTAGAGACAGTCCGCGACGACTGTCGCTCGGACGAGCTCGCCGAGGACGTCGACCGCGACCTCGGTGCCTTCCTCGAGGTCGGCCGGGAGCTTCGCGAGCGCGATCGTGCGCTCGACGGTGAAGCCGTAGCCGGCGCTGCGGACGCGGCCGATCACTTCGCCGCCGGCGTGCACGGCTTCGCCGCCGTAGACCGTGACGTAGCCGTCGCCGACGACAAGCGTGCGCAGGCGCTGCGGCGGGCTCGCGGTCGAGCTCGGGGAACTTGCCCGGTGCGACGCAGAAGCCGAGGCCCGCCTCGAACGGCGTGTCCAGCGACGTGAGGTCCGCGCCGAAGTAGCGGTAGCCCTTCTCCAGCCGCAGCGAGTCGAGCGCGTGGTAGCCGACCGGCTCCGGCTTCGCGGCGGCGACGATTGCGTCCCAGACCTGCACCGCCCACTCGCGCGCGACGTACAGCTCGAAGCCGAGCTCGCCGACGTACGTGATCCGCTGCGCGAGCACCGGCGCGTCGCCGATGCGGATGTCGCGCGCCGTGCGGAACGGGATCGCCTCCGCCGAGACGTCGTCGTCCGTGACCGCCGCGAGCGCGGCGCGCGCCTCCGGCCCCCAGATCCCGATCACGGCGAGCGCGTCCGTGACGTCGTCGATCGCGGCGTCGCCGTTGCGCTCGAGCCAGCCGCGGTCCGAGTCGACGGCTCCCGCACCGGTGACGACGCGGAAGCGATCGTCGCCGAGCCGCGTCACCGTCACGTCGCCGACGATCCCGCCGCGCGCGTCGAGCAGCTGCGTGTACACGACGGCGCCGACCGGCCGGTCGATCCGGTTGCCGCACACGCGCTCGAGCAGCGCGAGCGCGTCCGGCCCCGACACCTCGAGCTTGCCGAACGACGACATGTCGATGATCCCGAGCCGGTCGCGGATCGCCGCGTGCTCGACGGCGACGCGCTCGTGCCACGGCGGCCGCGTCCAGCCGAACGCGCGCTGGTCCTCCCCGGCCCGCCGCCACGGCTCGCCCGGCACGAAGAAGTCCGCGCGCTCCCAGCCGTTCTTCGTCCCGAACACCGCACCGAGCTCCTGCAGCCGCCCGTGCAGCGCGGACAGCCGGTTCGGCCGTCCCGCCTCGGAGACGTCGTACGGATAGCGCTGCCGGTAGTAGTACTTGTAGACCTCGCGCGCGCCCGCGGCCGCGAAGGCCGGGTCGCGGTACGGCCCGCCGAAGCGCCACGGACGGTACGGCTGCACGTCGACCTCCGCCGCGCCCTCCGTGACGAGCTCGGCGAGCGCCTTGCCGAGCCCGCCCGCGCCGCCGAAGCCGTTCAGCGACAGGCCGGCCGCCAGCCAGAACCCGCGCACGCTCGACAGCTCGCCGAGCAGCGGGTTGCCGTCCGGCGTCATCGCGTCCGGATGGCAGACGAGCGCCGTCACGCCCGACGTCGTCGAGAAACGGGAACCGCCGCACCGCACCGTCCATCAGCGGCGCGAAGCGCTCGTGGTCGGGCCGGAGCATGCGCGAGCCGTGCTCCCACGGCACGCCGTCCTCCCAGCGCGAGACCGGGTTCGCCTCGTAGCCGCCGAACATCACGCCGCCGCTCTCGGCTTTCCCGTAGACGAGATTGTCGGTGTCGCGGAAGCACGGCATGTCGCGCGGCAGCTCGTGGCCTTCGACCGCGTGCAGGGCGATGTGCTGATGGTCGACGGGGATCGAGCAGACGAACTCGCCGACCATCGCGGCGAGCTGCGGCGCCCACATCCCGGCCGCGTTCACGACCGTCTCGGCCTCGATCGCGCCGTGCTCGGTGACGACCGCGGCGACGGAGCGATCGCGGAGCTCGATCCCGGTGACGCGCGTCTGCGTGCGTATCTCCACGCCGAGCTCACGCGCAGCCGACGCGACCGCGTACGTCGCGATGTGCGGGTCGACGTAGCCGTCGCCCGGCATCCACACCGCACCGTAGAGCGACTCCGGTGACGCCTCCGACAGGCAGCCGGCGCACCTCCTCCGGCCCGACGAGCTCTGCGTCGAGGCCGATGCCGCGCGCGCGGCTGACGCCGCGCTTCAGCTCGGCGAAGCTCTCCGGGCTCGACGCGATGCGCAGCGAACCGACCGCTTCGAACACGCCGAGCTCCTTGTAGAGCTCGACGCTGTAGCGGCGGAACCGCATCATCGTCGGCGACGGGTTGAACTGCGTGACGAGCCCGGCGGCGTGATGAGTCGAGCCGCTCGTCAGCTCGCCCTTCTCGACGAGCACGACGTCCTTCACGCCCGCCTTCGCGAGGTGGTACGCGCAGCTGACGCCGGCGATCCCGCCTCCGACGACGACGGTGGTCACCGCGCGACGAGCTCCGACGTCCAGGCGACGATCCGCGTGCGGTCGCCGCGGAAGACGTCGCGCGCCGTCTCGACCGTCGCGCCGTCTGCGTCGTACGCAACGCGATCGACGAGCATCAGCGGCGCGCGCCGGCTCACGCCGAGCGCCTCCGCCTCCTGCCGCGTCGGCGAGCACCGGTTCGATCCGCTCGACCGCTCGCACCGGCGCCGCGTCGAAGTGCTCGTCGAGCAGCTCGTACAGCGACCCGGTCAGGTCGAGGTCGAGCAGCCCCTGGAACCGCTCCGCCGGAAACGACGAGCGCTCGAGCGCGAACGGGTCGCCGTCCGCGTAGCGCACGCGGACGATCTCGATCGACGGCCACGCCTCGCGCGCTGAGAGCACGCGCGCGCCCGGAGCGACGCCCTGCCGTGCGAGCTCCGCCGACAGGCCGCTGAACGTGCCGAGGTCGCGTTCGAGCTTCGGCTGCGCAACGAACGAGCCGCCGTTGCGCCCGATCGTCCGGCGCAGGACGCCACGCGCCTCGAGCGACTGCAGCGCCTGGCGAACGGTCATCCGGCTGACGCCGTAGTCGGCGGCGAGGTCGCGCTCCGTCGGCAGCCGGTCGCCCGGCGCGAGGCAGCCGGAGGCGATCGACTCTTCGACCTCGGCCATGATCCGTGCGTATTTCATGCCCTCACCCGTTCTCCCTTGGGGTCGTACAACGGTTCGGCCCGAACCTCGGCCTCGATCCAGTCGCCGAAGATGTCGACGGCCATCGCCGTCCCCGGCTCCGTGTACGCGACGGGGACGTACGCGAACGCGATGCTCGCGCCGACCGCGTAGCCGTAGCCGCCGCTCGTGACGCGGCCGACGATCGTCCCGTCCGCAGCGCGCACCGGCTCCGAGCCGAGCGCGATCGCACGCGGATCCGCGAGCACGAGACAGACGAGCCGCTGCGCCGGCTCCGGGTCGAGCGCGTCGCGGCCGATGAACTCGCCCTTGTCGCGCTTCACCGCGAAGCCGAGCCCCGCCTCGTACGGCGACGTCTCGCCGCTGAGGTCGCTCGCCCACGCGCGGTAGCCCTTCTCGAGCCGCAGCGCGTCGATCGCCCGGTAGCCGCCCGGCGTGACGCCGTCGACGCAGAGCCGTGTCCCAGAGCGCGAGCCCGTACTCCGCCGGACAGTAGAACTCCCAGCCGAGCTCGCCGACGTACGTGACGCGCGACGCGATGACCGGAACGTTGCCGAGCGAGATCTCGCGCGCCTGCATGTACGGGAAGTCGAGGTCGACGACGTCGCGCGCCTTCGGCCCCCAGAGACAGAGGCACGCGTACGCGGACGTGACGTCGTTGACGTAGACGGAGCCGTCGCGCGGCATGTTCTTCTCGAGCCACGCGCGGTCGTGCGTGCCGAACGCCGTGCCGGTGACGAAGAGGAAGCGATCGTCGGCGCGACGCATCACCGAGACGTCGGCCTCGATGCCGCCGCGCGCGTTCAGCAGCTGCGTGTAGACGACGGTGCCGACGGGACGGTCGATCCGGTTCGCGCACATCCGCTCGAGGAACGCGAGCGCGCCCGGGCCGAGCACCTCGAGCTTCGAGAAGCTCGACTGGTCGAACAGCGCAACGCTCTCGCGCGCCGCGCGCGCCTCGACCTCGATCGCAGGCGACCAGTTCTCCCCCGCCCAGCCGCGCGGGCGCAGCGACTCGTCGCCGCCGGCCGCGTTCGACTCGTACCAGTTGACGCGCTCCCAGCCGCCCTTCTCGCCGAACGCCGCGCCGAGCGCCGCGTGCCGCGCATACGCCGGCGACACGCGCAGCGGCCGCCCGGCCTTCTTCTCCTCGCCCGGATACTTGATGTCGTAGTACTGCGACAGCGCCTCGACGGTGCGCGCGAGCGTGTACGCCTGGCTGCGGTACTGGCGGCCGAAGCGGCGCAGGTCGAGCGGCCAGACGTCCCACTCTGGACGGCCGTCGACGATCCACTCCGACATCACCTTGCCGACGCCGCCCGCGCCCGCGAGCCCGTGCGCGCAGCCGCCCGCGGCGACCCAGAAGCCCGGCACGTCGGTCTCGCCGAGCAGGAAGTCCGCGTCCGGCGTGAACGCCTCCGGCCCGTTGAAGAACATCTTCACCTCGGCGTGCTCCATCGCCGGCACGCGGTGGATCGCGTTCACGAACAGCTGCTGCATGCGATCCCAGTCCTCGGGGAGCAGCTTCGCCTCGAAGCCCTCGGGAATCCCGTCGAGACCCCACGACGCGGGCGTGCGCTCGTAGCCGCCCATGACGAGGCCGCCGACCTCGGTGCGGAAGTAGATGAGGTTGTCCGGGTCGCGCAGCGTCGGCAGCGGCTCGAGCGCCGGCTCGAACGGCTCCGTGACGAGGTACTGGTGGCCGAACGGAATGATCGGCAGGTCGACGCCGACGAGCCGCGCGATCTCCGGCGCGTACATTCCCGCCGCGTCGACGACGACCTCGCACTCGATGCGGCCCTGATCGGTCTCGACGGCGACGACGCGGCCGTCGCGCGTCTCGATGCCGGTGACGCGCGTCCGCACCTCGATCTGCGCGCCGAGCCGCCGCGCGCCCTCCGCCAGCGAGAACGTGAGCTGGCTCGGATCGAGATAGCCGTCGTCGGCGATGTACGCCGCCGCGAGCACGCCGTCGGTGCTCATCGGCGGGAACAGCGCCTGCGCCTCGTCGGCCGAGACGATCTCCATCGGCAGCCCGAACGTCTTCGCCCACGCTGCCTGGCGGCGGATCTCCTCGAGCCGCGGCTCGCGACGACGCGAGCCGCAGGCCGCCGAGCTGGCGCCAGCCGGGGTCGTTCCCGGTCGCCTCCTTCAGCTCCGCGTAGAGGCCGACGGAGTACTGCATCATCCGCGTCAGCGACAGCGACGACCGCAGCTGGCCGACGAGCCCGGCCGAGTGCCACGTCGAGCCGTGCGTGAGCTGGTACTGCTCGACGAGCACGGAGTCCGTCCAGCCCTGCTTCGCCAGGTGGTAGAGGACGGAGCAGCCGATGACGCCGCCGCCGATCGACCACCGCCCGTGCGCGCTCCGGCACCACGCGCCGATTCCATCACAGACCTTGGATTCGGTCTAGTCCAAATATAGGATCGCGCGGTGGCGCTCGAAGACGTCCTGGAGGCGGTTCCGGAGCTCCGCGGCGAGCGCGAGGTCGAGCGGCTCGCCGGCGGGCTGACGAACACGAACTACAAGGTCACGACCCCGGCCGGCGCCTTCGTCGTCCGCATCTCGGGCAAGGACACGGGGCTGCTCGCGATCGACCGCGAGAACGAGATCCACAACACGATCGCCGCGTCGGAGACCGGCGTCGGCGCGCCGTTCGTCGCGGCGCTCCCGGAGCACGACGCGCTCGTGCTGCGCTTCCTCGAGGGCGAGGTGATGTCGAGCGAGCTGCTCCGGCGCGGCGACCGCATCGGCGCGATCGCGAACGCGTGCCGCCGCCTCCACGCCGGCCGGCCGTTCCTCCACGACTTCGACATGTTCCAGATCCAGCGCGGCTACCTCGACGTCGTGCGCGAGCGCGGCTTCCGTCTCCCCGACCGCTACGCCGACTTCGAGCCGCAGGTGCGCGCGATCGAGGACGCGATGCGCGCGCACACGGAGCCGACCGTCCCGTGCAACAACGACCTGCTCGCGGAGAACTTCATCGACGTCGGCGGCGAGCTACGGCTGATCGACTACGAGTACTCCGGCAACAACGACCCGTGCTTCGAGCTCGGCAACGTGTGGAGCGAGTCGAATCTCTCGCTCGCGCAGCTCGAGGCGCTGATCGCCGAGTACTACGGCCGCCCGCTGCGCAACAAGGTCGCGCGCGCGCGGCTGTGGGGGCTGATGTCGAAGTACGGCTGGACGCTGTGGGGCTCGATCCAGGACGGGATCTCCGACATCGACTTCGACTTCTGGGGCTGGGCGATGGAGAAATACGAGCGGGCCGTCGAGGAATTCGACGGCCCGCTCTTCGAACAACTCCTCGCCGACGTGCAGCGCGAGGATTAGACGACTTACCCCTCGGCCGGAAGCAGGAAGTCCTCCGACGTCTCGATGCGCGCCAGCTCGTCCTCGGTGCCCATCCGCACCGGGCCCTTGAACCACTTGCGGGCCGACAGCACCCACCAGCCGCCGAAGCAGCAGGCCGATGCCGATGAACCACAGGATCGTGTAGTTCGTCAGCGACCAGGAGAAGTTGTCCGACCACGGCAGCCCGTCGTAGAACAGCGGCATGCAGAACAGGACCGTGACGATGCCGACCCAGACGATCGCGACGACGTCGATGAGCTTGTACCAGCGGCCGAGGCTCCACGCGCCGTGCTCGAACTTGCTGCCGAGCCGCAGCCGCAGGATCACCGGCAGGATGAACGCGATGTAGAGGCCGATCACCGCGATCGCGGTGCCGGCGGCGTAGCCGACGAGGTAGTTCCAGATCGCCGGCACCATCAGCAGAGCCGACAGCACGCCGATCGCGAACACGGCGTACACCGGGACGCGGTGCTTCGACACCCGCCGCCACAACGTGTGCCCGGGCACGGCGCCGTCGCGCGAGAACGCGAACATCATCCGCGAGGCCGACGTCGTCGACGCGGTCAGGCAGAAGAACTGGGCGATCACGCAGATCGTGAGCAGCGCGTCCGACCAGTTCTGGTTCATCGACGTGCTCCAGATCCACGGCACCACCGCCCCGATGTTGTCGAGGGCGCCCTGCGTGCTCGGGATCGCGAACGTCACGGCCACGAGCAGGATGAAGCCGAAGATCGCCGAGACGACCACCGACATGTACATCCCGACCGCCGCCATCCGCGACGCCTGGTGCGTTTCCTCCGCCATGTGCGCTGACGCGTCGAACCCGGTCATCGTGTACTGCGACATCAGCAGGCCGAGACCGAAGACGAACCAGAACGCGGCGTGCTGGAAGCCGGTCACGTTGTGGCCGTAGCCCGTCGCGTTCACCGTCCCCGTGAACACGTACGAGATCGACTGGTGGTGACTCGGCACGACGATCAGCACGATCACGATCACCGCGACGCCGACCATGTGCCAGTACGCCGAGACCGTGTTCAGCATCGCCGTGATCCGAACGTCGAACACGTTGATCAGGCACACCGCGAGCAGCAGAACCGCGTAGAGCGCATAGACCGTCTCGTTGTAGTTGAAGCCGAACCAGTCGTTCATGTGCTTCTCGAACGAGAACAGGTCGTCGAACAGAACCGTCGCGAACGTCGAAAGCCCGTACCCGATCGCAGCGGTGACCGCGACCTGCCCGATCAGGTTGAACCAGCCGGTCGCCCAGCCCCAGCCCGGGCTTCCGAGCTTCGAGGCCCAGTAGTAGAGGCCGCCCGCAGTCGGGAACGCCGATGCGATCTCCGCCATGGCGAGCGCGACGAGGGTCGCCATGAGCCCGACGAGCAGCCAGCCCCACGTGACGGCGATCGGGCCGCCGCTCTCGAACGCGATGTAGTACGAGGTCAGGCAGCCGGCGAGGATCGAGATGATCGTGAACGAGATCGCAAAGTTCTGGAACCCGCCCATGGCGCGGAAGAGCTCCTGGGCGTACCCCATGCTTGTGCAGGATCTTTTCGTCCTCTGAGATCTGTGGCCCCGGCGCAGGGGCGCTCGTACTCACATCTGCCTCCCTTGGTGTCGGTTTTCCCGATCCACGTGCAACCGGGATCGTGTCAAGCAACCCGGTCGGAGCTCAACCATGGCGCTCGGCTCCCGTCGGCTCCACGGTGTCGTGCAGGTGCTTCTGGACGTTCTTGTCGGGCGCCCGATGAGCATGTAGAGCGCACCGACGATCGCGATCACAGCGATCACGACGAGCGTGATCCAGTCGATGTTGAAGTACCCGCGCGGGCTCGCAAGACCGGACGGGAACACGACGTTGATCAGCATCGCGCCGAGGTAGACGAGCGCGATGATGCACACCGGCCAGCCCCAGCGCCCGAGCTGGAACTTCCCCTCCGGCTTCCAGCCGCGCGCCCGCGCGACGATCGCCGCGATCACCGTCAGGAAGAACGCGAGGTAGATCCCGCTCACGCCGAACGACACGAGCGAGACGAGCGCGTTGACGTTCGCCGGATACGTGACGAACCAGACGTGGATGTCGTGACCTGGATTCACGTAGACGAGCAGCGCGAACAGCACGGTCACGACCGCGCCCGCGAGGAGAGCGTTCACCGGCGTCTTGAACCGCTGGTTCACGCGCGCGATCCAGCTCGAGCCGGGAAGCGCGCCGTCGCGCGCGTAGGAGAACGCGAGCCGGCTGCCGGCGCCCTGGATCGACGTCCCGCACGAGAAGAACGCGAAGATGATCAGCAGCAGCAGGCAGTCCTGCAGCCAGCTCGGGAGCTCGCCGAGGATGAACGGGATGCCGCCGCCCTTGATCGTCGCCGCGATCGGGTTGTGCTCGGGCATCGCGAGGAGCAGCGCCCCGATGAGGATGAACGACGCGATGCCGCCCCAGATCAGCGCCCACCGCATCGCCTTCGGGACCTGCCGTCCGGCGTCCTTCGTCTCCTCCGAGATGTCCCCGGCCGCCTCGAAGCCGTAGAAGATGTAGACGGGTGCGAGGACGGCGATGACCGCCGCGCCGAGCCAGCTCCCGTGGAAGTTCAGGCCGAGCGGGTTGCTGGCGACGTGCTGCACGTCCTGCGTCGTGAACAGGAACCCGAGGCTGTGATGGAAGCCGTGGATCGCGAGGATGATCGCGATCCCGAGCGTGCCGACGATCTCGACGTAGACGCCGAACTTTGCGACGTTGCCCATCACGCTGGCGCCGGTGATGTTCAGCGTCGTCTGGATCGCCAGCAGGACCAGCGTGATCAGGAGGATCGTCCCGTGGCTGGCCGGGTTGAGGTTCCAGCCGAACCAGTTGTGGGTCAGCGCGGTGACGTAGCTGACCACTCCCGTGTCGACGGCGGCGACGGTGATCAGCAGCGCGAAGCCGTAGAACCAGCCGACGAACCAGCCGAAACGTGGCCCGACCGAGAACTTGCTGTACTGGAACAGCGCTCCCGCCACGGGATAGTGGCTGGCCAGCTCGCCGAAGACGAGCGCGACGAAGAGCATCCCGATCACCGGGAGCCACGTGAGCCAGACGTACGCCGGCCCGCCCGTGCCGACGCCGAGGACGAACAGCGAGTAGATGCCGACCATCGGCGAGAGATAGGTGAACGCGACCGCGAAGTTCGCGAACAGCCCCAGTACGCGGTTCAGCTGCGGCTTGTACCCAAGACTCTCGAGGCGGGCGTCCTCGCTCTCGAATGCGCCCGCCGACTCGACCGCCGTCTCGTTCATGTGTGCCTCCCGTTGCCCGCCGAAGATTCGCATTGATCCCACGTTTCTCCGTACCGTGTCAACTCCAACGCCGCTTCCATCGCATGCCGATACACGCAATCGCCTTCGACTTCAACGGGACGCTCTCGGACGACGAGGCGGTGCTCTGCGAGATCTTCGTCGAGCTGTTCGGGGAGCACGGCAAGCCCCTCTCGGCCCAGGAGTACTTCGACCGGCTCGCGGGCCATTCCGATCCCGAGATCGTCCGGCGCTGGCTCGGGCCGGACCATCCCGACGTCGACGCGGTGATCGAGGAGCGGATCCGTCGCTACCGCGCCGCCGTCGCCGACGGCCGGACGGTCCACGAGCCGGTGCGGGAGGCCGTCCGGTACGCGGCGGAGCGGGTTCCCGTGGCGATCGTCTCCGGCGCGATGCGGGCGGAGATCGAGCCGGTCGTCGCCGCCGCCGGACTGGCGCCGCTCTTCCGCGGGATCGTCGCGGCCGACGACGTCGTCCACGGCAAGCCGGATCCCGAGGGCTACGTGAAGGCGCTGCCGCTGCTCGGCGCCGAGCCGGCGGATGTCCTCGCGTTCGAGGACACCGAGGCGGGGATCGAGTCCGCTCTCGCCGCCGGCCTGCGCGTGATCGCGGTGCGCGGGACGCTCGACCCGCACCGGCTCGCGGCGGCGGAGGAGATCGTCGACGGCCTCGATGTCGAGCTCGTGCGCCGCGTCCTGGAGTAGCCTCCGCGCCATGGCGTCCCGCCGCGTCCTCCTGCTCGGCCTCGCGGTGACGGCACTCGTCGTCGTCGCAGGCGTCGCCAGCCGGGGCCGCCCGCTCGCCGGCTCGGGCGCCGGCGCCGGCCCGACGGCGTCGTTCTTCGACTACGGCTTCACGACGATCGTCATTCTCGGGATCGCCGTTGCCGCGTTCGTGATCTGGAACCTGATCACGATCCGCGGCGACACGCGTCCGCCGCGCGCACACACCAGCTACCTCTCGACGATCGCGATGATCGTCGGCTTCGTCCTGCTCGGGCTCGCGCTCCGGCACTCGCACTTCATGCAGCAGCTCATCGACCGCGGCTCCGTCATCGGCGGGAAGCAGAACTCGGGCGTCCCGAAGCCGGGGACGAACCCCGCCGGCTCGCGCGGTGCGCATCTGCGCTGGAACGAGATCCTGCTCGTCGTCCTACTGCTCGCGGGCATGGCCGCGTACGCGTTCGCGCGGCGCCCTCGCCGCCGCACACCCTCGCCGATCGGCGACCGTTCGCGGCAGGCGGCGGTCTCGTCCGCGCTCGACGAGTCGCTCGACGATCTCCGCAACGAGCCCGACCTCCGTCGCGCGATCATCGCGGCGTACGCGCGAATGGAGACGGCGTTCGACCTCGCCGGCATCCCGCGCCGCCCGTCGGAGGCGCCGACCGAATACATGGAACGCGCGCTGACGGCGGTCGACGCGAGCGCGCCGGCCGCGCACCGGCTCACCGTCCTGTTCGAATGGGCAAAGTTCAGCCAGCATGAGCCGGGGCCGGAGATGAGAGACGAGGCGATCGACGCCCTCGTCGCCGTGCGCGACGAGCTGCGCGAGCCGGCAGAGGCGGTCGCGGCGTGAACGAGCGCCGGACACTCATCACCTGGGTCGTCGCCGCGACGATCGCGTTCGTCATCGTGCTCGGGATCGGCCCGGTGGCGACCGACCGCATCGTCGCCGCGTACGTCCTCCTGCTCGCGGCGATCGCGCTCCTCGTGCTCGTCCGCGTCGGCCGGTCGGGGGACCAGCGCGGACGCGACTCGACCTTCGACCACGCGATCCGGCAGCGCACCTTCGAGCCGATGCGCCCGCCGGAGCTGGTCCGGATGGAGCGCGAGATCACGCTCGGCCAGTCGCGCGCGGGCTATCTCCACGAGCGGCTGCTCCCGACGCTGCGCGAGGCCGCCGCGACGAGGCTCGCGACTCGCCGCTCCGTCGACCTCGAACGGCGGCCCGACGAGGCCCGGCGCATTCTCGGCGACGACGTCTGGGATCTCCTGCGCCCCGACCGGCCCGAGCCGAAGGACAAGCTCGCGCCGGGAATCTCGCTCGGCGCGCTCCGCCGCATCGTCGACTCGTTGGAGCAGATCTGATGCAGCTCGACGAGCTCCGTCGTCAGGCGACGCTGATCCTCGACGAGGTCGAGAAGGCGATCGTGGGCAAGCGCGACGCGCTCGAGCTGATCCTGCTCGCAGTGCTCGGCGACGGCCACGTTCTGCTCGAGGACTACCCCGGGCTCGCGAAGACGCTGATCGCGCGGTCGTTCGCCGCGGCGACGTCGCTCCACTTCTCGCGCATCCAGTTCACGCCGGACCTGATGCCGTCCGACGTCACGGGCTCGTCGATCTTCGACCAGCGCGGCGGCGAGTTCTCGTTCATGCCGGGACCGATCTTCACCAACATTCTCCTTGCCGACGAGATCAACCGCGCCCCACCGAAGACGCAGGCGGCGCTGCTCGAGGCGATGCAGGAGCGCCAGGTGACGACGGAAGGCGCGACCCGGCCGCTCGACGCGCCGTTCCTCGTGCTCGCGACGCAAAACCCGATCGAGTACGAGGGGACGTATCCGTTGCCGGAGGCGCAGCTCGACCGTTTCGTGATGCGGATCGGCATCGGCTATCCGACGCGCGTGCACGAGATCGAGATGCTCGGGCGGCGGCTCGACCGCGGCGAGGACGAGGTGACGCTGACGCCGGTCGTCGACGCGCCGACGCTGATCGAGATGCAGCATTCGCTCGAGCAGGTGCACGTCGCCGATTCGATCGAGGCGTACATCGTCGACATCGTCACGGCGACGCGCGAGTCGAAACGGCTCGCCGTCGGCGCGAGCCCGCGCGGCAGCCTCGCGCTGCTGAAGCTCGCGCGCGCGCGGGCCGCGCTCGCAGGACGCGACTTCGTCGTCCCGGAGGACGTGAAGTCCGTTGCGGTGCCGGCGCTCGCGCACCGGCTGACGCTGAAGCCGGAGCTCTGGGTGCAGCGCGTGCGCGGCGAGGACGTCGTCGCGGAGGCGCTGGAGACGGTGCCGACGCCGCCCGCGGAGGACGCTCTCCGCGACGCCGCGTCGTGACGCTCAGCACGTCGCCGCGGCTCGCCGGCTACTTCGGCCTGGCTGCGCTCGGGCTGATCGTGGGACTCGCGGTCGGCCGCGTCGAGCTGGTCGCGCTTGCGGCGCCGTTCGCGCTCGCCGCGGTCGTCGGCGCCGCCCTGGGCCGCGAGCCGCAGCTCGGCGCCGCGCTCGCCGTCGACCGCGAGCGCGCGCTCGAGGACGAGGAGGTGCACGCGACGCTGGAGCTGTCGACCGCGACCGGCGCCGCGCGGCTCGACGTCTTTCTCCAGGTTCCCGGCGAGATCGAGCCCGTCCGCGCGAATCCGCTCGGCATCCGGCTCGCGCCGGGCGAAACGCGGACGCTGGAGCTGCCGCTGCGCTGCGTGCGCTGGGGCGCGTTCGGCCTCGGCCCGGCGCTCGTCCGCGCGCGCGACCCGCTCGGCTTCCACGCATGGGAGGGCCAGGTCGGCCGGACGACGCCGCTGCGCGTCTATCCGAGCGTCGAGACGCTGCACGCACTGCTGCCGCCGTTCGAGACGCAGGTGTTCGTCGGCAACCAGGTCTCGCGCGCGAAGAGCGAGGGAATCGAGTTCGCGGACGTCCGCCCGTGGAGCCACGGCGACCGCATGCGGCGCATCAACTGGCGCGCAACGGCGCGGCGCGGCGAGCTATGGGTGAACGACCAGCATCCGGAACGGAACACCGACGTCGTGTTGTTCGTCGACACGTTCGCCGAGGTGCAGCGCGGCGGCCGCGGCACGCTCGACCTCGCCGTGCGCGCCGCGACGTCGCTGGCGCACCGGTATCTCCAGCGGAAGGACCGCGTCGGCCTCGTCAGCTTCGGCGGCTTCCTGTCGTGGCTCGTTCCGGCGTCGGGAACGCTGCAGCTCTACAAGATCGTCGACTCGCTGCTGCAGATGGACATCGTGCTGACGTTCGCGGCGAAGGGCGTCGACTTTCTCCCGCCGCGGACGCTGCCGCCGAAGGCGCTCGTGCTGGCGTTGACGCCGCTGCTCGACCAGCGGTCGGCGGCGGCTTTGCTGGATCTGCGCGCGCGTGGGTTCGACCTCGTCGTGATCGAGGTCTCCCCCGTTCCATTCGTCGAGCCCGGGAAGCGCGAGCTCGACGACTTGTCGTACCGGCTCTGGCGGCTCTCGCGCGAGTCGCTGCGCGCGCGCTACGAGCGAGCCGGCGTTCCGGTCGTCGAGTGGCTCGACGGCGTTCCCCTCAACGTGCCGCTGGAGGAGGTGGCCGTATTCAGGCGCTACGCAAGGCCCGCGCGCGCGTAACGCTCGCGGTCGCGTCCGTCGTCGTGTACGCCGCGGTGCTCGCGGACGCGATCGCGCGCGATTCGACGATCGCGGTCATCACAGCCGCGCTCGGCGTCGTCGGGCTGGTGCTGCTCGCGTTCATGCTGGTGCTCGGCTGGCAGGGCTCACTGCCCGCGTCGCTGGTGCTCCTCGGCGGCGCGTACGCCGGCGCGATCATCGTCCACGGAGCGAGCGTCGACGAGCGCGCGCCGCTCGTCGCGGTCGGCCTGCTGCTCTGCGGCGAGCTCGCGTCGTGGTCGCTCGAGGAACGGATCCCGGTCGCCGCCGAGCCGGGAGTCGTCCGCGCCCGAGTCGTCGCGGTGTCGGCACTGTGCGGCGCGGGCCTCGTCGCGTCCGCGCTCGTGATCGCGGCGGCCGCAGCGCCGACGCTCCGCGGGCTCACGTTCACCGCCGCCGGCGCACTCGCGGCAGTCCTCGCCGTGGCCCTGGCAGTTCGCCTCACGCGCCGCTAGCTACACTGTCCCCCGTTCCAGGGCGCATTCGTCTAGTGGCCTAGGACACCGCCCTCTCACGGCGGCGGCACGGGTTCGAATCCCGTATGCGCCTCTTCAAAGAAGCCCCTGCGTCGCGGGGGCTTTTTTCGTGCCGCTGTTGACCGTCTCCCAGATCACCTTGTCCGACCTCTCTGCGCGTCGGACAGCACCGGGACGGCGGTTCGGATCAGGCAGTCCTCGCACGACTTCCAGATCCCCGCGCCCGGGCGGCGCAAAGGATCTTCGCGTACTCGTCCGGCAACGGCTTGCCACCAGATCCGGGTTTGCCCTGACGGCGCTGCGTACGCCCGGTGCGAGAATGGACGTCCAAAGGAGGAGCGATGAGCGTTTCGTGGATGCTTATCACCGCGGCGTTTGTGCTCCTCGTGCTCGCATTTGTCGTGTACGGATTGGCGATGGCGCTGGGGCGCAGTGACGATCACGGCCGCAATCCCCACAGCAACGATCGGCACTGGGATAGCCCCCACCTGGAGTCGCGCGACGAGTACGAACTGACGCACGACACGGGAACCCCACGCCTAGAGTCGCGCTGCGAGTACGAGCGAACACACGTGCCGGCCTAACGTGAGCACCGCCGAGCGAGAAGACGTGTGGGCGGCGCTTCCCTGGCGCCGCCCACATCGTTCTCGAGCTACCGAATCGTGAGCGTGCCCCACTTCACCGTCGAGCGCCGCGCGACACACGCGAACTTCCAGACGCCCGGGCGGAAGTGGGTGACGAGTGTCTTCTCTTGGCCCGGTTTGATCAGTCCGGACTTGTACGGCCCGCCGATATCGAAGCCGTGGGCGACGGTGCCGTTGTTGACGATGCCGAACACGATCCTGTTGTACTGGGCATCGACGACCGGGTAGGCGATCTCGCAGTTCGTGTTTGTGATCCTCACGGGGTTGTTCCATCCCGGCGCGTCGGTGCGCGCTGACCCCGAGGCGGCAATGAGACCCGCTGCCGCAACGGCGACCGCAGCAACAACGAAGTGGTGGACTCGCATCGGATTCCCTCCCAGGCTCGACGGCGACCCCTTCGATGGTGCGTTTCGAATGTTCCCGAGACTAGACCGTCACCAAACGCATTTCCTCCGGCGGGCCGGCCATTTTGCAGGAGCTTTACGTTCGCGTCCGTAGTTCCCGGAACGTGTCTTGCCTCCGACTCCCGATGCGCGCGCTGCGCGGCGGCGCGACGATCTCCTCAGAGTCCGAAGGAGGTGCACGATGCCCGTTCTGGACCAATGGACACCGTTCGTCGACCTCGATGCGATCGAGCAGCGGATGCGCAGGCTGTTTCCGGGGCTCGTCGTGGCGCCGGGCTTCATGCCGGCGGTCGAGATCGACGAGACGGAGGAGCAGATCGTGATCGAGCTCGAGGTTCCCGGCTTCGACGAGAGTGAGCTCGCGGTCGAGGTCATCGACCTCACGCTCATCGTCAAGGGAAGCCGCGAGATCGAGACCGAGACGGTCGAGTTCGAGCGGCGCTTCCAGCTCCCGGCCGAGGTGGACACGGAGAAGCTGGACGCGACGTACGGCAAGGGCGTCCTCACGGTGCACGTTCCGAAGTTGGCGCCGCGCGCGCCGCGGAGCGTGCCGATCGCGACGACGTAGGCGAATCGGGCCAGGTCCCGGGGTCTGACCCCGGGACCTGAGCCACATCCGCGCGGTCGCGGTCGTTCACGTATCCGATCCTGCCGCAGATGTGCTTGCGGTGCCGACGAAGACGCGCACTTCAACCGCAGGGTGTCTACTGACCGGTGCACGCGCCCCACGCTCTACCGCAACGTCCTGTAAGGGCGCCGCGAGTTGGAAGACGGCCCGGCAGTACGTTGGTCGTATCGCGACGATTACCGGTCGCGTCGCCGGGACGAAGTACGCCTCGTCGAGCATCGGTTCACCCACGTTTCTGGACATCGGCGTCGCGTACCCCGATTCACGCCGTTTCACGATCGTCATCTGGGGCAGAAACCGGGCGGCCTTCGGTTCGCCGGAGAGTCGCTTCAGAAATCACCTCCTATGCGTCGGCGGTTTCGTCGACACCTACAACGGCGTACCTCAGATCGAGGCGACGTCGCCGACCCAGATCGTGGTGGCGGGCTAGTCGCCGACGCGGCCGAGGCCGTACCTCGCGGCAGCAAGTGCCGAACGCTGACCTGAGACCTGCTGCATACTTCGAAGCAGATGCTCGCCATCGACATCTCGAGCCTGAGGAAGGCCTATCACGGCGAGGTCGTGCTCGACACGGGTCTGACCTACGACGGCATCGCGCCGGTCCGGATTCGTGCGACGACGCGCGAAGGCCGATTCGAGTTCTCGGACGACGGCGGGGCGGTTGCAGCGGCCGGGATCGACTGGACGAGGCTCAGGTTCCCCAGGTCGATCGCCGTCGGCGACCACTCGGCGAACGTGAGCAGCCGGGGAGTCGTCTCGCTGCCCGGCTTCGCCCGCTCCAGCGACGAGTGGCTCGCGAAACTGCCGGAGCTGGTTGCCGAGGGCTCACTGGCGCTCTACGAGCTACTCCTCGAGCTCGATTACTGACGCGTGGTAGTTCCTGGAAGGCCGGCTGCCTCGGACCGCTGATGCGCAGGCCGAACTGCGGCGCGACGATGTCCCCAGAGTCCGAAGGAGGTGCACGATCCCCGTGGTGTTCGTGAAGACGCCGCTGAACGAGGTGCCCTTTGTCGTGAACACCCAAGGAGCGACGGTGTGCGTCGCCGAAGCCGACAGCGCGATGACGGCGAACAGGGCAACCGTCACGGCCACCACCGAGAGCCCTCGTCTCATCGCCGTCAGTTTGCGCTGTTCAGATCCGCGACGAGCGGCCCGGTGTCGAGCGGGTCGAAGCCGATTCGCGCGGCGATCTCCTCGCTTGTCGGCCGCGTCCCCTCGGCGAACAGCGCGCGCAGGATCTCGCCCGTCGCCTCGCTCCGCCACCAGTCCTCGCCCACCTCGCCGATCAGGTACGCGCGCAGCTGCGCCGACACGGATCCACGCGCGGAGATAGTCCGCGGAGTAGAAGCCCGCGTCCATGTCGGAGATATAGCCGCGCGGGTCGTAGCGGACGCCGGTCGCGTTCGTGAGCTGCTCGGCGTAGTCGCGCGGCGAGCGGCCGCCCTCTTCGGCGAAGCTCGCCCAGAACCCGAGCTCGTAGCGGAGCTTCGCCGTGTAGCGGCGGTACAGGAGCGCCTCGAGGAACAGCGTCGCCTCCGCGTTCTCCTCCGCCTCGGCGTCCGAGAGCCCGAAGTGAAGCGCGTGCCAGCCCGGCTCCCGCGTCACGGCCTCGAAGATGTACGAGTAGATCTCCGTCAGCGCGTGGTCGCGCGAGAAACGCCGGAACGTGTACGGCAGCCGCGGGTCGACGCCGGCGTAGTGGAGCGCGTGACCGGCCTCGTGCATGAACGCCTGGTAGTCGGCGATGCCGCCCTGCGCGCGCGTGATCAGATGCACGACCTCGGGCGGATTGGACGCGATCACGCAGGCACGCGGATTCTTCTGCGGACGATCCTCGAGATCGAGATGGATGTTCGGGATCGCGTTCATGTCGAAGCCGAGCGCCTGCACGCTCGCGAGACAGACCTCGACAGACCGCTCCTTCGAGTACGTCGACTCGAGCGGCGACAGCCGGCGGAGATACGCCACGTGCGCGTTCGTCGGCTGCGGATCGCGCTCAGGACCGAGCAGCCGGTCGAACCAGCGGTCGCGCAGGGGCACCCAGCCTCCGTCGTGACATCGCTGGCCGCGACGAGCGCGCGCTCGAGGTCGCGGAGCGAGATTCCCTTCTCCTCCTCGTTGCGCGCGATCGGATCGGGCTCGCCGGTGATGTCTGCCTCGGACTCCTCCCACGCCGTGATCAGCGCCAGCCGGTCGTCGTTGAAACGCGCCGAGCCGGCCCGCTCGAGGTCGGCGAGCTCTTCGCGGCCGGCGTACGAGTCGAGCACCGCGAGCCGCGCGGCAGCGGAACGGAGCGGCAGATCCTCGCCCTCGAACTCGATGCGCGCACCGAGGATCGCGTTCTCGAGCGCATCCTCCTGCTCGGCAAGCGACGCTGAGATGAGCCCGCCTTCGCACGTCTTGCGGAGCCGGTACAAGCGCTCGCGCTCGTCGCCGTCGGCAGCGCTCTCGGCGTCGCGCAGCGCATCGATCTGCGCACGCGAGAAGAGGTCGGCGTAGCGCGCGACGATGGCGGCCTGCTCCGACACTTCCTTCTCGCCGACGCGGACCGCGCGGCCCTCCTCGGAGCGCTCGAAGAAGTAGCGCTGGAGAACCGACTCGTACTCTTCAGGCGTGCGGACTGCGGTTGTGGCCATCTCGCCTACCTCTCAGCGTTGGTCAGGGGCTCAGGCGGCGAACGGTCTCACCGAGCTCCGCGGGTGCGAACGGCTTCGCCAGAAACGCATCCCCAGCCGGACCGGCCGCTTCGCCCGATCCGGTGACGACCGCAACGGGAACGCGGCCGCGCAGCTCCTCGAGCAACCCGTCTCCCCGCTCGCCGCCGAGCTGGAGATCGAGGAATACGACGTCGACGGGCTCGGCCGCGAGATGCTCTCGCGCCTCGGCACTCCCCGCCGCCTCGAGCACGCGGTGGCCGTCGAGCTCGAGGTTGACTCGGCAGAGATATCGAATGGCGGGCTCGTCGTCGACGACGAGCACGGTGCGCCTTTCACCGGCCGTTGCCACGGGGCGGCAGTCTAGCTACGCGACGGCGTCGAGGCGGCGGAGCGTCGCCTCGCGCCCGAGGAGCTCGATGCTCTCGAACAGGCCGGGCGAGATCTTCGAGCCGGTGACCGCCACGCGGATCGGCTGGAAGCCCTGGCGCGGCTTCAGCCCGAGCTGCTCCAGGACACCGCGGAGCGCAGCCTCGATCGCCTCGGCCGTGAACGGCTCGAGGCCCGCGAGCGCCTCACGCGCCGCGGCGCAGACAGGTGCGCCGCCGTCGAGATCGGCCGGATCCGGCTCGACGTCGTGGAAGAGGAAGCCGGCGTACGCGGGGAACTCGGCGAGCCGCTGGATCTTCTCGTGGACGAGCGGCGCCGCCTTCGCGACGAGCTCGGCGTCCCAGTCGTAGCCCTGCTCGCCGAGCCAGATCAGCAGCGCGTGCGACAGCGCGGCCGGCTCGAGTGCGCGGATGTACACGCCGTTCATCCAGTCGAGCTTCGCGTAGTCGAACTGCGCCGGGCTCGAGCTGACGCGCTCGAGCGAGAACCGCTCGACGAGCTCGGCCGGGCTCATGATCGTCGTCTCGCCGTCCGGCGCCCAGCCGAGCAGCGCCAGGAAGTTCATCAGCGCCTCGGGGAGATAGCCCTCTTTGCGGAACTCCGCGACGGTCACGGAGCCGTGCCGCTTCGACAGCTTCTTCCCGTCCTGGCCGAAGACGCTCGGCACGTGGGCGTAGACCGGTACCTCGGCGCCGACCGCACGGATGATGTTGATCTGTTTCGGCGTGTTGGAGACGTGGTCGTCGCCGCGGATCACGTGTGTGATGCCGTCCCAGACGTCCTCCATCGGCGACGCGAAGTTGTACGTCGGCCGGCCGTCGGAGCGGACGAGCACGACGTCCTCGATCGTCTCGTTCGCCACCTCGACGCGTCCCCGCACCAGGTCGTCCCAGGCGGTCGCCCCCTCGTCGGGCATCCGGAAGCGGATCGCGCCGTCGTCCTCGTACGCGGCGCCGTCGGCGACGAGCTTCTCCGCGACGGCGGCGGCAGTCGTCCATCCGGTCGAGCTGGAAGGTGAGCGGCCCGTCCCAGTCGAGCCCGAGCCAGCGCAGCGACTCCTGGATGTGGTCGACGGCCTCCGCGAGCTCGCGGCTCGTGTCGGTGTTCTCGATCCGCAGCCGGAACTCGCCGTCCTCGTGCCGCGCGAAGAGCCAGTTGAACAGCGCAGTGCGGACGTTGCCGATGTGGAGAAGCCCTGTCGGGCTCGGTGCCATGCGGACGCGGACGGTCACTGTTCTCCTATCGTAGAGCGGTGCCGCTCGCGCTCGTCTCCGACATGCACGGCAACGACCTCGCGTTCGCGGCGGTCGTCGCGGAGCTGGAGCGGCTCGGCGTCGCCGACGGCGTCTGTCTCGGCGACGCGGTGCAGGGCGGCGACGAGCCGCGCGAGGTGCTCGACCGGCTCGCGGCGCTCGGCTGGCCGGTGATCCTCGGCAACGCCGACGACTTCGTGCTCGAGGTGCCGGCCAGGTCGCCGGAGAAGATCACCGAGGAGCAGCTCGCGAAGCGCGAGTGGACGCTCGAGCAGCTCGACGAGTCGCACCTGGAACAGATCAGGTCGTTCGCGCCGACGCTCGACCTCGAGCTGGACGGCGGCGTGACGCTGCGCGCGTTCCACGGCTCGCCGACGTCGTACGAGGACGTTCTGCTCCCGGAGACTCCCGACGCGCAGGCCGAGCGGCTCTGGGGCGGCTCCGGCGTCGACATCCTCGCCGGCGGGCACACGCACCAGCAGTGGACGCGGATCGTCGACGGCGCGCTCTACGTCAATCCCGGCGCGGTCGGCAAGTCCGACGACGGTCTCGCGCACTTCGCCGTCGTCACCGGCGCGTCGGTCTCGTTCAAGCGGGTGGCGTGGAACGAGTCCTGACGCTGCGGGAGCTGAACCGCGCGACGCTCGCGCGGCAGCTGCTCCTCGAACGGAAACGGATCGGCGTGCCTGCCGGCGATCGAGCGGCTCGCCGGGATGCAGGCGCAGTGGCCGCCGTCGCCGTACGTCGGGCTCTGGTCGCGCGTCGAGGGCTTCCGGCGCGAGACGCTCGAGCGCGCGATTCTCCGCGGCGAGGTCGTGAAGCCGACGGTGATGCGCGGCACGCTGCACCTGATCACCGCGCGCGAGTATCCGATCTACTACTTCGCGCTCGAAGGCATGCCGACGTGGTACGACGAGACGCATCTCGCGGACGCGCTCGTCGCGCGCGACGGCGCGCGTGCGCTCGCGGAGGCCGAGCCGCTGACGCACAAGGACGGGCTCACGTACCTCGAGCGGGAGCACGGGCACGAGGACGAGCTCGACGCGGCGGCGGATCTTCCACGCGGTGCGGCGGCGCGCGCATCTGATCCACGTGCCGGAGTCGGCGCTCTGGAGCGGCCGCCCGCTCGGGCTCTTCTACGCGCATCCGATGCCGGAGCCGATCGACGTGCTCGCCGCGCGCACGACGTTTCTCCGCCGCTACCTCGCGGCGTTCGGCCCGGCGACGCGCGCCGACTTCGCCGACTGGTCCGGGCTCCGCGTGTCCGATGTCGCGGGCGCGATCGACGCGCTCGAGCCGCTGCGCCGCTACCGCGACGAGAAGGGCCGCGAGCTCCTCGATCTCCCGCGCGCGCCGCTGCCCCCGCCCGACACGCCTGCGCCGGTGCGCTTCTTGCCGAAGTGGGACAACACGCTGCTCGCCCACGCCGACCGCACGCGCGTCCTGCCGGAGGAGCTGCGGAAGACGGTGATCGGGAAGAACGGCGACGTCACGCAGACGTTCCTCGTCGACGGCGTCGTCGCGGGCTCGTGGAGCGCCGACAAGAAGGGCAAGGTCGCGACGATGCCGTTCGCGCCTCTCCCCCGCGCCGCGCGCCGCGAGGTCGAGGACGAGGCGGCGCGGCTCGAGGCCTGGCTCCGCTAGCGTCGCCCGCATGTTCATCGGCGCGCACGTCTCGTCCTCGGGCGGCATCGACTCCGCGATCGGCCGCGCCGAGGCGATCGGAGCCGACTCGATCCAGATCTTCACGCAGAGCCCGCGAATGTGGCGGCCGACGAACCACGACCCGGCGAGCTTCGAGCGGTTCCGCGAGCTGCGCGCCGCGGCCGGGATCGGCGGCGTGCTCTGCCACGCGCTCTATCTCTGCAATCTCGCGGCGCCCGACGACGCCGTCTACGAGAAGTCGATCGCCGCGATGCGCAACACGATGGAGGTCGCGGGCGCGATCGGCGCGCACGTCGTCTTCCACGTCGGCTCGCATCTCGGCTCCGGCCTCGAGAAGGGGCTCGAGCGCGTGCTGCCGGCGATGGAGCAGGTGCTGGAGCTGGCGACCGACGAGACGTGGCTGCTGATGGAGAACTCCGCCGGCGCGGGCGGCACGATCGGCCGCTCGATCGACGAGCTCGCGACGATCTTCCAGCGGCTCGGCAAGCCGGCGCGGCTCGGCATCTGTCTCGACTCCTGTCATCTCTACGTCTCCGGCGTCGACGTCACCGACCCGGCGGCGCTCGACGCGTGCCTCGACGAGGTCGACGCGTCGATCGGGCTCGACCGGCTGCGCGCGCTGCACGTCAACGACTCGAAGTCGCCGCTCGGCTCGAACAGCGATCGGCACGAGAACATCGGCGAGGGGCTGATGGGCGAGCAGATCGGAGTGTTCCTCGGCAACCCACGCCTGCAAGACCTTCCCGCCGTGCTCGAGACGGCCGGCCCGGAAGGCCACGGCCCCGACGCGAACGAGATCCGCAGGGCGAAGGAGATCCACGCGCGCTGGGTCGCGAAGTGAAGGACCGCTACCGGTGGACGATCCTCGCCGCGGGGACGACGGCGCAGGCGAGCTTCTCCGCCGCGCTGATCGGACTGCCGGCGCTGGCGCCCGCGCTTCGCGCGCAGTACGACCTCACGCTCGGCGAGACCGGCGTCGTGCTCGGCGCGATGTCGCTCGGGCTGCTGCCGACGCTGTATGCGTGGGGGCTGCTCGCCGACCGGATCGGAGAGCGTGCGGTGATCGTGCTCGGCCTGTTCTCCGGCGGCGCCGTGCTCGCGTTCGCGGGCGTGACGACGAGCTTCGGCGCGCTCGTCGCCGTGCTCGCGCTCGCGGGCGCGCTCGGTGCGAGCGTCAACTCGGCGAGCGGCCGCGCGGTGATGGGCTGGTTCGCGGAGGACGAACGCGGTCTCGCGCTCGGGATCCGGCAGGCGGCGGTTCCGATCGGCGGCGCGATCGCCGCGCTCACGCTGCCGCTGCTCGACGTCCGTCGGCGGGACGAAGCTCGCGTTCGCGGTGCTCGGCGCCGGCGTCATCGTCGGCGGGCTGATCGCCGGAGTGCTGCTGCGCGAAGCACCGCAGCGGACACGGGCCGCGACCATCGACCCGCGCTCGACGCTCCACGACGGCGTGCTGTGGCTGCTCGCGGCGGCTCGTCGCTCTACCTCACCGCGCAGATCGCCGTCGCGAGCTTCGTCGTCCTCTTCCTCCACGGCCATCGCGGGCTTTCGACGCACGCAGCCGCCGGTGTGCTCGCCGTCGTCAACCTGCTCGCGATCGGTGCGCGGATCGGCGCCGGCCGCTGGTCGGACCGGACGCGCGCGCGTATCGCGCCGCTGCGCACGGTCGGGATCGCACTCGCCACGACGACACTCGTCGTCGCCACGCTCGTCGACGCGCCGCTCGCGGTGCTGATCCCGGCGCTGATCGTCGACGGCGTGCTCGGCTTCAGCTGGAACGGTCTCTCCTTCACCGCCGCCGCGGAGCGGGCCGGCGCGGACCGCAGCGGCGCGGCGCTCGGCTTCCAGCAGACGACGCTCGCCGTGACCGGCGCGATCGTGCCGCCGCTGTTCGCGGCGATCGTCACCGCGACGTCGTGGCGCGCCGCCTTCGCCGCAGCGGCAATCGGGCCGGTCGTCGGCGTGATCCTGCTGCGGCGGGTTCCGGAAGCTACGAGGGCCGAACGCGAGCGAACACCCGAAATGTCGGCGATCCCGCCGGCAGCTCGTTGAACTCGGGATTCACGCAGCCGAGCTCGCCCGCGCGGTGCGGGTAACACGGCTCGACCTCGGAGCGGCACATCGGCAACGGCTGCCGCACGGCGCGCACCGCGCCGAATCCCTCTTGCCGTGCCTCGGCGGCGTGGAGCATCCCGAGGTCGATCTCGACCCCGTAGATCTTCTGCATGCACCCGATGAAGGTGTGGCCGTGCTCGTCGTACGCGTAGACGAACGGGCACGAGCGCGTGAGGCACGCCGACGGGTAGACGACCTTGTCGCAGTGGACGTCACAGAGGCGGCACTCGAGATCGTCCTGCGGGTGCAGGGGGAGTGTTGCGGGCTCCGAACGCCTAGTCGCGTCGTGCATCGACTCACATTGTGTGTGCCGGGTTTCGGCCGCCGCAAGTCTTGACTTTTCGGATGTTTTCCTGTTCTGAAAACGAAGTCGTGACTCAGCCGGGTGCCGCGTCCCGCCGCGCGAGCGAGACGATGCGCAGGATCACGTAGATCGCGACTCCGAGGAACGGCAGCAGGATCACGACGACGACCCAGACGGCGAACATGCCTCCGGTCAACTCCCTGCGCCGGTAGCGGCGCATCATGTCGACGGCCAGCAGCGCCAGGACGGCCAGCCAGATCAGCCAGAGGAAGTTCACGGCGCCATTAAAGCCGCCCCACGACGGTCAGAACGTCCATCTGGGTGAACGCCTGGAACTCCGGCTCCGGTGCGCCCTCGGCGGCGTCGGCGACGAACCAGAGCGCCTGGCAGGTGTGGATCCCGAGCGCCCCCGCCCCGCCGACGTCGTTGACGAGGCTGTCCCCGACGAAGAGCGTCCGCGCCGGATCGACCTCCAGCGCGGCGAGCGCCTGCTCGAACATCGCGGGATGCGGCTTCCGCCAGCCGCTCTCGGAAGAGAAGACGGCGGTGTCCAGCCGCTCCGCGACGCCGTACCGCTCGAGGTCGCGGTGCAGGAGCCACGGCGGGTCGACCGCGTTCGAGACGAGACCGAGCCGCAGCCCGCGCTCGCGCAGCGAATCGAGAAGCGCATGCGTCGTCGACGCCAACATCCGCGCGGGCTCCCACGCGGCGTGCTCCGCCTCGAGGTAGCGCGCGAGGTCCTCGTCGCCGACCTCGACTCCCGACTCTGCGAGCGCCTCCCGCACGAGCGCCGGGTAGTCGATCTCCTCCAACGTCCCCTCGCGAAGCAACCGCGGTAGATACGCCTCCTCGAGGAGTGCCGTCAGCTGCGGCGCCGGCGCGCGGCCGAGCGCGCGCAGCCCCGCCGCGTTGCCCGCGGCGAGCAACGCGGGATCCCACGTCCACTGCATGAGCGTGTCGCCCCAGTCGAAGAGAACCGCGTCGAGCACCGCGGGTAGGGTAGTCGCGCCGTGGTCCGCTGGATCCTCTGGGCGTCGCTGGCGCTCGCGCCGGTGACGATTGTGATCGACCGGGTCGGCGACGTCGGCAAGGTCACGCTCTTCATTCTTTCCGCGGCCTCACTGATCCCGCTCGCGTGGCTGATCGGCGAGTCGACGGAGCACGCGGCGGAGCACACCGGCCCCGGAATCGGCGGCTTCCTCAACGCGAGCTTCGGCAACGCGCCGGAGCTGATCATCGCGCTGTTCGCGGTCTCGGACGGGCTCTCCGAGGTCGTACGCGGCTCGCTCTCCGGCTCGATCGTCTCGAACCTGCTGCTCGTCTTCGGCCTGACGCAGCTGCTCGGGACGGAGGCGCCGCTCGACCGCAAGTCGCTCGCCGGACAGCTCGGGCTCGTCATCGCCGCAGTCGTTCTCTTCCTTCCCGTAGTGGTGATGGGGTACAGCGGCGGCTCGCCGGAACGGCACACGGCGGTCGTCGTGTCGGTCCCGATCAGCATCGTGCTGCTCGTGATCTACCTCGCGTCGACGACGCGGAACCTGCACCGGCATCGGATGTTGAAGCGCGAGCTGCCCGCCGAAGGCGCCTGGTCGCTGCCGTGGTCGCTCACCACACTCGCGGTCGCGACGGTCGCGACGGCGTTCGTCAGCGAGATCCTCGTCCACTCGCTCGACGCGTTCGCGCGCGCGATCGGCGTCAGCGAGTTCTTCATCGCGACGGTGATCGTCGCGATCGTCGGCAACTCCGCGGAGCACGGCGGCGCGATCGTGATTGCACGCGCCGGGAAGATGCGGCTCGCGACGGAGATCGCCGTCTCGTCGGCTGCGCAGGTCGGCCTGCTCGTCGTGCCGGTCGTGATGCTCGTTTCGCTCGCGTTCGCGCACCCGCTGCCGCTGACCTTCCGCTGGGTCGAGATCGCGGCGATCGCGGGCGGCGCGGCGCTCGCGGCGGTCACGATCGCCGACGGGAAGGCGACGCGTCGCGAAGGAATGTTGTTGCTGACCGGTTACGTCGTCTGCGTCGTCGCGTTTTACATCTCCGGCAACCGGTACTAGGAGCTATCTCCGGGACAACTCCGGATGGTTCCGGATGCCGGGCCGCCGGGGCTTCGTCTAGGTTGCAGGGCATGGCCGCCGTCGAAGAATCCGCAGCCGCACCCGCCGGGCAGACGGGCAGCGTCGTCGTCGCAACCGACGTGACGCGCGTCTACGGCGAGGGCGAGACCGCCGTCGAGGCGCTTCGCGGCGTCTCGCTCGACGTGCGCTCCGGCCAGCTCGTCGGCGGTCATGGGCCCGTCGGGCTCCGGCAAGTCGACGCTGATGCACATCCTCGCCGGCCTCGACAAGCCGACGGGCGGCACGGTCGACGATCGCCGGCACGGAGATCACCGGCCTCAACGACAGCGCCCTGACGCAGCTCCGGCGCGAGCACATCGGCTTCGTCTTCCAGTTCTTCAACCTGCTGCCGATGCTGACCGCCGAGGAGAACGTCGTGCTGCCGCTGTCGATCGCCGGCGAGAAGCCGGACAAGGAGTGGCTCGCCGAGCTGATGAGCAAGATCGGGCTGACGCGAGCGCGGCTCGCACCGGCCGTCCGAGCTCTCCGGCGGCCAGCAGCAGCGCGTCGCGATCGCGCGCGCGCTCGTCACGCGGCCGACGATCCTCTTCGCCGACGAGCCGACCGGCAACCTCGACTCGAAGACGGGCGGCGAGATCCTCGAGCTGCTCCGCGACTCGTCGAGCTCGTACGGGCAGACGATCGTGATGGTGACGCACGAGCCGCGCGCGGCGGCGATCGCCGACCGGGTGCTGTTCATCGGCGACGGCCTGATCGTCAAGGAGCTGACCGACACGAACGCGGCGACAGGTGCTCGAGGTCATGAGCACGCTTCAGTCGTGACCACCGTCGCGCTGAAGGACCTGATCGGCCGCAAGCTGCGCGCCGCGCTCACCGCCGTCGCGATCGTCCTCGGGCGTCGCGATGGTCAGCGGCACCTTCGTGCTGACGGACACGATCACGTCCGGCGTTCAACACGCTCTTCACGCAGGTCTACGAGCACACGGACGCGGTGATCACCGGCAAGAGGCGATCGGGACCTCGAACAACGGGCAGAACGGCACGGTGCCGTCGTTCTCCGAGACGCTGCTGACGAAGGTGCGCGGCCTCCCCGGCGTCGCCGACGCCGCAGGGCGGCATCGACGACCAGTCGCAGCTCGTCGGGCACGACGGCAAGGTGATCGCGACGCACGGGCCCGGGCCTCGCGTTCAGCGTCAATCCGGCCGGCAACCAGCGCTTCAACCCGCTCGTCCTGACGAGCGGCCGCTGGCCGAGCGCGCCGCGCGAGGTCGCGATCGACAAGGCGACGGCGTCGTCAAAGCACTTCGCGGTCGGCGACACGATCGGCGTCGTCGCGCACGGGCCGGAGCAGACGTTCCGCATCGTCGGCATCGTCAAGTTCGGCGGGCTGAACTCGCTCGGCGGCGCGACGCTCTCGATCTTCGACCTGCCGACCGCGCAGCGGCTCTTCCGCAAGGAGGGGAAGCTCGACTCGATCGACGTCGCCGCGAAGCCGGACGTCACCCCGCAGCAGCTCGTCCGCGAGATCCAGCCGATGCTGCCGCCGACAGCGCAGGTGCGCACCGGCCAGGCGCAGGCGGAGAAGCAGTCGACGGACACGAGCGGCGATCCTCGACATCCTCCGCTACTTCCTGCTCGCGTTCGGCGGCGTCGCGCTGTTCGTCGGCGCGTTCGTGATCGCGAACACGCTCTCGATCACGATCGCGCAGCGCACGCGCGAGTTCGCGACGCTGCGGACGCTCGGCGCGACGCGGCGGCAGGTTCTGGCGTCGTGATGCTCGAGGGCGTTCATCATCGGCGTCGCTCGCCTCGCTCGTCGGACTGTTCCTCGGGCTCGGCGCTCGCGAAGGGGCTCGACGCGCTCTTCGGCTCGTTCGGGATCGACCTGCCGCAGGCGGGGACTCGTCTTCGCGCGCGCACGGTCGATCGTCTCGCATCGCTCGTCGGCATGATCGTGACGCTGCTCGCGAGCCTCGCGGCCGGCGATCCGCGCGACCCGCGTGCCGCCGATCGCGGCCGTGCGCGAGGGGTCGGTGCTGCCGCCGTCGCGCTTCGCGCGCTTCGGCCCGGTCGTCGCGCTCGGCAGTGCTGCGTCGGTCGCGCTCGCGCTGATGCTGATCGGCGCTGTTCGTCAGCGGGCTCACGACCGGGCGCGGCTGCTCTCGCTCGGCGTCGGCGTGCTGCGGCGGTCTTCATCGGCGTCGCGATGGTCGCGCCGACGCTCGTGCCGGCCGCTCGCCTCGCGTCCTCGGCTGGCCGGCGGCGCGCCGTCGGCGGCGCGGCGGGACGCTCGCGCGCGGCGAACTCGATGCGCAACCCGGCACGGACCGCCTCGACGGCCGCGGCGCTGATGATCGGCCTCGCGCTCGTCACGCTCGTCGCCGTGCTCGCGCAGGGACTGAAGTCGACGTTCGAGAGCGCCGTGAACGACCGAGTTCCGCGCCGACTACGCGCTGACGTCGCAGGACGGCTTCACGCCGACGTCGATCGCAGCGGGCGAACGCGCTGAAGCCGTGCCCGGCATTCGCGTCGTCGCCGGCGTGCGGGCCGGCGACGGCGCGTCGTTCGGGAAGCCGCATCCAGCGTCACGGGCGTCGACGCCGGGCATCTCGAGGGTGATCGACGCTCAACTGGAAGGAGGGCAGCCGAACGCTGACGCTCGCCACGCTCGGGCGCGACGGCGCGATCGTCGACAAGGGCTACGCGAAGACACCACCACCTCGTCCGTCGGCTCGCCGATCCGTCGTCGAGACTGCCGGCGGCAGTGACGCTGCACCTGCGCGTGCACGGCGATCTTCGCGCCGCCGAAGGGCGGCTCGCCGTTCGGCGACCGTCACGATCTCGTCGCAGCCGTTCGACCGCGTCTACCCGAACCCGCAGAACGTCTTCACGTTCGTCAACATCGCCGGCGGGGTCACGCCCGGCGAACACGGCGAGGCTCAACGCGGCGCTCGAAGCCTTCCCGGACGCGAAGATCCAGACCGAGTCGCAGTTCAAGGCCAACCAGGAGCAGGGGATCGACCAGCTGCTCGGCCTGCTCTACGTCCTGCTCGCGCTCTCGATCATCGTCAGCCTGTTCGGGATCGTGAACACGCTCGTCCTCACCGTGTTCGAGCGGACGCGCGAGATCGGGATGCTGCGCGCCGTCGGGATGACGCGCCGTCCAGACGCGGCGGATGATCCGGCACGAGGCCGTGATCACCGCGCTGCTCGGCGCGGCGCTCGGGATCCCGGTCGGGATCGTGCTCGCGCTGCTCTTCGACCGGGCGATCAAGTATCCCGTTCGACGATTCCCGTCGGGCACGATCATCGTCTTCGTGATCGCGGCGATCATCGTCGGGCTCGTCGCGGCGATCTTCCCGGCGCGGCGCGCGGCGCAAGCTGAACGTGCTCGAAGCGCTCCAGTACGAGTAACTACGCCATCGCGCTCGGTTCGCGCGTGATCGGGTAGCCGGCCCAGACCAGCCGCACGATCTCGCCGCCGGCGTCGCGCTCGATCCGCAGCAGCTCGCCGTGCTCCGGGCCGGAGACGGTGCGCCAGAGATCGTCGGCCTCGCGCTCGTACACCGACGAGGCCCGCCAGTCGGGAACGCCGTCGAAACGGCCCTCGAGCTTCCCGTCACGCCAGCGGAACACGATCTGGCTGCCCTCCGAGCCACCAGATGCCGAGCAACGGCTCGACATCGTCGGGTGGCGGCGCCTCGACGCTGCCACGGCTCCGGCGCGACCGGCCACGCGTCGACGGTGCGCGCGACGAGCGTGACGACGAGCCGCTCGACGTCGGCTTCGCTCGAGTTCGTCAGCACCGCTGCGCCGATCTTGTCCGTGGGCGAGACGAGTACGCCGGCGATGAAGCCCGGCATCGCAGCCGCCGTGCCCGGCGAGGATCCGCTCGCCGTCGCGCCGCAGACCCGAGCCCGAGCCCGTAGCCGCCGGTCCAGCGGACGTGGTCGTCGATCGATCTGCAGCGTCCGCATCTCCTCGACCGTCGTGCGCGCAAGCACCGACTCGTCCGGCGCTGCAAGGAATGCGGCCCAGCGGCTCAGGTCGCGTACCGTCCCCCACATCTGGCCCGCCGAGATCCAGCCACCGGTCTCGACCCGGGCCTCGACGAGCGACGCCCTCGACGTAGTCCTCGACGAGATAGCCGACGGCGGCGGGCTCCTCCGGCTCGAACGTGATCCGCCGCAGACCGAGCGGCTCGAGCAGGCGCGTGCGGACGTAGTCGGCGTACGGCTGACCGGATGCACGCTCGACGACGATCCCGAGCAGCGCGAACGCGAGGTTGGAGTAGTGGAAGCGCGCGCCGGGCGGGAGCACCTGCTCCGCGTCGCCGAGCGTTGCGACGAGCTCCTCCGCGGGCGCGAAGCGGCGCGACAGCCACGCGTCGTCCTGCGTCTCGCGCTGGATCCCCGACGTGTGCGAGAGCAGCCGGCGCAGCGTCGGCCGGTGTGCGGCGCCCGGGATGTGCACGTCGAGCGTGTCCTCGAGATCGAGCTTGCCGGCGTCGCGGAGCTGCATCACCGCGGCCGCGGTGAACGTCTTCGTGATCGAGCCGAGGCGGTACTGCGTGTCCGGCGTCGACTCGCGCGCCGCGGTGACGTCGGCTGCGCCGACCGCCGTCTCCCAGATCGTCTCGCCGTCGCGGACGACCGCAGCCGCGATGCTCGGCAGCCGCTTGTCGCGCTGCTCGCGGCGGACGAGGCGCTCGAGCTCGGCGGCGAGCGGCTCAGGCGTGGACACGCGTCGCTCCGAGCGCGGTCGGCACGAGCTCCGCCGCGCGCTCGATGTCCTCGTCCGACAGCCCGAGATGCGTGACCGCGCGGAGGATCGTCGGATGGACGGTGTCGGAGAGCCGCACGCCGGCGTCGGCGAGCCGCGCCGCAGCCTGCGCCGGCGTCAGTCCGAGCGGCCCGACATCGAGGAAGACGAAGTTCGTCTCGACCTGATCCGGGTCGACGCCGAGGCCGGCCGCCGCCCACGCGTCGCCGAGCCGCCGCGCGCGCGCGTGGTCGTCGGCGATCCGCTCGACGTTGTGGTCGAGCGCGTAGACACCGGCCGCGGCGATGATCCCGGCCTGGCGCATCGCGCCCCCGAAGAGATGCTTTGCGCGCCGCGCCGCGACCATCAGCTCCTCGGAGCCGGCGACAAGCGCGCCGAGCGGACAGCCGAGTCCTTTCGAAAGACAGAGCGTGACGGTGTCGGTGCGGCGGCCGATCTCCGCCGCGGGAACGCCGAGCGCGCTCGCCGCGTTGACGATGCGCGCGCCGTCGAGATGCACGCGCAGGTCGAGCTCGCGCGCAGTCGCGACGATCGCGTCGATCTCGTCGAGCGGCCACACGCGTCCGCCGGCGGAGTTGTGCGTGTCCTCGATCGAGACGAGCCGCGTGCGCGGCATGTGACCGCTGCGACCAGTCGCGCATCGCGGCGCGGATCTGCTCCGGCGCGATCTTCCCGTGGTGGCCGGGCAGGCCGCGCATCACGAGCCCGCTGAAGACGGCCGGCCCGCCCTGCTCGTAGATGAAGACGTGCGAGTTCTCCTCGGCGAGCACCTCGTCGCCGGGACGCGTGAGGATCCGTAGCGCGATCTGGTTCGCCATCGACGCCGTCGGGAGAAGACACGGCCTCCTCCTGGCCGAGGAACGCGGCCGCGCGCCGCTCGAGCTCGAGAACCGTGGGATCCTCGCGCTCCTGCTCGTCGCCGACGGCGGCGTTCGCGATCGCCTCGCGCATCGCGGTGGTCGGCTGCGTGACGGTGTCGGAGCGGAGGTCGATCATTCGCCGGACGCTACCGGAGCGTCTGCGAGGATGGCGCGACGATGCGCTACGGCATCCAGCTCCGCACGCTCGACGCGTTCGCCGACCCGCGGGAGACGGTGCGCGTCGCCGTCGCGGCGGAGGAGGCCGGCTGGGAGGCGCTGCTCGTCTGGGACGAGCTGCGCAGTGGGCCGCGAACGGCGGGGATCCGCCGATCCGTGGGTGACGCTCGGTGCGTGCGCGGCCGTGACGTCGCGGATCCTCCTCGGCACGGCGGTCACGCCGCTGCCGCGGCGGCGGCCGCATGTGCTCGCGCAGCATCTCGCGTCGCTGTCGCTCGCGAGCGGCGGCCGCGTGATCTTCGGCGCGGGGCTCGGCGGCCACGCGACGGAGTTCGAGGCGTTCGGCGAGGACGCGGACGAGCGCGTGCGCGCGGCACATGCTCGACGAGGGGCTCGACGTGCTCGCGGCGCTGCTGACCGGCGAGCGGGTCGACCATCACGGCGAGCACTACGTCGTCGACGGCGTCGCACTCGCTCCCGCCGCCCGTCCGGCCGATTCCGATCTGGATCGGGGCGAGGTCGCCGCGCGCGCTCCGGCGCGCCGCCCGCTGGGACGGCTGGGTCGCCGACGGCTCCGACGACGTGCGCAACGCTACACGCCGGACGACACCGCCGCGCTCGTCGCAGACCTCCGCGCGAACGGCGCACGCGACGACTTCGACGTCTGCTTCCTCGGCCTCGCGGCGGACGCCGATCTCCCCGCGTACGCGGCGGCGGGCGTGACGTGGTGGATCGAGAACCTGCGCGGCGACGTCGACGCCGTGCTCGAGCGCGTCCGCCGCGGGCCGCCGGGCGAGACCCTGCCCTAGCTCTGAAGCTGGGGCACATGGATCTCGCACTTCTCGAGCGCACGCTCGCCGGCCACGGCCAGCCCGCGTACCGCGCCGGCCAGGTGTGGGAGTGGACGGCCGGCGGCGCCGCGGGCTACGACGCGATGACGAACCTCCCGCGCACGCTCCGCGACGAGCTCAAGGCCGCCGTGCCGTTCTCCACGCTGACGGTCGAGACCGAGCGCGAGGCGCGCGACGGCACCGTGAAGACGCTGTTCCGGACGCACGACGGTCATCCGGTCGAAGCGGTGCTGATGCGCTACCGCGACGGGCGCCGCACGCTCTGCCTCTCGTCGCAGTCCGGCTGTCCGCTGACGTGCACGTTCTGCGCCACCGGCGACGATGGCGTTCGGCCGCAACCTCACCGCGTCGGAGATCCTCGACCAGGCGCTTCACTTCCGCCGCATCGAGCCCGTGAACCACGCGGTCTTCATGGGAATGGGCGAGCCGATGCTCAATCTCGACGAGGTGCTCGGCGCGGCGCGGCGGCTGCCGGACGTCGGAATCACGCACCGGCGGACGACGATCTCGACGGTCGGCTGGCTCCCGGGACTGAAGCGGTTCGTCGACGAGGTCGAGGAGCCGATCAGGCTCGCGCTGTCGATCCACGCAGCCGACGGCGCGCTGCGCTCGAAGCTGATGCCGGTCAACGACCGCTATCCGCTCGCGGATGTGCTCGCGGAGTGCCGCCGCTACGTCGCGCGGCGGAACCGGCGCGTCTACGTCGAGTACGTGATGCTCGGCGGCGTCAACGACGCGCCCGACCAGGCGCGCGCGCTCGGGAAGCTCCTCGGCCCGGACGACTTCAAGGTGAACCTGATCCCGTACAACCCGACGGGGATGTTCGACGGCTCGTCGCGCGACCGGATCGCCGCGTTCAAGTCGGCGCTCGACAAGACCCGCGTGCCGTCGACGGTACGCCTCACGCGCGGGCGTGACATCGAGGCGGCGTGCGGACAGCTCGCGACCGCACCGAAGGCGTCGGCGCGCCGAGCCGGCGCTCGGGCGTAGACGCTAGGGTCCGGGCCTGGCAGAGGAACTTTCCCGGCGGGCCTTTCTCGAGCGATCGGGACTCGCAGCCCTTGGTGCCACGGGGTTGTACTCGCTGCTCGAGGAGATTGCCGCGACACCGGCACGAGCGGCGACGCGACCCGTGGCGCTTCCCCCTGAGCAGCACCTCATTCAGGGGCTGCGGGTCATCGTCGACAACGACGTCGCCGTGCTCGTGCCGCCGCTGCACCATCAGGTCGTCACGGCGAACCTTCGCGTCGGCCGCGGCAAGAAGGAGCTCGTCGCTGCGCAGCGCAGCCTCGAAGCGGCGCTGCGCCGCATCGAAGCCCATTATCCCCCGACCCCCGCCGGCCTCGGCGTCATCGTCTCGTGGGGAACGCAGTACTTCCGCAGGTACCTGCCGTCGCTCGGCGGCCGCAGCTATCCCGACTATCTGCCGGTCGACCTGGGTGCGTCGCGGACGGCCGGGACGACGGTGCCGGCATTCGAGGACGTCGGGCGGTTCCCGAGCGATCCGTCGGGCCTCGTGCTCGAGCAGAACGAGGTGTGCTTCGTCTTCCAGAGCGACTCGCTCGAGCGCATCTCCGCCGGTGCGCAGGAGATCTTCCGCCCGCTCGCCGGCCTTTTCGAGATCACGAGCATCCGGAAGGGATTCGTCGGTGGCGGATTCGAGGGATCGCCGGGACTGCCCAAGACGATGGCGATCCGCGCCGGCGTGCCCGCCGCGTATCTGATTCCGGAGCGGGCGGAGCTCTTCCTCGGCTTCACGTCGACGCAGAAGAGCTCCCTCGGTCCCGACCGGATCGCGAACCTCGAGACGCTGCCGGGGTTCACCGACCAGTGGCCGAGCGGCTACTTCCGCAACGGCACGACGATGCACCTCTCGCACCTCTACGAGGATCTCGACAACTGGTATCGCAGCAACGACTTCACGCAGCGCGTCTGGCTCGCGACGGACGCGAGTCGAGCCGCGAACAACGTGCTCGACGGAACGCTCACGCTGCCGGAGGGCCGCGACGACATCCAGACCGAGGAGCTCGTCGAGCGGTTCGCGCCCGACGCCCAGAGCGGCCTCGTCGGTCACAGTGCGTCGATCCAGCCGGTGAATCGGCTCCAGGCAGACATTCGCGACAACTACGGCACGTTGCGCCCGGCGGGGACGTCGATTCTGCAACGGATCGACTTCAACACCCTCGACAATCCGTTCTTCTGGACGTCGAAGCGGCGCGTCGACCGGTTACTCGAACACGCCGGCTCCCGGGCTCCATTTTCTCTCGTTCGCGCCGACGAGCGACTTCTTCCGCAGGCTACGGCTGGCGATGGACGGTCAGCTACGCCGACGGCGTCACGCTGCCGCTCGCACCGCGATCGCCGCACCTCGGCCTCAACGGCGTCATCCGGGCGACACATCGCCAGAACTATCTCGTCCCGCCGCGGCGGCACCGGTCGTTCCCGCTCGCCGAACTGCTCTAGCTAGGAGGGTTTGGCGTAATGGTGCTCGTTGTCAGGGTGCGATGGGCGGCGCGAGGCAAGGACGCAGGGAGTGCCGATAGTCGCAACTATCGGTGCGACCGAGGACGCGGCATCGCGGCGTCCAGCGCGGCCCGACGACACAGCCGCTATTGCGCCAAACCCTCCTAAACGGTCTGGCGCAGACCGTGCCGGTTGTCCCACGCGTACGCGACCGCCGCCACGAGCAGCGTCACGTCGCCGACGACGATTGCGATGTCGGCGAGATTGAACGCGTAGTCGCCGCCGACGAACGGATCCGGAACTCCGGCCTGCCAGACGAGACCCGAGACGAGCATGGCGATCGCGCCGCCCGCGGCTAGCCCGGCGCCGACCGCGGCGCCCGTGGAAGCCACGCGCGGCACGAGCAGAAGCACGAGCACGGCGAGAATGCCCATCACGGCGAGCGCACCCGCCGACCGCGGATGATGGTACGGCGTCGGCGTCAGCGCCTCGTGCACGACGACGATCACGAGGACGACGAGCGCGACCGCCGCAAGGAGCATCCGGCGTGCGCGCGTCGTCCGCATCAGGAGCCGAAGCCGTACTTGACGACGGGATTCTTCGCCGCGCGCACTTCGTCGAGCCGCTGCACCGGCCGCGAGTGCGGCGCCTCCTTCAGCAGCTCCGGCGTCTCGGCGGCCTCGCGCGCGATCGCGAGCATCGCGTCGCAGAACGCGTCGAGCGTCTCCTTCGTCTCCGTCTCGGTCGGCTCGATCATCAGCGCCTCAGGGACGATCAGCGGGAAGTAGATCGTCGGCGGGTGGAAGCCGTAGTCCATCAGCCGCTTCGCGATGTCGAGCGCGCGTGACGCCGTGGTCGCGCTTCAGCGAGCGCGCGGAGAGGACGAACTCGTGCATGCAGAGCCGGTCGAACGGGAGGTCGTACGCGTCCTTCAGCCGCGCGAGGACGTAGTTCGCGTTCAGCACCGCCGCTCTCGGACATCTCGCGCAGGCCGCGGCCCGTACATCCGCATGTACGCGTACGAGCGGACGAAGACGCCGAACGGCCCGGTGAAGCCGCGCACCTTGCCGATCGATTTCGGGCGGTCGAAGTCGAGCGCGAACGTCCCGTCGTCGCTGCGCGGGCAGCGCGGGCACCGGCAGGAACGGCTCGAGGATGTCGCGCGACCGCGATCGGGCCCGCCGCCGGGCCCGCCGCCGCCGTGCGGCTGCGAGAACGTCTTGTGCAGGTTGATGTGGACGATGTCGAAGCCCATGTCGCCCGGGCCGCGAGATGCCGCAGATCGCGTTGAGGTTCGCGCCGTCGTAGTACATGAGCGCGCCGGCGCCGTGGAAGATCCGCTCGATCTCCTCGATGTTCTCGTCGAAGAGGCCGAGCGTCGACGGGTTCGTCAGCATCAGCGCGGCGGTGTGCTCGTCGACCTTCGCGCGGAGATCGTCGATGTCGACGTTGCCGCGTGCGTCGGTCGTGACGTGCGTCAGCTCGTAGCCGGCCATCGTGACCGAGGCGGGATTCGTGCCGTGCGCCGTGTCGGGGATGACGACCTTGCGGCGCTGCGCGGACTCACCCTTGTCCTCGAAGTACGCGCGCACGAGCATCAGGCCGGTCAGCTCGCCCTGCGATCCCGCGGCCGGCTGGAGCGAGACGGCGTCGAGCCCCGTGATCTCGGCAAGGATCCGCTCGAGCCGCCACTCGAGCTCGAGCGCACCCTGCACGCCGTCCTCCTCCTGGTGCGGGTGGAGACTCGCGAAGCCGGGCAGCGTCACCAGTCGCTCGTTGATGCGCGGGTTGTACTTCATCGTGCAGGAGCCGAGCGGGTAGAAGCCGGTGTCGACGCCGAAGTTGCGCGTCGAGAGCTCGGTGAAGTGCCGGATCAGCTCGAACTCCGGAACCTCCGGCAGGCGCGGCGGCTCGGCCCGGCGCAGCGCGACGGGAACCTCCGCGGGCTCGAGTCCGTCGTAGTGCGGGATCGAGGATGCGCGACGGCCGGCCTGCGACTTTTCGTAGATCAGTTTCACCGCGTCACCTCGCCGAGGACGTCGGCGAGCCGGTCGATCTCCGCCGGCGTGCGCTTCTCGGTCAGCGCGACGAGCAGAACGTCGTCCATGCCGGCGTAGTCGCGGCCGAGCGCGTACCCGGGATGGACGCCGCGCTCGCGCGCCTCGCGGATCACGTCGCGTGCGTTCCGTCCGACGCGGACTGCAAACTCCTTGAATGTTGCCTGCTCTGGAAACAGCAGCTCGAGCCCCGCACGCTCCTGGAGCTGCCGCTTCGCGTACGCGCCCAGTGCGAGACAGGTCTCCCCCAGGTCGCGCAGTCCCTGCGGACCGAGCCACGTGAGATAGACGAGGCCGCCGAGCGCCAGCAGTGTCTGGTTCGTCGTGATGTTGGAGGTGGCCTTCTCGCGGCGGATGTGCTGCTCGCGCGTCTGCAGGGTGAGGACATAGCCGCGGTCGCCCGCGGTGTCTACCGTCTCGCCGACGATGCGTCCCGGCATGCGCCTGATGTGCTCCTGGCGCGCTGCGAGGAAGCCGTAGTGCGGACCGCCGTACGAGGGCATGTTCCCCGCCGCCTGTCCCTCGCCGAGCGCGATCGCGCAGCCGTAGCGGCCCGGTGCCTCCAGCACGCCGAGCGACAGCGGGTCGACGTGCGCGATCGGCAATGCTCCGGCGTCGTTCGCGGCGGTCGCGAGGTCCGGCGCCGGCTCGAGGCAGCCGAAGAAGTTCGGCTGCTGGAAGATCACGGCCGCGGCGCCCTCAGCCGCTGCGCGGACCTCGTCCGGTTCCGTCGTCCCACCCCGGTGCGGCACCTCGACGATCTCGAGCCCGAACCCCGGTGCGTACGTCTTCACGACCTGCCGCACCTGCGGATTCGTCGCCTCGGTGATGACGACGGTGCTGCGACCGGTCGCGTGCTTCGCGATGTAGCACGAGTCCGCGGTCACGGTCTCGCCGTCGTAGCCCGATGCGTTCGAGACGTCCATCCCGGTGAGCTCGCAGATCGCGGTCTGGTACTCGAAGATCGACTGGAGCACGCCCTGGCTCATCTCGGGCTGGTACGGCGTGTACGCGGTGAGGAACTCGCCACGCTGGAGGACTGCGTCGACGACCGCGGGGACGTAGTGGTCGTAGATGCCCGCGCCGAGGAACGACAGCTCCCGCGTCGTGTCGACGTTGCGCGCCGCCAGCTCGCCGAGATGCGCTGACAGCTCCTGCTCCGAGAGCTGCGGCTCGAGGTCGAGCCCACGGTCGAAGCGAACGCCTACCGGGATGTCGCGAAAGAGCTCCTCGATCGATCCGACACCGATCGTGCGGAGCATCTCCGCGACGTCGTCGTCGGTGAGCGCGAGGTACGGGTGGCTCACTGCTCCGCCAGCAGCTGCCGGTACGCGGCCACCTCGAGCAATGCGTCGACTTCGGCCGGGTCGCTCAGGCGTATCCGGATCAGCCAGCCGGCGCCGTACGGGTCCTCGTTCACGGTTTCCGGCGCGTCGACGGCCGTCTGGTTCACCTCGAGCACCTCGCCGGACAGCGGTGCGATCACGTCGGACACGGCCTTCACGGACTCGACCTCGCCGTACGAGGCGTCCTTCGTCACGGTGGCACCCACGGCCGGCGGCTCGAAGTGGACGAGCTCGCCGAGCGAGTCGCCTGCGAACCACGTGATGCCGAGCACCGCCTCGTCGCCCTCGATGCGGGCCCAGTCGTGCTCGGCGTGGTACTTCAGATCCTCGGGGTAGCTCTCCTCCGCGGCCACTCAACCCTCCCTCTTGTAGATCGGCTTCTTCACGACGGCGGCGCGCCGCGGCTTACCGCGAACGTCGATCGTGAGCTCGCTTCCGGCGGTCGCGACGGCGGACGGCACGTATCCCATGCCGATGCCGACATCGAGCATCGGCGAGTGCGTCCCGGACGTGACCTCGCCGCCGCCTTCGATCGGCATTCCCTGACGCGGGATCGCGCGGTCCTGCATCACGAACGGGACGAGCTTCCGCACCGGCCCGTGCTCCTTGATGCGCCGGAGCTCCTCCACGCCGGCGAATTCCTTGTCGAGCGCGCACGCCCAGCCGAGCCCGGCGGAGATCGCGTCCGTCTCCGGCGTGATGTCGTTTCCGTGCAGCGGATAGCACGCCTCGAGCCTCAACGTGTCGCGCGCACCGAGCCCGCACGGGACGACGCCGCGCGCGAGCACCGCGTCCCAGAGCTGCCCGGCGTCGTCGGCGTCGCAGACGAGCTCGCAGCCGTCCTCGCCGGTGTAGCCGGTGCGGTTCACCATCATCTCGACCCCGTCGATCTCAGCGTCGGCAAACGTGAACTTCGGCGCGTCCGGCAGCCCGAGCCGCTCGATTGCGCGCGGCCCCTGGACCGCGAGCATCGCGCACTCGTCCGACATGTCGCGCACGTCGGAGCCCGGAGATCTCGTGCTCCTTCAGCCGCCGGTAGTCCGTGTCGCGATTCGACGCGTTGACGACGAGGAGATAGCGGAACTCCCCGAGCCGGTAGGCGATCACGTCGTCGACGATTCCACCCTGCTCGTTCGTGAGGAGCGTGTACTGCGCCAGCCCCGGCTCGAGCCGGTCGAGATCGTTCGACAGGAGCCCCTGCAGCAGCTCGTGCGCCTGCGGCCCTTCGACGTCGAGCTCGCCCATGTGCGAGACGTCGAACACGCCGGCGTCGGTTCGGACGGCGCGGTGCTCCTGGATCACGCCCTCGTACTGGACGGGCATCTCCCAGCCGGCGAACGGCACCATCCGCGCGCCGAGCGCGACGTGCCGGTCGTAGAGGGGCGTGCGCTGGAGCGTCTGCGCCATGCACGCTCGATCCTAGTGTCTTGCCGAGCCGAGGCGGCCCGGTACCGCCGGGCTGCGAGCGGCTAGGTGTCGCGGAGGAACGAGGGCACGTCGAGCGCCTCGTCCGACACGTCGAACCCGACGCCGGCAGGCGACGTCGACGGGATCGGCGCCTCCGTTCCGGGCTCGCGGCGGCGCCGGCGACGCTGGGCGCCGAACCCGGTCGCGATCACCGTGACGCGGACCTCGTCGCCGAGCGCGTCGTCGATGACGGCGCCGAAGATGACGTTCGCGTTCTGGTCGGCGGCGCTCGTCACGACCTCGGCCGCCTCGTTCACCTCGAACAGCCCGATCTGCGGCCCGCCGGTGATGTTGAGGAGGATCCCGGTCGCACCTTCGATCGACGCCTCGAGCAGCGGCGACGAGACGGCGGCGCGGGCAGCCTCGGCGGCCCGGCCCTCGCCGGTGGCGATGCCGATCCCCATCAGCGCCGAGCCGGCGTCGCGCATGATCGTCCGCACGTCGGCGAAGTCGAGGTTGACGAGCCCCGGCACGGTGATCAGGTCGGTGATGCCCTGGACGCCCTGGCGGAGGATGTCGTCCGCCATCTGGAACGCCTCGACGATGGTCGTGCGCTTCTCGACGACCTGGAGCAGGCGGTCGTTCTCGATCACGATCAGCGTGTCGACGCGGTCGCGGAGATTCTCGATCCCGATCTCGGCCTGCTGCGATCGCTTGCGGCCCTCGAACGCGAACGGCCGCGTCACGACTCCGACGGTCAGCGCCTGCAGCTCGCGGCCGAGCTCGGCCACGATCGGCGCAGCGCCGGTGCCGGTGCCGCCGCCCTCGCCGGCGGTGACGAAGATCATGTCGGCGCCCTTCAGCGCCTCCTTCAGCTCGTCGCGGCTCTCCTGCGCAGCCGCCTGGCCGACCGCAGGATCCGCGCCGGCGCCGAGGCCGCGGGTGGCCTTCGACCCGATGTGGATCTTCACGTCCGCGTCGCACATCATCAGCGCCTGGGCGTCCGTGTTGACCGCGATGAACTCGACCCCGGACAGACCGGCGTCGACCATGCGGTTGACCGCGTTCGTGCCGCCGCCGCCGACACCGACGACCTTGATCACTGCGAGGTAGTTGCCCGACTGATCGCGCATGCTCATAGGGCTAACACCTGAACCTTCAGTGGAGGATTGGGGCGGTGCGAACCACTTCGCGCCGCAGGGTACGTGCGCCTTATCTCGCTGTCAATCAGAGATTGAACGTTCAAACCCTCACGCTCCACCTGAGACTTGAGGGTCTGTTCCCGCGACGGGTCGCCGCGGCACGCTCACGTCGAGATACGTCGCGCCGGCCGGCAGCGCCCGCATGGCGCGCCGCGCGATCGCGAGTTTCAGCCTGACGTCGGTCGGATCGCCGAGGCGAAGCTCGAGCCCGGAGCGCAGACGGAACAGCAGATCGCCGTGCGCGAACGCCGCGAATGCGATCCGGGCGGGGAAGCGGCCGACGAGCGCGAGCGAGCGGGCTGCGGTGCCGCCGTGGTCCGGATCGAGGAAGTCTCCCGCGAGCACGGCCGTGGCGGTCGGAACCCAGATCCGCGGCAGCGAGGGGGCAAGACGCCGCGGCACTTTCGCGACCACCCGCCCACGCGCGGACACGAGCCAGCTCTCCCGGCCGCGCCGGAGTACGGCGACCGGTTTCTCGGGGACGACGACGACGTGGAGCGTATGCGGGAAGGAGCGGTCGTAAGCGACGGAGAGGACGCTCGGCAGCGACTCGACGCGGCGCTGGATCGCTGAGCCGTCGAGCGCAAGGAGGCTCGTGCCGACGATGGGAGCCAGCGCGGCGCGGATCTGGGCCTGAGCGGCCGGCGGCGCGCCCGACACCTCGATGCTGCGAACCGCGAAGACGGAGCTCTCACGGGCGCCGGCGTACACGACCCCGGCCACCGCGACAATCGCGAGCCCGATCGCGATCGAACGCCGCGAGGGCGCGAACCGCGAACGCCCCGCCGACGCGGCGGCAGGCCGCGCTTGGGGAAGCGCAGCCGCGGCCGCGCGGACGCGCGGCTGCCGACCTCGACGCGTGGCGGCCACGGGCCAAGGTTCGCCGCGCGCGCTGCCGCTCCTACCATCGGCTGCCTGCCCCCAAACCCCCCAAGGGGGCGAAAAGGGCCCCTGCAGTCACGCTAACCGAGGAACCGTGCCGCGGAGGTCGCGCCTTTCCGCCGACTATCTCGCTGGCGGAGCGCCAAGCGTCAGGCCGGGAGCGGCGGCAGCTCGAGCTTGCCGAGGAACTCGACCTCGTGCCGGAGCTCGACTCCGAACTGCTCGTGCGCGCGTCGGCGCGCCTCGGTCATCAGCGCGATCGCGTCCGCCGTCGACGCCCTGTCGGCGTTCTCGATGAAGTTGGCGTGCTTGGGTGAGATCTGTGCGCCGCCGATGCGATGGCCCTTCAGGCCGCACGCCTCGAGCATCCGGCCGGCGCTGAGCTCGTGCTCCGGATTCTTGAACACGCTCCCGAACGTCCTCCGGTTCGTCGGCTGGGCTGCCTTGCGCTGCGCGTTGAGCTCGCGAACGGCGGCTCGGATCTCCTCCGGCGGCCGCGGCCTCAGCCGCAGCTCCGCCTCGACGACGACCTGCCCATGACGGAGCTCCGAGTGACGGTACGACAACCCGAGCTCCGCCGGCGACAGCCAGCCGCTACCTGCCGCCGTGGCGACGAGCGCCCGCTCGAGCACCTGCGAGAACTCGCCGTCGTACGCGCCCGCGTTCATCCACACGCCGCCGCCGATCGTCCCCGGGATCGCACACGCGAACTCGAACGCCCCCAGGCCGGCGGCCCGCGCGCGATGGAGGCACACGGCGTTCGCTGCGCCGCCGCCTGCGCGGAGAACGTCGCCCTCGACGGAGACGCCGGCAAGGTCGCCGCGGAGACGGAGCACGAGCGCGTCGACGCCCTCGTCGGCGACGAGGAGGTTCGAGCCGAGCCCGACGACCGCAACGGCCGTGTCGCGCTCGGCTGCCCAGCGCAGCAGTTCCTCGAGCTCGAGCGACGGACTCCGGCTCCGCGAACGCCGCCGCCGGGCCGCCGGTGCCGAGAGTCGTGAACCGCTCGAGCGCAACGCCCTCCTCGATCGTCACGCGAGCGCCTCCAACAGCAGCGCCCCGGCACGGTCGACGTCGCCGGCGCCGAGCGTCACGACCGTGTCCCCCGCCCGCGCCCAACCGGCGACGACGCGCACACCGTCCTCGACCCTCGGCGCCCAGCCGAGACGCATCCCCGGACGCACACATGCGAGCTCGTCGACGATGAGCCGCCCCGTGACGCCGGGGATCGCCTCCTCACGGGCCGGATAGATCTCCGTCACGCAGACGGCATCCGCGCCCGCAAGCGCGACCGCGAACTCGTGTGCGAGATACCGGGTGCGCGAGTAGAGGTGCGGCTGGAACAGCGCGAGCACGCGGCCGCCGTTTCGCACCGCCGCGAGATCCGCGGCGAGCTCGGCCGGATGATGCGCGTAGCTGTCCAGCACGCGAACGCCACCGGCCTCGCCCTTCTCCTCGAGCCGCCGCCCCGCTCCGCGGAACTCGACGATCACGCGCTCCGCGTCCGCGCGCGCGACGCCGGCGAGCTCGAGCGCCGCGAGCGCGGCGGCTGCGTTACGCCGGTTGTGCTCGCCCGGCACCGCGAGCTCGAGATCGACCGGCGCGAGCTCGTCGCCGCGCACGACCTGCGGCACGTGAACGAGCCACTGCTCGAACAGTTCCGCCACCTCGGCGCGCGACCCGAACGTCGTGTGGTGGTCGAGGTCGACATTGAGCAGCACCGCGATCTCCGGCCGCAGCGCGGCGACCGACCGGTCGGACTCGTCACCCTCGACGACGAGCCAGCCGGTGCCGGCGCCCGCGTTGCCGCCGAGCTGCGGGATCTCGCCGCCGACGAGAAACGCAGGATCGAGACCGAGCTGCGCGAGACAGAAGGCGATCATCGCGCACGTCGTCGTCTTCCCGTGCGCGCCGGCGACGACGATCGAGCGGCGAAGCGAAACGAGCTCCGCGAGCAGTTCTGCGCGCGGGCGTCCCTCGACGACGCCGGCGAACGCCGTCGAGACGTAGACCTCCGCATCGGCCGGCGGGCTCGGCGGCTCCGGCGTAATCTCGACCGCGACGCCGTCGAGGTGCGCGAGATACGGCGTCTCGACGCGGTCCCAGCCGGAGACGTCGGCGCCCCACGCATGCGCGAGCAGTGCGTACGCGCTCATGCCGGCGCCGCCGATCCCGGCGAGCCAGAGCCGTCTACCGGCGAGCGGTTGCGAGAGAGATGAGCTCATCCGCGATTTCCTCTGCTGCGTTCGGCCGCGCCAACGAGAGCATCGCCGCCTTCATCCGCTCACGCCGCGGTTCGTCCGCGAGGAGCTCCGCGACAAGCCGCGGCACCGCCTCGTGCGCGTCCGCGTCGGTGACGACGACCGCGCCGCCGGCACGGGCGAAGTAGCCGGCGTTCTTCGTCTGATGATCCGCGGTCGCCTCCGGATACGGGACGAGGATCGCCGGCTTCCCGGCCGCCGCGATCTCCCAGACCGAGCCGCCCGCGCGCGAGACGACGATGTCGGCGGCTCCGAGCGCCGCGCCGTAGTCGTCAACGAACGGGAGCAGCCGGTAGTCCGCGCGCGCGACGCGTCCGCGCAACCCGTCGTAGTCCCGGTCGCCGCAGAGGTGCAGCACCGCCGGCCCGGCGTCGCCCCACGCGTCCAGCGCGGTCTCGTTGAGCGTCCGTGCGCCGAGGCTGCCGCCCGCGACGAGAACGACAGGCCGGTCCAACGGAAGCTCGAAACGCCTGCGCGCCTCGTCGCGCGGGACGGCCATCGACGTCGCCGGAATCGGGCGCCCGACGACGCGATATTTCGCGCCGTTCCGGCCGTCGACCGGATACGCGAGCAGGACACGCTGCGCGAGCGGCGCGGCAAGCCGGTTCGCGAGCCCGAGATGCGCATCCGCCTCCGTCACCGCCGCCGGGATCCGCCGTCGCCGCGCTGCGAGCACCATCGGGCCGGCGACGTAGCCGCCCGCGCCGAGGACAACATCCGGCCGCCGCCGTGCGAGGATCGCGCCGCACGCTCTCGGCGCTGTGAGCGCGAGCCGAACCGAGCGCACGAGCGCCATGCCCGGCCGCCGCGGAAAGCCCGCGACGCGGAACGCGTCGAATTCGTAGCCCCGCTCAGGAACGAGCTGCGCCTCGACGCGATCCGGCGACCCGGCGAACGTCACCGTCACGCCGCGGTCGCGGAGCGCCTGTGCCACTGCGAGGGCCGGCGCGACGTGTCCGACCGTCCCGCCCGCCGCTATCAGGCACCGAAGCTGTCTTCGCTCTTGCATGGCCACGCGCGATGTTAAGGAGGATCCCGACCGAGAGGAGCGCCACCACGAGACTCGAGCCCCCGTAGGAGACGAACGGGAGCGGAATTCCTGTCAACGGCGCGAGCCCGACGACCGCCGCGACGTTGATCGCGGCCTGGCAGCAGATCAGCGCCGTGATCCCCGCCGCAAGCCGTTTCCCGAACGGATCACGGCAGCTGATCGCAGTCCGGAGACCGGCGTAGGCGAAGGCGCAGTAGCCCACCGTGAGCACCGCGACGCCCACGAGGCCGAGCTCCTCGCCGATCACCGCGAAGATCATGTCCGTGTGCGCCTCCGGCAGAAAGTGGATCTTCTCCACCCCCTGGCCGAGCCCGCGTCCGAAGATCCCGCCCGACCCGAGGCTGATCTGTGCCTGGACGTTCTGGAGACCCGCGCCGAGCGGGTCCTTCCACGGGTCGAGGAACGTCAGGAGCCGTTCGCGCCGGTACGGCGACACCCACGACGCGACCGCCGCGAGGCTGATCACGATCACGCCCGCGCCCGCGAGGGTCGGCAGACGCGTGCCCGCGACGAGCAGCATCGCGGAGACCATCACGACGATCGTGATCGCTGTGCCGAGGTCCGGCTCGACGAGAACGAGAAGGCAGAACACGCCGACGAGAAGTCCGATCGGGCGGAAGAGGTCGCGCAGGCTCTGCGGCGGCGGGCGGCGCGCGAGATACGCGGCCGTCCAGATGACGAGCGCGAGCTTCGCCAGCTCGGACGGCTGGAACGCCGCCGGGCCGAAACCGATCCACCGGCGCGCGCCGTTGATCCGTTCCCCGATCACGAGAACGGCGAGGCAGAGCCCAAGTGCCGAGACGATGAGCATCGGTGCGAGCGCGCGCAGCTTGCGGAAGTCGGTCCGCGCTGCGATGACGAGCAGGACGAAGCCGACGAGCGCGTACACGCCTTGCCGTTCGAGATAGCCCGTCGGGTTCGTGTTGCCGAGCGCAGCCGATGCGGACGTCGCGCTGTACACCATCACGAGCCCGAAGAGAACGAGTGCGACGGTGACGACGACGAGCAGGTTCCACTCGAGCGACGCCGCCTTCTTCCGCTGGCTCACCAGAGCTCCTTGGCCAGCTTCCGGAACGCGTCGCCTCGCTGCTCGAAGTTGTCGAACTGGTCGTAGCTCGCGCACGCCGGCGAGAGGAGAACGACGTCGCCCGGTTCTGCGTCCGCGGCCGCGAGCGCGACGGCGTGCTCGAGCACGTCTGCGCGCACGTACGGGCGGCCGGCCCCGTCAAGTGCAGCGGCGAGTGCGTCGGTCGCCTCGCCGATCAGGTAGATCGACGCGACGTTCGCCGGAAGCTCCTGCGCGAACTCGCCGAACTCCTCTCCCTTCAGCGAGCCGCCGAGAATCAGCCGCAGCGGCGCGTCGTACGCGGCGACGCCGCGTCGGGCGGCGGCGGTGTTCGTGGCCTTCGAGTCGTTGACGTAGCGGATGCCGTGGAGGTCGCCGACGAGCTCGAGCCGGTGCGCCACGCCGGGGAATGTGCGCAGCGCGGTTGCGATCGCGTCGTCGCCGACGCCGGCCGCGCGCGCCGCCGCCGTCGCGGCGGCCGCGTTCTCGCGGTTGTGGGCACCCGGGATCAGCGGCTCGGCCGGCAACGGGTCGTCGGCGGAGAACTCGATCCCGTCGAGACCAAGGCCGCGCGGGACGATCTTGGTCTGCGCGCGCTCGAAGACTCGGAGTTTCGCGTCGCGGTACGCGTCGAAGGTGTGATGGCGGTCGAGGTGATCCGGCTCGAGGTTGAGCAGGACGGCGACGTCGCACGCGAACGAGTGCACATCCTCGAGCTGGAAGCTCGACAGCTCGCAGACGACCCACGTGCCGGGCGCGATCGCCTCGGCGACGTCGGTGAGCGGGCGGCCGACGTTCCCCGCCGTCTCGACGGCGCGCCCGTCGGCGCGGAGGATCGCGGCGATCAGCTCCGTCGTGGTCGTCTTTCCGTTCGTCCCGGTGACGCCGATCAGCGGGTTGTTCGCGAGGAGCCGGAAGCCGAGCTCGACCTCGCTCCAGAGCGGCACGCCGGAGGCGCGCGTCGCCACGGCGAGCCGCGACTCCGCGGGCACACCGGGGCTCTTCACGACGAGTTCGACACCGTCCAGCAGGGACTCCTCCTCTGATCCGAGACGAACTTCGACGCCCGCCTCGGCAAGCCTCCCGGGGTCGGCATCCGGCGACCGGTCGGCCGCGACGACCTCGACGCCCCGCCGCGCGAGCGCGAGCGCAGCCGCACGACCCGACCGCGCCAGCCCGAGCACGAGCGCACGCTGCGGCAGCCACGCCGCCCGAGTCTCCGCTCCCTCCGCCCCTGGCCCGTCAGGACGTGTCCCGCTCATGAACCACGCCTCCCCCCACGGGGGGCGCGAGGGCCCCTGCGGTCAGCGTATCCGCGGGGGTGTGACGTGCGTGTGGAGCCTTTGTGGAGGATGCGTGACAGTTCGGCGCGCGGGCGCCGCATCCTCATCCGGGGCGCGTCACACGGACGAGGCGGCCGGGTCGGCGCGGCCGTCGCTCCGCAGCACGCGCCGCACCTCGGCGTTGTCCGGGTCGGCGCCGACAAGCAGGTCGATCGAGGCGTCCGGCAGCGGCAGGACAGGGAGCGCGCCGAGGATGTAGTCGAGCCGCGGATCGCGGAGCTCGTGCATCAGCTCCTCGAGCGCATCGACAGACTGTTCGAGCACGACGATCTCCTCGTATCCGCCGAGCCCGGCGAGCGCCTGCCGCGCCGCGGCCGCCCCGAGCACCGCCGCCGTCCGGCTCACTGTCGGAAGTAGTAGCGGTAGAAGAGCGCGAACCCGGCGGAACACAGGATCCCGGCGACGATCCAGAAACGAATCGTGATCTTCGTCTCCGACCACGCCTTCATCTCGAAGTGGTGGTGGATCGGCGCCATCAGGAACACGCGTCGCCCGAAGTAGCGGAAGCTGAAGACCTGGATCATCACCGACAGCGCCTCGATCACGAAGATGCCGCCGATGAACAGCAGGAGCACCTCGGTCTTCGTCATGATCGCGAACGCGGCGAGTGCACCGCCGATCGCCATCGAGCCGGTGTCGCCCATGATCACCTCGGCCGGGAACGCGTTGTACCAGAGGAAGCCGATCATGGCGCCGATCAGCGCCGCAGCGATGATCGCGAGGTCGAGCTTCGTCAGGTTGCGGTGCGAGGGCGGGCCGGAACGCACGAACGAGACGACCATCATCGCCATGTAGGTGAACAGCGCGATGATCCCCGTCCCCGCGGCGAGGCCGTCGACGCCGTCGGCGAGATTCGTCCCGTTCGACGCACCGGCGATGACGAGGAAGAGGAACGGGTACCACGCATACGACAGCGGCACCGACACGTCGACGACCGGGATGTAGACATCGGTGCTCAGATGCAGATGCCGCGCGACGACGGCGACCACGACCGTGACGACGGCGAGCAGCAGCAGCTTCCAGCGCCCCGACAGTCCGAGCGACCGCTTGTGCGTCAGCTTGATGAAGTCGTCGAGGAAGCCGATCGCACCGCACGCAAGCGTCACGAACAGCACGGTGAGCGACTGCAGCCGGTAGTGGCTCACCGGCAGGAACGCGATCGTCGCCGCGAACAGGATCAGCAGGCCGCCCATCGTCGGCGTTCCCTGCTTCGCGAAGTGATGCTGCGGCCCGTCCTCGCGGATGTGCTGGCCGAACTCGTTGCGGCGCAGGAACTCGATGAACCGCGGGCCGATCAGGATCGACACGATCAGCGCGATCAGCGCGGCGATCAGGACGCGGGTCAGCACGCGGCTACTCCCGCAAGCGAGTCGGCGACGACCTCGAGCGCGACGGAGCGCGACGCCTTCACGAGCACCGCGTCGCCGGGCTCGACGACACCGCGGACGACAGCGACCGCCGCTGCCGCGTCGGCTGCCCACTCGTCCGGCTCGTAGCGGCGTCCGAGCTCGCCCACGCCGACGATCACGTCGACGCCGAGCCCGCGAGCGAAGAGACCGATCTCCTCGTGGAACCGCGGCGCGCCGTCACCGAGCTCCGCCATCTCTCCCAGCACCGCGACGGTGCGACGGCGCTGCGCCCGCTCGACGAGATGCTCCAGCGCCGCGCGCATCGACGCTGGGTTCGCGTTGTACGCGTCGTTGATCAGCAGCCCGCCGCCGGGAAGCGGCGACTCCTCGCAGCGCAACGGAGAGAAGACGATCGCCGCGGATCCCTCGGCCGCCCGCTCGAGCGGCAGACCGAGCGCGCGGTACGTCGCGAGTGCCGCGACGAGGTTCGCGGCCTGCATCCGCGGCGTGAACGACACCGGCAGCTCGACGCGCGCGCCGTCGGCGAACGCGACGACCGCGACCACGCCGGGCTCGAATGACTCGAGCTCGACGTCACCGCCCGGCCCGAAGCGGACGACGTCGATGTCGTCGCGCGCGAGAAACGGCTCGAGCTCCGCGACTCCCGCTGGGACGACGGCCGTCCCGCCCGGCGGCAGCGATGCGACGACCTCCGCCTTCGCGCGCGCGACGTTCTCCACCGTGCCGACGAGCTCGAGGTGCACAGGCCCGATGCTCGAGATCACGCCAATGTCCGGCCGCGCGATCGCGCAGAGCTCGGCGATCTGGCCGAGCCCGCGCATTCCCATCTCGGTGATCACGACCTCGGTGTCGGCGTCGATGCGCGTCAACGTGAGCGGCAGGCCGATCTCGTTGTTGTGGCCGCCCTCGGCGGCGACCGTCCGCGCAACCGGACGGCACAGCGCGGCGAGGATGTCCTTCGTCGACGTCTTGCCGCTCGAGCCGGTGATCGCGACGACGCGTGCGTCACTCCGTTCGCGCACCGCGCGGCCGAGTGCCGCCATCGCCGCGTGATCGTCGTTGGGAACGAGTGTCGCGGCGGCGCCGTGGGCGCGCGCGTCGTCGAGATACGCCGAGCCGCCGCCGAGCGCGACGAAGAGGTCGCCCGCGCCGGCGCGGCGGGAATCGATCTCGACGCCGGTGATCTCCGGCGCGTCTCCTTCGAGCCGGCCGAGCTTGAGCGACCGCAGCTCGTCGAGCGTCAGCGGAATCATCGCGCCGCTCCCAGCGCGCGCAGCGTCTCGCGGGCGACCTCGCGGTCGTCGAACGGAATCGTTCGGTCGGCGAGCTCCTGGCCCTGCTCGGCGCCCTTGCCGGCAATCAGAACGACGTCGCCTTCCCGCGCGAGCTCGATTGCGCGGGCGATCGCCGCCGCGCGATCCGCTGCGACCTCGACGTCGCCCACCGCGCCCGCAACGATCTCGTCGATGATCGCCTGCGGCTCCTCGCTGCGTGGATTGTCCGAGGTGACGATGACGACGTCGGCGAGCTCCGATGCAAGGCGCCCCATCAGCGGCCGCTTGCCGCGATCGCGGTCGCCGCCGGCGCCGAAGACGCAGATCACGCGGTTGCCGCCGGCCAGCTCGCGCGCCGCGCGCAGCACGTTCTCGAGCGCGCCCGGCTTGTGCGCGTAGTCCACGACGACGGTGAACGGCTGACCCTCGTCGATCGTTTCGAAGCGGCCCGGAACGCCGCGCAGCGACTCGAGCCCGCGCGCGATCGCCGCGTCGTCGATACCGAGCAGCCGCCCCGCCGCGAGCGCGCCGAGTGCGTTCTCCGCGTTGAAGCTGCCGCGCAGCTTCACGTCGATCCCGTCGAGCGCGTCCGGCCCGATCTCCGCGCCGCCGTCGACGGAGAACGTCAGGACGTCGGAAAGCTCGTCGGCAAGCCGGCGGCCGTACGCGTCGCCGACGTTCACCGCGGCGCGCGGCGGCGAGTCGCCGACGAAGAGCGAGCGCTTCGCCTGGAAGTACGACTCCATGTCGCCGTGGAAGTCGAGGTGATCCTGGCTGAGGTTCGTAAACACGAGCGCCGCGAAGCGAACGCGGTCGAGCCGGTGCTGTGCCGCCGCATGCGACGACGCCTCCATCGCGCAGGACCGGTCGCCGGCGTCGAGCATCTCGCGGAACGTCCGCTGCAGGTCGATCGCCTCCGGCGTCGTCCGCACGACGCCGCGCCGCTCGCCGCCGACGCGCGCCTCGACCGTGCCGAGCAACCCCGGCCTCCGTCCCGCCGCGGCGAGGATCGCAAAGAGCAGGAACGCCGTCGTCGTCTTCCCGCTCGTCCCCGTCACGCCGACGACCTCGAGCTCCTCCGTCGGCCGCCCGAAGAACTCGTCGGCCGCCGCCGCCATCGCCGCACGCGCGCTCGGAACGACGACCTGCGGCGCACGCACGTCGAGCGGCCGCTCGACCACGAGCGCCACGGCACCGCGTTCGACCGCCTCCGCCGCGAACTCGTGCCCGTCCGCACGAGCGCCGGGCACGCAGAAGAACAGCGATCCCGGGACGACGGTCCGAGCGTCGTAGGCGAGGTCGAGCACGTCGACCGGAGCGCGTTCGAGCACATCGACCGGCCCGAGCGCTGCGACGAGGCGCTCCAGGTTCATCGGGGGGCGAGTCTACCCACGACCACGGCCGCTGCCCGCCCGTGGGCTACTTGACCGGCTGATCCGGCGGAACTTCGAGGTACTGGAGGTCGAACGACGCGATCTGCGCGAACGCCGGCGCCGCGACGACGCCGCCGAAGATCGCAAGCGTCGGCTCGTCGACCGTCACCAGCACCACGAGCCGCGGATTGCTGGCCGGCACCATCCCGACGAATGTCGCGACGTACTTCCCGGGCATGTAGCCGTTCGGCCCCGGCTTCTGCGCCGTGCCGGTCTTTCCCGCGACCGAATAGCCCGGGATCTCCGCCGCCGCCGCCGTGCCGACGTCGGAGACGACGCCCCTGAGCATCGTCAGGAGCTGCCGGTCGACATGCGCCGAGACGATCCGCCGCGTCTTCGGCTGCGCCGGCTGCGAGCCCTGCACGTGGTCGACGAGGTGCGGCTGGATCCACGTGCCGCCGTTCGCGATCGCCGCGTACACCGACGCGAGCTGGATCGCCGTGACCGAGATTCCCTGGCCGATCGGAACGTTGCCGATCGTCGAGCCCGACCAGTACGACGGGAGCAGCCCGCCGCTCTCGCCGGGATAGTCGATGCCGGTCGGTTTGCCGAAGCCGAAGCGGGCGATCCACTTCTGCAGGCGCGTCTGCCCGAGCAGGTTCTTCGCGATCGTGATCGCGCCGACGTTCGACGAGCGCTGAAGGATCTGCGCGACGGTCATCCGCTCGGTCGGCCGGATCTCGGCGTCGTGGATCACGCGGTCGGCGACGCGGATCGAGTACGGCAGCGTGAACGCGGTCTGCGGCGTGACGAGATGCTCGGAAAGCGCGCCGGCGACGGTCACGATCTTGAAGACGGAGCCCGGCTCGTAGACGTCGGTCACCGCGTGGTTGTTCTGGAGTCCCTTCGCCGCGGCGGCGGGGAACGCGTTCGCGTCGTACCCCGGTTCCATCGCCATCGCGAGCACGCCGCCGGTGTGCGGGTCGAGAACGATCGCCGTCGCGGACTTCGCGTGCCACTTCGCAACCGTCGCGCGCAGCACCTGTTCCGCGTTCGCCTGGATCGTGTGGTCGAGCGTGAGGAAGACGTTGCGTCCTTCGCGCGCCGGCCGCTCGTTCTCGATCGAGATCACGTGCCCGAGCGGATCGCGGACGACGGTCTCTTCGCCGGCCTTGCCGGTCAGCTCCGAGTTCAGCTGCAGCTCGAGACCTGCGAGCCCGTTGTTGTCGACACCGGCGTAGCCGAGCACCGGCGCAGCAACGGAACGCTGCGGGTAGAC
>CAWFKM010000009.1:0-269672 GCA_963816455.1 uncultured Actinomycetes bacterium
ACACCTCGCAGCCGAGGACGGGCTTCACGCCCTCCTTCTTCGTCGCCTTGACGAGATCGATCGCGCCGGCGAGCGACCCGTGATCCGTGAGCGCCACCGCCGGCATCTCAGACTCCGCAGCCCGGCTCGCAAGCTCGGGAATCCTGCAGGCCCCGTCCAGAATCGGGGATTCGGAGTGGACGTGAAGGTGAACGAAAGGCGGCGTCTCTGGCACGGGATTACCGATGCTACTCGTCCATCCCGACGGCATCCGAAAACGCCGTTTCGCACGTCCGCGGCCGCTAGTTCCACTCCGCGGCGCTTCGAAGTCGGTCGAGCGCGGCCAGTTCGATCCGCGTCTGCCGGGCAAGATCTGCCGCGAGGCTGAGGACGATCGCGCGGGCCACCGCGCTGCGCCCGCCCTTCCGCTCCAGCTCGGAGAGCGCGGGTTCCGCCCCGGGCACCCCGTCGCCGCAGGCCTTCCTCATGGCGTCCAGCACGGTCTTGTCCAAGCCCTCCTCCCAGAGCCACGGCGTCATCGTCCGTGCCTGGCGCTTCGCTTCGCGCTCGTCGCCGTCGTCGAGCGGGAACGAGACGAAGCTGAGGCACGCGTGACAGATCCCGATCGCATTCACGTCGAGGTCGAGCGCCGCCACGAGAGCCTCGAGATCGCGCATCGTCCGACGGTACGCACGGCGGCCGGGATCCGCTAGACGCTCTTTCGGACAGGTTCAGCGAACGGCGTACGCCATCAGGATCGCGTCCACGTCCTCGCCGGCCCGGTGGTAGTGGCCCTTGCGGAAGCCCTCGCGTTCGAAGCCGAACTTCTCGTACAGCCGTGATCGCGGGCTCGTTCCACGGGAAGACGTGCAGCTCGAGCTTCCGCACGCCCGCCGTCCGCGCCCACTCGACCGCCGCTTCCAGCAGCGCCCGCCCGACGCCCTGGCGGCGCGCGTCCTTCGCGACCATCAGGCCGATGTCGGCGACGTGCGCGCTCGCGGGATGCGCGTCGCGCGCGACTGACAACCGCCCGATCATGCGCGCCGTCCTCCCGCTCCGCGACGAACACCGCCGCGTGCGCGTAGCGGCGCACCGCCTTCAGGTAGCGGCGCTCGTCGCCGACGAGCGCCACTCGCCGTCGGCGGAGATCAGCCACGCCTCCGGCTCGCCGCTGACCGCTTCCGCGAGATGCGTCAGCCCCTCCGCGTCACCGGGCTCGGCACGACGCACGACGAACTCCGGCTCACGCGACCACCACGCCCGCGCCGCCGCGCCGCGGGTCGCCGGCGGCCGCGAGGCTTCCGTCGGCGCAGCACCTCGACCGCGCTCACGCCGCCGAAGAAGAGGTTCTGCCGCTTGAAGCGCACGACCTCGTGGCCCGCCGCCTCGAGCCGGTCTGCCGCGTCTGCGTCCTCGCAGTAGACGACGCCGTCGTCCTCGTGCAGCCGCGGCGCGTCGACCGCCTCCTCGACGCCCATCCCGCGCGCCGACGACGTTCGCGACGACCTGCAGGATCGCGCCGCGCAGCCGCGCCGACCCGGCCGAGCCGACGACGAGGCGCGGCCGACCGTCGCGCAGCACGACCGACGGCGCCATCATCGACGTCAGCCGCTCGCCGGGCTTCGCGTCGCCCGCCAGATCCGCCTCGCCGAGCATGTTGTTGAGGTGAATGCCGGTGCCGGGAACGACGACGCCGCTGCCGGAACCGAGCGACGCCGACAGCGACGCCGCGTCGCCGCGCGCGTCGACGACCGAGATGTGCGTCGTCCCGGAGAGAAGACCGCCGCCGCGCGCAGCCTCCTGCGCCTCCATCGCCGCGACCACCGCCTCCGCGTCCGGCGCCGCATCGCCGAGCGTGCGCAGACCGAGCGCGATCAGCGCGCCCCCGCTCGACGGCGGCGGGTTCGTGCGGAACTCGTGGCCGCGGTACTCCACCGCGAGCGGCTCGCGCCGGATCACCTCGTAGCCGGCGAGGTCGTCGAGCGTCAGCCCGCCGCCGCCCGCCTGCACGTGCTCGACGATCCGCCGCGCAAGCTCGCCGCCGTAGAGAGCCGCCGCGCCCTCGGCGGCGATCCGGTCGAGCGTGTCGGCGAAGTCCGGGAGGAAGAACCGGTCGCCCGCGCGCAGCGGCCCGTCGGCGCCGCGGTACATCGCATCGCCCTCCGGCGAGTGGCGGAGCAGCCCGTCGAGAATCCGGTGCAGATAGCCCTGCGCCGGCGTCAGCTCGACGCCCTCGCGCGCGAGCCGCGCCGCGGGCGCGACGAGCTCCGCCCACGGCAGCGACCCGAAGCTGCGGTGCGCCGCCTCGAGGCCGAGCGCCGTCCCGGGCACGGCCACCGCCGCCGGGCCGGTCTGGAAGACCTGCTGCGTGTCGCCGTCGAAGTCGATCTCGAGCCGGAGCAGGTCGCCGTCCCCGGCCGAAGTGCCGCGGAACCGTAACGAAAAAATCAAGCAATTCTGAGATTCCGTCCCTACGCGTGGACGAGCATGAATCCGCCGCCGCCCGGCCCGGTCAGCGGGCTCTCGCAGACCCACGAGACGCACGCGGCGGCCACGCACGCGTCGACGGCGTTCCCGCCCGCCTCGAGGACGCGCGCTCCCGCCGCCGCCGTCAGCGGGTGCCCTGCTGCGACCGCGCCACGCATGTGCCGGAGGTTACGCACCAACCGCTCAGGACGCGCGGCGTCTTAGCCGATACGAGGACAGTGGGTACGACGTTGCAGGAGATCATCGATCGCGCCGGCAGGCGGGGTCTCGCGGCCGCCGGCGGTCCTGCTCGTCGTGCTCGCTGTCCTCGTGGCGACTCCTCAGCTGCTCGGCTCGCGGGTCGACGCGGCGGTCGGCTCGCTCGGCGAGCGCGAGCCCGACCTGGCTCTGGCTCGCCGGCGCCGGCTTCCTGCTCTCGGTGCTCGGCGGCGCGGGCGCGTGGCTCTCGGCGATCCGGATGTGCGGCGGACGGCTCTCGTTCGGGAGCGCGTGCGCGCGCTACGGCGTCGGCTCGCTCGTGAACACGCTCGTCCCGGCGCGCGCCGGCGACGCGCGTCCGCTCGGGCTCTTCTCCCGCGCGCTGCCGAACCGCGAGCGGCTGTGGACGACCGGCGGCGCGTTCGCCGCGCTCGGTGTGGCGCGCGCGCTGGTGCTCGCCGTCGCTCGTCATCGCCGGCTCGGCCACCGGCGCGATGCCGCTCTGGCCGCTCTTCGTGCTGCTGGGAATCGCCGCGATCGGCGCGGCGTCGCGCTGTACGAGCGCAGGCGCAACGCGGGCGGCCGCCTCTCCCACCTGCTCGACGCGTTTCGCGCGCTCGGCCGCGAGCCGCGCGCGGCGCTCCACCTTCTCGGCTGGATCGCCCTCTCGACAGCCGGGCGCCTCGCGGCGGCGACCGCCGTCGGCGCGGCGCTCGGCATCCGCTCGCCGCTTCGCGGCGGCACTCATCATCGTCCCGGCGCTCGACGTCGCCGGAACGCTCCCGCTCACGCCCGGCGAACATCGGCGTCACGAGCGGCGCGGTCGCGATGGCGCTCCAGGCACACGGCGTCTCGTTCACACGCGGCCTCGCCGCCGGAATCACGTTCCACGCGGTCGAGACGGCGATCGGGATCCTGTTCGGGCTCGCGAGCGCGCTCTGGCTCGCCCCGTTCACGTCGCCCGGCGTGCGGCGGATCGCCCTCGTCGGCGCCGCCACCAGCGGCTGCCTCGCCGTCGCGGGCGCGTTCAGCGCGACGGTGCTCGTCCCGCTCGTCTAGACCTGCGGCGTTAGTCTTCGGGGGTGCATCGTCGGCACCCGCTGCTCCGCGAGGCGCTGCTCTGCGCGGCCGCGGCCGCCTCGATCGCGGCGTTGCTCGCCTGGCTCGGCCCGCCCGGGACCGATCTCGCAGCGCACGCGTACCAGCGCACGCTCTTCCTCGAGCACGGCTTCGTGCTCTGGAACAACTTCTGGTACGCGGGCCGCTACAGCTTCGTCACGTACAGCCTTCTCTACTACCCGCTTGCGGCGCTGCTCGGGATCCGGCTGCTCGCTGTCGCGACGATCGCGCTCGCCGCGCTCGCGTTCTCCGTCGTCGTCTGGCGCGAATGGGGGCCGACGACGCGCTGGTCGAGCCGGAGCTTCGCCGTCGTCTGGGCCGGCATCGTCCTCTCCGCGGCGTTCCCGTTCGCACTCGGGATCGCGTTCGCGCTGCTCTCGATCTGGGCGCTGCAGACGAATGCGCGCTGGCGCTTCGCCGCGCTCGCCGCGCTGACGCTCGCCGCGAGCCCGCTCGCGTTCCTGCTGCTCGTCGTCGTCCTCGCGGCGATCGTCGGCGCCCGGCGCGCGACGATTCGCGGGAACTGGCTGCCGATCGCCGCAGTCGCGGTGGTCGGAGTGACGGAGATCGTGCTCTGGCGGCTGTTCCCGGCGGGCGGCCGCTACCCGTTCTCGCTCGCGGAGGCGGCCGCCGGCGCCGCCTTCTGCGGGCTCGGGCTCGTGTGCACGTGGCGGCTCGAGAACGCGCGCGTGCTCCGCTACGTCTTCGCGATCTACCTCGTCGCCGGCGCGGCGGCGTACCTCGTCCCGTCGGCGATCGGAGAGAACATCGCGCGGCTCCGGTACGCCGCGATCCCGCTCGCGGTGCTCGTCCTCTCGCTGCGGCGCTGGAAGCCGCTCGTCCCGGTGCTCGGCGTGCTCGCGCTCGCGGTGTCGTGGAATCTGACGCCGCTCGCGGCGAGCTACGTCAACAGCCGGTCCGACGTGACCGCCGCCGCCGACGCGTGGCCCGCGGCGATCCGCTATCTGCATCTGCATCTCGGCGCCGGCTACCGCGTCGAGGCCGTCGACACGCACGGCCACTGGCCGGCCGTCTATCTCGCCGACGCCGGGATCCCGCTCGCGCGCGGCTGGTTCCGGCAGGACGACTTCCCGCAGAACCAGGTGCTGTACGGCAAGCCCGGCGCCGCGCAGTACCTCACGTGGCTGCGCGGGCTCGGCGTGCGCTACGTCGTCCTCTCGGACGCGCCGCCCGACTACAGCTCGCGCGCGGAGGCGCGGCTCGTCGGCAGCGGCCGCGCCGGGCTCGTGCCGGTGCTCGCGACGCAGAGCCTGACGATCTTCCAGGTGCCGAACGCGGAGCCGATCCTCACCGGGCCGGGAGACCCGCGCGTCGAGTCGCTGACGGAGGCCCGGATGACGCTCTCGGTGACGCAGGCCGGGCGCTACCGGGTCGCCGTCCGCTGGAGCCCGTACTGGCAGGCGTCGTCCGGCTGCCTGAGCGAGGGGAAGGACGGGATGCTGCGTCTCGTGACGTTCGGGCCGGCGATCGTGCGGCTCCAGTTCCAGGTCAACGCGGAGCGGGCGCTGGACGAGCTGACCGGGATCCAGCCGCGCTGCGCGGCGCCGTAGCTACGCGCGCCGGACGAGCTCGTCGAGCGGCTTGCGGTTCGCGCGCTCCGACCACTCTGCGGTCGTGCGCTTCTCCGGGTCGCGCGGACCGCTTGCCGGGTAGCCGAACGCGAGCACGGCCTTCACCTCGCCGCCGCAGATTTCCGCCGCGGCTTCGGCGTCGCGGACGCCGTTCGGGCATGAGACGACGCCCTCGTTCCAGGCGGCGAGCATCATGTTCTGCGCGCAGCGGCCGACGTCGAACGGACGCGCGTCGCCGACGATCGCGACGACGAGCGTCGCGGTCGCGACGTTCTCCGGCCGGTGCACCGCTTCGGCGAGACGATCCTGCGCCGACTCGACGACGACGAACTCCCAGTTCTGCGTGTTCCGCGCGCTGCCGGAGACGCGGCCGGCGTCGAGGATCCGGCGCTCGACGTCGTCCGGCACGGGCGTGTCCGCGTAGCGCCGCTCGTCTCGCTTGCTCGCGATCGCGAGGGAAGCGTCCATGACGGAAGACTAGTTGCGGAGGAAGGACGGGACGTCGATGTCGCCGCCCGAGTCCGGGCGAAGCGCCGCCGGCGTGAAGGTTCGGTGCTGGTGCTGGCGGCCGCGGCCGATGCCGGTCGCGACGACGGTCACCCAGACCTGGCCGTTGAGGCGGTCGTCGACGGTGGCGCCGAAGATGATGTTCGTGTCGTCGGTGGCGGCGGAACGGATCGCCTCCGCGGCCTCGTTGACCTCGATCAGCGTCATGTCGTCGCCGCCGGCGATCGAGAGCAGGATCCCGGTCGCGCCGGTGATCTCCTCGTCGATCAGCGGCGAGCGCAGCGCGCGGTCGGCCGCCTCCTTCGCGCGGTTCTCGCCCGCGGAGGAGAAGCCGATGCCCATCAGCGCCGTGTCCGAGTCGGACATGATCGTGCGGACGTCGGCGAAGTCGAGGTTGATCAGTCCCGGCATCGTGATCAGGTCGCAGATGCCCTGGACGCCCTGGCGGAGCACGTCGTCGGCGACCTTGAACGCGTCGAGCATCGACGTCGAGCGGTCGAGCACCTCGAGCAGCCGGTCGTTCGGGATCACGATCGTGGTGTCGCACGCCTGGCGGAGCGCGACGACGCCCTGCTCGGCCTGCGTCTTCCGCTTCGTGCCTTCGAACTTGAACGGCGTCGTCACGATCCCGACCGTCAGCGCGCCGAGATCGCGCGCGATCTTCGCGACGACCGGCGCCGCGCCGGTGCCGGTGCCGCCGCCCTCGCCGGCCGCGACGAAGACCATGTCGGAGCCGCGGAGCGCGTGCTTCAGCTGGTCGTAGCCCTCCTCCGCGGCGCCGCGGCCGACCTCGGGGTCGGCGCCGGAGCCGAGGCCCTGCGTGAGCTCGCGGCCGATGTGGATCTTCGACGGCGCGTCGCTCATGTGGAGCGCCTGGATGTCGGTGTTGACGGCGATGAACTCGACCTGGCTGATGCCGGCGTCGATCATCCGGTTGACGGCGTTGATCCCGGCGCCGCCGACGCCGACGACCTTGATCACCGCGATGTACGCGCCGCTGTCCGCGCGCGGCGCGCGGTTCAGACGGGCGGAAGGCTCGGGAAGCGGATCGACGTAGCGCGCGACCGGCGACGGCGCGGGCGCGGGCTCGCGCCAGACGGGCTCGGGCGGCGGTGCGGGCGGCGGCGCGGGAGCGGGCGGCGGCGCGGAGACCGGCGGAGGAGGAGGCGGCGGCGCGGCAGGCGGAATCGGAGGAGGCGCCTCGGCGGCGACCGACTCCTCCCAGCTCGGGACGTGCTCGACCGTCCGCTCCTCCGGCTCGACCGCAGCCGGCGGCGGAGGCGGAGCGGCGCCCTCGACCGGTGCGTCCTCCGGAGCGCCCTCGGCCTGCCGTTGCGCAGCCTCGGTCGCGCGGAAGAGCTCCGCGAGCGGGCCTTCACGCATGCTGGCGCGCCGACGCGCCATCGAGCACCTCCTTGGCGAGCTCGCGGTACATGTCCGCGGCGTCGCCGGACGGGTCGTACTTCAACACCGACTGCCCCTTCACCGGGGCCTCGGCATAGCGAACCGTCTTGCGGATCTTCGTGTTCAGCACCAGGTCGCCGAAGTTCTCCTTCAGGATCTCGACCGCCTCGCGCGAATGCAGGAGCCGCTTGTCGAACATCGTCGGGAGGATGCCCTGGATCTCGACCGTCGGGTTGAGGTTCTCGCGGATCATCGAGAGCGTGTTCTCGAGCTGGACGAGGCCGCGCAGCGAGAGGTACTCGCACTGCACCGGCACGATCACGCCGCTCGCGGCGACGAGCGCGTTGATCGTCAGCAGCCCGAGCGACGGCGGCGTGTCGATCATGATGAAGTCGTAGGACTCGCGCGCCGGAGCCAGCGCCTTTTCGAGAGCGCGCTCGCGGCCGATCATCGAGGAGAGCGCCAGCTCGGCGCCGGCGAGGTCGATCGACGAGACCGCGACGTCGATCTCGGCCGTCCGGATGATCTCCGTGATCGGAAGCTTGTGGACGAGGACGTCGAACAGCGAGCGGTCGATCTCGTCCGGGTTCCACCCCTGCGACATCGTCAGGTTGCCCTGCGGGTCGAGGTCGACGGCGAGCACGCGGTGGCCCATCTCGGCCAGCGCGACACCGAGGTTGAGCGTCGTCGTCGTCTTGGCGACGCCACCCTTCTGATTCGCGAATGCGATGACCCTGGCCAGAGCGGGACCTCTATTCGTCCTCGCCCGTGGCGACGGGCGCGGGAGCAAACGGGTGAGCGCCATAACCGCTCACCTTTCGAATCAACGTAGCAGAGTCCTTCTTGCGTAAGGTCATGGCCGTGGACCGGAAATGGCGCGCACTCATCATCGTCTGTGTCGCCATTTTCATGCTCCTGCTGGACATCACGGTCGTCAACGTCGCCCTCCCCGACATTCAGAAGGAGCTCCACGCCTCCTTCACCGACCTCCAGTGGGTCGTCGACGCCTATGCCCTGATGCTCGCGACGGTCGTCCTCATCGCCGGCTCGCTGGCCGACAAGCTCGGCCGGAAGCGGGTCTTCATCAGCGGCGTGATCATCTTCACCGCGGCGTCCGCCGTCTGCGGGGCGGCGACCTCGCCGCTGATGCTGAACCTCTCGCGCGGCGTCCAGGGGATCGGCGGCGGGATCATGTTCGCGGTCTCGCTCGCGATCCTGTCGCAGGAGTTCCACGGCAAGGAGCGCGGGACGGCGTTCGGGATCTGGGGAGCGACGGTCGGATTCGCGGTCGCGGTCGGGCCGCTCGTCGGCGGCGCGCTGACGACGTGGGCCGGCTGGCAGTGGATCTTCTACGTCAACGTCCCGATCGGGATCGCCTGCGTCGTCGGGGCGATCCGCGAGCTGCACGAGTCGCGGGACGAGGAGCACCCGGGCTACGACCTACCGGGATTCGCGACGCTCTCGGTCGGGCTCTTCGTGTTCATCCTCGCGCTGCTGCGCGGCAACGACTGGGGCTGGTCGAGCGTGCGGGTCGTCGGGCTGTTCGCCGCCGCGGCGGTGCTGCTCGTCACGTTCGTGATCGTCGAGTGGCGGCAGAAGAATCCGATGCTCGACATCTCGCTGTTCCGCGTGCCGACGTTCACCGGCGCGCAGATCGTCGCGTTCGTGATCTCGGCGGCGATGTTCTCGCAGTTCCTCTACCTGACCCTGTACCTCCAGAACGTCCTCGGCTACTCGCCGATTCAGGCGGGGATCCGCTTCCTGCCGCTCTCGCTGCTCGCGTTCGTCGTCGCGCCGATCTCCGGTCGGCTGTCGGTGCGGATCCCCGTGCGCTATCTGCTCGGCGGCGGCCTCGCGATCGTCGGCGTCTCGCTTCTCTTGATGCACGGGATCACGCCGAGCTCGAGTTGGACGACGCTGCTCGCCGGCTTCATCGTCGGCGGGATCGGGATCGGGCTCGTCAACCCGCCGCTCGCGTCGACGGCGGTGAGCGTCGTCCCGCCGCCGCAGGCGGGCATGGCGTCGGGCGTCAACTCGACGTTCCGGCAGGTCGGGATCGCAACGGGGATCGCTGCGCTCGGCGCGGTCCTCGAGGACCAGATTCGGAGCGAGCTCGCCGGGACGGCGGCGGCACCGTTCGCGAAGGCCGCGGCGGCGGGGCAGGTTCAGGTCGCTGCGGGCCGGCCGGCCGTCGCCGAGGCGATGCGCGCGGCGTACATCTCCGGCCTCAACGAGATCCTGTTGATCGCGGCGATCGTCGCCTTCGTCGGTGCGGCGCTCGCGTTCGCGCTCGTCCGCAGGCGCGACTTCGTCGCGCTCAACTCTCCTGCAGAAGCGCCGGCCGGCTAGGCCGGACGCGCAGCACGAGCTGCCAGGACGCGACGAGCAGGATCACGGCGGCGCCGGTCACGATCACGAGCGCCTGCGTCGCGACCGAAAACGCGATCGCCTCGGTCGTATGCACGCCGCTCGCGACGAGGATCGCCGCGCCCGCGCCGGCCTGCGTCATCGCGCCTGCCGGTGCGATCGGCAGCGCCGCCGATGCGGCGGAGGCGCAGAGGAACGCGAGCGCGAGCGGGAACGAGCTGTGCATCGACAGCGCGTTCAGGAGCAGGAAGACCGCCGTCCCGCGGAGCGCCCAGGAGATCGACACGAGTACCCACGCGGCGCACGCCTCGCGCGTGCAGTGCGTGTGCCCGTTGAGCCAGCGGCCGGCGCGGAACCGCTGCACCCACTGCCAGCCGGTCGCGCGCGGAAGCAGCGCGATGACAACCGCCGCGAGCACGCCGGCGACCGCGACGACGCCGAAGCCCGCGCGCGTCGTCCACGAGTCGGCGTCCGCCGCCGCGATCGACGCGAGCGGCGTCAGCGCGACGTTGTCGAGGAGACCGAGCACGATCAGGCTCAGGCCGAGCGCTCCGAGTCCGGTGCGAGTGCCGGGGTAGCGCCGCACGACGGCAATGCGAATCGCGTCGTCGATCCGGCCCGGCAGCGCGACGCCGCCGACCGATGCCGCGCCGCCCGCCGCCGCGAGCGCGCCGGCCGCCGGCCGCTCGTGCTGCGCGAACAGCCGCTGCCAGCCGAACGCCTTGAAGGCGTACGCGACGAGGAAGAGGAGCGCCGCGGCGCCGACGAGCACCGGGTCGGCGTGGTGGAGCGGCCAGCCGCCCTTCACGAAGCGGCGGGCGCTGAAGATGCCGACGGCAAGGAGGACGACGCCGAAGCCGCCGTTCAACAGCAGCTGCGTCCTCTTGTTGGAAAGAAACGCCGGAACTCTCACCCGCCTGGGTCATCGGCGGCGGGCCGGCTGAGCGTGAGTGCCTCGGTCGGGGGCTAGGCGATCGGCCAGACGATCTCCGTCACCCAGTCGGCCGGGTCGGGCACCTCCTGGGGGTTCGTCTCGTAGCTCTCGCGCAGGGGGACGCCCGGCGACGGCCCGAGATGCCCGGTGGACGACGGCGCGGGAGGCCGGGAACGTCACGACCGTGAGCGGCGCCGGCGGGTCGGCGCCGGGCGCGGCGGGCCGGCCGACCTCGGTCCCCTCTCAGCCAGGCTCGCCGTCGTCGTACTCCAGCGCCTCGAGGCGTGCGATCAGCCCGAGCCCTCGGAAGTAGATCTTGTTCGAGCGCGGGTAGTAACACATGTCGTTCGGCTCCCTCGTGCCGTACGCGAGATACGTGAGGCCCGTCTCGCCGGCCCGGAGGCTGTGCGAGATGCGCGTGGCCGGGGGCCGCGCGATGACATGGCCGCGGCGGACGGCGTGCGTCTCCGTCGGCTCGGTCGGGAGCGGCGCGCCGGGCTTCGGCCCGTCCCAGAGCTCGAGCGTGCCTTCGCCGTCGAGGACGATGAAGATCTCCTCCTCGGCGGAGTGGCAGTGCGGCGGCCCGCCGTCGTCGTGCGCCGGGGCGCCGACCCAGTTCAGCCCGGAGAGCTTCGCGCCCGCGGTCGCGCCGAGCCGTTTGACGATGCCGCCGTAGTCGCCCTCGATCGCGTCGAGGTTGACGATCGACGCGGGCCGCGGCGACGGCGCCGGCCACTCGAGGCCCTGCTCGCGGTCGAACGGATTCGCGCCCTGACCGACCTCGGCCCACGTCGGCCAGAGCCAGTAGATCCCGACCTTCGGCAGATACGCGCCGCCGAGGCGGTGCCGCTGGCCGTACGCGAGGGCGTCGAGGCCGTCGTCGCCGGCGCGCAGCGTGTGCGCCTTGCCGAGCGGACGGTGGACGAGGCAGTCGCCGGCGCCGACCTCGTACGTCTCGCCGTCCTGCCACGAGAGGCCGGAGCCGCCGAGGACGAAGAAGATCTCCTCGTCGGCGCCGTGTACGTGCGCGGGGGTCGAGATCTCGCCCGGGTCGAGCTGAATGCGGCGGACGCCGACGGTGCGCGACCCGGCCGCATTGCCGAGGTCTGTCCACGTGCCGCCGAGGGCGGGCCGCTCCGGCCGCCCGCTCGGCGCGTCGTCCCAGTGCGCGATCGTCACAGCGGGACTATGGCATGCGCGTCGATCGCGTCGGCGCAGCGGGCGGCGGCCGCCTGCGCTTCGGGGTCGCGCTCGCGCCGTGCCCACGACTCGGCCTCGCGCACGAGTGCGCGCAGCTCGGCGAGCAGTTCGTCCGGCGCGGCTGCGCGTGCGTCGAGCGCTTCGATCCGTTCCAGCCGCTCCAGCACGGCGCGGGCCTCGTCCATCTCCCGACCGTAGCCGGGGACATGTCACGAGTGGGTGTCAGCTAGTGCACCTTCAGGTAATGCCGTCTAGCTTCTGGGTCGCTAACACCAAGCGATGCAAGGACGCAGGGAGCACTCGTAGTTCAAACTACGGGTGCGACCGAGGACGCCGCAGCGCGCAGCGTGATAGCGGGCCAGAAGCGGGCATGTATTGCCTGAAGGTGCACTAACTGGCGCGCAGCTCGGCGACGCGCGCCGGCGGCGGGCGGAGCGCGAGCAGCGCGGCGTCGAGCTCACGCAGAAGCCGGCGGCGGTCGCCGTGGAGGAGCAGCTCGACGAGCAGCCGGCGCATCAGCTCCGTCGTCGGCTCCTCGAACCGGGCGGCGAGGTCGGCGCGTTCCTCCGGCGTGTCGCCGAGCAGCGCAGCACCGCGCATGCCGGCCGCCCACGGGCCCTGGCCGTCGCCGAGCGCGCTCTCGAGCGCATGGCGGAGCTGCTCGGCGCGGAAGGGATCGCCCTGGAACAGCGCGAGCTCCCAGCGGTCCAGCGCGTCGCCGAGCAGCGGATCGTCGTCCGCGACCGCGAGGCACGGACGCAGCTGCGCGACGACGGTCGCACGGAACGGGTCGAGCCGCGTCGGCTCGCCGGGCGGCGCGGTCGCGGCGATCGGCAGCACGGGGCGAATCCCGTACGGGCGCCAGTCGAGCCGCTCGAACAGGACGGGGCCTGCGGCGACGGGGGCCGCGGTGGCAAGTCGGAGCGACGTGACGGCGTCGGCAAGCTCGCCCGGCGCGTCCGGAACCTCGTCGGTGCCCGGCGCGAGCGACCGCTCGAGCTCGAGCACGCACAGCCGGTCGGTCTCGCGGCCGAAGTCGCGCGGAAGCAGGCCGGCGGCCTCCGGCCACATCGCAGCGAGCTCGCCCGCGGCGGCGGCGCGGACGCGAATCCCGTCGCCGAGCTCGATCGTCGTCCCGCAGGAGATGCCGACGAGCGGCGCGACGGCTCCGTACGCGTGCCCCTCGCCGAAGAGCGACCCCTCGAGCTCGGCGTACGCGCGGTCGAACGCGCTGTCGTCCCAGTCGAAGCCGCCGCAGCTCTCGGCGGTGCGCACGAGCAGCGGCACGAGCACGCTGCGGAAGAGCGCACGGCCTTCGTCGCCGTAATGGCCTTCGTGTGCGCGCGCGAAGATCCGCGCCGCGGGCTCGCGCTGGAGGTCGGCGACAGCCGAGCGCACGTCGTCGCGCTGGTAGAGCCGGTCGGCGCGCGCCTCGACGTAGCCGCGAACGAGCGGGCGGTACTCGTAGAGCGTCGGCCGTCCGTACGAGCCGTGCTCCTCGAACGCGAACGGAAGATCCGCGCCCTTGTCCATGTCCTGGTGGTAGAGCGCGAACGCACCGAGGCAGAACCGGCGCAGCGTGTCGTAGAGAAGTGGCGAGCGCATCGCAACGGTCCCACTACGACGGCGGCCGAGCGGCTCGGCTTGCCTCGCGGCGAGCGTCCGGCTTCGGGGCCGGCGCCCGCTGGCAGCCGGGGCACCAGTACGCGATCCGCGCGGGCTGGCCCTGGGGATGCGAGCGGATCACGCCGCCGCAGCGGCGGCACGCGCGGCCGGCGCGGCGGTAGACGTGGCGGAGCGGACGCGTTCCCTCCACCCCGGTCCGCATCAGGCGGTGCGCGGCGTCGAGCACCGCGAGCAGCTCGCGGTCGCGCAGGTCGGCGAGCGGCCGCCACGGCGAGACCCGGACGTCCCAGAGCGACTCGGCGCGCCAGAGGTTCCCGATCCCGGCGACGAGCCGCTGGTCGAGGATCGCTTCGCCGACGGCACGCTCCGGCTCCGCTGCGCGCAGCCGCTCGAGCATCGACTCGAAATCGGGAGGCTCGGCGAGGATGTCCGGCCCGAGGCGGCCGACGGGAGCTGAGCCGCGGCCGAGCTCGAGCACCGGGCCGTTCCAGAGCACCGCCTCGTACTCGGCCCCGCGCAGGATCAGCCACGGCCGGCCCGCGCGCTTCGCCCCGCGCGGCTCGACCCGCCAACGGCCGGTCATCCGGAGGTGGCTGCGCAGGACGAGCCCGCCCTCGAATCGCAGCAGCAGGTTCTTCCCCACCGCCTCCACCGATTCGAGCCGCAGCCCGTTCAGCCGCTCGACGAGCCGCTTCCCGTTCGCGCGCGGGTTCGGGGTCTCCACCTCGACCGGGTGGCCGACCAGCACCTGGAGGCTCTGCGCGGCGCGGTGAAGCGAATCGCCCTCGGGCATTGCGAAAGCCTACGATTCCGGCCATGACCCGGCGTTTCATCGGGGTGCGCTGGTGGCTGGGAGCCGCGTTCGCGGTGGTCGCGGCAGTCTCGACGGCGATCGTCGTCTCGCAGTTCTCGACCCGGTCGGAGAACGCGTTCCGCAGCCGCGCGCAGCAGCTGGCGCAGGACAGCGCGCTCGTCGCCGCCGCGGGCGCTGTCGACGCGCAGAAGCGCGGCACCCTCCCGGTTCGGCTGCGCGTGCTCTCGGAGCGGCTCGGGCTCGATCTGATCGCGTACTCGCCGAACGGGAAGGTTGTCGCGCGCGCCGCGGCGCGTGGGGAGTTCGCACATGCGCCGGATCTCCAGAAGGACGCACTGACCGCGGCGCTCGCCGGGCGACGCAGCGTCGCGGACACGTCGAACGGCGGCATCGTCGTGGTCGGCGTCCCGCTCCACTCGCAGCACCTCGGCGCGCTGCTCGCGTTGAGCTCGCGTCCCGACGTCGCCGCCGCAATCGGGATCGTCAGCGACCAGGCGCTCCGCGCCGGAGTGATCGCGGGCGTGATCGGCGTTCTCGTCGGGCTCCTGCTCGCGCAGCTGATCGCGCTGCGGTTGCGGCGGCTGTCGATCGCGGCGGAGGCGCTCGCACTCGGTGACTTCGAGACGCCGCTCCACTACCGCTTCCGCGACGAGTTCGGCGCGCTCGCCTACAACTTCGACCGGATGCGCCGGCAGCTGCGCCGCTCGTTCCACCGCGTCGAGGCGGAACGCGACCGGCTGCGGCTCCTGCTCGAGCGGCTGCACGAGGGCGTCGTCACCGTCGACGAGGATCTCGTCGTCCACTTTGCGAACGCCGAGGCGCGCCGGCTGCTCGGCGGACGGCTCGCCGAGGGCGACACGCTGCCGGAGCCGTGGGACGGAACGTCGCTGCGCGAGGTCGTCGAGCGCCTCTTCCAGCCCGACGCGTCGGCGCTGCAGCTGCACGTCACGCCGGGCGAGGAGCGCGCGCTCGGCCTCGTCGGGATTCCCGCGACGCCCGAGGGCGAGACGGCGCTGATCGTGATCGAGGACCTGACGGAGCAGGAGCGGCGCGAGCTCGCCGAGCGCGAGTTCGTCTCGAACGCCGCGCACGAGCTGCGCACGCCGCTGACGACGATCATCGGCGCGGTCGAGGTGCTGCAGGCCGGCGCGAAGGAGGATCCCGCCGAGCGCGACCGGTTCCTCGTCCACATCGAGCGCGAGGCGGCGCGGCTCGCGCGGCTCGCGCACGCGCTGCTGACGCTCGCGCGCGCGCACGCCGGGCAGGAGCGCCCGCGCACCGAGCGCGTCGAGCTCGAGCCGTTGCTGCGCGACGTCGCGGACGACCTCCGCCCGCAACGACGGCGTCTCGGTCGAGGTCGAATGCGAGCCGGGGATCGCCGCGCTCGTGAACCGCGATCTCCTGGAACAGGTGCTGCGGAACCTCGGCGAGAACGCGGCGAAGCACACGCCGTCCGGCCGCGTCGTGCTCCGCGCGTCCGGCGCCGGCGGCGCCGTCCACGTCGAGGTCGAGGACACCGGCGTCGGGATGAGCGCCGCGACGCAGCAGCACGTCTTCGATCGCTTCTATCGCGGCCAGGATCGCGACCCGGAGGGCTTCGGGCTCGGGCTCGCGATCGTCCGGCAGGCGGTGCGCACACTCGGCGGGCGCGTCGAGCTCGACTCCGCTCCGGGCGAGGGGACGCGCGTGCGCATCGTGCTGGAGCACGCGCGCGTCCGCGAGGAGGCGACAGTCGCGTGAGCGACGACGCGAAGAGCGTCCTCGTCGTCGACGACGACCCCGGCGTACTCGACGTCGTCGCGTTCACGCTGCGCCGCGAGGGCTTCGACGTCGACGAGGAGAAGGACGGCGCCGCTGCGCTGGAGGCCGCGCGTGCGCGCAACTACGACATCGTGATCCTCGACGTGATGCTTCCCGAAATCACGGGAACCGAGGTCTGCCGGGAGCTCCGCGCCGAAAGCGACGTGCCGATCCTGATGCTGACCGCGCGCGACGCGGAGCTCGACCGCGTGAGCGGGCTCGAGCTCGGCGCGGACGACTACGTGACGAAGCCGTTCTCGACGGCGGAGCTGTTGAGCCGCGTGCGCGCGATCCTCCGCCGCCGCGAGCTCGACCGCGCGAACGGCCTCGCGCCGGTGCGGCGGCTCGGCGGGCTGCGCATCGACCTCGGCCGCCAGGAGGTGCAGGTCGACGGCGAGCGCGTGCACCTGACGCTGTCGGAGTTCAAGGTGCTGACGCTGCTCGCCGAGCAGTCCGACGATCCCGTCTCGCGGCGCGAGCTGATGCAGCACCTGTGGGCGAGCGACCACGTCGGCGACGAGCACGCGTGCGAGGTGCACATCTCGAACCTCCGCCGCAAGATCGAGCGCGACCCGTCGCGGCCCGCGCGGCTGCTGACCGTTCGCGGGCGCGGCTACCGGCTCGTCGCGGCCTAGGCCCGGAGAACGGCGCGCCGCGGGCCGGCGAGGAAGCCGGCCTCGACGAGCAGCGGCATCGCGAGCGAGTCGACGACGGGCTCGCCGTCGAACCGCTCGACCGCGAGTCGCTTCGCTCCGCCGCGCTTCACGTGACCGACGAGCGCGGCGAGTGCAGGCCGGAGCCAGTCCGGGTCGGGCTCGCGAAGCGGGACGAGCGAGCGGCCGCCGCGTTCGACGAAGAGCGCCGCCTCGCCGCCGAGCAGCACGACGTGCGCGCCGGCGACGCGCGCGGCACGGGCGCCGGCGCGCTTCGGCCACGGCAGCGCGGCGCCGTACGGCTGCGCCGGATCGGCGGCGGCGAGCACGAGCGGCTCCGGCTCGTCGTCCTCGCGCGGGCGCAGCTCGCGCAGCCGCTCGACCGCTCCCGCGAGCGCGAACTGCGCGCCGCCGAGCCCCTCGACGAAGTAGCCGCGGCGGCAGGTTCCCAGCGTCTCGAGCGCGCGGAGCTCGGAGTAGACGGCGCCGTAGCCGCCCGCGATTCCCTCGCCGCGGACGGAGTCGCGCGTGACGATTCCCTGCCGCTCGAGCAGCAGCTCCGCGAGCGCGCGGCGATCCGGCTCGCCCGCGAAGAGACGTGCCGCGAGCGACCAGCGGCCCTGCGTCGCGGTCACCTGCGCGGCGCGCGCACGCGAGAACCGCCGCGCGCGCCGGTCGGGACGCGGCGCCTGGTACCGGCGCTCCGCACGCAGCGGCCCCCACTGGTCGTTCGTCACTTCGCCGGCCCAGACGAGATCCCACAGCGCGGGAAGCGCGACCGCGTCGTCGAGCCTCGTCGCCTCGAGCAGGTCGAGCCAGAACAACGCGCCGCCCTCGAGCGCAGCGCGCATCGCCGCGTGCTGCTCCTCGTCCGGCGACGGCGCAGCGCCGGGGCGGCCGAGCACGTGCGCGTCCTCGCGAAAGAACACCGCGACGCGGTCGAGTCCGGCGCCGGCCCAGACGAGCTCGCCCGACGCGCAGAGCTGGTCGAGCTGCTCCGGGCGATAGCCGGGCACGCGGCGCGGCAGCACCTCCGACTCCCACAGCGACACGGGAAGCGCGAGACCCTGCAGCGGGATCAACGCCTCGCGGAGCGACGCGCGGCGATCGATTCCGTGCCAGTTCGGGAGGAAGCGGCCGAGCGCGGCCTGCTCCGTCGGCTCGACCTCGCGGCGAAGCGCGGCGAGCGACGCGCGGCGCAGCCGGCGCAGCACGTCGGGATCGCACCACTCGCGTTCCGTTCCCTCCGGGCGAAGCTCGCCGCGGACGAGCTTGTCGTCGCGCTCGAGCTCGCGCAGCAGCGGCTCCGCGTCGATGCCGAACCACGCCGACGCCTGCGCGGTCGTGAACGGGCCGCGACCACGCGCGAATCGCTGCACGAGCGAGCGCAGCGAGTCCGGGCCGCCTTCGAGGAACGAGTCCGGCAATCCCGACGGCGGCATCGCACCGAGCGCGTCGCGGTAGCGGCCCGCGTCCTCGGCTGCGATCAGCCGCTCCTCGCCTGCGAACCGGACGCGAACCGCGCGCCGTTCCGCCTCGAGGATCGCGGCGTGCGCCTCGTCGAACTCGCCGCTGCGCAGGTCGCCACGCAGCCGCAGCAAGTCGTGCAGCCGGTCCGGATCCGGCGCGGACGGCCGCAGCGACGCCTCGACCTCCGCGAGCGCGTCGCGGTCGATCAGCTCGCGCAGCTCCTCCTGGCCGAGCAGCTCGCGGAGCAGATCGCGGTCGAGCGACAGCGCCTGCGCACGCCGCTCCGCCGGCGGCGTGTCGTCCTCGTACATATACGTCGCGATGTAGTCGAAGAGCAGCGACGACGCGAACGGCGACGCCGACGCGGTCTCGACGTCGACGAGGTCGATCTCGCGCGTGCGCAATCCGTGCAGCAGCGTCTTCAGCGCCGGCAGGTCGAAGACGTCCTGCAGGCATTCGCGGTACGTCTCGAGGACGATCGGGAAGCTCGCGTACTTGCGCGCGACCTGGAGCAGGTTCTGCGCCTTCAGCCGCTGCTGCCAGAGCGGCGTGCGCTCGCCGGGCCGGCGGCGCGGGATCAGCAGCGCGCGCGCGGCGTTCTCGCGGAAACGCGCGCCGAAGAGCGCCGTCTGCCCGACCTCCGCGACGACGAGGTCGTCGAGCTCCGCCGGATCGAGGATGAGCAGATCGGTCGCCGGCGGCGAGTCGGCGTCCGGCAGATGGAACGCGATGCCGTCGTCCGACCAGATCGACTGCACCTCGACGCCGAGCGACTCGCGCAGCCGCGCGGCGACCGCCATCGCCCACGGCGCATGCACGCGCGCGCCGAACGGCGTCAGGACGCAGATGCGCCAGTCGCCGATCTCGTCGCGGAACCGCTCGACGACGACAGTGCGGTCGGATGGAACGACGCCGGTCGCGCGCTGTTGCTCCTGGAGATATGTCAGCAGATTGCGTGCGGCGAACGCGTCGAGGCCGACGTCGTCGACGAGCCGCGCCGACGCGCGCGCCTCCGGCATCGACATCAGCTCGCGCGAGAACGTGCCGATCGCGGCGCCGAGCTCGTACGGCCGCCCGATCCCCTCGCCCTTCCAGAACGGAACCGATCCCGGCACGCCGGGCGCCGGCGAGACGAGCACGCGGTCGCGCGTGATCTCCTCGATCCGCCACGACGACGCGCCGAGCACGATCACCTGGCCGGCCCGCGCCTCGTAGACCATCTCTTCGTCGAGCTCGCCGACGCGGCCGCCGCCGTCGACGATGAAGACGCCGAAGAGGCCGCGGTCGGGGATCGTGCCCGCGTTCGTGACCGCGAGCCGACGCGCGCCCTGCCGCCCGCGAATGACGCCGCCGGTGCGGTCCCAGACGATGCGCGGCCGCAGCTCGGCGAACTCGTCCGACGGATACCGGCCCGCGAGCATGTCGAGAACGTTCTCGAGCTGTGCGCGCGAGAGATCGGCGAACGGGTACGCGCCGCGCACGAGGTCGTGCAGCTCGTCGACCTCGATCTCGGTGTCGGCGCAGATCGCGACGATCTGCTGCGCGAGCACGTCGAGTGGGTTGCGCGGGATCTGCGTCTCCTCGATCGCGCCCGCGCGCATCCGCTGCACGACGACCGCCGTCTCGAGCAGGTCGGCGCGGAACTTCGGGAAGATGCGGCCCTTCGACACCTCGCCGAGCGAGTGGCCGGCGCGGCCGACGCGCTGCAGCCCGCGCGCGACGGACTTCGGCGACTCGACCTGGATCACGAGGTCGACGGCGCCCATGTCGATCCCGAGCTCGAGCGACGACGTCGCGACGAGGCACGGGATGCGGCCCGCCTTCAGGTCTTCCTCGATCTGCACGCGCTGCTCGCGCGCGAGCGAGCCGTGATGCGCGCGTGCGATCTCTTCCTCGGCGAGCTCGTTCAACCGCAGCGCGAGCCGCTCCGAGAGCCGCCGGTTGTTGACGAAGACGAATCGTCGAGCGGTGCGCGCGGACGAGCTCGACGAGCGCGGGATAGATCGACGGCCAGATCGAATGCGTGTCGAATCCGTCCTCGCGGTTCGCGCCCGGCTCGCGCATGTCCTCGAGCGGGACGACGACCTGCAGGTCGAGCTCCTTCGCGACACCGGCGTCGACGAGCTGGATCGGGCGGCCGCCGCCGACGAAGCGGCCGATCTCCTCGAGCGGACGCTGCGTCGCGGACAGGCCGATCCGCTGCAGCGGGCGGTCGCCGAGCAGGCGCTGCAAGCCGCTCGACCGACAGCGCGAGGTGCGCGCCGCGCTTCGTCCCCGCGACGGCGTGCACCTCGTCGAGGATCAGCGTGTCGACGGTGCGCAGGATCTCGCTGCGCCTGCGACGTGAGCAGCAGGAACAGCGACTCCGGAGTCGTGATCAGGATGTCCGGCGCGTTGCGCAGCCATCGCCGCGCGCTCCTTCTGCGGCGTGTCGCCGGTGCGGACGGCGACGCTCAGCTCGGAGCGGAGCCCGGCGAGCGGCCCGCGGAGGTTCCGCTCGACGTCGTAGTTCAGCGCCTTCAGCGGCGAGACGTAGAGCACGCGAAGCCCGGCGCCGGGCGTCGGCGTCAGCCGGTCGATCGCGTAGAGGAACGCGGCAAGCGTCTTGCCGGAGCCGGTCGGCGCCTGGATCAGCGTGTTCGCACCGGACGCGATCGCAGGCCAGCCCTTCTCCTGGGCCGGCGTCGGCGCGGCGAAGCTCCCCTCGAACCAGGCCCGCGTCGCCTCGGAGAAGACGTTGAGCGGATCCATCCCGTGAGCGTACAGTCCTGAATGTGGGCTACCGGGTCAGCGGCGCGTACTTCGAGTCGTGCAACTGCGACGCGATCTGCCCGTGCCGGATGGTCGGCGGCGTTCCCGGCGGCCGTTCGACGTACGGCGTCTGCTTCGGCGTCCTCGCCTGGCGGATCGACGAGGGTCACGTCGACGACGTCGAGCTGGACGGCCTGCTCGCGGCGCTCGTCGTCCGTTACGACGACGACGAGCCGGGCTCGCCGTGGAGCGTGCTGCTTCACGTCGACGAGCGCGCCGACGAGCGGCAGCACGAGGCGATCGCGCAGGTCTTTCTCGGCGGCGTCGGCGGCCCGCACATCTCCAAGCTCCCCTGGGTCCGGAAGGCGCGCCAGCTGATCGGCGTACGCACGAGCCCGATCGAGCTCGTCCCCGACGGCGACGGCTACCGGCTCGGCGTCGGCTCGTCGGTGTCGCTGCGCGCGACTACGCGCGTGGTGACGGACGAGCCCGTCGCGTGCGGCATTCCGGGCTACGACCGCCTGGGGCACGAGCTCTACGCGGAGGAGCTCGTCGTCGAGGAAGAGAAGTTCGCGTGGGAGCTCACGGGCAACTGCGCGTACGAGAGCGATTTCGACTACGCCGGATAGGCTTTCGTCGTGGCCGCACCCGACCGCCTCTATTTCACCGACGACGACGAGGCCTGCCGGCTGATCGCGTCCGATCCGTTCGCGTTGCTCGTCGGCTTCGCGCTCGACCAGCAGGTGACGGTGCCGCAGGCGTTCGCAGGCCCGCTGAAGTTGAAGCAGCGGCTCGGCACGCTCGACCCGGGCGCGATCGCGGCGACGGATCCCGCGAAGCTCGAGGCGGCGTTCCGCGAGAAGCCCGCGGTGCATCGCTTCCCCGGCGCGATGGCGACGCGCGTGCACGAGCTCGCTGCGACGGTCGCCGCCGACTACGACGGCCGTGCCGAGAAGATCTGGACGGAAGCGAGCGACGGCGACGAGCTCCGCGCGCGCATCGAGGCGCTGCCCGGCTTCGGCGAGATGAAGGTGAAGAGTCTCGGCGCGGTGCTCGCGAAGCGCTTCGGCGTCACGGTCGCGGAACCGCTCGCGCCGACGCACCCGACGCTGGGCGACGTCGACTCGCCGCAATCGCTCGCCGAGTATCAGGCGGCGAAGCGCGAGTACAAGGCGGCCCAGCGCGCGGCGAAAGCGTCCAGCTGATTCAGCTCCAGACGCTCACCGACGGCGCACAGCCGGCGGAACGCACGGCGCACGCGCTCGCGAGCTTCATCGCAGCCGCCGGGCAGACGCTCGAGATCGCGATCTACGACTTCCACCTCCCCGACGACCTCGCGCAGATCGTCGAGAGCGCGCTCGCGGCCGCGGTTGCGCGCGGCGTCTCGATCCGCCTCGCGTACAACGTCGACCACGCGAAGAAGGCGATGGTCCCGCCGCCGCCGAGCACGAAGCCGGAGCTCGTCGAGTCGCTGCCGTTTCCGACCGCCGCGATTCCCGGCGTTCCCGATCTCATGCACCACAAGTACGTGATCCGCGACGGCCACGCGCTCTGGACGGGCTCGACGAACTGGACGCACGACTCGTGGACGCGCGAGGAGAACGTGATCCTCACGCTCGAGTCGCCGGAGCTCGCGGCGCTCTACCTCGACGACTTCGAGCAGCTCTGGACGTCGCGGGACGTCTCGCACAGCGGCCGCGTCGCGACGGCGCCGGTGCCGGCCGAGGGCGGCCACGTGCGCGCGTGGTTCTGCCCGGGCCGCGGCGAGAAGCTCGCGCATCGGATCGCCAAGGCGATCGGCTCTGCGCAGCGCCGCGTCCGGATCGCCTCGCCCGTGATCAGCTCCGGCCCGATCCTCGGCACGCTGGCGCAGGTCGCCTCCGACGGAAAGCTCGACCTCGCCGGCGTCGTCGACCTGACGCAGGTGCGCGGCGTGCTCGACCAGTGGCGCGAGAACACGAACGCCGAATGGAAGGAACCTCTGCTCCGCGCCTCGCTCACGCGCGCGCCGTTCTCCGGCAAGGTCTCGACGCCGTATTACCCCGGCTCGATCCACGACTACATGCACGCGAAGGTCACGGTCGCCGACGACCACGTCTTCGTCGGCAGCTTCAACCTCTCCCATTCCGGCGAGATGAACGCGGAGAACGTGCTCGAGATCGTCGACCCCGCGCTCGCCGACCGGCTCGCCGGCTTCATCGACGAGGTTCGCGCGCGCTACGCGCCGGTCGATCTGTAACCCGAAAGGGTGACTTTCGAGTCATACGCGTCGCATACGCCGAGGCCCCGGGATTCATTTGCCGCTCGTCGATTCTCTGGTCACCGGGCAATCACGTCCGGCCGGTACGAAAACAGACCAAGGGAGCACTTCAAATGATGCGCAAGGCAATGAAGGCATTTGCGAGCCACCGGATCATCTTCGCGTCCGTCCTCGCCCTCACGATCTTCGGCGCGGTGTACGGCTTCGCCGCGACCCTGAATGTCGGCACCAACACGCTGAGCGCCGGCAACCAGGCGGTTCTCAGCTGCCAGGCCGGTACGGTGACCGGCACCTACACGCCCACGTACGTGGCGACGGCACCTGCCGGCTACAAGGTTCAGACCATCGTCCTGAACGGACTCGACACGACAGTGGCGGGCTGCGCCAGCAAGGCGATCTCCGTCACGCTCACCGACTCGTCGAATACGTCGCTCGGGACGTTCACGGGCACGGTCCCGACCACGGGTACGAGCATGAGCGTCGCGGCGGGATCGACGATTGCAGCCGGATCTGTCGCCGGGCTCAACATCGCGATCAGCGGCTAATCCCCGGAGTTCCGTACCGGCGGACACAGAGCGCGCGGGGCACCTGGCGGCGGGTGCCCCGCGTCGCATCTTCAAAAAGGACTGAGATGAAGCATCTGACAAAGGCACTGGCATTCGGACTCGCGGTCGCCGCGGCGTTCGCCGCCTGCGCCGCCGCTGCGACGCTCACGGTCGGCTCGACGAAGCTCTCGGCCGGCAATGCAGCCGTCAGTTCCTGCACCCCCTCCCCTCTCACCGCAACCCGGAACGTGAACAACGCCGGGACCGTGACGCAGGTGAACGTCGCCGGGATTCCGACGGCGTGCTCCGGCGAGACGCTCTCGATGACCCTGGTCGGCTCGGGCAATGCGGCGCTCGGGTCCGGCTCGGTCACCCTCGGCAGCTGCGGCGCGACCTGCTCGGCGACGTTCACCGGCTTCGGCACCGTCTCCGCCGCGAACGTCCTCGGCTACAGCTTCGGCCTGACGGGGGCGTGATGCGTTTCCTGCGGCCGACTCCCCGGCGGATCGCGGTGCTCGTCGCCGCGACGATCGGCATCGGCGCGGGCGCGGCGTACGCCGCGTCGCTGTCGGTCGGCTCGTGGCATCTCTGGGCCGGCTCGCAGACGTTGACGAAGGCGACGTGCACGCTCACCGGGACGACGCAGACGAACGACACCTACGTCAACAACAGCAGCCCCACGAATATGAACACGAACTTCGGGACGGCGACGACGATGCTCGTCCGCCCGAACGCGACGAACCAGCAATGGTCGTTCGTCTCCTTTGATCTCTCGGGCTGCGGCACGATCCTGACCACCGGCGGCGCGGACTCGGCCACGCTGAAGCTGACGATCACGAGCGCGCCCAACGCGAGCCGCACCCTGACGGTGACGCCGGTGCTCTCTACGTGGCTGGAGAGCAACCCCGGCGGATTGACGTGGACGACGGCGCAGAGTCTCTCCTACGGCGGGACGACCACGACCTTCGCGACCGGGACGACGAACAACGCAACGCTCAGCATCCCGGTGACCGTCGACGTCGACGCGATGATCAAGCACACGGTGGTCAACGACGGCTGGCGCATCACCGACGGCGGCTCCCAGGCGGCGGGCGACACCTCCACGTTCGCGACCGCTGACAACAGCAACGCAGGCCGCCGCCCGCAGCTGGTGATCAACTATGAGCAGTAGCCCGACCGCGGATCCGTTCGGCGCGCTCGCCTCGTTCGGCTCGACGCTCGCGCACGCGAGCCGCACCGCGGCGGCAGTCGTTGCCGTCGAGGAGCCCGGCGCGAAGCCCGTGCGGCGCCGCGTCACCGTCTCATCCGTCCTCAACGCGCTCGGACTCGCGCTCGCGATCGCCGCGGTTGTCGGGTGGGCTCTCTTCCTGCGGCCGCAGTCGCTCGGCGGCCCGGCCGCGTACGTCCTCGTTTCCGGGAAGAGCATGCTGCCGCGCTACCACACCGGCGACATGGTCCTCGTCGAGCGGAAGTCGTCGTACCACCGCGGCGAGGTGATCGCCTACCACGTGCCGAAGGGCGACGCGATGGCGGGCGCGCAGGTGATCCACCGGATCATCGGCGGCGACGCACAGCACGGCTTCGTCGTGCAGGGCGACAACCGCACCGCGCCCGACGTCTGGCGGCCCAAGCCGGCGGACATCGTCGGCGCCAAGACGCTGCGGATCCCGAATGCCGTCGTCGTGTTGCAGTACCTTCGCTCGCCGCTGCTGCTCGGTCTGCTCGCGGCCTGCTTCGTCTTCGTCCGCGTGCTCGGCTTCGGCGGCGAAAAGGCCGATGCGGAGCGCAAGCGCGGCGACGAGCACCTGGCAGAGTCCGCGTGAAACCGCGCGTCCTCATCTCCGAGCCGAACGCCGAGGTTCGGCGGCTCCTCGAGCTGACGATCGAGCGGCTCGGCTACGAGCCCGTGCACGCGGCGCCGGCCGGCCCGCCGCCGAGTGTCGATGCTGTGGTGCTCGAGCCCGCCTCGGCCGAGAGCCACTCGCTTCTGCACCGGTTCGGCGACGACGTCCCGCCGGTGATCTGCCTCTCCGTCTATCCCCGCGAGGCCGGCCTCGCACCGCCCGAAAGCGTCGCGTATCTCGTCAAGCCGTCCTCGACGACGGCTCTCGGCGTCGCGCTCCGCGACGTGTTCGGGCACTGATCCGTACTGAAAGGGGCACGCTGCCGTTCGGCGGCACGACTACCATGCGGGCCGTCGTGCCTGCGTCTCGCCGTCGCGCCATGACCCAGCGCCGCTTGGTGCTGTTCATTGCGCTCCTCGGGCTGCTCGGGACGTTCGCGGTCATGCAGCTGACGAGCACCGCGAACGAGATCGGGGCGATCGGCCTCGCGCCGTGGGTCGGCCTGATCGGGTACGAGACAGGCATCGCCGGCGGACTCGCCGCGGCCGGCCTCGGGATCGGGCTGTGGCTCTTCGCGACAGAGAACCAGGGCGGATCGGTCAGCGGGCTGACGCTCGGGATCCGGGTCGCCGTGTTCGTCCTGTTCGCCGTCAGCTCGAGCATCGTCGGGCGGCGGATGCGCGAAGGCGAGCGGACGCACCGGTCGCAGCTCACGCTGCAGTCGGCGCTCATCGACTCGACCCAGGACGGCATGTGCCTGACGGACGCGGCGGGGAATCTGCTGATCTCGAACGCGCCGCTGCGCACGGCTCAGCATCGAGCTCGGGATGCCCGCGGAAGGAACCGTCGGCGAGCGGCTGCTCGCGGTTGGCGGCGCGCACGACGGAGCCCGAGCGCTACCGGATCCGGATGCGCGACATCTCGGAGCATCCGATGGAGGCGAGCGAGGACGAGTTCGAGCTCAGGGGCAGCGGCCGCGTCTTCCGCGGCTACACCGCGCCGATCACGGACTCGGACGGCCGCTTCGGCGGACGGATCTGGACGCTCCGCGAGGTCACAGCGGACCGTGAGCTCGACCGGCTCCGCGATTCGTTCGTCGCCGCCGTGTCGCATGAGCTGCGCACGCCGCTGACGTCCATCTCCGGCTTTCTCGAGATGCTCCGCGACGAGGAAGCGAGCCTCGGCGAGTCGGGCCGGATGTACCTCGACGTGATCCGCCGCAGCACCGACCGGCTCCAGCGGCTCGTCGAGGATCTGCTGCTCGTCGCGCAGATCGAGGCGCACCGGCTCGAGCTCGTGCTCTCCGACGTCGGCCTCGACGACGTCGCTGCGTCCGCGGTCGAGGCGGCGCGGCCGAGTGCGGCCGAGCGCGAGGTCGACCTCCGCCTCGAGCTCGACGGCGGCCCGCACGTACGCGCGGACGCGGACCGCCTCGCGCAGGTACTCGACAATCTGATCTCGAACGCGGTCAAGTTCACCGACGCCGGCGGCGCGGTGACGGTCCGCGTCGTGAAGAACGGCGCGTTCGCGCGGGTCGCCGTCACCGACACCGGCGTCGGCATCCCGATCGACGAGCAGGGCCAGCTCTTCTCCAGCTTCTTCCGCGCGTCGACCGCGACGCGGCAGGCGATTCCGGGCACGGGTCTCGGGCTGGTGATCGTGCGCGCGATCGTCGAGCAGCACGGCGGCACCGTCGATCTCGAGAGCCGCGAGGGCAGGGGGACGACCGTGACGGTCACGCTGCCGATCGACGAGGCAGCGTCCGCGTGAGACGGCTGGCGGTGCTCGGCGCCGCGGCCCTCGCGCTCGGCGGTGCGACCGCCCGCGCGCTGCCGCTGCCGGGCGCGCCGGCGTGTCCCGTCTTCCCGGCGAGCAACGCGTGGAACCAGCGCGTCGACTCGCTGCCCGTCGCTGCGAACTCGGCGCAGCTGATCGCGTCGATCGGCCTCTCGACCGGGCTCCACCCCGACTTCGGCTCCGGGCTCTGGGACGGCGCGCCGATCGGCATTCCCTTCGACGTCGTCTCGAAGACGACTCCGCGCTCGCGCGTTGCGTTCGACTACGCCGACGAATCGGACAAAGGCCCGTATCCGATCCCGAAGACCGTGCACATCGAAGGCGGCCGCACGTCGGACGGCGACCGGCACGCGCTGCTGCTCGACAAGAGCGCCTGTCGTCTCTACGAGCTCTATGCGCTGTATCCCAAGAGCGGCGGCTGGAAGGCAGGCTCCGGTGCGATCTGGAATCTTCGCTCGAACGCGCTGCGACCCGCGGGCTGGACGTCGGCCGACGCCGCGGGGCTCCCGATCTTCCCCGGGCTCGCGCGGTACGACGAGGTCGCGCGCGGCGTCATCGACCACGCGCTGCGTTTCACCGCGGAGCGGACGCGGAAGGCGTACGTCTACCCCGCGCGGCACTACGCGTCGGACTCGAACGACCCGTCGCTGCCGCCGATGGGGCTGCGCGTGCGGCTGAAGGCGAACGTCGACATCTCGGGCTTCCCGAAGCAGGCGCGGATCGTGCTTCAGGCCCTGAAGACGTACGGGATGATCCTCGCCGACAACGGCTCGAGCTGGTACATCAGCGGCGCGCCGAACCCGAAGTGGTCGAACGACGACCTGCACACGATCGGCAAGATCACCGGCGCCGACTTCGAAGTCGTCGACACGTCGTCTCTGCCGCACCCCGGCGGCTAACGCGACCCAACGGCCGGGGCCAGGCCCCGTGCCGAAAGGCTCGCGACTTCGTCACGGCCGCGGACGACTCCGCTGCAAATCGCGTATTGGGGCCTGGCCCCTGCCTCTGAGGGCGGTTAACGCAGCGCGGGCGCGATGAGCTCGCGGAACTCCGCGACCGCCTGCGGATCGATCGTGTGGTCGATCGGCGACTCGCGGTAGAGCACCTCCGCGCCGGCGGCTTCGAGCGTGGCTCTCGCCTGCCGAGCGAAGTCGACGGAGATCACCGGGTCGAACGTGCCGTGCGCGATCGCGATCGGCGGGAACGGCGACTCGACGTCGAGCTCCCAGCCGTCCACCGTCGGGATGAAGCCGCTGAACGCGAGCAGCGCCGCCGGCCGCGGCCGGCCGACGCCGAGCCCGAGCGCGTACGACATCACGGCGCCCTGCGAGAACCCGCCGAGCACGATCCGATCGGCCGCGAACGGCAGCGCGTCGAACCACGCGGTCGAGCTCGGCGTAGCCGAACGCGAACGTCTCGGTGTCCGGAAAGCCGACGCGCGGCACGGCGTACCAGTGCGCGCCGCCGGGCGGCAGCGCGAGCGGCGCCCGCGGCGTGTAGCCGTGGAGCCGACGCTCGGGATCGAGTGCGTCGAGGAGCGGGAACAGGTCGCTCTCGTCGGCGCCGCGTCCGTGCAGCAGCACGAGCGCGCCCGCGGCGTCGCCCGCGGGCGGACGCTCGCGGAAGACGAGGCTCACGCGGTCGTCCAGTTCTCCCGCGGATCCGGCAGCGGCGTCAGTCGCGGCTCGACCGTCGCGCGGAGATGCTCGAAGTCCGGCGGCAGGATCAGCTTCTCGCCGAGATGCGCCATGTCCTCGTCGGTATCGAAGCCCGGCCCGAGCGTCGCGATCTCGAACAGGACGCCGCTCGGCTCGCGGAAGTAGATCGAGCGGAACCAGAAGCGGTCGATCACGGGCGTCGGCCGGCCGCCGATCTCCGCGACGCGCTGCTGCCACGCTTCCTGCTCCTCCATCGTCGACGCCCACGCAACGTGATGCACGGTGCCGGCGCCGGGAACGCCGTGCGCGGCCGGCGGCTCGTCGTATGCGATCCAGCCGCCGCGCTTGTCGCCGCGCGTTTCCCAATGCGTGCCGTCCTTCAGCTCGAAGCCGAGCTTGCCGAGGAACTCCGCCGAAGCGCTCTCCGGCAGCGGCGTGAAGGCGCGAACGCCCTCGAATCCCTGGAGAGCGAACTCGCGCGGAATCTCTGGATTGTCGGCGACAAGCGGCTCGTCCGGCACGGTCGACACGACGAGCTCGTGCGCGAGCCCTTCCGGATCGTTGAACCGTACGACGTCGCCGTCCCGCGCGACGTCGAGCCTCGCGGCCCAGAAGTCGAGCGCCTCGGCCGAGCCGACGCGCCACACGACGGTGTGCACCATCCCCGAACCCGCGCGGCCGTTCGCCGCGCCGGGATACTCGAAGAACGTGATGTCCGAGCCGGCGTCGCCCTTCTCGTCCGCGTAGAAGAGGTGGTAGACGCTCGGGTCGTCCTGGTTGACGGTCTTCTTCACGAGCCGCAGCCCGAGGACGCCGGTGTAGAACTCGAACGTTCTGCGGCGCGTCGCCCGTGATGCAGGTGACGTGGTGGACTCCCTCCAGCTTCATCGCTCCCCCTTCGTTCAGGCTCGGATCATCTCGCGGGCGATCACGAGCCGTTGGATCTCCTGCGTCCCCTCGTAGATCTGCGTGATCTTTGCGTCGCGCATGAAGCGCTCGACCGGGTACTCCTTGATGTAGCCGTAGCCGCCGAGGATCTGCACCGCGTCGGTGGTCACGGCCATCGCGACGTCGCCGCACTTGAGCTTCGCCATCGCCGAGATCTTCGTCAGCTCGGACTCGTCGGCGCCGTCGTCGACCATGCGGCCGAAGCGGTAGAGCAGCCCGCGCGCCGCCTCGCACTCGGTCTCCATGTCGGCGAGCTTCGCCTGGATCAGCTGATGCTCCGCGATCGGCTTGCCCATCGTCTCGCGCGTCTTCGCGTACTCGAGCGCGTAGTCGGTCGCGCCCTGCGCGATGCCGAGCGCCTGCGCCGCGACGCCGGGGCGCGAGCGGTCGAGGATCCGCATCGCGATCTTGAAGCCCTCGCCCTCGGCGCCGAGGATGTTCCCGGCGGGGATGCGGCAGCCGTCGAAGACGAGCTCGCCGGTCGTCGAGCCCTTGATCCCCATCTTCGGCTCGATGCGCGCGACCTCGAAGCCGGGCGCGTCCGACTCGACGACGAACGCCGAGATGCCGGGATGGCCGAGCGACGGATCCGTCTTCGCAAAGACGGTGTAGAGATTCGCGACGCCGGCGTTCGTGATGAAGCGCTTCGTCCCGTCGAGGACGTACTCGTCGCCGTCGCGGCGCGCCGTCGTGCGCATCGCCGCCGAGTCGGAGCCGGAGCCGGACTCGGTGAGCGCGTACGCCGCGAGCGATTCGCCGCTCGCGAGCTCCGGCAGCCACCGCTGCTGCTGCTCCGGCGTGCCGGCGAGCTTCAACCCCAGCGAGCCGAGCTCCTGCGCCGCGAGGATCAACGCACTCGTCGCGCAGACCTTCGCGATCTCCTCGATCGCGACGAGCGCGAGCAGCGCGCCGGTTCCCGTGCCGCCGAACTGCTCCTCGTGGAACAACGCGAACACGTCGTTCTCGCGGTACAGCTCGACGATGTCCCACGGGAACTCGCCGCTCGAGTCGATCTCCGCCGCACGCGGCGCGATCCGCTCACGCGCCAGCGTCCGCAGGAGGTCGCGCAGCTCGCGCTGCTCGGCGGTGAGCGGCTCCCAGGTCAGTGCCCCTCCAGGTAATGCCGTCTGGCTTCTGGGTCGCTAGCACCAAGCGATGCAAGGACGCAGGGAGCACTCGTAGTCGAGACTACGGGTGCGACCGAGGACGCCGCAGCGCGCAGCGTGATCGCGGGCCAGAAGCGGGCATGTATTGCCTGGAGGGGCACTAGCCCCAGACCTCCGCCGCGGTCTCCACGACGAGACGCAGCTTCGCGACCTCGTCGTCGTAGCTGAGCGCGTTGCCCTCGACGGTCGACGAGAAGCCGCACTGCGGCGAGAGGCAGAGCTGGTCGATATCGACGAACTGCGAGGCCTCGTCGATCCGCCGCTTCAGGTCGTCCTTCGCCTCGAGCTCGCCGTGCTTCGTCGTCACGAGGCCGAGCACGACGAGCTTCCCTTTCGGCACGAAGCGGAGCGGCTCGAAGCCGCCGGAGCGCTCGTCGTCCCATTCCATGAAGAAGCCGTCGACCTCGAGCTCGTTGAACAGCGCCTCCGCGACGAAGTCGTAGCCGCCCTCGGCGACCCACGAGGAGCGGAAGTTGCCGCGGCACATGTGCGTCGTCACGGCCATTCCGTCCGGCCGGCCGGCGAGCGCCTCGTTGATGTGATGGATGTACTCGACGTGCTGGCCGTCGGGATCGCCGCCCATCGACGCGATGAACTCGCGCTGGTGCGGATCGTTGAGGTACGCGAGGCTCGTGTCGTCGAACTGGAGATACGTGCAGCCGAGCTCGCCGAGCCGGCGCACCTCCTCCGCGTACGCAGCCGTCAGGTCGGCCCAGAAGCTGTCGAGGTCGGGATAGAGCGTCTCGTCGATCGACGCACGGCCGCCGCGGTAGTGAACCATCGACGGCGACGGGATCGTCAGCTTCGGCACGCCGGACGTCGCGGCTCCCTGCAGGAACTGGAAGTCGTCGCCGAAGATCGTCTTCGAGACGCCGAGCTTCGAGGCGACGTGCATCTTCGCCGGGGTGAACTCGATGTCGCCCTGCTCGTTGTGGAAGACGACCTTCAGCTCGCCGGTGTCCTTCGTCACTCCGTCGAGCTGGTAGATGAAGTCCATGTGCCACGAGGCGCGGCGGAACTCGCCGTCGGTCACCGAGCGCAGGCCGACCTCCTCCTGCATCCGCACGGCGTCCCGGATCGCGGCGTCCTCGACCTCGCGGAGCCGGTCGGCCGGGATGCGTCCCGCGGCGAAGTCGTCGCGCGCCTGGAGCAGCTCCGGCGGGCGGAGCAGGCTGCCGACGTGATCTGCGCGAAACGGCGGGGCGCTCCGTGGTGCCATTGATGCCCTCCTCGTGAACTGGATATCGTTCGTGGACTGTCTTTCCGAGGAGGCTACAAGGAATCATGGGACACACGAGCCTGGAAGAACTGCTGAATGCGAAGGGCGGCGCGGTCAATCTCGCCCGCAATTCGCAGATCGGTCCGTACGTCTATCCGGCGGTTGCGGCCGAGTTCACGAACTGGCGTGACGAGCAGGTCTCGTGGGTCGAGACCGCGGCGCTCTTCAACCAGTCGCACCACATGACGGATCTGTACGTGAAGGGGCCGGACGTGATCCGGCTGCTCTCCGATCTCGGCGTCAACTCGTTCGCGACGTTCGCGGTGAACAAGGCGAAGCAGTTCGTCGCGTGCAACTCGGACGGCTACGTGATCGGCGACGCGATTCTCTTCTACCTCGACGAGAACACCGTCTCGCTCGTCGGCCGCCCGTCGGTGCACAACTGGGTGCAGTACCACGCGCGAGACCGGCGACTATGACGTCGACGTTCGACCGCGACGAGCGCACGGCGGTCAATCCGACCGGGAAGCGCAAGCTCTACCGCTACCAGGTGCAGGGCCCGAACGCGCTGAAGGTGCTCACGAAGGCGAACGGCGGCTCGCTGCCGGAGATCAAGTTCTTCAACATGGGCGAGCTGACGATCGGCGGCCACACGGTGCGCGCGCTGCACCACGGCATGTCCGGCGCGCCCGGCATGGAGCTGTTCGGCCCGTGGGACGAGGCGGAGGACGTGCGCGCCGCGATCGTCGAGGCCGGCGACGAGTTCGGCCTCAAGCAGGTCGGCTCGCGCGTCTACGCGACGAACACGCTCGAGTCGGGCTGGATCCCGTGCCCGCTGCCGGCCGTGTTCACCGGCGACGACATGAAGGCGTACCGCGAGTGGCTGCCCGGCGAACGGGTACGAGGCGACCGGCTCGCTCGGCGGCTCGTTCTACTCCGACGACATCAGCGACTACTACCTGACGCCGCACGACCTCGGCTACTGGCCGTTCGTGAAGTTCGACCACGACTTCATCGGGCGCGACGCGCTCGAGGCGATGGCCGACGAGCCGAAGCGGCGCAAGGTCACGCTCGCGTGGAACGGCGAGGACGTCGCCGCTGCGATGGGCTCGCTGTTCGAGAAGGGCGACGCGGTGAAGTACATCGACCTGCCGCTCTCGAACTACTCGACGTGGCCGAACGACAAGCTGCTGCTCCACGGCGAGCAGATCGGCGTGTCCACGTTCTCCGGCTACAGCTACAACGAGCGCTCGATGCTCTCGCTCGGCTGCGTCGACGTCGACGTCGAGATCGGCACCGAGGTCGTCCTCGTCTGGGGCGAGGAGAACCGCGGCTCGTCGAAGCCGGTCGTCGAGCGGCACAGGCAGGCCGAGATCCGCGCGATCGTCAGCCCGGTGCCGTACTCCGAGGTCCCGCGCACGACGTACGCGGAGGGCTGGCGGACGGAAGCGAAGGTCTAGGTTGTAAGCGCCGGCGCGTGCCGCGGCTTCGACCGCGCGCACGATGTTGTGGTAGCCGGTGCAGCGGCAGAGGTTCCCTTCGAAGGCGCGCCGAATCTCCTCCTCGGAGGGATTCGGCGTCTCCTTCAGGAGGGACACCGTCGCCATCACGAAGCCGGGCGTGCAGTAGCCGCACTGGAGCGCGTGCTGCTCGTGGAACGCCTGCTGCACCGTGCTCAGCTCGTCGCCGTCCGCGAGACCTTCGATCGTCGTCACCTCGGCGCCGTCCGCCTGCACGGCGAGCACCGTGCACGACTTGACGGAAACGCCGTCGAGGAGCACCGTGCACGCGCCGCACGACGACGTGTCGCAGCCGACGTTCGTCCCCGTCAGCCCGAGCGTGTCGCGGAGGTAGTACGCGAGCAGCAGCCGCGGCTCGACGTCCTGCTCCTGCCGCGTGCCGTTGACGGTGACCGCGATCTTCGTCATGCCTTTGCCTCCTGGATGGCGCGCCACACGTTCTCACCGTTCGCGGGCATCGGGACGTGGCGGACGCCGAACGGCGCGAGCGCGTCGACGACCGCGTTCTGGACGGCCGGCGTCGCGCCGATCGTCCCCGACTCGCCGATCCCCTTCGCTCCGAGCGAGTTCACCGGAGTCGGCGTCTCCATCTCGACGACCTCGAACGACGGCAGCTCGGCCGCCGACGGGAAGCCGTAGCCCGCGAACGTGTTCGAGAGCGGGTTGCCGTCCTCGTCGTAGACGTAGCTCTCGTAGAGCGCCTGCGCGATGCCGGTCGCGACGCCGCCGTGCACCTGGCCCTCGGCGATCAGCGGGTTGATCAGCGTGCCGGCGTCGTCGACGCAGACGAGCCGCTGCAGCTCGACGCGTCCCGTCTCGGTGTCGACCTCGACGACGGCGACGTGCGCGCCGAACGGGAACGTCGGCACGGCGGTGAACTCGTGCTGCGCCTTCAGCTCGGCGAGCCTGCCGTCGCCCGCTGCGCGTGACGCGAGCTCCGACCACGCGAGCGCGCGCGACGGCGCGCCGGCGACGTGGAGCTTGCCTTCGGCCTGGTCGAGGACGATGTCGTCCGGGCTCGCCTCGAGGTAGTCGCCGACGAGCTTCTTCGCCTGCTCGACGACCTCGTCGGCGGCGCCGCGCGCGGCCATGCCGCCGATCTGCGTCGACTTCGAGCCGTAGGTTCCGGTGCCCTTCGCGACGTCGTCGGTGTCGCCCTTGAGCACCGTGACCTTGTCGATCGGGAGCCCAAGCCGCTCGGCGGTGATCATCGCGAACGTCGTCTCGTGTCCCTGGCCGTGCGAGAACGAGCCGGTGTGGAGGATCGCGCCGCCGTCCGCGGTGATCTCGACCTCGCCGAACTCGGTCTCGTGGACGCCGTTCGTGATCTCGACGTACGCGGAGAAGCCGATGCCGAGCTGCCTCGCGTCGCCCGCGTCGCGGCGGCGCTTCTGCTCCGCGCGGAGCTCGTCGACGCCGGCCGAGCGGATCGCGAGGTCGAGCGCGCCGCCGTAGTCGCCGATGTCGTACTGCGCGCCGGACACGGTCGTGTACGGGAACGCGTCGTTGCGCGATGAAGTTCTTGCGCCGCACCTCGATCGGATCCATGCCGAGCTCGGCCGCGAACATGTCGATCGCGCGCTCGATCGCCTGCGTCGCCTCCGGCCGGCCGGCGCCGCGGAACGCCGAGATCGGCGTCGTGTTCGTCGCGACGGAGCGACCCTCGAACTCGATCTTCGGGATCGCGTAGACGCCGCTCGACATCAGCGCCGTCAGGTTCGGGAGGAACGCGCCGAGCGCCGGATACGCGCCGCTGTCCTGGAGCACGTCGAGCTTGTACGCGAGGATCGTGCCGTCCTTCTTGCCGCCCAGCGTGAAGTCGGCGCGCTGCGCGCGGCCGTGCGGCAGCGCGACCATGCTCTCGCTGCGCGTCTCCGTCCAGCGCACGGGCTTGTCGAGCTTCCGCGCGAGCCAGCCGAGCAGCAGCTCCTCGACGCCGATCATCTTCGCGCCGAAGCCGCCGCCGACGTCGGGGCCGACCACGCGCACCTGTTCGGGGTCGAGGCCGAGGATGCCGGCCATCACCATCTTGTCCTGGTGCGGCGTCTGCGTCGAAAGCCATGCCGTGAGGCGGCCGTCGGAGCCGACCACGGCGGCGGCCGAGCGCGGCTCGAGCGGGCACGGCGCCATTCGCTGGCTGTTCGCGGTGCCGGTGACGACGACGTCGCATTCGGCGAAGAGGTTCGGGTCGTGCTCGGGCGAGCCGGAGACGCACGCAACGTTCGTCCCGAGCGACGGGAAGAGCAGCGTCTCGTCCTTCACCGCCTCGTCGGGGCTGGCGACGACCGGCAGCGTCTCGTAGTCGACGGCGATCAGCTCGGAGGCGTCGACGCCGGCGGTGCGGGTGTCGGCGACGATGACGGCGACGATCTCGCCGACGAAGCGGACGACGTCCTTCGCCACGAGCGGGCGGCCGATCGCCGGGTCGAGGCCCGGGAACGGCGGCGGCCCGAACGGCGGCGCGTCGATGTCGGCGCCGGTGAAGACGGTGACGCCGGAGGGAACGGCACTCGTGTCGATGCCGTTGATGCGCGCGTGGGCGTACGACGAACGGAGGAACGTGACCGCGAGCGCGCCCGCGAGGGGCAGGTTCTCGACGTAGCGGCCCTGACCCGTGAGGAAGCGCGGGTCCTCCTTCCGCAGCACGCGGTTTCCGAGGATGCTCATGACCGCGAGCCTACAACACGGTACGGTCCCCGCTGTGGAGCAGGAGACCGCCGACCGGCTCGCGATCCGCGACCTCGTCGAGAACTGGGCCGTCTGGCGCGACGCCCGCGACTGGGACCGCTTCCGCACCGTGTGGCACCAGCCGGGCCGGATGAACGCGACGTGGTTCCAGGGGACGGCGGACGAGTTCATCGCCGTCAGCCAGGCCGGGTTCGACCGCGGCGTCCGGATCCTCCATTTCCTCGGCGGCTGCTCGATCGACCTCGCCGGAGACCGGGCGACCTCGCAGACGAAGATGACGATCACGCAGCGGGCCGAGGTCGAGGGAGTCGAGTGCGACGTCGTCTGCACCGGCCGCTTCTTCGACTTCGTCGAGCGGCGCGACGGGCGCTGGGGGATCGTCGAGCGGCAGCCGATCTACGAGCAGGACCGGCTCTCGCCCGTCGACCCGGCGACGGCTCCGGCGCTCGACCGCGGGCTGCTCGAGAGCTTCCCCGTCGGGTACCGCCACCTCGCGTATCTCCAGACGCGGATCGGCTACACGGTCAAGCCGGACATGCCCGGGCTGACCGGGCCGGAGCTCGACGAGCTCTACGCGCGCGGCGCGGCCTGGCTCGCGGGCTAGCGGTCGCCGCGACCGTTAACGGGGTCAGACCCTGTTAAGGCTCGCGACGGGTGTTGTGGTCGCGGTGGAGGAAGGTGTTGCCCCACGCGCTCGTCCGGTCGAGGGCGTTGTCCTTCACGACGACCGGGCCGTCGAGCATCGTCTCCTCTTCCCCGTACGCCTTCAGCCGCTCGTACGCCTGCGACCAGATGCACTCCGTGTCGTAGACCTCGCAGAGGCCGTCGCGCGTGCCGCCGCACGGGCCGTTGCGCTGGTTCTTCGCGCACTGCGACTCGGGACAGACGTACGCGATGTCGGGAAGCGAGCAGTCGCCGCAGTCGCGGCAGCCGAACAGCGGCACCTTCCCCGCCTGCTCCAGCACGTGCATCGTCTTGCCGACGAACTTCGGCGCCTTCTCGACGCCGCGGTAGACCGCGCCGCCCGCCTTGAACAGCGGCGCGTCGTCGGCGAAGACGGCGGAGTGCAAGCCGCCGGCTGAAGCGGTACTTGACGGGCACGGGAAGATCGGTGCGGCGCTCCTGCTTCGACTCGAGATACGCGGCGCTGACCGTGTCGGACGAGAGCCCAGTGTCGGGGTCGCGCTCGAAGAGATGGAACTCGTCCGGGAACGGGAACTGGATCTCGCCCGCGAACGCGCGCCAGTCGTCCGCCGCGAACGTTCCCGCGCGCTCGACGATCTCGCCGAACTGCTCCGCCGGCATGTGACCGCCGAGGTAGACGCCGTCGAAGCCGAGCCCGCGCGCGACGGCGACGTGCTTCGCCGCCATCTCGACGAAGAACGCGCGGCCCTTGTCGGGGCTCGCCGCGTGCCGCTCGACCAGCGCGAGCAGCTCGTCGGTCACGACGACGCCGGGGATCTTGCCCGCGTTGAACGCGCGCGCCGCCGGCCCCGACAGCAGGTACACGTTGGCGAGCACCGACGTGGACGGCGACTCGCGCCGGATGAAGCGCAGCAGCTCGTCGTCCTTGCGCGTGCTCCAGCCGATCTGGTTGATCACGAACCGTGCTCCGGCGCGCAGCTTCTTCTGCAGCTTGAAGTACTGCGGCATCACCTCGCGCTCGTGCCGCTTGTGATTCGTGACGACGCACCCGAGGAAGAAGTCCGTCCGGTCGAGCCGCACGTCCGGCCGTCGCGAGTCCGGCAGCCCGTCGTTCATCTGCGAGAAGAGGCTGAGCAGACCGACCGAGTCGATGTCGAACACCGGCGCCGCGATGCCGCCGTGCCCGGTGACCTGATAGTCGCCCGACAGCGCGAGCACGTTGTGGAACCCCTCCGAGCCGAGCTGCCACCCGCGGCTCTCGAGCGCGTTGCGATTCCAGTCCTTGCAGGAGAGGTGGATGATCACCTCCTGGCCGCGCGCGACGAGATCGGTGCCGAGCGTGTCCGGCGCGAGCATCGCGTGGCCGCCGGGGTTGTCGGTGATCGAGAGGACGTCGATGCGCGGATCCTCCGCGAGCGCGCGCGCAGTCTCGAGCACCTTTCGTCCGCTGTCGGCCGTGATCAGGCCGCGGCTCGTCACGAGCTCCGCGGCGACGACGAACGCTCCGTCGGCGCGGAGCTGCTCGCGCAGTGGTTGGGAGCTCACACGGCTAACGGTAGGTGCGGGACGAAACGTCGTCCAGCGATAGTGCGCTGAGCGTCAATGCGTCCGATGGTACCGTCGCGTCATGAGCGACGACTACGCCGAGCTCGCGCGACTCGGGTCCGCCACGGTGTACGAGGCGGCGGGACGCGTCGGGCTGATCGACATTCCACTGACGAGGATCGTTCCCGGCTCGCGTGCCGCGGGGCCGGCGCGCACCGTCGTGTGCGGCGCCGGCGACAACCTGATGGTGCACGCGGCGCTCGACAGGACGCAGCCCGGCGACGTGCTCGTGTTGACGCTGCCGGAACCGGAGCCGTTTGCCCTGGTCGGCGAGCTGCTCATCACGCAGGCGAAGGGACGCGGCGCTGCCGCGGTACTCGTCGACGCGGCCGTGCGCGACATCGAGGAGCTCGAGGAGATCGGGCTCCCGATCTGGGCGCGGTGGATCTCGATTCGCGGCGCGAACAAGGACGTCGTCGGCTCCGTCGACGTCCCGGTGCAGGTCGGCGGGGCGACGATCGAGCCGGGCGACGCGATCGTCCTCGACGCGGACGGCGCCGCGGTCGTCGCGGCTGCGCGGCTCGGAGAAGTTCTCGCGGCGTCGCGTGAGCGCGCGGAGCGCGAGCGCGTGAAACGCGCGAAGCTCGAGACGGGTCTCCTCTCGTACGACCTCGACGGGCTTCGTGCCCGCGTCGAGGGCTCCAGCTCGTAACACGTCCCGCTCTGACACGTCTTGGTGCCTGGCACCGGGACGTGTCCGTCCGGGACGAGGCGGCGACCCGTCGCCGGCTCCAGTTCGGCTTCGTTAGGGCGATCCGCCGGACGGGTGTCCATCGCGGCCACGTCCCGGTGCCTGGCACCGGACGTGGCTTTTCGGGCTATCTGCCGAGTGCCGCGCGGACGGCGGCGACGACGTCCTCGCGGCCGGGGAGGTACGCGTCCTCGAGCGGCGGGCTGAACGGGATCGGCGTGAACGGCGCACCGACGCGCGCGACCGGCGCGTCGAGCTCGTCGAACGCGGCCGCCTGCACCTGCGCGGCGAGCTCGGCGCCGAAGCCGCCGTGCGCGACGGCCTCGTGCGCGACGACGAGCCGATGCGTGCGCCGCACCGACTCGACGATCGTGTCGAGGTCGAGCGGGACGAGCGAGCGCGGGTCGATCACCTCGACCTCGATCCCGTCCGCGGCGAGCTCGTCCGCGGCGGCGAGCGACTCGGAGACGAGCCGCGAGAGCGCGACGACGGTCACGTCGCGGCCCGGCCGCGCGACGCGCGCGCGCCCGAGCGGGATCGCAGCGCCGTCGCCCCCGTCCTCGCGGCGGAAGTACAGCGTCTTGTTCTCGACGTAGACGACCGGGTTGTCGTCGGCGATCGCGCTCGCCAGCAGGCCGGCCGCGTCGGCGGCGGTGCTCGGCATCACGACCTTCAGCCCGGGCACGTGCGTGAGCCACGCCTCGAGGCTCTGCGAGTGCTGCGCGCCGCCGCGCTGGCCCGCGCCGCCCTGCGTGCGCAGCACCATCGGCACGCGCAGCTGGCCGCCCGACATGAAGTGCGCCTTCGCCGCCTGGTTCACGAGCTGGTCGAGCGCGAGCGTGACGAAGTCGATGAACATGATCTCGACGACGGGACGCAGGCCCGACTGCGCCGCGCCGATCGCGATCCCGCAGATCGCCGCCTCGCTGATCGGCGTGTTGCGGATCGCGCTCGACGCCGAACTCCTCCGCGAGCCCCGCGGTCGCGCCCCACGGCCCGCCCTCGGCGACGTCCTCGCCGATCACGAGCACGCGCGGGTCGTCGCGCAGCGCGTCGGCGAGCGTCGCCGTGATCGCGCCGAGATACGTCGTCTCGCTCACGTCGCGTACACGAGCGCCGCCGCGAGCGCGGGCTGCGGGTACGCGCTCGCGCGCGCGCAGCTCGACGGCGGCCTCGACCTCGTCGCGCGCGTCCTGCTCGAGCTGCGCAGCCGCGTCGTCGTCGAGCCAGCCCTCGCTCGCACCGAGCCGCTGCAGGCGCAGGATCGGATCGAGCTTCTGCCACTCCTCGGCGGCGAGCGCCTCGCGGTAGAGCTGCGGGTCGCCCTCGTAGTGGCCGCGGAGGCGAACCGTGAGGCACTCGAGCAGCGCCGGCCCGCCGCCGGCGCGCGCCGCCGCGAGGAAGCGCGCGAACGTCTCGCGCACCGCGACGAAGTCGTTCCCGTCGACGGTCTCGCGCGCGAGGCCGTACGGCGCGACGACGTCGCTGACGCGCTCGACGTTCGTGTGCGCCGAGCGCGGCGTGAACTCCGCGAAGCCGTTGTTCTCGCAGACGAGCATCACCGGCAGCCGCCACAGCGTCGCGAGGTTCACCGACTCGACGAAGATCCCGCCCTGGACGGCGCCGTCGCCGAAGAAGACGACCGCGACCTGGTCGCCGCCGGCCAGCTGCGCGGCGAGCGCGCTGCCGAGCGCGAGCGGCACGTTGCCGCCGACGACACCGGTCGCGCCGAGGAACCCGTGCTCCACGTCGACGAGGTGCATCGAGCCGCCGAGCCCGCGGCAGAGCCCGTCGACGCGGCCCATCAGCTCCGCCATCACCGCCGGCAGCGGCGCGCCCTTCGCGATCGCGTGCCCGTGAGCGCGATGGTTGCTGTAGACGGCGTCGTCGCCGCGCAGCGCGCCGCAGACACCGGCGGCGACGGCCTCGCCGCCGATGCTGAGGTGCACGAGCCCGTGCACCTCGTTCGCGCGCGTGAGCTGGCCGACCCGCTCCTCGAAGACGCGGATCCGCCACATCGTGCGGAGCGCGTCGAGCCCCGCTTGCTCCGCCATGCACTACGCCGCGGTCGGCGAGCTGACAGCACCTGCTGCACCGCGTCGACGATCTTCGCCTCGTTCGGCATCAGGTACTCCTCCATCGGCTCGCTGTACGGCACCGTCGCGTCGAGCGCGCACACGAGCTGGATCGGCGCCTTCAGCGACGAGAAGCCCTCGGAGGCGACCTCCGCCGCGATCACCGCGGCCGCCGAGCCGTGCCGCGTCGACTGGTCGACGATCACGAGCCGTCCGGTCTTCTCGACCGACGCGAGGATCGTCGCCGTGTCGAGCGGCGCGAGCGTGCGCGGGTCGATCACCTCGGCCGAGATCCCGTCCGCGGCGAGCTGCTCCGCCGCGGCGAGCGCGCGACCGACGCATCCAGCCGACGCCGACGATCGTGACGTCGGTGCCCTCGCGCGCGACGTTCGCCTGGCCGAACGGAACCGCGTACTCGCCGTCGGGAACGTCGCCGTGCTCGAGCGTCAGCAGGTAGTGGTGGAAGAAGACGACCGGGTTGTCGTCGCGGATCGCGGTCGTCATCAGGCCCTTCGCGTCGGCGGCGGTCGCCGGCACGGCGACCTTGAGGCCGGGCACGCCCATGAACATCCCGTAGATCGTCCCGGTGTGCTGGCCCGCCCAGCCGGCGGTGAAGCCGTAGCCGGCCTTCAGCACGATCGGCACCTTCACCTGGCCGGCGCGTCATGTAGTGGAAGCGGTTCGCCTCGTTCACGACCTGGTCCATCGCGACGAGCATGAACTCCGCCATGTACAGCTCGACGACCGGCCGGTAGCCGGCGACCGCCGCGCCGACCGCCATCCCGATCTCGGCCGTCTCGGAGATCGGCGTCACGCGGACGCGGTCCGAGCCGAACTGCTTGCAGGAACGGGTCGTTCTCCGTGCGTCGCGATGTTCTGGCCGATGTAGAGGACCGTCTCGTCGCGCTCCATCTCCTCGCGGATCGCCTCTTCGATCGCGGCGATGTAGGGAAGCTCATGTGCCATGGTCGGTCCTCCTTTCTAGGCGTAGACGTAATTCGACGGCGCTCTCGGCCGACGGGCAGCGGGCTCGCGAGCCCGAAGTCGACCGCCGCCTGCATCTCGGCCTGCGCGGCTGCCGCGATCGCGTCGGCCTGCTCCGGCGGTGAGCATGCCGTCCGTCGACGAGCCGCGCGCGGAACCGCGGAACCGGGTCGCCGCGCTTCGCGGCCTCGTACTCCTCGACGTTCCCGAAGACGGTGACCGCCTCGTGCTCCGGGTAGTGCAGCGGGACGCCGGGCGGCGCGATGATGTTGCCGTGCGCGCTGAGCCGGTAGACGATCGACTCGACGAGCGTCGGGCCGTCGCCGGAGCGCGCGCGCTCGACCGCCTCCGACACCGTCGCGTACACGGCGACGCGGATCGCCGCCGTCGACGGTCACGCCGGGCATCGAGTACGCCTTCGCCTTGACCGCGAGCGGCTCGCCGGCCGCGGCGTTCGCGTCCTCCTGGTCGGACGCGCGTGACGACGTTGTAGTTGTTGTTCTCCATGACGAAGACGATCGGCAGCTTCCACAGCGACGCGATGTTCAGCGACTCGTGGAACGCGCCCTGCTTCGACGCGCCGTCGCCGAAGAAGCTGAGCACGACCTGGCCCTTGCCGCGGATCTGCGCCGCGTAGGCCGGCGCCGGTCGCATGCGGAATGCCCTGGCCGACGATGCCCGAGGTGCCCGAGGAAGCCGCGCGACACGTCGGTGAGGTGCATCGAGCCGCCGTAGCCGCCGCAGAGCCCGTCCTTGCGACCGTAGATCTCGGCCATCATCGCCTTCGTGTCGGTGCCGAGCGCGATCGGGTAGCCGTGGCAGCGGTACGTCGTCAGGAGCTGGTCGTCGTCGCGCATCGCGGCGATCGAGCCGACGATCGACGCCTCCGCGCCGTCGGCGAGGTGCGTGTGCCCGCGGATCACGCCGGGGTGCTCCTCGAACGTCCCCTTCACGCGCTCCTCGAACTCGCGGATCCGCACCATCTGCGTGTAGCATCCAGACCAGGCGCTCGTTGTCGAGGCCGTTGCTCGGCCACCAAGGCTCCTTTCAGTCGTTCGGCGAGCTGCGCGCGTCGCTCGTCTCGTACGCGCGGTCGAAGATCTCGTCGATCGGAAGGTTGCGAAGCTCCTCGGAGAGGACCTCGACGCCCCACGGCCCGTCGTAGCCGAGCTCGCGGAAGACGCGGACGTAGTCGCGGATCGGGAAGTCGCCTTCGCCCGGCAGCTTGCGGCGGTTGATCACCTCGTCGAGCCACTCCTCGGCGATCCCGAACGGCCCGTCGCTCAGCTCGACCCACGAGATCCAACCGCGGCGGGATGCGGCGCAGGTCGTCGGGCTCGAGGTCGAGCTTGCCGAGGTGCCACGTGTCGATCGCGAGACCGCCGTTCGGCGCATTCGCGCCCTCGACGACCGTCGAGCGCGATGTCGAGCGTGTTCACGACGGCGTCGTACGGCATGAACTCGTAGACGATCTTCGCGTCGGTGTGCTGTCGCGGCGTCGGCGCAGAGCTCGCCGTACGCCTCGATCAGCCGCGGCAGCTCGCACTCCGTGCCCGGCGAGGTTGCCGACCTTGATGTGGTGCGCCGGCAGCACCTCCGCCGCTTCGAACAGCGAGCGCGCGCGTCTTGTCGGCGACCGCGCGCCGCTCGTCCGCCGGGTCGAGGAACCAGTCGCCGAGGAACTCGAGCTCGAGGTGGCGCAGGCCGTACTCGTCGAAGAGCGAGCGGATGTCGGCGAGCGTCCTGCCCGTCTGCGCAGCACGTGCTCGAGGTCGGCGTGCCAGATCCCGATGCCCGGCGAAGCCGACCCGTGCCGCGTGCGCGCAGCGGTCGCGCAGGTCGAAGAGGCTCCACTCCCGCCCGACGTGGACCTCGACCGGACCGGAGATGGTCCAGTAGAGGCCGAGCAGTTCGTCGCCGCTGCCCATCGGAGCGCAACCTAACCGCTGGACAAGTCCCATGCCAACTGCCTAGCAGTGCTCCGCGCGATGGCGGACTACGTGATCGTCGGTGCGGGCTCGGCAGGCTGCGTGCTCGCGGGACGGCTCAGCGAGGACCCGGACGTCAGCGTCCTGCTCCTCGAGGCCGGCGGACCGGACACCGCACCGGAGATCCACGTTCCGGCGATGTTCCCGATCATGTTCAAGTCGAACCTCGACTGGGACCTCACCGGCGACGAGGAGCCCGCGCTCGACAAGCGCCGCCTCTACCTCCCGCGCGGCCGCATGATCGGCGGCTGCAGCTCGATCAACGCGATGATCTACCTCCGCGGCAACCGCGCCGACTACGACGAGTGGGCGGCGAACGGCGCCGACGGCTGGAGCTACGACGAGATCCTCCCGTACTTCAAGCGCGGCGAGGACAACGAGCGCGGCGCGAGCGAGTACCACGGCGTCGGCGGCCCGCAGGCCGTCTCCGACAGCCGCTCGATGCATCCGCTCGTCGACACGATGCTCGAGGCCGCGGTGCAGGCCGGCCACCCGGCGAACGACGACCTCACCGGCGCGCAGCAGGACGGCGTCGGCCGCTTCCAGCTGACGCAGCGCGACGGCATCGCGCTGCAGCACCGCCGACGCGTACCTCCATCCGGCGCTCGAGCGGCCGAACCTCGAGGTGCGCGACTCGGTCTACGTCGAGCGGATCGTCTTCGACGGCAAGCGTGCGGTCGGCGTCGAGCTCGTCAGCCGCGGGCAGCGCGAGACGGTCCGCGCCGAGCGCGAGGTGATCGTCTCCGCGGGCGCGTACCAGTCGCCGGTGCTGCTGATGCTCTCCGGGATCGGCATTGCGCGAGGAGCTCGAGCCGTTCGGCATCGAGGTGCGCGAGGAGCTGCCGGTCGGGCGCAACCTCCAGGATCACGCGATGGCGAACCTCAACTACATCAGCAACGTGCCCGCGCTCTTCGGCATCTACACGCCGGAGAACTTCGAGCTCCTGCACGCGGAGGGCCGCGGCCCGCTGAGCTCGAACCTCCCGGAGGCCGGCGGCTTCTTCCGCACCAGGCCCGACCTCCCCGCGCCGGACATGCAGTTCCACTTCTCGCCGTCGCTCTTCTACGACGAGGGCCTGACGCCGCCGCACGACCACGGCTACGTGTTCGGGCCGGTGCTCGTGAAGCCGTCCGCGCGCGGCAAGGTGTCGCTGCGCACGCCGATGGCGGAGTCGAAGCCGTGCGTGCTCACGAACTTCCTCACGACCGAGGAGGACCGCGCCGCGTTCGTCGCCGGCACGCGGCTGGCGCTCGAGGTGGCCGCCCAGCCCGCGCTGCAGGCGGTGGAGAAGGAGCCGTTCAGCGTCCCCGCGTCGGACTCCGAAGAGGACATCCTCGCCTGGGGCCGCAAGAACTGCCAGCCCGTCTACCACCCGACGTCGACGTGCGCGATCGGCGACGTCGTCGACGCGGAGCTCCGCGTCTACGGCGTCGAGGGGCTGCGCGTCGTCGACGCGTCGGTGATGCCGACGATCACGCGGTCGAACACGCACGCGCCGACGATGATGATCGCCGAGAAGGCCGCGGACATGATCCTCGGCAAGACGCCGCTCGGCGCTGCAGGCTAGCGCGCCGCGCGCCAGCCTCCGGCGGGGGCGTACGACGTGCGCACGGTCTCGACGTACGGAACCGGGCTGACGACGGCGCGCATCTCCGTCTGCTCGTGCCGCTCGACGGTCGGCTTCGTCGTGCCGCCGTTCTCCTCGCCCCAGACGAACGTGACCTCGGTGCCGGGCTCGGCGTGCTCCGCGTCGAGCGACCGCGAGCGTGAGCATCTTGCCCTCGTTCGCGCTGTAGCCGACCCAGGTCGAGACACCGACGGTCTCGCCGTCGACCGTGACGCGGTCGAACGGATGCATCGAGTAGACCGCGGACGGCCAGTCGATGAACTTCGCGCGGTCGCTCTTCTGGAGCATCGTCGCGATCGTGCGCGTGACGTCGTCGTCGTCGAGCGCGAGCGTGACCTTCTGGCGGTGCGGCCCGTCCGCCATCTTCTCGAGCGCGTCGCGGCCGATGAAGTCGTGGTCGAACTTGACGTAGTTCCCGTAGCCGAGATCCCACGGCGTGAAGTAGTAGTCCTCGATCACCGGCGCGTCGAAGCTGCCGCCGATCGACGCGCGGCCCTCGTAGCCGTCGGCCGGCAGCCACTCGCGGTACGACTTCAGGCTCTCGCCGGAGTAGACCGCCGGAAGCGGCGACGGGATCCAGCCCGACTCGAGCGTGTTCGCCGAGTACGCGCGGCCGCCGACCTGCCGCAGTCCGAACTCCTCGCCGGCCGTGACGAGCGCGTCGAGCACCGCGTCGCCGTCGTCCCACGGGCCGAAGAGCTCCCAGCCCGGCTGGCCGGCCATGCCGTGACGGAGCGCGCGGACGGTCTTGCCCGCGATCGTCACCGTCGTCATGTTGAAGAACTTCAGCTCGGGCGGCGTGCCGCCGAGCACCTTCTCGATCACCTTCATCGCGTTCGGGCCCTGCACCTGGAAGCGATACGACTTGCGCCGCCCGTCGGTGCGCAGCGCGGTGCGCTGGTCGAGCTCGACCTCGACGTCGTAGCCGCCGGTCTCCGCGTGGAACGTGATCCAGTTCAGCGCGGGCGCGCGGCCGACGAGGTTGTACGAGTTCTCGGCGAGCGCAAACAGGATCACGTCGCCGATCACGAAGCCCTCCGGCGTGCACGGCACGAAGTGCTTCGCCTTGTCGACGACGAAGCCGTTGAAGCTGTTGACGGCGAGATCGGAGAGCAGCCGCTCCGCGTCGGGGCCGGACGACCGCGAGATCGGCCATGTGGTAGCTCTGGTTGAAGAGCACGCAGGTCCGCTGCCACGCCTGCGTCTCGTCCCGCCAGTTCGTGTACTCCGCGGGCACTCCGGGATACACGTTCGGTCCGGCCTGCGAGTTGCGCAGCAGCTCGACCGGGCTCGCGGCGGACGCGAGCAGATCCTCAAGACTCCGCTGGCTCATGGTTTCCCCTCCGTTGTCGTTTCGTGGCTTTGTTCACCGAGGTAGCTCGCGACCAACAGGTGGCGGTCGGCGCGCAGCTGCGCCGCGTCGGCCTTGAGCGAGATCTCGCCGTGCGTGAGGACGTAGCCGCGGTCGGCGACTTCGAGCGCGAGATGCACGTGCTGCTCGACGAGGAGCACCGCGCAGTGGCGCTCCTGCGCGAACTGGCGCACCACCGGCAGCAGCCGCTCGACGATCACCGGCGCGAGCCCGAGGCTCAGCTCGTCGAGCAGCAGCACGCCGCGGCTGCCGCGCGAGCGCGCGCCCGACCGCGAGCATCTGCTGCTCGCCGCCGGAGAGCAGGCCGACGCGCCGGTCCTGCAGCTCTTCGAGCTTCGGGAAGTACTCGTACGCGAGAGCGGTGTCGACCGTCTCGCCGCGATGCGTCGAGCCGGAAGTGCTCCGCGACCGTCAGGCCGAAGAAGAGCCCGCGGCCTTCCGGAACGTGCGCGAGCCCGCGGCGGGCGCGCGCGCTCGGCGAGATGCGCACGAGGTCGCCGCCGTCGAGCAGCACGCGGCCGGCCATCGGCTTCACGAGCCCGGAGATCGCGCGCAGCGTCGTCGTCTTGCCCGCGCCGTTCGGCCCGAGCAGCGCGACGACTTCGCCCGGCGCGACGTCGAGGCTGACGTCGCGGATCACCGCGGCCTCGTCGTAGCCCGCGGTCAGACCCTCGATCGCGAGAACGGCCTCAGCCACCCTCGAGCACCTCCGCCTCGAGCCCGGCCGCCGCGCTGCCGAGGTACGCGGCGATCACGCGCTCGTCGCGACGGACGACGCTCGGCTCGCCCCGCGCGATCACCTCGCCGAACTCGAGCACGACGACCTCGTCGCAGATCCCGAGCACGAGGCCCATGTCGTGGTCGACGAGCAGCATCGACTGCCCCGTGTCCGCGAGCCGCCGCAGCCGCCGTCCGAGCTCCTCGCTCTCGCCCGTGTCGAGACCGGCCGCCGGCTCGTCGAGCAGCACGAGCCGCGGCTTCGCGACGAGCGCGCGCGCGATCCCGACGAGCTTGCGCTGGCCCTGCGACAGATCGGTCGGGAGCTCGTCGGCGACCGGCTCGAGGCCGAGCAGCTCCAGCACCGGTCCGGCCTCGCCGTCGTCGGAACGAGGAGCGGTGACCGACTCGCGCAGCAGACGCCAGATCGACGGGTGGTGCCCCGCGACGCGGAGGTTCTCGCGCACGCTGAGATCGTCGAACAGCTCGATCGACTGCCACGTCCGCGCGAGCCCGCGACGCGACCGCGCGTGCGGCGCCAGCCCGGTCAGGTCGTTGCCGTCGAGCTCGACGCGGCCCGTCGAGCGGACGAAGCCCGTGATCGCGTCGATGAACGTCGTCTTGCCGGCGCCGTTCGGCCCGATCAGCCCGACGAGCTGTCCCTCGCCGACCTCGAGATCGACGCCGACGACGGCGTGCACGCCGCCGAAGCTGACCGAGACGTCCTTCGCGCTCAGCACCGCGCTCACGCGCGCGCTCCGCGGATCAGTACTGCGACAGGCCGCCGTTGCGGCGAAGCTCGCTCGGCGAGCACTCGTACGCGGCGCGGAAGAGACGGCTGAAGTGCTGAGGGCCGGGCAGGCCCCAGCGGGTAGCGATCGCGAGGATCGTCTGATGGTGCAGCGCCGGATCGAGGAGATCGCGGCGGCACCGCTCGAGGCGTGCACCGCGGATCCACTGGCACACGCTCGTTCCCTCGGTCTCGAAGAGCTTGTGGAGGTAGCGCGTGGAGATGAAGCTGGCGCGCGCGATCTCGTCGGGGCCGAGATCGGGATCGCCGAGATTCGTCTCGATGAACGACTGCACGTTGAGCAGGATCTCGGCGCGCGACCGGAGGCGGGTTGGCTCGAGCACGTTCTGCGTCGGGCCGGAGTAGACCCCGCGGACGAGATCGAGCACGCAGTTGACGGTGTTCTGCGCGTCATCGTTGCCGAGCGTTCCTTCCTCCAACGCGTCCATCAGCGAGCGCAGGAACGCCACCGCCGCGCGCGGGAAGCCCTCGCGGCCGGGAATCCCGAGCGCCGTGAGCGTCTTGATCTGCGCGGCGTGCACTCCGAGCAGGTCCCACGGCACCCGCACGACGAGCGATTCGTACGGCTGGTCCGCGCGGAAGATCACGGGATGCGACGTCTCGTAGCTGATGATGTCCCCGACGCGCGCAACGCCGGTCCGTCCCTCCTGCGCCGCGCTGATCTGCCCGCGCAGGACGACGGAGATGTGCAGGCACTCCGGATCGCACGCCGCGATCGCCTGCGACGTGCGGACCATCGTGTTCGGCGCGGCCGAGATCCGGAAGATGCTGAGCGGCCCGAGCTCGTAGCCCCACAGCTGCGCGCCGAACCGCTCGCGCGCCGCGCTCCGCACCTGCACCGGCAGGTACGTGTCGAAGGACGACTCCGACCAGTAGGCCAGCCGTTCGTCCGCCGGGACCGATGCGGTGTCGATCAGAAGAGTCATCTCGTGCGTCCGAGTATGTGGGACACGCTGCTGAAGCTTCGGACAACCGGCGGACGCTGTCAAGGAACGCCTGCCGCACGGTCACGACTCCTCCCCGCCGACGGCGAACAGCCGCGTCCCGGACGCGCTCGTCTCCTGCCGTCGCTTCTTCGCCCGCCGTTTCCGGTACGTCGCGCCGGCGACGCCTTCCGGGTTCTGGAACAGCGTCACGATCAGCGCCATGCCGCCGAACAGCAGCGCCCAGTTGCCCGCGATTCCGAACCATTTCTCGAGCGCGTACGGCAGCAGCGCCTCGACGGAGATCAGGCCGGCGAAGATCGCGCCGGAGACCATCGTGATGCCGCCCACGTAGGCGAACGCAATCAAACTCAGCGCCGTCAGCGCCGAGAAGCGCGTCACCGTCACCGAGCTGAAGTTGTAGCCGTACAGCGAGCCGCCGATTCCGGCGATGAAGGCGCTGATCCCGAAGGCGGCGAGCTTCACGTTGCGGACGTTGACGCCGGACGCCGCCGCGGCGCGCTCGTTCGACCGGATCGCGAGCATGCGCTGCCCGAGGCTCGTCCGGCGGAGGTTCGCGACGAAGAGGCCGAGCAGCAGCGTCACGGCGACGACGAAGAACCCGAACACCGGGCTCGGCACCTTGCCGTCGAGACCGCGGAACGGGCCGTACGGGCCGAGGTCGAGGCCGAAGATCTTCGGCTCGGGGACGGGCGAGCTCGAGCTTCCGCCTCCCCACGTCGTGCTGAGGAAGACGAACTGCTCGATCGCGACGGCGCCGGCGAGGGTGACGACCGCGAGGCTGACGCCGCGCACGCGCAGCGCCGACGCCGCGATCAGCAGGCCCATCGCGGTCGCACCGAGCGCGCCGATCAGCATCGCCCACGGGAAGCCGATGCCGTGGTCGACGGCTAGGTGGGAGACGATGAAGCCCGACACTCCGGCGAGCGCAAGCTGGACGATCGAGATCTGGCCGACGAAGCCGGTGATCACGACGAGCGAGAGGCACATGATCGTCGCGAGCAGCGACGTGATCAGCGCCTGCCGGAAGTCGTACGGGAGGACGATCAGCGCGACGACCGCGATCGCGCCGGCGATCAGCGCCGTCCGTCCGAGGTTGCGCCCGCTCGGCGCCATCGGCAGCCGCCCCTCGACGAGCTCGCCGCGCGTCGGCAGGCTCGTGCCGCGCACGAACAGGGCGATCACCATCAGGACGAATACGAGCAGCGGCTGCACGCCCGGCATCGCGACGCCGTGGTCGGTCGGGAACCAGGTGAACGTCTGGAGGTAGTAGAGGATGTTCTCGAGCATCCCGATCGCGAGGCCCGCGAGCGCCGCGATCCAGAACGACGTGAAGCCCGCGAAGAGCGCGGCGGTGAGCGCCGGCACGACCTGCAGCGGCAGCGAGGTCGAGTCGAGCTGGACGATCGACGCGGCGAGGATGCCGAGCCCGCCGACGACGACGGTGGCGAGAAGCGTGTTGGCGAGCGCGAGCGTGTTCGGCGACAGCCCGAGGAGCATCGCGCCGACTTCGTTCTCCGACGCCGCGCGCGTCGCGAGCCCGAACCGGCTCAGCTTGTAGAGCAGCGAGAGCCCGAGCGTCGCGAGGATCACGATCCCCGGCAGGATCAGCCGGTCGACCGGGACCGACGTCCCGAAGATCGTGACGAGGCCGCGCGGCAGCACCGGCGGCTGCGGCTTGCTGCCGATCCCGAATGCAAGCGAGACCGACGCCTGCGCGACGAGCAGCACGCCGAGCGAGGCGGCGAGCTTCGCGAGCGGCGAGCCCGTACGCAGCGGCCGGAAGGCGAGGTACTCGATCACGACGCCGAGCACGAGGAGGACGACGAGCGTGATCACGAGCGCCGCCCACGTCGGGGCGTCCCAGCCGTAGATGCCCGTCTTCAGCGACCAGAACGAGTAGCCGCCGACCATCGCGATCGCGCCGGTCGCGATGTTGATGATTCCCGACCCGCGGTACTGGAGGACGATGCCGAGCGCGATCCCGGCGATCAGCGATCCGGCGCCCAGGCCGAGAAGGGCAAAGAGAAGAAGTTGCTGCGCGTCCATACGAGGACGAGAGGGACGGGGCCGCGCTCGCGGCCCCGTCCCTACTGCAAGAACGCCCCTAGCCTCCGGGGTTGAAGCCCGCCGGCGGCCGGAGCCAACCGGTCAGACGCTTGAAGACGCCCTTCCCCTCGTACTGGAAGAACTGCGTCTGGTCGTTGCAGGCGGCCGGCTCCGCCTTGTACTTGCCGCACTGCAGGCTCGGCGCGCCGAGGGCCTGCGGGCCCTTGAAGTTCCGGAGCGCGACCGTCAGCTTCGCGGCCGACGCGTTCGGGCCGAGCTGGTTCAGCATCTTCACCGTCGTGAGGACCTGGCCCCACGAGACGATGACCCACGCGTCCGCGCGAGCGCCGTCTGGCCGAGCGCCTTCATCGCCCGGTTGTACGGCACGACCGCGGGATCGGACGCGTCGCCCGCGAGCGACGACGCGATGCCGTAGACCCACGGTGCGAGGTCGCCGCCGAGCCCGGCCGCGACCTGGCCGCTGAGGCACAGCGGGTTCGACACGGTCTTCGAGCCCGAGACGCCCAGCTGCTGCAGCGTCTTCGCGACGTTGGCGCAGTGCGAGGCGTCGCTCTGCGGGACGACCATGTCGGCGGTCTGCGCACCGGCTGCGGTGAGCGGACCGGTGAGGTCGGTCGCGTTCGGGTCGAAGCCGACGAGCTTCGTCGTGATGCCGGCCGAGTCGAGGCTCTGCTTCTCGACCTTGGCGCCGTAGTCGATGCCCGGGATCTGCGGATAGATGACGGCGGCCGTCTTCGCCTTGAGCACCGTCTTGCCGAACGTGCCCCACGGGCCGAGCACCGAGTCGTTCGTCCCGAAGAGCGCGAACTCGTTCTTCTGGATCGCGTCGACCGGCAGCAGTGCGACGCCGCTGACGATCGGCTTCTTGCCGCCGATCGCGGCGTAGAACGACTGGTTGCCGACGGCCACGGCGCCGAACAGGATGACGTGGACCTTGCTGTTGTTCGCGAACTGCTGGCCGCACTTCGTCCCTTCTTCCTCCGCGGACGTCGTGAAGCACTCGCTGAGCTTGACCGGGTGACCCTTCACGCCGCCGAGGTACGTGTTGACGTACTTCACGGCGAGCTCGGCGCCCTTGGTCCAGTTCGGGCCGACGAGCACCTGGCCGCCCTGCGTGTTGAGCGCACCGATCCACGACCGGCGAGAGCTTCGGATTCGCCTTGCCGGGCTTTACCGCCGATGTACTTCAGGTAGTTCGTGACCGAACCGCCTCCGGCCGACGGGCGGCCGACAGCGGTCGAGACCACAACCGCGGATGCGAGCACGGTGACGCCGACGACGAGCGCAAGGCGTCCGAGACGATTTCGCTTCAAAGACTTCATGCGGGTTCGAGCCTCCTTCCTCCTTCGCTTCCCACTGGGCAGCAGCAGGGTTCCGTGGCGTTCCACGACACGCTCGACTGTTCGGTCGAGACCGGCCGAGGAGACCCACGGAATATCTTGGTCGAGTCCAACAGTCCGACTCTTCGCAACGGGCGCACAGTGGTGGCCGTCGAGTTGACGGTCAGTGCACAGTTCGACGACTCAGCCGAGGTTTAGTTCGACCCGAAGCCCATTCGGGTCAGCCACGAAGAGCTGGGTGAACGCGCCCGGAACCTCGTTGCGGACGGCAGCGATCCCGGCCGCCTCGAGCCGGGCGGCGAGCGCCGGGTCGTTCCCGTAGCGAAACGCGAGATGGTCGACCGGGCCGCCCGCCGTCCGGAGTCCGATCGCGGCGGCGTTCGCCTCGTACTCGCCCCGGTCGGCGATGTGGAGGCAGACGACGCCGTCGAACTCGAGCCAGTACCCGGAGAACGGAAACTGCGGCCGCTGCGAGGCGACGGTGAGGCCGAGCGTGTCGCGATAGAAGGACAGCGTCGCCTCGAGATCGTCGGTGAGGACGAGCGCGTGGTCGAGACCGGGCACTAGTGCGCGGTTTCGCGCGCGTGCGCGTAGGCGGCGAACGGCTCGATCGCGTTCGGGTCGACGAGCGCGTCGCGGCTGAGGACGTCGGCGACGGCGGAGCCGGTGAGGATCCGCTTCACGGGAAGCTCGAGCTTCTTGCCGGTCATCGTGCGCGGGATCGCGGGGACGGCGACGATGTCGTCCGGGCGATGCCGCGGCGAGAGGCCGGTCCGGAGCGCGTCGGAGATCCTCGCCTTCAGCGACGTCGTCGAGCTCGATCCCGTCGCGGAGGACGACGAAAAGCAGCAGGTCGTCGGTCGCCTCCAGGTGCACGACGAGGCTGTCGAGCACCTCGTCGAACTCCTCGACGACGCCGTACAGCTCGCTCGTCCCGAGCCGGACGCCGCCGCGGTTCAGTGTCGCGTCGGAGCGGCCGGTGATGAACGACGCGCCGTGCTCGTCGAACTGGATCCAGTCGCCGTGGCGCCAGACGCCCGGGTAGAACTCGAAGTACGCGGCGCGGTAGCGCGAGCCGTCCGGGTCGTTCCAGAACTTCACCGGCATCGACGGCATCGGCCGGCGGATCACGAGCTCGCCGAGCTCGTCGATGACCTCGTTGCCGTCGCCGTCGAACGCGACCGCATCGACGCCCAGGCACGGCGCCGCCATCTTCCCCGCATACACGGGCAGCATCGGGTAGCCCTGGACGATCCCCGTGCAGACGTCGGTGCCGCCGCTGCCGTTGTTCAGGAACATCTCCCGCCCGAACTGCTCGTACAGCCACGCGTAGCCCTCCATCGGCAACGGCGAGCCGGCGGCGCAGACGATGCGCACCGACGGAGAGGTCGAGGTCCCGCCCCGGCGTCAGGCCGTCCTTCCGGCACGCCATCGCGAACGCGGGGCTCAGCCCGAAGAACGTCGCCTTCGTCTCCTCGACCAGCCGCCACTGGAAGCCGAGATCGGGCCAGCCGGGGTTCCCGTCGATCATCACGATCGAGCCGCGCGTGAGCAGGACCGAGACGAGCGCGTTCCACATCATCCACGCGGTCGTCGTGAACCAGAAGAGCCGGTCGTCGGGACCGAGGTCCCAGCTCAGCACGTCGTTCTTCAGCTGCTCGATGAGGAGGCCGCCGTGCCCGTGGACGATCGCCTTCGGCAGGCCCGTCGTGCCGGAGGAGAACAGCACGCAGAGCGGATGGTCGAACGGGAACGGGTCGAACTCGAGCGGCCCCGCCTCGGCCATGAGCTCGTTCCACTCGCGCGCGTCGGGCAACTCGTCGTCAGGCCCGCCGACGAACGGGACATGGACGACGGTCTCGATCGACGTCAGCTTCTCGCGGATCTCGGCGACCTGGTCGCGCCGGTCGATGAACCGGTCGCCGTACCGGTAGCCGGCCGCCGCGAGCAGCACCTTCGGCTCGAGCTGGCCGAGCCGGTCGACGACGCTGCGCACGCCGAACTCCGGCGGCGTCGTCGCCCAGATCGCGCCGAGGCTCGCGGTCGCGAGGAACGCGACGAGCGTCTCCGGAATGTTCGGGAGGTAGCCGACGACGCGGTCGCCGGGGCCGACGCCGAGCCGCTGCAGTCCGGCGCGGGCGCGCGCGACCTGGTCGCGCAGCTCGCCGTAGGTGAGCTCGATCGGATCGCGCGACTGCGAATGCGCGACGACCGCGACCTTGTCCAGGTCCTCGTCGCGGCCGACCATGTGCTCCGCGTAGTTCAGCGTCGCGCCGGGGAACCACACCGCTCCGGGCATCGCGTCGTTGCCCAGCACGCGTTCGTACGGCGTGTGCGCGCGGATCTCGAAGAAGTCCCAGAGCGCGCCCCAGAAGCCCTCGAGATCGGTCACCGACCAGCGGTGAAGCTCGTCGTAGCCGGCGAACGCGAGACCGCGCTCGTCCTTGAGCCACTCGAGCAGCCGGCCGAGCTCGGTCCGCGCATCCGCGGCCGGCGTCCAGAGGACATCGCCGGGTGAGATCACCACGCGACCGACCCCGCGTCGACGGGCATCGCGACGCCGGTGATGAACGACGCCTCGTCGGAGCAGAGCCACACGACCGCCGCGGCGACCTCCTCGGGCGTGCCGGCGCGGTTCATCGCCTGCGGCGCGAGGATCTCCTGTTGCCGCTCCGGGGTCTGCTCGAACATCAGCGGCGTCATGATCGCACCGGGACAGACGCAGTTGACGCGGATGCCGTCGTTCGCGTACTCGACCGCCGCGTTCTTCGTCAGCCCGACGATGCCGTGCTTCGTCGCGGTGTACGCGCTGAGGAACTTGACTGCGTGCAGGCCGGCGTTCGACGACGTGTTGACGATCGAGCCGCCTTCGCCGCGCAGCATCTGCCGGATCTGGTGCTTCATGCCGAGAAACGTACCGCGCAGGTTGACCGCGACGGTGCGGTCGAAGTCCTCCGTCGGCGTGTCGGCGAACAGCGCGTGCACCCCGATGCCCGCGTTGTTGTGCGCGAAATCGAGCCGAGCCGTACCGCTCGACGACACGCGTCACGAGCGCCTCGCAGTCGGGCTCTTCCGCGACGTCGCAAGGGAAGAACTCCGCGGTGCCGCCGGCGGCGACGATCTCGGCGACGGTCGCCTCTCCCCCCGCGCGCGAGCTCTCGAGGTCGGAGACGACGACCGACGCGCCCTCCGCGCCGAACCGAATCGCGCAGGCGCGGCCGATGCCGCTCGCCGCGCCGGTGACGAGGCCGGCCTTGCCTTCGAGCAGCATCGTCACGCCGCCGCGAGATACCCGGCGGCGTCCGCGTGCAGATGGTCCGCGAGCCGCGTCGCGAGCGCCATGATCGTCAGCGACGGGTTCACCGACAGCGTGCGCGGGATCACGGAGCTGTCGCCGACGTAGAGCCGCTTCACGCCGTGCAGCTCGCCGTTCCGGTCGACGGCGGAGCGCGCCGGGTCGTCGCCCATCCGGCAGCTGCCCTGGACATGCGTCGATGCGATGCCGGTCCAGCAGACCTGCTTCGCGCCGGCGGCGATCAGCACGTCGCGGCTGAACGCGAACGCGTCGTCGAGCCGTTTCCGCTCGCGCTCGTTGAAGTCGACGTCGAACCGTTCCATCCCGTCGTCGTCGACGACGACCGTCGCGTTGTTCTCGTCGTTCACCATCGCGAGGATGCCGTTCCAGTGGCGGAACCTCTTCACCGCGTCGACGAGCTTCTGCCCCCACATCGGCCCGTCCTCGTCGCAGAGCGTCGTCGCGAACGAGATCGGGTCCTGGATCGTCGACGCCTCGAGCACGTAGCCGCCGTCCTCGTCGTGCTGGTGCTTCATGCAGTGCGCGCTGATCGGATAGACCATGTGCGCGTCCTGCGGCTCATCGAAGAGGCCGTAGACGAGCCGCACCGGATGCAGGCCGAGGTTCTTGCCGATCGCCGCGCCGGGGATGCCCGATCGCAGCAGGAGCTGCGGTGTGTTCAGCGCGCCGCACGCGACGACGACCGCGCCCGCGCGAACGGTGTGCCGAGCGCCGCCGGCGTCGACGTACTCGACGCCGGTCGCCTGCGCCGTCCTCGACGAGCACGCGCTCGACGTTCGCTTCGGCGCGCAGCTCGAGCAGCCCGCGCGCCCACGCGTCGTGGATGTACGTGTTCATCGTCGACTTGCCGGCATTCGTCGGGCAGCCCTGAAGACACGACCCGCAGCGCATGCAGTTCACGTCGGTGTAGGCATGCACCGGCTCGAGCTCGGCGCCGAGCGCCTTGAACCCGGGCTCCACCGTGTGAACGCTCGTCAGCCAGTCGGCGCGCTCGCGCACGCCGAGCACCTCCTCGACGCGGTCGTAGTACGGCGCGAGCTGCGACGCGGTGAACGGCGCGCCGTCGTCGTTCGTCAGGCCGGTCGCGTCGTGCCACTTCGCGACGTCGCGCTCGTGCGCGCGCAGCGCGACTTTCGTGTTGATCGTCGTCGTCCCGCCGACGCAGCGGCCGGCGAGGAACGCGACCATGCCGCCGAGGCTGTCCGGGGCGAGCCGCAGCGGCCAGAAGAGATCGTGCGTCGCCTTCGACTCCCAGCGCGTGAAGTCGGCCGCGGTGAGATGCGGCCCGACTTCGAGCAGGAGCACGTCGCGGCCGCGCTGCGCGAGCTCGCCCGCGACGACACCGCCGCCCGCGCCGGAGCCGACGACAACGACGTCGAACGAGTCCTTCATGCGATCCCCATGTACGACCAGTCCTTGGCGACGCGCGTCGCGAGCGGCGAATTGAAGTCGATCGCCTCGTACGCGCCCGGCCCGTCCTTCCCGGGCGCGACGAAGTCGCTGTAGTACGCCTCGATCACGAGCGCTCGGACGAAACCGAACTCCGGCGTCTGCGCCTGCGCGGCGAGCGCGTCCACGCCCTGCGCCGCCGCCGGTGCGAGCGCGTCGATCGCGGCGAGCGCGAAGTCACGCATCCCGGGCGGCATTCCCGTCAGTGCGGCGTCGACGTAGACGACCGGACCGACGCTTGCGGAGCCGGGAACGATCAGCTCGCAGAGCGTCTCGACGGCACCCGCGCGCTCCTCGTCGAGGGTCTTCAGCGCCATGTGCGCGACTTTAAGCGGTTTCGGTGGGCGGCGCGTCGACCGTCGCGACGTGCTCGCGGAGCAGGTACGCGGAATGCAGGCGCTCGGGGTTGTCCCGCAGCTGCTGCGCAGTGCCGTGGTCGCGGATCCGTCCGCCCTCGATCACGTACGCCGAGTTCGCGACGCCGAGCGCGACGTGGGCGAACTGCTCGATGAGGAGGATCCCGACGCCGTCCTGCGCGACCGCCTGGAGCGTCGGCATCAGCCGCTTCACGATCACCGGCGCGAGCCCGAGCGAGAGCTCGTCGACGACGACCACCCGCGGGCGCGACACGAGCGCCTGCGCGAGCACGACCATCTGCTGCTCGCCGCCGGAGAGCGAGCGTGCGGTTGCCTTCCAGCGCTTCTCGAGCGCCGGGAAGAGCTCCAGCGCGTATGCGACGCCCTCCTTCGCCTGCGAGCGCGGCAGCGTGTAGGTCGAAACCTTGATGTTGTCCTCGACGCTCAGGTCGGGGAGCAGCCGCCGCCCTTCCGGGACGATCGCGACGCCGGCGCCGCGGATCGACTCCGGCCGCCGACGCGTCAGGTCGTCGTCGCCGAGCAGCACGCGGCCGCCGAGCGTGCGCAGCACGCCGCCGATCGCGAGCACGAGCGACGACTTGCCGGCGCCGTTCGGCCCGAGCAGCGCGGTGATCTCACCGGCCGGAATATCGAGCGACACTTCGTGGACGACGGGACGGCCGCCGCGCGCGACGGAGACGCCGTCGATCTTCAGCGCGACGCCGGTCATCCCCGCTCCCGGCGCCGGCACGGCCGGCACCTCCGCTCTTTGGTGAGCTCCGTCGAGCCTACGCTCACGTGATGACTTCCTCGGTGCCGAGGTACGCGGCGATCACGTTCTCGTCGCGCAGCACATCCGCGGTCGGCCCGAGCGCGATCAACTTGCCGAAGTCGAGGACGGCGGTCGTCGCGCAGCAGCTCGAGACGAGGCTCATGTCGTGGTCGACGAGGATCGTCAGCGCGCCGAACGCCTCGGGGATCTTCTGGATCACGGAACCGAGATGCTCGGTCTCCTCGTCCGGGAGACCGGCGGCCGGCTCGTCGAGCAGCACGACGCGCGGGCTGCCGACGACGGCGCGTGCGACCTCGAGCAGTCGCCGCTCGCCCGCGCCGAGCGAGCCCGCCTTCGCGCGCGGCGAGACGTCGAGCCCGACGAAGTCGATCGCGGCAAGAACGTCGCTCTGCCGGGTCGACCGCTTCGCCGACGAGTGCTCGTGGATCATCGCGACGTTGTCGAACACCGAGAGCTGCTCGATCGCCTGCTCGGTCTGGAACGTCCGCCGCAGCCCCCAGCGCGCCCGCTTGTAGTCCGCCATCTTCAGCAGGTTCTCGCCGAAGACGGTGATCGAGCCCGCGGCCGGCTTCACGAAGCCGCTGAGCACGTTGAAGAACGTCGTCTTGCCCGCGCCGTTCGGACCGATCAGGCCGCACGTGCCGCCGGGGAACTCGAGGCTCATGTCGTCGATCGGCGTGACGCCGGCGAAGCGCACGGTGAGCTTCTCGACCGTGATCATTCGGCCTTCTTCCCGCCGCCGCCGAGCTTGCGAATGCTGTGGTAGATCAGCCGCCCGAGATTCGCCATGTCACGCGGGAACTGCTGCGCGAGGCCGCCCGGCGCGGTCAGCAGCACCTGGAGCAGGCCGGCGCCGAAGATGATCAGGAGGAAGTTCGTGTTGATCCCCCACTGCGCCTGGAAGAAGAACGGCAGGAACTGATTGAAGATCCCCGCGACGACGGCGCCCCAGAGGCTGAAGATGCCGCCGATGAGCGCGGTCGCCGACAGCGTCAGCGAGTCCTGCGTCTGGAAGGTGATCGCGCGCGGCACGCCGATCTGCGCGGCGAGCAGACACCCTGCGACACCCGTCATGAACGACGCGAGCGCGAACGCCCACATCTTGTAGACGACGATGTTCACGCCCGCGGCGAGCGCGGCCGGCTCGCTCTCGCGGATCGACGCCCAGGCGCGGCCCGGCTTGCCGGAGATGTGCAGCAACGCGAGCAGGAACATCAGCCCGCACACGATCACCGTGTAGCGGTAGTACGCGATGTCGCCCACCGCCCACGACGGCCGCCGTACGCCCGAAAGCCCGGCGAGACTCGGGTTCAACGTGCGCCCGAGAAATCCGTGGCCGCCGTTCGGGAAGTCGGTCGCCGAGAGCACGATCGTCGTCGCGCCGGCGAACATCAGCGTGATCAGCGCGAGGTAGAGACCGGAGAGCCGCAGCGCCGGCAAGACCGACGAGCGTGCCGAGCACGCAGGTGATCGCGCCGACGACGAGGAGCAGCACCGGAAACGGAAGCGAGGTCGCAAACGCGAGCCGGGTCCCGATCCAGCAACCGATCGAGAGCAGCGCGACCTGGCCGAGCGAGATCATCCCGACCCTGCCGTAGAGGACGCCGAACCCGAGCGCGACCACCGAGTAGATCGCCACGCTCGTGAACGTCGTGAGGTAGTCGTCGCCGACGAGATGCGGCAGCGCGAAGAGACAGAACGCGAGCAGAACGGCGATCACCGACACGCGGATGACGTCGCTGCGACCGAAGGTCCGGGTCACGCGACGGTCACCGGGCCGGCTTTCGCTCGGCGCGGACGTGCTCGACACGTCGCTCAGCGTGCTGTCCCGGAGATCGTGACGACGCGCTTCCGCGAGAAGACGAGGAGCGCGATGATCGCAAGCACGAACGGCGCCGCGGTGCGGTAGCGCGTGATCGACTCGTACGGCGCGAAGACGGCCTGCGCGACGCCGATCAGAAGACCGCCGAGCAGCGTCCCCCAGAGCGACTGCAGCCGGCCGATCAGGGCGGCGGCGAGCGCCGGAGATGACGAGGAACGTCAGAGCGGAGTAGTCGAGCGACGTCAGCAGGTCGGGGAGCACGAGTCCGACAGCGCCGCAGATCAGGCCGGAGCCGAACCAGGCCGACGCCTCGACGCGCCGCACGGGCACGCCGAGCGTCGCGGTGATCTCACGGTCGTTCGCGAGCGCGCGCATCGCCGTGCCGAGCTTCGTGTAGCGGAGGAAGACGGTGATCCCGACGGTGATCGCAACGGCGAGGCTCAGCGCGATGATGTCGGTGAGGTTCACCACCGTTCCGAGCACGCGGTAGATGTGATTCGAGCTCGGCAGCGGGAGGAAGCGCGCAAACGCGCCGCCGATCGGCGCCCGCCACGCCATCAGCCCGAGCAGGATCAGCGCGAGGCCGAGCGTCCCCATCATCTTCACGAGCGGGTCGCGCCGCGCGAAGGCGGGGCCGAGAACGACGCCGTACGCGAGGTTGACGACGCCGCCGAAGAGAACACAGACGCAGTACGCGAGCCAGTGCGGCAAGCTCGTGTGCGTGATCATCCAGTAGGCGATCAGCGCGCCCGCCGCACCGACCGCGCCGAACGCGAGATTGAGGACGCCCGTCGCCCGGTAGAGGACGACGAGGCCGACGCCGGAGAGCGCATACACGCTCCCCAGCGCCAGCCCCAGGACGATGTAGGTCTTGAAGAAGATCCAGTCGACGCCGAAGAAGCTCAGCGCGACCAGATCATGCATCGAAGCCCTCTGTCGTCAATGTCGTCCTTGTCTCGTTCGGTTCGTTTGGCTTTAGCCGTTCAGGTGGTACTTCTTCTCCCAGAGCCGGGTCTGGCGGATCGGCTTGTCCGTCGCGCCGGTGATCTCGAAGCACGGCTGCTTCACGACGACGTTGCCGCCCTTGTAGTCGACCGTGATGTCCGTGTTGTTCGGAATGTGGTACGGGAGGTTACCGACGTACCACGGCTTGCACAGCATGTCCGTCTTCTGATTCGTCAGAGCCTTCACCGCTGCGTTGTACGACTTCGCGGTGATCGCACCCTTGATGCTCATAAGTGCGTTCGTCGCGAACTTGCCGTCCATGAAGCCCATCTGTGCGAACGCCTGCGGCGCGATGCTCGGTGCGTACTTCTTGAGGATCGCGAACATCAGCCGCGTGTCGGGACCGACCGAGGGATCGATGTTGCTGAACTCCTGGTTGATCCAGAGGTGCCCGTCGAACGCCGGCGAGAACTGGCTCGACATGAGCGTGTTCGCGATCGGAGTCGAGGAGCCCCACTTCACGTCGTTGACGATGCCCTGCTGCTCCGCAGCCTTCATCAGAGCAGGCGCCGAGTCGGGCGTGAAGTCGAGGATGATTCCGCCGCCGCTTCCGGCGAACTGGTACATCTGCTGCACGATCGTGTTCGCGTCGGTGATCGGGAGGTGCGTCGGGAAGATCTTGACCTGGACGCCCTTCGCCGCACCGTACGTCGCAACCGCAGAGTCCGCGTACGCGGAGATCGTGTCAGGCGAGGCGATGGCGAGCTTCTTCACGCCGGCGCCGATCAGTGCCTGAGCCGCACCGAGGTTGCTGTAGCGCGGGCCCATGTTCGTCTCGGCGAAGCTCGGCGTGCTGTAGCACTCGGCCTGCACACCGGCACCGATGACGATGTAGCCCTTCGACTTGTAGTACTTCCAGTTGGTGCCGCACTCGGCGAAGCTCGTGTTGCCGACGATGCCGACAGCCTTGTCACTCTGGATCATCTTGCGGGCCAGAGCAGCTTCCTGCGCCGGGTTCAGCGCCTCGGTGTAGAGCGTGTACTTGACCGGGCGGCCGTTGATGCCGCCGTTGTCGTTGACGCAGGCGAAGTACGCCGCCGCGATCTTGCCGACCGTCGTGAAGTCGACGCCCGGGATGAGCATGTCGAGGCCGTCGATCTTGATCGGCGCGCCGGTCGCCTTCTTGCCGGTGCCGGCTCCGCACTTGCTCACCGCGGCGTTCGGCGTGGCCTGGCCGACCTTGTAGGCCGGGGTAGCGCCTGCGCCGGTGGCAATCATCGCCGCCGCGATGACCGCGACGGGGAGTGCGACCGCCATCAATACCCTCCGAAACGACATCCACTTCCTCCCTTCATGTGCTCCACGTGAGCATTGGCTGGGGTGAATCCGGTCTGACCGGGCATCGCACGGCATCACCGGCGGACCCCCGACGAATGATTCTTTCGTCGGAAGGGCAGCCGATGCAAGTCCGCGTGACCCCGGAGAACCTCACTGCCGTAGACGATCAAGTCGCCCGGAAGTTGTGCGGTTTCATGCCTCTCCGTGACAAACGACTTCGATGTTGTTGCCGTCGAGGTCGTGCACGAACGCGGCGTAATACGTCGGGTGATACTGCTCCCGGAGTCCCGGTCCACCGTTGTCTGTTCCGCCCGCTGACACACCCGCGGCGTGAAAGGCATCAACAGTGGCGTGATCGGCCGCGGTGAGCGCAACATGCGTCCCCGTTCCGTGCGGTTCGCGTTCCGCTATCCAGAACGCGGGCTTCCCCTCCGGCCCGAACGCGCACGCCTTCCACTCCTCGAAGGCCATCACGACGCCGTACCCGAGAGGCGCGAACGCCTGCTCGTAGAACGCCCGGCTCGCCGCGTAATCCTTCACGTTGAGTCCGATGTGATCGAACACGATTTCTCCTCTCGAAGTACGCTCCCGCGGGGATGATCCTCCAGAACGGCGTCGTCCGCACGCTCGACCCGTCGCTGCCGCTCGCGTCCGCGCTCGCCGTCGCCGGCGACCGGATCGCGGGAGGCGTCGGCGTCCACGAGACGGTGCTCGCGAGTCCGGAGACGGTCGACCTCGGCGGCCGCTGCGTCGTTCCGGGCTTCACCGACTCGCACGTGCACTTCCCGACGTGGGCGGTCGCGCAGCACGAGGTGCGACTCGACGGCTGCGGCTCGCTCGCGGAAGCGCTCGAGCGCGTGCGCGCTGCGGACGCAGCGCTGCCGGCGGGACGCACGTTGCGCGGTCACGGTTGGCGCAGCGGCGACTGGCCCGACGGCCGCGATCCGACGCGGCACGATCTCGACGCGGTCACCGGCGAGCGCCCCGCGCTGCTGATCGCGAAGGACTACCACTCGCTCTGGCTCAACTCGGCCGCGCTCGCGCTCGCCGGCGGCGACCTCGACGTCGACGGCGGCGTCGTCGAGCGCGACGCGAACGGCGAGCCGACCGGCGTGCTTCGCGAAGAGTCGGCGTGGCGGTTCAAGGAGCGGTACCTGCGCATCCCCGACGACGAGTACGTCGACGCGATGCGCATCGGCGTGAAGCTCGCGAACACGCGCGGCGTCACCTGCGTCCACGACAAGGACGGCTGGCTCGGCGCGGCGGGACTGTGGCAGCGGCTCGAGCAGATGGGCTCGCTGTCGCTGCGCGTGTGGCAGTCCGTTCCGCACGAGAAGCTGGCGGAGCTCCGTTCGCTCTCGCTGCGCAGCGGGTTCGGATCGCCGCTGTTGCGCGTCGGCTACCTGAAGGTCTTCATGGACGGGACGCTCGGCTCGCAGACCGCATTGATGCTCGACGGCAGCGGCGTGCAGATCACGAGCGGCGACGAGCTCGCGGAGATCGTGCGCGCGGGCGCCGAGGCCGGCTGGCCGGTCGGCGTGCACGCGATCGGCGACCGCGCGAACCGCGACGCGCTCGACGCGTTCGAACGTACGCGCGACGCGTGGGAGCCGCGCGGTCTGCGTCCGCGCATCGAGCACGCGCAGTGTCTCGCGCCCGAAGACATCGCGCGCTTCGCGGAGATCGGCGTCGCCGCGTCCGTGCAGTTCTCGCACGCGACGTCCGACCGCGACCTCGCCGAGCGGTTCTGGGCCGACCAGCTCGACGGCACGTACGCGTTTCGCTCGCTCGTCGAGTCCGGCGCGGTCGTCGTCAACGGTTCCGACGCACCGATCGAGGAGCTCGACCCGTGGGCCGGAGTCCTCGCCGGAGTGCTGCGCACGATCGACGACCGTCCGGCGTGGCGGCCGCAGGAAGCGGTGACGCTGGAGCAGGCGCTGCACGCGACGTGCGTCGCGCCGGCCTGGCTCTCGCACGACGAGCGCGCGCGCGGAACACTCGTCCCGGGACGCGCGGCCGACCTCGTCGTGCTCGACCGCGACCCGTTCGCATGCGAGCCCGAGGAGCTCCGCGACGTGCACGTCGTGGCGACGATGGTCGCCGGAAGGTGGGTGCACAACCCGCCGCCCTGGGAGCTAGTTGCGCAGCCTGGGCCGAGAGTGGTCAAATCGGCTATCCGGGTCACCCTCGAAGGAGGTCGCTATGGCAGGCGAACCCGCAGGCAAGGACTTCGAGCATCTCCGAGAGCACTCGATCGGGCTGCCGCAGGTCCTGTTCCAGTCGATCACGCACATGGCTCCTGCTGCAGCCGTTGCGTATTCGCTCTACATCTCCGTGCCGGACGCGCAGCAGGCGCTGCCGCTCGCGGTCGCGCTCGCGCTCATCGCGTGCCTCTGCGCAGCGACGGCGATCGGGCAGCTCGCGAAGCTCGTCCCGAGCGCGGGCGGTCTCTACGCGTACGCGGCCCGCTCGCTCGGGCCGTGGGCCGGATTCCTCACCGCCTGGTTGTTCGTCGGCTTCCAGCCGCTCGTCGCGCCGTTCCTCTACCTCGAGTTCAGCTGGGCGATGAGCGACGTGTTCACCAACGAGGTCGGCTGGCACTACAGCGGCCAGTGGTGGATCTGGGTGCTGCTGATGGCGGTCATCGTGTTCCTGCTGACGTACCGCGACATCCGCATCTCGACGACGGCAGGCGTCATCCTCGGCGCATTCGAGATCGCGATTTTCGGGGCGCTCGCGCTCTGGATGCTCTTCTCGAACGCCGGCGATCTGAACCTGCAGCCGTTCAACCCGAATCACGCCGTCGGCGACTGGAGCGGCGTCTTCAAGGGAATGGTGTTCGCAATCCTCGCCTTCATCGGCTTCGAGGCGTCGGCGCCTCTCGGCGAGGAGGCGAAGAATCCGCTGCGCTCGATTCCACGAGCCGTCGTCGGCTCGGCCTTCGTGATCGGCCTTTTCTATCTGCTGTGCTCCTACGCGTGGGTGTTCGGAGCCGGCTTCAACGGCTTCGTCGCGCAGGCGACCGGCGCCGATCCGTGGCGCAACCTCGGCAAGGTCTTCTGGGGCTGGGGCTGGATCCTCGTGTTCCTCGCGATCTGCAACTCGATCGCGGCGAACTCGAACGCCGCGGTGAACGCAGCGACCCGAGTGTTCTACGCGCTCGCGCGGAACGGGCTCGCGCCCGCGCCGCTCGGACGCACGCACAAGAAGTTCAAGACACCGAACATTGCGATCATCTGGATGACCGTGTTCGCGATCGTGCTCTCGCTGGCGTTCGGCTGGAAGTGGGGCGCGCTGATCGGCTTCTCGTTCATCGCGACACTCGCGGTGCCGCTCGTGATCCTCGTCTACATGATGATCTGCGTGGGGTGCATCTACCTGTACCTGACGAAGATGCGGGCGAAGTTCAATCCGATCTTGCACCTCGTCGCGCCGATCGGCGGGATCATCCTGTTCTTCTTCCCGCTCTACTACCAGTTCTACGTCACGCCGCCCACGAAGCCGATCCTCTATGCGAACTGGGTCGCAATCGCGTGGACGGTGGCCGGCATCCTGCTGACGCTCTACATCGTCTTCTTCAAGCCGAAGAAGCTCGACGACGTCGACCGGGTCTACGTCGAGGACACGACCGCGGGACTGCCGCCCGGCGCACCGGCCTTCGAGCCGACGGCATGATGAGAGGGGCATGGCAGTAGCGACGACTCACAGGATCTCCCGGGACGAGGTGATCTGGGCTTTCGGCCCCGACCTCGTCCCGGTCCTGGAGGTCGAGCCCGGTGAGACGGTCACGTTCGAGACGAACGACTGCTTCACCGGGCAGATCAGGAGCGAGAGCGACCTCGTCACCGGGATCGACTTCTCGCGGATCAACGGCGCGACCGGCCCGGTGGCGGTGGCGGGCGCAGAGCCCGGCGACTCCCTGATCGTCGAGATCCTCGACATCCGCCCGATCGAGTGGGGCATCGCCGCGCTGATTCCCGGCTTCGGCCAGCTCACGTCGCAGATCGACGGACCGGTGACCCGCATTCTCGAAGTCAAGGACGGGATCGTGCGGCTGAACGACCGCGTGTCGTTCCCGGCGAAGCCGATGGTCGGCGTCGTCGGCGTCGCGACCGGCGGCGAGACGATCTCGAACGGCCTCGCCGGCGTGCACGGCGGCAACCTCGACGACCACTTCCACGCGAAGGGCGCGAAGATCTACTTCCCGGTGCGGCAGCCGGGCGGGATGTTCGCCGTCGGCGACATGCACGCTTCGATGGGCGACGGCGAGATCTGCTTCACCGGGGTCGAGATCGCGGGCGAGGTCGACGTCCGCTTCGACGTGCTGAAGGGCAAGCAGGCGACGTGGCCGGTGACCGAGCTCGCCGACCGCTGGCTCCCCCACGCCACCGCCGACGACTTCGCCGATGCGCTGCAGCTCGTCTCCGAGGAGGCGGCGAAGCTGCTCGTCGACGAGCACGGATTCTCGATCGAGGACGCCTTCATCTTCCTCTCGATCGCCTGCGACGCCGGGGTCGCGCAGGCCTGCAAGCCGGCCGAGGGCTTCGGCACGATCGCCCGCTTCGCGATCCCGAAAATTGCTGCCTGCCCGGGTCCGTTTACCACTCCGTAGCCTCTACAATCCGGGGTATGGCCACCTCTGAACGGACGATGAATCCTGTCCATGACTCGGCCACGTGCGGTGTGGCGGCATGCGCGGAGATCATCGGCGCGAAATGGACGGCACTGCTCGTCCACGACCTCTCGGAAGGGCCGCGGCGCTTCTCCCAGCTCGAGCACTCGTGCAGCGGAATCAGTCCGCGGACGCTCGCCGAGCGGCTGCGCGCGCTCGAGGCTGAGGGGATCGTCGACCGGCAGAGCTACGCGGAGTCACCGCCGCGGGTCGAGTACGAGCTGACGTCGAAGGGCGAGGCGCTCCTGCCGATCATCACGGCGATGAGCTCGTACGGGCACACGTGGCTCGACTGCGAGCACGCGCACCCGCACGGCACGGCGTAGCGACTACGCGGGCGGCGGCTCGCCGACCTTCCGCCGGACGAAGCCTTCCTCTTCGACGAGTAGCCGCTGCTCGCGCTCGCTTGCAGCCTCTTCGCGGTCGAGCAGTTCCTGCGTCCGCTTCGCGAGCCGTTCCTCGGCGGCGGCGAGCCGTGTCTCCGCGTCAGCGACGTGCCGCTCGCGCTCGGCGAGCGCGTTCTCGGCCGCGACGACCCAGCTGCCGCGTTCCTGGAGCTCGGACGACAGCGTCGCGAGCTCGCCCGCGCGCCGCTCGGCCGCCGACGCGCGGCGCTCGACGGCGGCCGCGCGCTCCTCGAGCTCGCGCGCCGCGCGCTCGCGGTGCGTCAGCCGCGCCTCGGCGTTCGCGAGCCGCCCGGCGCGCGTGCCGAGTGACGCGCTCACGCGCAACAGGTGCTGCTCCCGCTCGGCCGTCTCGGACTCGCGCAGATCGAGCTGCGCCTCGCGGCGCGCGACCTCGGCGAGCCTCGGCTCGAGCTGTGCGGTCTCGGCGGCGATGGCCGCCGCGCGCCGGCTGCTCTCCGCCTCGTTGCGCTCTACCTCAGCCAGTCGCTGCGCGATTCGCTGCTCCGTGATCGCGCCGCTCTGCTCGCGTACGTCGAGCTCGTCGCTGCGGCGGTCGAGCTCCCGGAAGCGGCGCTCGGCGCCGGCGACGTCGTCCTCGCGCCCGGCGAGCGTCGACTCGGTCAGTACGACGAGCTCCATTCGCTGCTGAAGCTGCGCGCCGAGCTCGGTGAGCTCGAGCTCACGGTCGACGAGCGCGTTCTCGCGCGCGATGATCGCGTTCGCGTGCCGCTCGCGCTCCACGAGCTCGCGCTCGCGGCGCTCTGTCTCGTCCGTGCGGTCGTGAAGCGTGCGCCGGGTCTCGGACACTTCGCGCTCGCGCCGGTCGATGTCGTTCGCGCGCTCCGCGAGCTCCCGCTCGTTCGTGTCGAGCCGCGCCAGCCGCTCGTCGACCTCCTGCAGGCGACGGCGCAGAAGCTCGTCGCCGCGACGGTCGCGGTCGGCGATCGCCGCCCAGGCGGCGCGTAGCTGGTCTTCGCTCTGTTCCACTTCCGGCACTCCCATCGTGCCCTATTCGCCGCGGCTGCGGGAGTACCTAGCGCAACGCAGCAAGCTGCGTGTAGAGCTCGGCGGCGGTGTCGATCCCCTCCGCGAAATAGCGGACGAGGAACTTCTCGTTCGGCGAGTGCACGTTCGACTCGGGCAGGCCGAAGCCGGTGAGGAGCGCCGGGATTCCCTTCTGCTCGAGCGCCGGCATGATCGGCAGCGTCCCGCCGGAACGGACGAGCAGCGGCCGAATCCCGATCGCCTTCTCGAATGCGTCGAGGCCGAGACGGATCGCCGGCGAGCTCGGGTCGACGAGCCCGGGTGCGGCGCCGGCCCACTTGACACCGACCGTCGCGCCGGCGGGCGCGGCGTCGCGGACGAGCTTCTCCGCGGCGGCGCCGATCGTGTCGACGTCCTGTCCCGGCGCAAGCCGCACGGTGAACTCGCCGGACGCGTGCACGGACAGCGTCGTGTTTCGCAGCCCCGGCTTGCCGCCGAGGATGCCGTTGACGTCCGCGGACGGCTCGGCCCACGTGCGCACGTAGAACTCCTCCGCGGCGGTCGCGTCGAGCGGTGTCGCTGCCGCCGCGGCGATCTCGTCCGCGCCGGGCGACAGCGTCGCCCACTGCGCGAGCTCCTCAGCCGTCGGAGGCACGATCCCCTGGCGGAGCGGCTCCGGCAGCCGGCCGTCCGGTCCGGCGAGCACGGCGGAGAAGCAGCGCAACAGCACGTGGATAGCGTTCATCGCGGCGCCGCCGTACAGACCGGAATGGAGATCGCGCTCGCCCGTGTCGACGGTGACGTCGAACGCGACGAGCCCGCGCGTCGCGAGGTCGAGCACCGGCTTGTCGATCCCGAGCATGCCGCCGTCGAAGATGATCGCCACGTCGGCGCCGCGCTCGTCGCCGGCGAGGAAGTCGACGATCGTCATGCCGCCGATCTCCTCCTCGCCGTCGCAGACGAAGCGGAGATTCACCGGCAGCGCGCCCGCCTCGACGAGCCGCTGCGCCGCCTTGAGCAGGATCCAGAGCTGGCCCTTGTCGTCGGTGATCCCGCGCCCGTACGCCCACTCGTCGCGGATCGTCAGCTCGTACGGGTCGGATGTCCCAGAGGTCGAGCGGCGCGGGCGGCTGCACGTCGAAATGCCCGTAACAGAGGATCGTCGGCGCGTCGGCCGCGCCGCTCGACGCGGGGATGTCGGCGAGCGCGAGCTCCTTCTCGCCCCACGGCGTCAGCTCCGCGGTGCCGCCGATCCGGCGGATGAAGTCGCAGACCCATTCGCCCGCGCGCTTGACGTCCTCGCGGTGCGCGGGATCCGCGCTCACGCTCGGGATCGCGATGAACTCCGCGAGCTCCTTCTGCCAGGCCTCATCCACGAGGCGAGACTCTACGCAAGTAGTGCGCACCGCCGCCGAGCCGACCGGCCTCGTCGGCCGGATTGAGCAGGCCGCACGTCTTCAAGCGACAGGCAGCCGCACCCGATGCACGTGTCGAGGCGGCCCGCGGATCGCCTCGAGCGTCGCGATTCGCTCGTCGAGCTCCTGCGCCCAGCTGCGCGAGAGCCGCTCCCAGTCGCGCTTCGTCGGCGGCCGTCCGCGCGGCAGCGTGTCGAGCGCTCGCGGATCCGCTCGAGCGGGATCCCGGCGGCGCTGCCGGCCCGGACAGCGCGACCTTGCGCAGCACCGTGCCGTGGTAGCGGCGCTGGTTGCCGTCGGTGCGCTGCGACTCGATCAGACCCTGCCGCTCGTAGAAGCGGAGCGCGGACGCCGAGACGCCGGAGCGGTCGGCGAGCTTCGCCGATGGTCATGTTCAGCGGCACTTGACTTAAACAATAGTTGAAGTTCTACGCTGACTCGCATGGCTACGACGACAACGCTTTCCTACGACGACCTGCCGGCGCTGATGACGCGGCTGACCGGCGACGAGAAGCACGACTGGAGCGCGTTATCGACGCTCGACGTGCTCTGGGTGCTGTACGACCGGATCCTCGGCGACGACGATCGCTTCTTCCTCTCGAAGGGTCACGGCCCGACGGCGTACTACGCGGTGCTCGCGGCCAAGGGGCTGCTGCCCGTCGAGGAGCTCGACGGCGTTCGGCTCGTGGGAGTCGCGGCTCGGCTACCACCCGGACCGCGTGCTCGCGCCGGGCGTCGAGGTGTCGAGCGGCTCGCTCGGCCACGGGCTCGCGATCGCCGTCGGCGCGCGCTGACCGGTCGCCGCGTCTACTGCCTCGTCGGCGACGGCGAGCTCGACGAAGGAAGCAACTGGGAGGCCGTGCAGTGGGCCGGCCGGATCGAGCTCGGCTCGCTCACGACGGTCGCCGTCGACAACCAGATCGTCGACGTATCACTGGCCCGGCGGCATCGAGGCGCGATTCGAGCTCGAGGGCTGGAGCGCGGCGCGCGTCGACGGCCGCGACCACGACGCGCTCGAGCACGCGTTCCGCGCCGGCGACGCGGTGCGTCCGCATCTCGTCGTCGCGGAGGTACTGCGATGAGGCAGCGCTTCTACAAGCTCGCGGCCGAGGCACTCGACGACGACCCGCGCGTCGCGATGGTGTTCGCGGAGATCGGCGTCGCCGAGATGCCGTCCTCGCATCCGCGCTTCTACAACGTCGGCATCCGCGAGCAGCTGATGATCGGCGTCGCCGCCGGCCTCGCGCTCGAGGGCATGCGGCCGGTCGTGCACACGTACGCGCCGTTCCTCGTCGAGCGGCCGTACGAGCAGCTGAAGCTCGACCTCGGCCACAACGATCTCGGCGCGGTGCTCGTCAGCATCGGCGGCTCGTTCGACGCGTCGGCGTCCGGCCGGACGCACCAGGCGCCGGAGGACGTCGCGATCGTTGCTGCGCTGCCCGGCTGGACGATCGAGGTGCCCGGCCATGCCGACGAGGTGGAGCCGGCGTTCCGCCGCGCGCTTGCGCACGACGGCCGCGTCTACATCCGCCTCGAGCTCGGCTCGAACGCGGAGCCGCACGACGGCACGACGCCTGAACGTGCTGCGCCGCGGCTCGGAGACGGCGCCGCTCGTCGTCGCGGTCGGCCCGATGCTCGACGCGACGCACGCGGCGACCGCCGACATCGACGTGACGCTCGCGTACCTCTCGACGGTGCGGCCGTTCGACCGCGCCGGCCTCCGCGCCGCGCTCGGCGGCACGGACGTCGTGCTCGTCGAGCCGACGCTCGCCGGCACCTCAGCTGCCGAGGTCGCGCGCGCGCTCGTCGACCGCCCGCACCGACTGTTCGCCCTCGGCGTCGAAAACCCGGAGCTCCACCGCTACGGCACCCCGGACGAGCACCGCGCCGCACAGGGTCTCGACCCAGCAGGAATCCGTGTCGCGATCGAAGCCTTCACGAGCCGGACGCTTCGCGCCGCATGACCCGAACGGCCACGTCCTGGTGCCAGGCACCGGGACGTGGCTCCATGAGACAGACGCACGCGCGAACCGGTCTGCCGAGCCGCGATCAGCCCCGTCGTCCCAAACGGTCAGGCGCCCGAGACGGCCACGTCCTGGTGCCAGGCACCGGGACGTGGCTCGAAGAGACGAGCTCGCCCTGGCGGCGAGCCGGCTACGCGACGTCTTTGAGGCTGTGCGAGTCCGCGAGGGCGCGCAGCTTCTTCAGCGACTGGTTCTCGATCTGGCGGATCCGCTCGCGCGTGACGTTGAACGTGCGGCCGACCTCGTCGAGCGTGCGCGGATGCTCGCCGTCGAGGCCGTAGCGGAGCTCGAGCACGCGGCGTTCGCGGTGCGAGAGCGTCGAGAGGATCTTGCGCAGCGTCTCCTTGCGCATCGCCACCTCGGCGGCCTCGTCCGGGAGCGGGACGTTCTCGTCCTGGAGGAAGTGGCCGAACTCCGACTCCTCCTCGTCGCCGACCGGCTTCTCGAGCGAGACCGGCGTCTGCGCGCTGCGCATGATCTGCTCGACCTCGTCGACGGGCAGGTCGAGATCGCGCGCGACCTCTTCCGGCGTCGGCTCGCGGCAGAGCTCGGCGCGCAGCTTGCGCTCGGAGCGGACGATCTTGTTCAGCTTCTCGACGACGTGCACCGGCATCCGGATCGTGCGCGCCTTGTCGGCGAGCGCGCGCGCAACCGCCTGCCGGATCCACCACGTCGCGTACGTCGAGAACTTGAAGCCCTTGCGGTAGTCGAACTTCTCGGCGGCGCGCACGAGCCCGATCGTCCCCTCCTGGATCAGATCCAGGAACGGGAGACCCTGGTTGCGGTACCGCTTCGCGATCGAGACGACGAGGCGGAGGTTCGCCTCGACCATCTCCTGCTTCGCGCCGTGGTCGCCGCGCTCGATGCGCTTCGCCAGCTCGACCTCCTGCGCCGCGGTCAGCAGGTCGACCTTGCCGATGTCCTTCAGGAAGAGCTGGAGCGAGTCGGTCGAGACCTCGCGCGCCGCCTCCTGGACGACTTCCTTCTCCAACTCCGGCTCGCTGACGCCGACGACGTCGATCTGCAGCTCTTCCAACGCGCGGAAGACGTCGTCGATCTGCGTCGGCTCGAGGTCGAGCTCGTCGAGCGCGAGCGCGACCTCGTCGGCGCTCACCGTCCCCGCGGCCTGCGCCGTCTCGAGCAGATTTCGCGCTTCGTCCGTCTCGAGGATGTCCGCGACTTCCCGGACGCTCCTCCCCTCAACCCCTGCGCTCACGCGAATTCCCCCTGTCGAAGATGCCGCACTGTGCCATGCGGGCCGGACGTGCCGCCATAGGCCGTTCGGCTCATCTTTCTCCTACCTGGTCCCATTGCTGGTTAGACGTACGAGAAGCGCTTTCGCCTGTGCCCCGTACGCGGTCTTCGGACCCTGCTCGATCGCGAGCCGGAGCTGGTGCTCGCCCTTCGCCACCTGCCCCGTCCAGATCAGGAGCAGGCCGAGATGGAGACGGACGACGGGCGCCCGCGGGAAGACGGCGGTGAGCGGTCCGAGCTGCCCGAACGCGCGAACCGGATTGCTCTTCGTGAACGCGGCGACCGCGGCGGCGGTGCGCGCCGTCGCGTCGTGCGGCGCGAGCGCAGCGGCAGCCTTCAGCTCGCGCTCGGCGGAGACGGGTCGCTTGAGGTTCCAGAGCGCGACGCCGTAGAGGAGCTTCGCGTTCGCGTTCGGCCGCGCGGCGGCGCGCGCGAGCACGGCGAGCTCCTGCGCCGCCGGCAGCGTCTGCACCGCGCGCGGCGGCGCGATGCCGGTGACGATGAACGGCAGCCCCGGCGCCATCGACGGGTGGAGCGCGGTCTGAGCGTCGACCGCCGCGGGCGAGTCGGGCTCGGCCTTGGCCGCGCGCTGCCACGCAGCGACGGCGTCGGCGTTCCGTCCCGTCCAGTAGAGCGCCCAGCCGAAGTGCAGCAGCGCAAGCGAGCTCTGCGGATGCGCGGCGACCAGCTGCTTCATCGTGTCGAGGGTGCCGTCGGGCCAGCGGGCGAACGCTGCGCCGATCTGCGCGTCCAGCGAGTCGGAGCGGGCGAAGACCTTCTCCGCGGCGGCACGGTTCCCGTGGCTGTAGAGACCCTCGGCGCGGGCCAGCGAACGAGCCTCGGCGTCGTTCCGGACGCCGAAGTCGAGCCAGAGCGGCGGCGCGCCGGCGCGCGCCTTCGTTACCGCGCCCGGGACCGTTGTGTGCTCGCCGCGCGTCTGGATCAGCGTCACCCCGACAGTTGCGACGACCGCGGCCAGGGCCGCGAGCGCGACGACGCCGACGACACGCGTCCGTTCGGGCCGACCCCCCTCGGCGGCGGCAATCACGGGGCCGAATGTACCGGCAACGCCCTTGACCCGGTACGCGCCGCTATATTAAGGAAAGTCATGCCGAGCTATCGCGAACTGCTCCAGCAGGTGAAAAGTGAGATCGACGAGGTGGACGCCGCCGAAGCCCGCGCGCTCCTCGACGGCCCCGCGCCGCCGGTCCTTGTCGACATCCGCGAGCACGACGAGTGGAGCGAGGGCCACATTCCGGGCGCCGTCCACGTCACGCGCGGCTACTTCGAATCGCGCATCGAGGCCGCCGCGCCCGACAAGTCCCGGCCCGTCCTTCTCTATTGCTCGGCCGGCCACCGCTCTGCGTTCTCTGCCAAGGCGCTTCAGGAGCTCGGCTACGAGCACGCCTCCTCGCTTGCCGGCGGCTTCACCGACTGGAAGCGGAACGGCTTTCCCGTCGAGCTGCCTCGCTCGCTCGACGAGACGAAGCGCGCGCGGTACAGCCGCCACCTGCTGATCCCCGAGGTCGGCGAGGAGGGCCAGCTGAAGCTGCTCGACTCGCGCGTGCTGCTGATCGGCGCGGGCGGGCTCGGCTCGCCGGCGGCCCTCTATCTCGCCGCGGCCGGCGTGGGCCGGCTCGGGATCGTCGACGATGACCGCGTCGACGCGTCGAACCTCCAGCGCCAGATCGCGCACTCGACCGAGACGCTCGGCGACTGGAAGGCCGAGTCGGCGAAGCGGACTATCCAGGCGCTGAATCCCGACGTCCACGTGATCCCGTACCTCGAGCGGCTCACCTCCGAGAACGTCGAGCGGATCCTCGCCGACGGCTGGGACGTGATCGTCGACGGCGCGGACAACTTCCCGACGCGCTATCTCGTGAACGACGCTGCGGTGTGGCACAACATCCCGCTCGTCCACGGCTCGATCTACCGCTTCGAGGGACAGGTCACCGTCTTCAAGCCGCATGAGGGTCCCTGCTACCGCTGCCTCTTCCCGCAACCGCCGCCGCCGGAGCTCGCGCCGAGCTGCGCCGAGGGCGGCGTCCTCGGCGTGCTGCCGGGGATCGTCGGCTCGCTCCAGGCGAGCGAGGCGCTGAAGCTCTGCCTCGGCATCGGCGAATCGCTCGCCGGCCGGCTGCTCCTCTTCGACGCGCTCGAGACGGAGTTCAACGAAGTGACGCTGCGACGCGATCCGAACTGCCCGGTCTGCGGCGAGAACCCGACGATCACGGAGTACGTCGACTACGTCGAGTTCTGTCAGGGACGGCCGGCGCACGCATGAGCAGCGCGACGATCCGCATCCCGCCGACACTGCGCGCTGAGGTCGGGGGCGAGCGTCAGGTGTCCGCCGAGGGCGGCACCGTCCGCGAAGTCCTCGACAACCTCATGGATCGCTTCCCCGGGCTCCGTACGCAGCTCGTCGAGGACGGCGACATCGCGCCGTTCGTGAACGTCTACGTCGAGGGCGAGGACGTCCGCACGCTCGACGGGATGGAGACGCCGGTCGGCGACGGCGCGACGGTGATCCTTCTGCCGGCGATGGCCGGCGGCTCCAGCACCGCGGTCGCGCCGAGCCTGCTCGACCTCGTCGGCAACACGCCGCTCGTCGAGCTGCAGCGCATGACGCCGAAGGCGACCGTACGGATCTACGCGAAGCTCGAGGGCCAGAACCCGACCGGATCGATCAAGGATCGCGTCGCGAAGCTGATGATCGAGACAGCGGAGGCGTCGGGCGAGCTCCTGCCCGGCCGCGAGCTGCTCGAGCCGACGAGCGGCAACACCGGCATCTCACTCGCGCTGATCGCGAAGCTGAAGGGCTATCCGCTGACCTGCGTGATGCCGGAGAACGCGACGGCGGAGCGGCGGCGGCTGCTGCAGCTCTACGGCGCGACGATCATCGACTCTCCCGCCGACCAGGGTTCGAACGGCGCGGTTCGGCTCGCGCTCGAGCTGGCGGAGAAGAACCCGAACTACTTCATGCCGTTCCAGTACGCCAACCCGGCGAACCCGCGCGCCCATTACGAGGGCACCGGCGCGGAGATCGCGGAGGCGCTCGAGCGCGTCGACGTGCTCGTCGCCGGCCTCGGCACGGGCGGCACGCTGATGGGAACGGGCGAGCGGCTGCGCGAGAGCTTCCCCGACCTCATCGTTGCCGCGGCGGAACCGCTGCCCGGCGATCCCGTGATGGGGCTCCGCTCGCTCGAGGACGGCTACGTGCCGCCGATCCTCGACCTGTCGAAGCTCGACCGGAAGGTTCTCGTCTCGAACGAGGAATCGGTCGCCGCGGTCAACGCCTTGCTGGACAAGGAAGGCATCTTCGCCGGCGTCTCCGCAGGCGCCGCCGTCCACGTCGCGCAGAAGCTCGCGGCGGAGATCGACGAAGGCGTCGTCGTCTGCGTGCTCGCCGACGCGGGCTGGAAGTACCTCTCCGCCGACTTCTGGGGCGCTCGTGACGTCGCGAAGTCGATGGAGCGGACCCTTTGGTGGTAGTGCCTCCCGCCGTTCGGCGGTTGCTGGAAGCGCACGCCCGCGAGGAGCTCCCGAACGAAGCCTGCGGGCTCGTCGTCTTCAAGGACGGCGTCGCCGAGCGCTTCGTCCCCGGCCGGAACGCGGCGGAGTCGCCGTATCGGTTCCAGCTCGACGTCGATCCGGAGGTCTGGTTCCTCGAGGACGAAGGCTTCGAGCTCGCCGTCTTCCACTCGCACCCGTCGTCGCCGCCGCGCCCGTCCCGCACCGACGTCGAGAACATCGGGCTCTGGCAGGGCAAGCCGTACCTCATCTACTCCGTCCACGAGGACACGCTGAACGCGTGGACGATCGCCGACGGCGCGATCGAGCCGCTCGCGCTCGACTAGCTAGTCGTCGCGGTCTTCGGCGAGCAGGTCCTCGGACGACTGGCGTATGCGCGGGCGTTCGATGAACGTCACGGAGACCCGCTCGATCCGGTTGCCCTCGACCTCGAGAACGTCGAAGCGCAGCCCGTTGTAGGCGACGTCGTCGCCGGGCTCCGGCGCGCGGCCGAGCTGCCCGAAGACGAAGCCGGCGAGCGTGTGGAAGTCCTCGTCCGGGAGATCGGTGCCGAACCGCTCGTTGAACTCCTCGATCGGGAACATGCCGTCGATCCGGTACGTGTCGTCGTCGATCTGCTCGACCTGCTCCTCCGGCACGTCGAACTCGTCCTCGATCTCGCCGACGATCTCCTCGAGCAGATCCTCGAGCGTGCAGACGCCGACCATCGCGCCGTACTCGTCGACGACGATCGCGAAGTGGTTCGCGGTGCGCCGGAAGTCCTGGAGCAGCGACGCGAGATCCTTCGTCTCCGGGACGACGTAGGCGGGGCGCAGCAGCTCCGAAAGGCGGATCGCGTTCAGCCCGCGCTCCTCGCCGACGACCGCAGAGAAGAGGTCGCGCACGTGCAGCACGCCGACGATGTCGTCGAGCGTCTCGCGGTACACCGGGTAGCGCGTGTACGGCGAGTCGAGCACCGTCTCGAGCGCCTCCTGCGGCGGCAGCGTGACAGAGAGCGCGACGACGTCGGGCCGCGCGACCATCACGTCCGCGGCCTCCTTGTCGCCGAAGACGAAGACGTTGTCGATCATCTCCTGCTCCTCCTCCTCGATCTCGCCCTCCTGGGTCGAGCGGGAGACGAGCATTCGGAGCTCGGCCTCGGAGTGGACGTCGCGTTCGCCGCGCGAAGGGTCGACGCCGAGCACGCGCAGCACGAAGTTCGTGCTCTTCTGCAGTACCCAGATGAACGGGTTGAAGAAGGTGATGAACGCGCGCACCGGGCTCGAGACCTTCAGCGCCGTCCCCTCGGCGTGGGTCAGCGCGACGCCCTTCGGGACGAGCTCGCCGATCACGACGTGGAAGAAGCTGAGGATCAGGTACGCGAGCAATACCGCGACGATCGTCGCCATCCACGGATCGAACGTGTTCGTCAGCGCGGACTCGCCGAGGGCGCCGATGCCCAGCGAGGTGAGCGTGACGCCGAGCTGCATCCCCGCGATGAACCGGCTCGGGTCGCCGGTGATCCGAAGCACGTCACGCGCGCGTTTGTTCCCCTGGTGATGGAGCTCGACGATCCGCGTGCGGCGCGCGGTGACGAGTCCGTACTCGGCCGCGACGAAGAACGCGTTGAGGAGGATCAGGACCCCGACGCCGACCAGCTCGAAGAGAAGGGTCACGCCCCGTGCTCCGGGGCGTAGGTACTAGGCGGGAAGTCGTCCACCAGCTACGCCGCAGTATAGGTAACGGTCAGGCCGTCGTCCGTACGGCCCGCGCGGCCGAGGACGACGAGCCGTTCGAGGTGCGAGAGCGTCTCGGCGACGGCGAAGCGGCGCTGGATCGGCGCCAGCTCGCGGCCGAAGAGGACGTGGGAGACGTCGAAGCCGGAACGCGCCTCCGCGCCGAGCGCGGCCTCGGTCTTGTCGAGCCGCTCGTCGTGATGCGCGGCGATCTCGCCCGCGCGGGCGCGCGGGTCGCCGATCGGGTCGCGGTGGCCGGGGTACGCGATCCGCGGCGCGAGCTCCTCGACGTCGCCGAGCGACGCGATGTAGTCGCCGAGCGGGTCGGGCCGGCTCTCCGGGTAGAGGCCGATCGCGGGCGTGATCGGCGTCAGGACGTGGTCGCCCGCGACGAGGATGTCGTCCCGGAGCAGACAGAGATGGCCGTCGGCGTGTCCCGGCGTCGCGAGCACGCGCCAGCCGGCGATCTCGTCGCCCGGGTCGACGAGCGTCGGGTTCCACGCGAAGCGGACGAAGTCGGCGAAGACGTGGCCCGACTCGATCAGCTCCTCCGCGACGTCGGCCGGAACGCCGTTGCGGAGGAACCACGCCGCGATGTGCTCCGGCCAGTCGTCGGCGCCCCAGACGCGCTCGCACTGCGCGTAGTCGACCCGCCCCTGGAACACGGGCGCGTCGAGCACGCGCGACGCCTCCTCCGCCCCGCCGACGTGATCCGGATGCATGTGCGTGATGAAGATCCGGACGACCGGCGCGTCGAGCCCGGCGGCGATCTCAGCGCCACGGCGGATCGGGGAGCCCGAGCCCGGTGTCGACGAGCATCCAGCCGTCGTCGTCGCGCAGCAGATATGCGTGGACGTGCTTCGGCCCGGAGGGCAGCGGCAGCGTCACGCGCAGGACGCCGGGCTCGAGCTCGACGGGCGTGCCGAAGCTGTATTCCGTCCGCGCCATCGCCGGATCCTACGGGCGGCGTTCCCTCGAACGAGTGAATCGAACGGACTCCGACGCGGGTTCCCTCGATCAGGGGATGAGCGAGCGGCGGCGACGGTGCTTGATGAGGCGACACGGGGATGAGGTGGTCATCCTCGAACTGCGGCGGAGGGGCGGCGTGTTTCGATCCAGATTCTCGAGGGCATTTCTTGCGGCGGCGGTTGCGGTGTTCGCGCTGACCGCGTGCACGGAGCGCGTGGGCTGCCGGCTCGCCGACGATCGGGCTCGGCGCGCTCACGCAGGTCCAGGACATCCTTTCCGGCGACGGGAGCTGCACGTACCCGGCTGCGTCGCGCGTGTTCCTGCCGTGGTTCGACCTCACGAGCTACTCGCTCGCGCCGCAGGGCGACTCTCGCCGACACGTCGGACTGGCAGCTCGCCGGTACGTCGCTCTCGTCCGACCACGATCCGTGGACGGCGGGCTCCGCGTCGCTCGTGCTGCCGGCGGGATCGCAGGCGACGACGCCGGAGATGTGCGTCGGCCTCGTCAACCCGACGATCCGCTTCTTCGTCAACAACGGCGCGGGCCGCGCGAGCGACCTGAAGGTCAGCCTCGTCTACCAGAGCGTCCTCGGCGGGACGACGACGGTGACGCTCGGCGAAGCTGCGCACGAACGGGCCGGGCTGGCAGCCGTCGGCTCCCGTCCTGGTCGGCGCGAACCTCATGTCGGCGGTGACCGCGGGCGGCTACGCGACGGTCTCGTTCGTCTTCACGCCGGAGGGCGGTTCCTGGTCGATCGACGGTGTCTACGTCGATCCGTTCCTGAAGGGCTAGGTGACCGACGCCGCGTACGAGCTGCTCGATCCGGTCGCGGAGACGATGGTCTCCGCGAGGCGCGAGCGCGCCGCCTCGACGGGCGCGGGCCGCGCGGCCTGGGTGCGCCGGATCGACGCCGCGCTGTTCGTCTCCGTCGCCGTCGCATTCGCGGCCGCCGTTCCGACCTCGCGCGGCTTCCATCCGAGTCACGCTCGTTCTCCTGACGGTCGCGTACGCGGCCGCCACCCGTGTGCGGTTCGAGGTGGGCACGGGCTTCGCCATCCCGACGGAGCTCTTCCTCGTCCCGCTGCTGTTCCTCGTTCCGGCGCACGTCGTTCCCCTCGCCGTCCTCGCGGCTCTCGTCCTCTCGCACCTTCCGGAGGTCGTGCGCGGGCGCGCACCTGCGTCGACGTCGCTCGCCGCCGCGGCGGGAGCGGCTGGTTCGCACTCGGGCCCGCCGCGGTGATGGTCGTCGCGGGCGAGCCGACCGCGACGGCGCAGCAGTGGCCGCTGCTCATCGCGCTTCTCGCGGCGCAGTTCGCGTCGGACTTCGTCAGCACCGCTGTCACGGAATGGGCGGCGCTCTCGGTCCGGCCGGCCGCGCTGCTCGACCAGATGCAGCTCGTCTTCACCGTCGACCTCCTGCTCGCGCCGATCGGCTTTCTCGTCGCGATCGGCGGCGAGTCGAGCGACCTCGCGCTCCTGCTGCCGCTGCCGCTGCTCGTGCTCATCGGCCGCTTCGCGCGCGAGCGAACCGCGGGCCTCGACAGCGCGCTCGAGCTGAGCCAGGCCTACCGCGGAACCGCGCTCCTCCTCGGCGACGTGATCGAGGCGGACGACGCGTACACCGGCAGCCACAGCCGCGACGTCGTGTCGCTGACGCTCGCCGTCGCCGGCGCGATGGGACTCTCGCCGCGCGACCGGCGCGACGCGGAGTTCGCGGCGCTCCTGCACGACGTCGGCAAGATCCGCATTCCCGACGCGATCCTCAACAAGCCCGGACCGCTCACCGCCGAGGAGCGGGCCGTGATGGAGACGCACACGATCGAGGGCGAGCTGCTGCTCGAGAAGGTCGGCGGGCTCCTCGGCCGCGTCGGACGCATCGTCCGCTCGTGCCACGAGCGCTGGGACGGCGCCGGCTATCCCGACGGGCTCGCCGGCGACGCGATCCCGCTCGTCGCGCGCATCGTCTGCTGCTGCGACGCCTTCAACGCGATGACGACCGACCGGCCGTACCGGAAGGCGCTTTCGCATTCGGTGGCGGTCGCCGAGATCGAGAACGGCGCCGGAACGCAGTTCGATCCCGACGTCGCCGCCGCGCTGATCTCCGTCGTCGCGTAGCGAACATACGTTCGCTACACTTCGGCGCGGGGATGCGAACCGAGTATCGCGAAGAGCCCTGCCGGTCCGCCCTGAACCGCGTGCAGGGAATGCCGTTCGGCTGGTCGCTCAACCCGTACATGGGTTGCGCCCACCGCTGCACGTTCTGTTACGTCCGCGCGTTCGAGCAGCGGGCCGAGCGGCCGTCGGGCGACGGCTACGGCTCGAGCATCCGAGTCAAGACGAACGTCGCCGCGGTGCTGCGCCGCGAGCTCGCGCGCGCGTCGTGGGAGCGCGACGGCGTCGTGATCGGCGCGGCGACCGACCCGTATCAGCCGGCGGAGGGCCGCTACCGGCTCACGCGCGCGTGCATCGAAGTCCTCGCCGACGCGGCGAATCCGTTCGCGATCATCACGCGCGGCCCGCTGATCGTCCGCGACGTCGACGTGCTCGCGCACGCGGCGCGGCGCGCGGACGTGACTGTCACGTTCTCGGTGCCGACGCTCGACACGGAGATCTGGCGGCGGACCGAGCCCGGCACCGCGCCGCCGCACCAGCGCCTGCGCGCGCTGCGGCAGCTCGTCGATGCCGGAATCGCCGCGAACGTCGGCATGGCGCCGATCCTGCCCGGGCTCAGCGACCGCCCCGAGCTGCTCGCGGAGGTCGTCCGCGCCGCGCGCGCCGCCGGCGCGACGAGCATCTGGGCCAACGTCCTCTACCTCAAGCCCGGCACGAGGGAGCACTTCCTCGAGGCGGTCGCGCGCGACTTCCCGGAGCAGCTGCCGGAGTACGAACGGCTCTACGCGCGCCGGGCGTATCTCCCCGCCGAGGAGACGAATCCGGTTCGGGAGCAGGTGCGCGCGCTCGCGCGGAGCCACGGCATCCGCGACCGCCGCCGGGTTCGGCTCGAGCCGCCGCCGGAGCCCGAGCAGCTCCGTTTTGCCGTCTGATCCGACGCGCCGCATAGACTCCAGCCTCGTGGCAGCGCCGACCGAGATCACCTGCCTGATCGTCGACGACCACGAGGTCGTCCGCGAGGGCCTGCGGCTGTCGCTGTCCCGCGCGCCGCACATCCGCGTGATCGGCGAGGCCGGCGACGGCGAGAGCGCGGTCGCGCTCGCGGAGCGCCGCAAGCCCGACGTCGTGATCATGGACGTCCGCATGCCGGGCATGGACGGGCTCGAGGCGACGAAGCTGATGACCGAGCGCGTGCCCGAGACGTCCGTCCTCATCTTCACCGCGTACAGCGAGCGCAGCCTCCTCAGCCGCGGCCTCGAGTCCGGCGCGAAGGGCTACATCCTCAAGGAGGCGCCGCACCAGACGCTGCTCCGCGCGATCGAGAAGGTCGCCGGCGGCGAGGGCTACGTCGATCCCGCGCTGATGCCGGCGTTCCTCACCGGCAAGGACAAGGACGACATGCTGACCGCGCGCGAGCGCGAGATCCTCCAGCTCCTTGCCGACGGCATGTCGAACGCGGACGTCGCGACGAAGCTCTTCATCAGCCAGGAGACGGTGAAGAGCCACGTGCGGCACATCCTCGCGAAGCTCGAGGCGGACACCCGCACCCACGCGGTCGCGATCGCGCTGCGCGACTCGATCATCGACTGACGTCTTGGACGATCCCGGGCGTCACGAGCTGACCGAGCAGATCCTCGGTGCCGAGCAGGACGAGCGGCGGCGGATCGCGCTGTTCCTCCACGACGGCCCGGTGCAGTCGCTCTCCGGCATCGCGCTGATGGTCGACGCGGCGCTCGACCTGATCGAGCGCGGCGCGTCGGATCAGGCCCGCGACGTCCTCGACCGCGCGCTCTCGCGCACGCGGACGACGATCGGCGAGCTGCGCGACCTGTCGTTCAGCCTCGAGCCGGTCGTGCTCCGCGACCACGGCCTCGCGACGGCCGTCAACGCGCTCGCGCAGGACCGCGGCATCGAGCACGGCGTGCGCGTCGAGGTCGACGTCGCGCACGCGGAGATGCTCGGCGAGCGGTCGAAGGCCGCGCTCTACGAGATCGTGCGCGAGGCGTTCGAAGGCGCGATCCGGCGCGGCCCGCCGACGCTGTTCTCCGTCCACGTCGCGCCGGTCGAGGGAAGCACGCTCGAGCTGACGATCCACGACAACGCGCCGAGCGAGCGCCGCCGCCGCTCGATCGAGGTGCTCGAAGAGCGGGCGCGGACACTCGGCGCGACGCTGTCCGTCGACCACGGGGACGACGGCACGACGATGCGCATCCAGCTCCCCACGTACGCGGGCTCTGAGTAGCGCAGGCTCAGCCTGCGCAGGATAAGCGCAGAGCCGGCGATCGCCGGGGAGCGGCGACGGGGCGATCTTCGTCACCCGGAGCGTCTCGCCGTCCTGCTCCAGCTGCGTGCCGACGGCCGGCGGGTCGCCTTCGCCCTCACGGAGCTCGTAGCCGGTCGTCTTCCAGACGAATACGAGATGCCCCTCGCCCATCGGCCCTCCGTTACGCGATCGGCTCGTTGTGGACGTCGTTGTCGTCGGCGTACTTCTGCGTCAGCTCGTCGACGACGGCCATGCCCTTGGGATAGGCGTAGTTGATCTCGACGAAGGCGTTCCATTTATCCGGCAGCGCGTCCTCCGGAAAGATCGCCTCGACCGGGCACTCGGGCTCGCAGGCGCCGCAGTCGATGCACTCTTCCGGGTCGATGACGAGGATGCGCCCGGCCTCGTGGATGCAGTCCACGGGACAGACGTCCACGCAGGACTTGTCTTTGATGTCGATACACGGTTCCGCGATGATGTAGGTCATTGGCGCCTACTCTAGCGAGGGCGCCAGCTGGTCGACGAGCTCACGTGCGCGCTCGACGAGAGCCGACTTGACCACCACCTGATCGAATCCCGCGGCGTGCGCGGCGCGCAATCCGGACGTGTCCGTGTGGTTCGTGTAGCCGAGGATCGGAACGTCCGGATACGAGTCCGCGACCTCCTCGGGATCGACGCGCGAGATGTCGACGATCACGAGATCGGGACTCTCGGTGTGGTCGACCGTCGTCAGGCGGTGCTCGGGCAGCAGAGCCTCGAGCTTCCCCCTGAAGAACAGGTCGACCCCACAGAGCAGGATCGTGGCCACGCCCGGAAAATAGCGCCTGGGGCGGCGCTGCGGAACCCTGTCCAGGTGGCCGGCACCGGAGAACCGTTGGTGCCTGGCGCCTGAGAGCCGTTTGGTGCCTGGCACCTGAGCCCGGCGAGGTGCCTGGCACTTCAAGGCGCTGAGGTGCCAGGCACTTCGTGACGAAACTGTGTCGGACACGATGAGCGCGATCGACGACCACTTCATCGACGGGCTGGAGCTGATCCGCGCCGGCCGCTACTTCGAGGCGCACGAGGAGCTCGAGCTCGCGTGGCGGGCCGCGGAGCCGGCCGAGCGTGACTTCTTCCAGGGGCTCGTCCACGTGACGGTGGCGTGGTACCAGGCCGGGCGCGGCAACGCGGTCGGGCTGTCGCGGCAGCTGGAGAAGGCCGCGCGGCGGCTCGAGCCGTTCGCACCGGCGCACCGCGGCGTCGACGTCGCCGACGTGCTCGCGCAGGTCGAGCGCGCACGCGCGAGCGGCTCGCTCGAGCTGCCGCCCGTTCGCGTCTAGGGCTTCGCCAGATCGAGGTCGATCAGCGCGCGGTTCAGCGCGACGTGCAGCCACCAGTCGCGGTGGAAGAAGAGCAGCAGCCCGAGCACGACGAGCGTCACGCCGCCGACGATCTGGATCAGCCGGTAGCGGTCGCGCAGCCAGCGAAACGCGCCCATCGCCCGCGCGAACGCGAGTCCCGCGACGAGGAACGCGGCGCCGAGCCCGAGCGCGTAGGCGGCGAGGAGCACGGCGCCCTTGAGCACGGTGCCGGTGTCGCTCGCGAGCACGAGCACCGCGGCGAGCACGGTGCCGATGCACGGCGCGGCGCAGACGGCGAACGCACCGCCGAGCAGCGCCGCCGAGCCGCGCCGCCGCGCGCCTGTCAGCAGCTCCGGCGCGAACACACGCTGCGGCACCGGCAGCAGGCCGATGAACGCGAGGCCGACGACGATCAGCACGAAGCCGGCGATCTCCGTCTGCGCGTTCGCGGAGAAGACGCCACCGATCGCGGCCGCGCCCGCGCCGAGGAGGACGAAGACGACGGTGAAGCCCGCGATGAACGGAATGCTCGCGACGACGACGCGCCGAGCCGAGCCGCGCTCGCCGAGATGTCCTGCCTCGACGCTCGTGATCGCCGAGAGGTAGCCGGGGACGAGCGGCAGCACGCACGGCGTGACGACGGAGACGAATCCCGCCGCGAATGCGACGACGAGCCTCGTACCCATTACTCGAAGTGCGCGAGCGCGTCGTCGAGGCGCTTCGTGCTCTCCGCGTCGAGCCCGTCGCCCGCGGCCGGCGGCGGCGCCTCGCCGTCGTCGCGGTCGCGGCTCCAGCGCCAGACGCCGAGCGCGAGCAGCGCTGCGCCGGCGAGCACGCCGATGATCGGCAGCCACCACGCGAGCAGGTCGAAGCCCTTCCGCGGCGGCGCCGCGAGGATCCCAGCGCCGAAGTTCTGCACGAGCTCCGCCTTGATCTCGTCGGCCGTCCAGCACTGCGCGATCCGCTTCGAGATCAGCGCCTCGATCCGCAGCGCCGCCGGCGCGTCCGACTGGTCGAGCGTCGTGTGGCACGTCGGGCACATGATCTGGCCCTCGAGGTACGGAAGCGACGTGCGCGGCGTGCAGGCGGCAGCCGCAGGCGCCGCGACCGCGAGCGCCGCGACGAGCGCGGCGACCGCGCGGAGGATCACGAGTTGAGCGCCGCCTGCACGCCCTGCGCGAACTGCTCGGCGAACTTCGACTCGGTGATCGGCCCCTCGATGTGGAAGCCGACGAGCCGCCCGTGCCGGTCGACGAAGTACGTCTCCGGGACACCGGTGATCCCGTAGCGGTCGCCGACCATTCCCGAGCCGTCCTGGACGGTCGGATACGTGACGTCGTGATGCTCGAGGAAGCTGCGCGCGTCGCCGGTCACGTCGTGGTAGTCGATGCCGAGGAACACGACGCCCTGCGCGGTGGTAGCGCTTGTACGCGGACTCGAGCGCGCGCGCCTCCGACTTGCACGGCCCGCACCACGACGCCCAGAAGTTCAGCACGACGGGCTTCCCGCGCAGCGACGCGAGGTCGACCGTGCCGTTGCCGTCGACGCGCTTCAGCGAGAACGCGGGAGCCTTCGCGCCGATCTTCGGCGGATGCGACTCGTGCGTCAGCCGCCAGACGAGCAGCGCGAGCAGCCCGGCGACGGCGGCGAGCGCGATCGCCTGGCCGCTCAGCTTCAGGCCGCGGGTCATGACGGCAGGATGAAGACCGTGGTGCCGACGGTCACGTGGTCGAACAGCCACTCGGCCTGCGGGATCAGCATGCGGATGCAGCCGTGCGACTCCGAGTAGCCGATCGAGCCGGACTCGGGCGTGCCGTGGATCCCGACGCCGGGCGAGTCGAGGCCCATCCAGCGCGTGCCGAGCGGGTTGCCGGGCCCGGGCGGCGTCGGCTTCTCGCCGGCGGCCCACGGGTCGTTCGGCGGGTACCACCACGGGTTCTTCCACTTGACGATGATGTTGAAGCGGCCGAGCGGCGTCGGATAGATCGCCTGGCCGGTCGCGACGTGGAAGCGGCGGACGAACTTCGCGTTCTTGTAGAGCGTGAGGAGGTTCGAGCTGCGCTGGATCACGACGACCGGGCCGAACGTCCCGGGCGCGGTCGTCGGCTTGATCGTCTTCGACTTCAGCACGATCGGCTCGCGCGTGCCGTGGATCACCTCGGACTGGATCGCGGCGGAGATCGCGCGCTGCGTAGAGCATGCGTCCGACGCGCGGCTTCGACACGTACGGCTTCAACCCGCGCAGCTTCAGCTCCGGGTTGCGGACGGTCCGGTCGTAGCGCTTCGCGAGGCGCGCGACGTACGCCTTGACGCTCGGCTTGTCGACGCCCGCGCGCAGCCCGAGGATCGTCCCGGGCGAAACGGTGAGCGCGCGCTGCGTCGCGGAGTCGAGCGGGAGCCGCATGCCGAGCTGCCCCGGCGCGACCTTGATCTTCGTGTGCCCGAGGACGAGCACGAGCGGCCGGCCGAAGTCGGCCTGGAGCGCAACGGCCGCCGCGTCGGTCGTGAGCCCGCCGACGGCGACGCCGCCGAGCACGATCCCGTCCGGGATCACGGCCTCCGGCGCGGTCGTCGTCGTGTCGCCCGTGGTGGTCGTCGCGGTCGTCCCCGTCGTGGTCGGCGGCGGTGTGTCGGCGAGTACCGACGCCGCACCTGCGCCGAGCGCCAGGGCGAGCAGAGACAGGAGAACAAGACCGGCGCGAGTCACGAGTCAGAGCGGAGGGGCGAGGATCCGCGGATCGTCGGTGATGATACCGTCGGCGCCCGCAGCCAGGAGGCGGGTTGCGAGCGCGCGGTCGTTGACCGTCCAGACGTAGACCGCGACGCCGAGCGTCGTGGCACGCGGCGACCACCTCCGGGCTCACGACCGACCAGTTCAGCGTCGCCACGCGCGCGCCGGCGGCGTGCAGCCAGCGGCGGCAGGCGGCGCGGCAGCAGCGCGCGCATCGCCGCCAGCGCCGGCCGGACGACGGGTCGCAGGATGCGGCTCCCGGAGACACCGAGCTTGTCCTCCGGATAGGTGTAGGCCAGCGGCAGCGCCGGCTCCGCGCGCGCGAGCGCGGCGAGGATCTCGAACGAGTACGAGCTGACGAAGCTCCGCTCGAGCAGGCCGTGGCTGCGCACCGCGTCCGCGAGCGCGCGCCTCGATCCCGCGCACCTTCACGTCGAGCTGCACCGCGAGACCGAGCCGCGCAGCGAGCGCCAGCGCGTCGTCGAGCGCGGGCGCGTCGGGCGCCGGAACGGCGTCGTGACCGAGGACGAGGGCGCCGTCGCGGCCGCGCAGCACGTCCAGCTCCACCGCGTCGACACCGTGCGCCGCAGCGACCTCGATCGCCGTGAGGCTGTTCTCCGGCGCCAGCGCCGCCGCGCCGCGATGGCCGACCCGGACGACGTCGCGGGCGCCGCGGAGGAGCTCAAAGCCGCTCACAGAGCCGCAGTATCGCCTTTTGCCCGCAGTTTCCTAGAATTCCCGCGTGGCAGTCCGTCAGCGAGCCCCGCGAGTCCCCGTCGATGCGCCCGTCGACGGCGAGCCGCCGGAGGCGCCGCCGCTCGACACGTCGACCTTCGAGCTGCGCTACCGCTACAGCCGCGCGCGCCGGAACGCGAAGATCCGGCAGCGCCAGGAGACCCGCCTCGCGCGCATCCGCTTCTATCTCGTGCTGGCCGTTCTCGTCGCGATCGCGATCGCGTTCGTGATGGGCAGCTGGCACGAGATCCAGCACGTGTTCGGGCTCTAGCGAGATACTGCGCACTGTGCAGTCGCCCGAGCCGATGCCGCCGACAAGGACGGACCCCGAGCCGCCGCGGCCGAGGACGTCGCCGCGGCCGATGATGCCGGGCATCTGGGGCGAGCGGCTGGCGTGGGTCGCCGGGCTCGTGCTCGCCGTCTCCGCCTTCACCGACTGGTACTCGGGCGCCCAGGCCGACGGGCTCACGCTCTCGGTGATCGGCTGGCACACCGGCTCGCTCGGGAAGCTCGTCTTCTTCATCGGGCTCGCCGCGCTGATCCTCGAGGCGCTCCGCGAGGCCGGGATCGAGCTGCCGGCGACGGTGCCGGAGAGCCTCGTGCTGATCGGGCTCGGCTCGCTCGCGACGATCTTCGTCCTGATCCGGCTGATCTCGATCCCGGACACGTACTTCTCGACGGCGGGCCGCGGGATCGGGATCTTCATCAGTCTCGTGTCGGCGCTCGCGCTGATCGCCGCCGGGCTGATGCGCGCGGCCGAAGAGCAGTAGCGCGACGCGCTAGATCGGGACGATCTGCTTCGTCTGCTCGACGAGCTGCTGGAGTTCGAACGGCTTGCCGACGAAACCGTGCACGCCGCGCGTCGTCGCCTCGCGCGCGCGCGACGTCGTCGGCCGTGCCGCTGAACATCACGACGGGCGGCGTGCCGCCGCCGTACTCCTCCTGCATCCGGCGCAGCATCTCCCAGCCGTCGACCTGCGGCATCAGCACGTCGAGCAGCACGAGATCGGGACGCTCCTCCTCGAGCGCGACCAGGCCGTCCTCGGCGTTGCCGACCGCGCGCACGCGGTAGCCCTCGTTCTCGAGCGTGACGCGGACGAGCTCGCGCACGCGCTCGTCGTCGTCGACGAGCAGCACGACCGGGCCTTCGCGCGGTCGCCGCGCCGTCCCGGAGCGGTCGAGGAACGTCTGCAGGTCGGAGCGCCGGTACCGCCGGTGACCGCCCGGCGTGTAGAACGTGGGCACCTGGCCGCCGTCCGACCATTTGCGGATGGTGCTCTGCGCGACGCCGAGATACCGTGCAGCCTGACCCAACGTCAGCCACTCGCCGTCGTCGGGCCCCATCGGGGGGAATCTATTCAAGACTCGGTGTTTTGTACCAAACGTCAACGAACGGGGCGTCTACGGCTGGACGGTTTTTACAGTCGTGACCGTGACTCCGGGCTTCGGGTTGTCGTGCAGCGCCTGGCCCAGGGCGACCCCGACCGCGAAGACCACGACGACGAGCACCACCCCGAGCAGCCACCGGAGGACGCGCCTCCGGCGCCGGCGGCGCGGCCTCGCGCTCCCGAGAATCGGTCACTGGAGGTAGTCGACGGCCCCGCGCTGATACGCGTGGAAGGCGGCGGCGAGGACGAGGGCGAGGTCGCGCGGCCAGCCCGGTGCCGGCGCGCGCTGCTCGACGACGTCGCGCGCCCAGCGCTCGGCGTCGAGGTACGCGGCTGCGAGCTCGCCGAGCGTGTAGGTCTGGCCGACCTGCTTGCGCAGCTCGTCGACGACGATGTCGACCTGCTCCAGGAGCTGGCGGTAGCGTCGCGGGTCGCCGCGCTCGGACTCGAGGCGGCGGTATCCCTCGTCCCACTCGTGGGTGACGAGCGTCAGCGACTCCGACGACATCGCCCGATCGTAGTCAGGTCGTGCAGCAGCGGTCGGGCCAGAGCGGCTCGAGCTCCGCGACGATCCGGTCACCGAGGTCGTAGCCGGGCACCGCGAGGGCGAAGGCAGCGTGGGCGTGGAGGCACTTCAGGCTGCCGCGACGCGAGCCCGCTCCGCCGACGCCGAGGTCGAGCGACGTGCCGCCGTCGCGGCCGGTCTCGCTGCCGGCGAGCTCGCGGCGGATCCGCCGCTGCTCCTCGTCGGCGCGCATCAGGCTCGCGGCGAGCGCGGGCTCGGCGGCGACGGCCTCCGTCCACCGCTCGACGCCGCCGGCCGCCTCGAGCCGCGAGACCGCGGCGACGAGGTGGCGGCAGGTCAGGTAGTACGTCGTCGGGAACGGCTCGCCGTCGGGGTCGTACGGGCTCTGCTCCGTTACCGCGGGGCGACCGAACGGGCAGCGGACAGCGACGCGACGGAATGCGCGCGGCTCGCGGCCGAGCTGGGTTGCGACGACGGCCGGTCGGCGTCGGTCGGGGTCAGCGTGCACCGGGGCCCATCATGGCGCGCTCGCGCTGCCGCCAGCCGTCGATCCCCTTCACGATGTAGAGCCGCTCGCCGGGCTTCACGTAGCCGAGGGCGCGGGCCTCGCGGGCGAGCGTCGCGAGCGAGGTCGAGGAGCCGAGCCGGCGTTCGAGGGTCGCCTTCTCCGCCTCGAGCCGGTGAACAGCTGCGCGGTGCTGGTTCAGCTGCCCCCGCGCGTCGACGTAGGCGCGCAGCGGGCGGTAGTAGAGGAGAGCGACGAGGACGAGCGCGCCGACGGCGAGCCAGCGGCGGACAAGCACCGAGCGCGCAGGACGATGACCTCGTTTCCGTGGCACGACGCGTGATTCGCGCTGTGGCCAGCACGTCCTCCGCGGCCCGAACGGCCACGTCCGGTGCCAGGCACCGGGACGTGGCCCGAAGAGACAGCGGACCACGGAAACGCACGCAGCCAGGCGTGGTGGCGTTCGGGTCGCTCGCAGGTCAGTTGTCCGGAACGGTCATGTCCGGTGCCAGGCACCAGGACGTGGCTCGAAAGGACGATGCGGCTACGCGATGTCGACCTTGATCACGTTCGTCGAGCCGGGGATGTTCACCGCGGTGCCGGCGGTGATCACGACCCGGTCGCCCGCGTCGACGAAGCCGGCCTCGCGGGCAGCGGCGATCGAGCGGTTCCACAGATCTTCGACGTCGCTCGTCTCCGGGATCAGCAGCGGCGTCACGCCCCATTCGATCGCGAGCTGGCGCATCGCCCAGTCGGTGTGCGTGAGCGCGACGATCGGCCGCCGCGGACGAAGCCGCGCGACCGCGGACGGCGTCTTCCCCGTCGACGTCGGCACGAGGATCGCCTTCGCGCGCAGCGCCTCGGCGAGGTCGCACGCGGCGTTCGACATCGCGCCGCCGATCGTCGGATTCTCGTTCGCCTCCGGCAACTCGTGCCGGTAGTCCATGCTCGGCTCGATCGCGCGCGCGATGCGGTCCATGTACGCGACGGCTTCGACGGCGTACTCGCCGACCGCGGTCTCGCCGGAGAGCATCACGGCCGACGTGCCGTCGAGAACCGCGTTCGCGACGTCGCTCGCCTCGGCGCGCGTCGGCTCGGCCGAATGGATCATCGACTCGAGCATCTGCGTCGCCGTGATCACCGGCTTCCCGAGCTCGAGGCAGCGGTGGATGATCCGCTTCTGAAGCAGCGGCACGAGCGCCGCGCCGATCTCGACACCGAGGTCGCCGCGCGCGACCATCACTGCGTCGGTCTCCGCGAGCACGTCGTCGAGCACCTCGACCGCCTCGGACTTCTCGATCTTCGCGATCACGTGGGCGTGCGAGTTCGCCGCCTCGATCAGCGCACGGAGGTCGCGCACGTCGGCGGCCGAGCGCACGAACGAGAGCGCGACGAAGTCGACGCCGAGCTGCAGCGCGAACTCGAGGTCGACGGTGTCCTTCGGCGTAAGCGACGGAATCGGGATCGGAACGCCGGGGAGGTTCACGCCCTTGTGCGAGCCGATCCGCCCGCCGACGAGCACCGCGCAGCGCGCGCGGCCGCCGTCGACCTCGTCGACGCGCAGCCGGACGAGACCGTCGTCGATGAGCACGTGATGCCCGGGCACGAGCACGTCGCCGATCACCGCCGGCGCGATCGGCAGGTCGCCGTCGCCGGCGAGACCTTCGGCGCAAACGGTCACCTCTTCCCCGGTCTTCACGACGATCGGCTCGTCGAGGCCGCCGATCCTGAGCTTCGGGCCCTGGAGGTCGCCGATCAGCGCGATCGGGCGGCCGATCTCGCGCTCGACCTCGCGCAGCCGGCCGGCGCGCGCGGCGTGGTCGTCGTGCGAGCCGTGCGAGAGGTTGAGGCGCGCGGCGTCCATGCCGGCCTCCGCGAGCGCGTGCAGCTGCTCGAGCGAGTCCGAGGACGGCCCGAGGGTCGCGACGATCTTCGTGCGGCGTTCCGGCACCACGCGCCTAGCGTAGCGGCATACCTGCGACGGTCTGGTTGCGGTTCAGCGGTTTGCGCGCGGGAAGGCGGCCCAGCCCGGGTACTCCGCCTTCTTGCCGAGCCGCTCCTCGATCCGGAGCAGCTCGTTGTACTTCGCGACGCGGTCCGACCGCGCCGGCGCGCCGGTCTTGATCTGTCCCGTCCCGAGCGCGACTGCGAGGTGCGCGATCGTCGAGTCCTCCGTCTCGCCGGAGCGGTGCGACATGACCGCGGTGTAGCCGTTGTCCTGCGCGAGCTTCACCGCCTCGATCGTCTCGGTGAGCGTCCCGATCTGGTTGACCTTGACGAGGATCGAGTTGGCGACGCCGCGCTCGATGCCGAGCTTCAGCCGCTCAGGGTTCGTGACGAAGATGTCGTCGCCGACGAGCTGGATCCGCTCGCCGAGGCGTTCCGTGGTGAGCTTCCAGCCGTCCCAGTCGTCCTCGGCGTTGCCGTCCTCGAGTCGAAACGATCGGGAACCGGTCGACGAGCCCCGCATAGAAGTCGGCCATCTCCGCGGCCGTCGCCTCGCGACCCTCGAACCGGTAGACGCCGTCGGAGAAGAACTCGGTCGACGCCGGGTCGAGCGCGATCGCGACGCGGTCGCCGTGGCCCGCCTGCTCCGCCGCGTCGAGGATCGCCTGGATCGCCGCCTCGCTCGTCGGCAGGTCGGGCGCGAAGCCGCCCTCGTCGCCGACCGCCGTCGCGAGCCCCTGCGACTTCAGCACCTTCTGGAGCGCGTGGTACGTCTCGGCGCCGATCCGCAGCGCCTCGGAGAACGACTCGGCGCCGGCCGGGACGACCATGAACTCCTGAAGGTCGATCGAGTTCGCGGCGTGGACGCCGCCGTTGATCACGTTCAGCATCGGCACCGGCAGCGTCCGCGCGGCCTTGCCGCCGAGATACCGGAAGAGCGGCTGATGCGACTCCTCCGCCGCCGCCTTCGCCGCTGGCGAGCGAGACGCCGAGGATCGCGTTCGCGCCGAGGCGGCCCTTGTTCGGCGTGCCGTCGAGCTCGACGAGGCGGCTGTCGAGCGCGGCCTGCTCGTCGCCCTTCATTCCGCGAACCGCCTCGAAGATCTCCCCGTTGACGTTCGCGACGGCCTGCGTGACGCCCTTGCCGCCGTACGCGTCGCCGCCGTCGCGGAGCTCGACCGCCTCGTGGGCGCCGGTCGACGCGCCGGACGGGACGGCCGCGCTACCGAACGCGCCGGACTTGAGGCGGACGTCGACCTCGACGGTCGGGTTGCCGCGCGAGTCGAGGATCTGGCGGGCGCGGACGTCGGCGATACGGCTCATTCGGTGGTCTCCTTGGCGCGGTCGAAGTACGAGTCCTGCTGCTCGAGCGGCAGCTCGGTCCAATTCTGTCCGTCCGCGGCCGCGAGCACCTCCGCAGTTGTTACGCGATCGCGAAATCGCTTCGCCGCGCGGCGCAGCTCGAGCTCCGGATCGGCGTTCAGCCGGCGCGCGACATTCACGCACGCGAAGAGCAGGTCGCCGAGCTCTTCGGCCTGCCGCGGGTCGGGCTCGGTCTCCGGGCGCCGGCTCGCCGCTGCGCGCCACCTCGTCGCGGAGCTCGCGCAGCTCGTCGTCGAGGTCGGCGAGCGCACCGGCGGCGTCCGGGTACTCGAAGTTCACCGCCGCCGCGCGCCGCTGGATCTTCCGCGCGTAGAGCAGCGCGGGCAGGCTCTCCGGAACGTCGTGGAAGACGCCTTCGCGTCCCTCCTGCTCCCGCTTGATGTGCTCCCAGTTCTCGCGCACGCGTCCGGCCGTCTGCGCCTCGACGTCGCCGAAGACGTGCGGATGCCGGCGGACGAGCTTCGTCGTGAACGATGCGCGCGACCGTCCTCGAGATCGCCGACGTCGCGTTCCTGGAGCAGCAGCGCAGAGGAAGTAGACCTGGAAGAGGAGGTCGCCGAGCTCGTCGACGAGCTTCGCGTCGTCGCCCGCGAGCGCGGCGTCCGCGACCTCGTACGCCTCCTCGACCGTGTGCGGGACGATCGTGCGCGCGGTCTGCTCGCGGTCCCACGGACACTCGCGCCGCAGCCGCTCCGTCAGCGTCTGGAGCTCGAGGAGGGCCTGGGCCAGCTCAACCGAGCTGGGGCCCTGGCCCTCCTCGCTCCTCACGTCAGCCGGTTGTCGTCGAGCTCGTGGTCGTCGCAGACGGCGCGTAGCCCGTCTGCGTAGGCGAGCTTCTTCGCGTAGTCCTTCTTCAGGCTGTTGACCCAGGCCGTCATGACCGTGGTCTTCTTGGCCTGAAGGAGCTGGGCCTTGATCGACGCCGACACGCTCGACAGCGGCGTCACCTTCGCTGCCGTGATCGGGGACAGCGCCTGGATGATGTGCCAGCCGTACTGCGTGTGCACGGGCGGGGAGGTCGCGCCGGTCTTCAGCGTGAAGGCGACCTTGTCGAACTGCGGCACGGTCTGACCCTTGGAGACGGTCAGCTTGCCGCCCTTCGCCGCCGAGCCCGGATCCTTCGAGTACTTCTTGGCGAGCACGGCGAAGCTCGCGCCGCTCTTCAGCTGCGACTCGAGCTGGTCGGCGAGCGCCTTGTTGTTGACGAGGATGTGCCGCACGTTGCGGCTCTCGGCGACCTTGTAGGTCGACGAGTGCGCCTTGTAGTACGCGGCGACTGCCGCCGTCGTGACCGTCACCGGCGACGTGATCTTCGCGTAGAGGCGCTCGGAGAGGATCTGCGCCCGCAGCTGGATCAGCAGCTCCGGCTCGGTGAGGCCCTGCGCCTTCAGCTGCGCCAGGTACTTCGACTGGTCGCCGCCGAAGTACTGCTTCTTGATCTGGGTGAGCGCGGGTCTGGACGTCCTTGTCCGTGACCGCGACGCCGAGATCCTTGCCCTTCTGCGCGAGCTCGGCCTGCTGGACGAGATACGTCATCGCCTGATCCTGCAGCGACTTGTACGCCGCGGTCCCGGCCTGCGGGAACGCGGTCTTGCGCGCCGTGTACGAAGCGCGCGCGGAAGCGAGCAGCGCAGCGAACTGCGCCTTCGTGATCGGCGTCCCGTTGACGACCGCAACCGCGTCGTTGGGAACGCTCTGCGAGCTGCCGCCGCAGCCCGCAACGAGCAGCGCGGCCGCGAGCAGCAGGGGCAGGAAAAGGAAACGAAGCGTTTTCATGTCATCCCGGTGAGGTCGAATTTCGGAGGCCGGCAGCTGTGGATTTCGTGGAATCTCACGCTGCCTGACGGGAGTCCAAGATAGCATCGACGAGTCGGATCGCTTGCGGAAAACCGTCTTCGCCGCGAAGACTTACTTCCCTGTTAGCCACCGCGTAAACGGCAGTGTGGATTCGCTCCTGCAGCTCCTGCAGCTCGCCTGAGCCGAGCACCAGCCGCCCGACCGTGGCCTTGCCGCCCCGGTAGACCAGATAGTCGGCGCCGAGGCGCGCGACCTTGATCTTCGCCTCCTGGATCGCGAACAGGTGCTCGACCGGCTCCGGCAGCGGGCCGTAGCGGTCCTCGAGCGAGGCCTGGAGCTCGCGCAGCTCGTCCTCCCCCTCCGCGAGCGCGAGCCGGCGGTGGATGTCGATCCGGAGCGCCTCCGAGGAGACGTACTGCTGCGGGACGTACGCGTCGATGCGCGCGTCGATCCGCACCGGCCGCACGGCGACGCGGCGCTGCCCCTGCAGCTCGGCGACCGCCTCGTTCAGCAGCTCGACGTACAGCTCGAAGCCGACGGCGGCGACGTGACCCGACTGCTCCGCGCCGAGCAGCTCGCCGGCGCCGCGGATCTCGAGGTCGCGCATCGCGATCGCGAAGCCGGCGCCGAGCTCCGTGTGGTCGGCGAGCGTCGCGAGCCGCGCGCGCGCCTCGCCGGTCAGCTCGTGCGCGTCGGGATAGAAGAGGTACGCGTACGCGGTCTCGTCGGAGCGGCCGACGCGTCCGCGGATCTGGTAGAGCTGCGACAGCCCGAGCGTGTCGGCGCGCTCGACGATCAGCGTGTTCGCCTGCGGAATGTCGATGCCCGGACTCGATGATCGTCGTCGACACGAGCACGTCGGCGTCGCCGCGCAGGAACGCGTGCATCTTGTCCTCGAGCTCCTTCTCGCGCATCTGTCCGTGCGCGACGAGGAAGCGGAGATCCGGCAGCAGCTGACGCAGCTTCTCCGCCGCTTCCTCGATCGTGTCGACGCGGTTGTGGAGATAGAACGCCTGGCCGTTGCGCTCGTGCTCGCGCTCGAGCGCGAGCGTGATCAGCTCCTCGTCGTACTCGCCGACGGTGGTGCGGATCGGGCGGCGGCCCTCCGGCGGCGTCTCGATGATCGAGATGTCGCGCATGCCGGCGAGCGAGAGGTGCAGCGTGCGCGGGATCGGCGTCGCGCTCAGCGTCAGCACGTCGACCTCGAGGCGCATCGCCTTCAGCAGCTCCTTCTGCGCGACGCCGAACCGCTGCTCCTCGTCGAGGATCACGAGCCCGAGCTCCTTCGGGATCACGTCGCGGCGAGAACGCGATGCGTCCCGATCAGCACGTCGACCTTGCCCTCGGCGAAGTCCTTGAGCACGGCCTTCACGTCCTTCGCCGCGCGGAAGCGCGAGACCATCTCGACGCGCACGGGGAAGTCGCGGAAGCGGTCGCGGAACGTGTTCCAGTGCTGCTCGGCGAGGATCGTCGTCGGCGCGAGCATCAGGACCTGCTTGCCGTTCACGGCGACGGCGAACGCGGCGCGCACGGCGACCTCCGTCTTGCCGAAGCCGACGTCGCCGCAGACGAGACGGTCCATCGGGCGCGGCGACTCGAGGTCTTCCCTCACCGCCTCGATCGCGTTCTCCTGGTCCGGCGTCTCGCGGTACGGGAACGACGCCTCGAGCCGCTGCAGCCACTCGTGGCTCAGGTCGAACGCGATGCCCTCCTGCGTCTGACGCTGCGCGTAGAGCTCGATCAGCTCGGTGGCGAGCTCGTGCACCGACTCGTGCGCGCGCGACTTCAGCAGCTGCCACGCCTTGCCGCCGAGCTTCGAGAGCGCGGGCGGCTTCGCGTCGGCGCCGATGTAGCGCGACACCTTGCCGAGCTGCTCGTGCGGAACGTAGAGACGGTCGTCGCCGCGGAACGCGAGCAGGAGGTAGTCGCGCGTGACGCCGGCGACCTCCTTCGTCTCGAAGCCGAGGAGCTGGCCGACGCCGTGGTCCTCGTGGACGACGTAGTCGCCGGTGCGCAGGTCGGCGAACGACTGGAGCGCGCGGCCGCCGATGCGGCGCTCGCGCGGGACGCGGCGGCGGAAGACCTGGTGGTCCGGCAGGAGCACGAGCCCGAGCTCGCGCCAGACGAAGCCGCGCCGCGCCGGCGCGATCGCGAAGACGACCTCCGGCTCGTCCGGCAGCGGGTCGCCGGGCTCGATGATGCGGACGGCGACCTTGCGCAGCATGTTCTGCGTGCGCAGCGCCTCGCCGCGATGCGGGAACGCGACGACGACGCGCTGGCCGGAGCGCACGAACGCGACGAGCTCGTTCTCCGCCTCGGCGAGCCCGCGGGCGGCGATCGCGGGCCGCTGCGCCTCGAACGCGAGCTCCTGCCCCTGCGGGAACGGGTCGAGCTCGGTCGCGCCCGTCCAGCGACACGGACGCGAGCCCCTCCTCGCTCCAGACGCGGCGCACGTCGTCCGGCTGGAAGACGAGGTCGGGCGCACGGTCGAGCGGCGGCACGAGGTCGTCGGGCACCGGCCGGGTCTCGCCTTCCTCCCCGTGCCATTCCTCGACGAGGTCGAGGCGGCGCTCGACGGCCGGGTAGATCACGGTCGTCGTCGACCGGGTGCAGCGCGCGCTGCGTGAACGACGAGAAGGCGCGGATCGACTCGATCTCGTCGCCGAAGAACTCGACGCGGAGCGGCTCGCGGCCGGTGGTCGGGAAGACGTCGACGAGCCCGCCGCGCACGGCGAACTGGCCGCGGTCGTCGACGCGCTCGACGCGCTCGTAGCCGGCGAGCGCGAGCGCCTCGGCGAGGCCGTCGACGCCGAGCTCGAGCGCCGGCGCGCAGCTCGAGTCGGCGACGGGCCGGCGCAGCCGGCGGCGGCAGTCACGCTTCGCGCGACTGCGGCAGACGCGGAGACGCAGACGAGCCCGCCGCGCGCGAGCACGTCGAGCGCGCGCGCCCGCTCGCCGACGAGGTGCGGCGGCGGCTCGAGCCCGGACTCCCAGCGGACGCCGCGGCTCGGCAGGAAGCCGACCGCTCCTCGCCGAGGAACCACGCCGCCGCCTCGGCGGCGTCGCGCGCGTCCGCGTCCTCGGGCAGCAGGCAGACGAGCGCGCGCTCGAGCCGCTCGTGGAGCGACGCGAGCACGACGCGGCAGCGCCGCCTCGGACACGCGGGCGCGGGTCGGCAGCGAGTCGGCGAGCTCGGCGAGGCGCTCGTGCTCGACGAGCTCGCGGACGAAGGCATGTAAGACGGGACGGTCCATGACGAAAGGCGGAACCCGGGTTCCGCGGCCGTTCATCGTATCGCCGCCCCGTTCCGCTGCGGATTCAGCGTGCGAGCTCGCCGAGGAGCTTCTTCGGCGCGACTGCGCAGAACGCGTCCTCGACGATCCCGGCGACGTCGTCCCGGTCGATGCGGCCGTGGAGCGTCACGCCGAGCCAGCCGCGATGCCCGACGTACGGCGGGCGGAAGAACCGGTCGGGATCGCCGGCGACGAGCGCCTCCTGCGTCCCCGGCTCCGCGGCGCACCACACCGCGAACCGCCCGTCGCCGTGGTGGTTGTCGAGCAGCATCAGGAAGCAGGCCTTGCCACGGATGAAGAACGACGGCGCGCCGTGGCTCAGACGTTCGCTCGTCTCCGGGAGCGCCAGGCACACCGCACGCAGCCGATCGAGCGCGGCGGCGCGCGCCGAGGCGGATGGCTAGCTCACCGGCGGTTGACCGTCGCCTGCGCACGCTCGACGCCCTCGGCGTCGAGCGTCTCGACGGCGTCGGCGGCGCGCGCGATCAGCGCCTCGGCGTCCTCGTGCGGCGTCGAAGTCGGACAGCACCCAGTCGGCGAGCGGACGAGGGTCGCCGCGCTCGGGCCGGCCGACGCCGACGCGCAGGCGGAGGAAGTCCTGCGTCTTCAGGTGCTGCGCGATCGAGCGCAGGCCGTTGTGGCCGGCGAGCCCGCCGCCGAGCCGCACCTGCAGCCGTCCGGACTCGAGGTCGCTGTCGTCGTGTACGACGAGCACGCGCGTCCGGCTCGACCTTGAAGAAGCGCGCCGCGGCGCCGACCGAGCGGCCGGACTCGTTCATGTACGTCTCCGGCTTCAGCAGCGCGACCTTGTGGCCCGTCGAGGCGGATCTCGGCGAGCTGGCCGGAGAACTTCGACCGCCACGCGCCGCCGTGACGGCGCGCGAGCTCGTCGACGACGACGTAGCCGGCGTTGTGGCGGTTCCGCGCGTACTCGCGGCCGGGATTGCCGAGCCCGACGACGAGCAGGTCGAGCGAGGAGCCCTGACGCCGCGGCCAGAGCCGCAGGCCTAGCCCGCGTCGGAGTCGCCGCCGGCGTCGGCTTCGCCCTCGGCGCCTCGCCCTCGGCCGCCTCGCCCTCGGCACCCTCCTCGCCCTCGACGCGGCCTCGGCCTCGAGGGCGCGGGTCGGCGCGGTGACGGTCGCGACGACGATCTCCGGTTCGTCGAGCAGCGTCACGCCGTCCGGCACGACGATGTCCGCCGACGCGCAGCGCGTCGCCGATCGAGAGGTGCGAGACGTCGAGCTCGATGTGCTCCGGAATCTCGAGCGGCAGCGCCTCGACGTTGAGCTCGCGCAGCGGCTGCGAGAGCACGCCGCCCTCCTTGCACGCCCGGCGCGCGTTCGCCGCCGAGCAGGTGCACGGTGACGGACGCGTGATCGGCGGTCGAGGCGGACCTCCTGCAGGTCGACGTGCGTGACGCCGCCGCGCACCTCGTCCACCTGGTAGTCCTTGAGGATCGACGCGATGCGTCTTCGACTCGCCGTCGATCTCGACGTCGAGGATCGAGTGCAGGCCGCCGGCAGCCCGTGAGCGCCCGGCGCAGCTCGCGCTCGGCGACGGTGATCGCGACCGGCTCGCTGCGCGCCGTAGAGCACGCCCGGGACGAGCCCCTGCTTGCGCAGGCGCCGCGTCTCGCGCGAGCCGAGGTGCTCCCGCTGCGGAGACGATCAGCTTTGTGCGTTCTCCAGCCATATCGGCGGCGGAGTCTAGCGGAAGCCCGGCTGCAGTGTCCGGCCGTGTTCGAGGATCTGCTGCAGGCGTGGGACGGCGAGGAGGCGGTCGTCCGCTTCGACCGCGAGAGCGGCGCCTGGATGTTCGTCTGCGTCCACTCGACGGTGCTCGGGCCGGCCGGGCGGCGGCACGCGGCTGCGGGTCTACGCCGAGCCGTCCGACGGGCTCGCGGACGCGATGCGGCTGTCGGCGGCGATGACGCAGAAGATGGCGGTCGCGGACATGCCCCGCGGCGGCGGCAAGGCCGTGCTCGCGGTGCCGGAGCTGCCGACAGGGCGAGGCGCGGCGGAGGCTGCTGCTCCGCTACGGCGAGCTCGTCGCCTCGCTCGGCGGCACGTTCCACACGGCCGGGGACATGAACATCACGCCGGCCGACCTCGACGTCGTCGCGGAACGCTGCGAGTTCGTCTCCGGGACGACCGGCCGCGGCGGCAACAGCGGCGTCGGGACGGCGCGCGGCGTGCTGCACGGGATCCGCGCGAGCGTCGAGCATCTCTTCGGCTCGCCCGACCTCGGCGGACGGACGGTGCTCGTCCAGGGCGCCGGCGCGGTCGGCGCCGACCTCGCCGCCTGGCTCGCGCAGGCGGGCGCGCGCGTGCTCGTCGCCGACGTCGACGCGGAGCTTGCCGGCCGCGTCGCCGGCCCGATCGGCGCCGCGGTCGTCGCCGCCGACGCGGCGCTCGCGACCGAGTGCGACGTCTACGCGCCGTGCGCGGTCGGCGGCACGCTCGAGCGCCGAGTCGATCCCACGCCTCCGCTGCCGGGTCGTCGCCGGCTCGGCGAACAACCAGCTCGCGACGCCGGAGGACGCGGAGCGGCTGCGCGACGCCGGGATCCTCTACGCGCCGGACTACGTGATCAACGCGGGCGGCGTCCTCCAGCTGCTCGGGCTCGAGGGCCTCGGCTGGGACGAGGACGAGCTGGAGCGGCGGCTCGCCGGGATCGGCGACACGCTGCGGACGATCTACGCCGAGGCGGACGCGGAAGGGATCACGCCTGAAGCTGCCGCGGCACGGCTCGCCACACGGCGGATCATCCCAGCGTCGTGATGTAGTGCCGGTAGGCCGCGCGGCTCGCCGGCTTCGTCGCGAGGTCGAAGACCGAGCCGGGGACGGCGTCGAAGTACGCGAGCATCTCCGTGCGCTTGTGCGTGCGCACGAACGTGCCCATCGTCTTCACGAACACCGGGTCGTCGACGCCCCAGAGTCCCCACTCCGGGAACGAGAACGGCTTCTTCGGGTGCGCCTTGTAGAGCGCGGCGGCGGCGTCCCACTCGGCCTTGCCGCGGATGTCGTAGATGTCGTCGCCGACGACGTCGACGTATGCGTCGCCGGGGTAGTACGCCTGCGCGGAGTTGCCGGGGATGTCGGGATCGCCGAAGCCCTGCGGGTTCCAGATCACGCGCGTATCGGGCATCGGGTTCTCCGGCAGGTCATCGCCCGCGAGCGGCGGCAGGCCGAGCTGCTTGAGCTTGGCGTTGATGTCGGCAGCGGCGCCGCCGTGGACGATCAGGTAGACGCGCGCGAACGCCTTCCGGAACCACGCGGTCTGGTGGCCCGGCTTCACGGCGCCGGACTTCGTGTACGCGGAGTAGACGTTCCAGTAGCCGTTCATCTCGCCGAACGGGCGGATGTAGATCGGCTGCGCCCACGCGTTGACGGCGGCGTTCAGCGCGACGACGTAGGAGTCGCCCTTGCCCTGGGCGATCTGCTGCGGCGTGATCGCCTCCTTGCCGTCCTTGCCGCGCGTGCCGAGCCCGATCATCGGCGTGCCGCCGAGCTGCTGGAAGAGCGCGGTGAACTGCGAGCCCCAGCCTGCGCCCTGGCCCCAGCCGACGATCACGTGGCGCACCTGGGAGTCCTGGCCGGTCAGCGTCTGGAAGCGGCCCGGGTCGCCCTTGATCCCGAGCACCGGCATCGCTGCGGCCGCCGCGGGAACGGCGAGGGCGAGCGCGGCGACGGCCACCGGCGCGAGCTTCCTCATGCCTGAAGTATCGACCCCCGGTGAGATTCCTCAAGGGTGAGGCTCCGGAAGCCGATTCTCGGAGTGCAATGGACTCTCGCGAGCACGCATTGGTGGTCGCTCGACCGTCGCCGCGGCGGCGGGTGCAGGCGCCCTCGTGCTCGCGTTCTGCGTCGATCTCGGCTCGAAGGTCTTCGCGATCTCGCACGGCGGCCTCGGACTCGTCGTCTACAACGACGTCCACGCCGGCGACTTCCGGCGGCGCGTCCTGATGTCGCTCGTCGCCCTTGCGGTCACGTTCGCGATGGCGAACCTCGCTCGGCGCCGCGGCGATCGGCCGGCTGTGGGGCGCCTGGATCGGCGTCGGCCTCCTCGTCGGCGGCGTCCTCGCGCAACGGCGTCTCGCAGTTCATCTGGGCTCAGCGGCGTCCCGGACTTCATCCACGTGTACTCGCTGTCGCCCGACGTCTGGAACGTCGCCGACTTCGAGATCGCGTGGGGCCTGACGGGCGGCATCGTCTCGATCGCCGTAACGGTGCTGATCGTGTACGTGCGCGAGCACCGCGGCGGCCCGCCCCGCCCGCTGCCGGACGCGGCCGCAAACGTCGACGGCTAGGTCGCGGCGTCTGACAGCGGAGTGCCGTTTGGTGCGTTTGGTGTCTGACACCAGCGGGCGGTTTGGTGCCAGACATCCTTCGCCCAACCCGCGGCGAAGGCCGGAGGCTAACGCTGCCGGAGGCGCGTTAGCCGGAGGCGGACCGGCGGTCGGGGATGGCCGAAGGCCACCACCGTCCGCGCAGGGATAGGCAACGTCGCCGAAGCCGCTCTGGTGGACCGCGCCGCCGCCGCGCGTAGCCGGGACCGCGCTCTCGGCGAAGCGCACACTACGGACAGCCACGAGCGCGCAAAGGAAGGGGCCCGCGGGGGAACCCCGTTCCCCCGCGCTAGAAGAGCTGGTTCTCGCCGCCGAAGATGGCGGACACGGAGTCGTCGGCGAAGACGTTCATGATCGTCTCGGCGAGGAGGCCCGCGACCGGCAGCACGGTCAGGTTCGCCGGGGCTTCGATCTTGTCGATCGGAACCGTGTCGGTGACGACGATGCCGTCGATCGGCGCGTTGTGGAACTTCTCGAGCGCGCCGCCGCAGAAGACGCCGTGCGTCGCGAACACGTAGACGCCCTTGACGCCCTTCTCGCGCAGCGCCTCGACGTTCGCGATCAGCGTGCCGCCGGTCATGATCACGTCGTCGCCGACGATCGCGATCTTGTCCTTGACGCGGCCGGTGATCTCCGTCACCTCGACCTGGTCGCGCTCGGGGCGGGTCTTGTGCATGATCGCGAAGTCCGCCTCGATCATCTCGGCGAAGCGGACGGCCATCTTCGCGCGACCCTCGTCGGGCGCGACGGAGACGATGCCCGGAGCCGGTCAGACCGAGGTCGCGGAAGTGCCGCGCGAACAGCGGCAGCGCCGTCATGTGGTCGACGGGGATCGTGAAGAAGCCCTGAATCTGGCCCGCGTGGAGGTCCATCGTGAGCACGCGGTCGACGCCGGCGAGCTGGAGCATGTCGGCGACGAGGCGCGCGGAGATCGGCTCGCGCGGGCGCGCCTTCCGGTCCTGGCGCGCGTACGGGAACCAGCGGCATGACGGCGGTGATCCGCTTCGCCGAGGCGAGCTTCGCCGCCTGGATCATGAACAGCAGCTCCATCAGGTTCCGGTCGACGGGCTGGCAGCCGGTCTGGACGAGGAAGACGTCCGCGCCGCGGATCGACTCGAGATAGCGGCCGTACGTCTCGCCGTTCGCGAACGTGTCGAGCTCGATGTCGCCGAGCTCGAGACCGAGCTTCTCGGCGATCTGGTGCGCGAGCTCGGGATGCGAGCGGCCGGCGAAGACCATGAGCCGCTTCTGCGGCCCACGCTCGATCCAGTGACCTGTTTCCGGCTGCGACGCGGTCGATCCCTCCAGACCGGGCAGCGCGAGCTCAGCTGTCAGGCTTTCCATGCTTCTCGTAGACCCACCCTTCCTTGGTGACCTGCCGTGGCGGGAAACCGGCGAGCGACCCGGGAGGGACATCATCCGTGATGACCGTACCCGGCGCAATCCAAGCGTCGTCGCCAATGTCGACCGGAGCATCGAACGTATTGTCGACGCCGGTCCTGACGTTGCTGCCGATCCGGGTCGTCGCCTTCGGCTGACCGGGCTCGTGCTTGAAGTTGGCCGTGACGTTGCCGGCGGCGATGTTCGTGTCCTCGCCGATCTCGGCGTCGCCGATGTAGGAGAGGTGCGGGATCTTCGTCCGCGCCCCGATCCGTCGACTTCTTCACCTCGACGAACGTGCCGATCTTCGCGGCCTCGCCGAGCGTCGTGCCCGGCCCGGATGTAGGCGAACGGGCCGATCTCGACGCCGGAGGCGATCCGGACGTCGCCGCGGAGCACGGTGAACGGATGGATCGTGACGTCCGGCTCGATCTCGACGCCGGCCTCGATCCAGGTCGAGGTCGGGATCGACGATCGTCACGCCGGCGAGCATGTGCGCGTCGTTGATCGCGGTCGCGCAGCGCGGCGGCGACCGCGGCGAGCTCGACGCGCGTGTTGATCCCCTCGACCTCGAACGGGTCCGGCGGCGACGTGCACGGCGACCCGGTCGCCGTCGCCGACGAGCAGGCCGAGCGTGTCGGTGACGTAGAGCTCGCCCTGCGCGTTGTGCGGCTCGAGCCGGTCGAGCGCGGGCCAGAGCTTCTCGGCGCGGAAGACGTAGATGCCGGAGTTGACCTCGCGGAGCGCGAGCTCCTCGGGCGACGCGTCGCCGGCCTCGACGATGCGCGCGAGACCTGCCGTCGCGTCGCGGACGATGCGCCCGTACGGCGCGCGGTCGTCGGGCTCGAAGGAGAGGACGGTGCCGGCGGCGCCGGCGCTGCGGTGCGTGTCGAGCAGCGCGCGCAGCGTCTCCGGTCGCAGCGCCGGGACGTCGCCGTTCAGCACGAGCACGTCGCCCGCCGTCGCCGGCGAGCGCGTCGCGCGCGGAGCGAACGGCGTCGCCGGTGCCGAGCGCCTTCGCCTGGATCGCGACCTCGAGCCCGTGTAGAGCGCCGCGCGTGTCGGGCGACGCGACGACGACGACGCGCTCGACGCCGGCGTCCGCGCTGCGCGCGATCACCCAGTCGACCATCCGGCGGCCGAGCAGCGGGTGCAGGTGCTTCGGCGTCGCGCTCTTCATGCGCGTGCCGAGGCCGCCGGCCATCACGATTGCTGCGAGGTCGTCTGCCATATCAGGGGATGAAAGTGGCTGGGGCGCCAGGATTCGAACCTGGGATCACGGGACCAAAACCCGTTGCCTTACCACTTGGCCACGCCCCACAGAGGGAGTGCCAGTCTACCGGCGGTCGACGAAGAAGAAGGCGATGCGCGATGATGGCCGCGAGCACCACGAAGGCGATGACGAAAATCCCGATGATCGCCGGCAAGGAGGACGACGAGCACCGCGAGCGCCTGCGAGGCGGCGGCGATCCAGGTGATCTGACGCGCCGTGTCCGAGCTCGTGTTCCGGCCGCCACAGCGCGTAGAGGAGGATCAGCGGGATCGCGATGATGATCACCGTCCAGCGCGTGACGTCGTGCAGGACGGCGACGAGAATGCCCTCGGCGACGGCGATCCAGAGGGCGATCCGGGTCCGGCGCGCGCGGAGCCAGCGGCCGGTCTTCGTCGTGCCGTGCTCGATCACGTTCGGGGTGCCGCTCACCACGCGTCAACCGTACCACGCGGGTGCCGTCAGCCAGCTCTCGCCGGCCTTGCGCAGCGCGCGGCGTGCGTCGTCGGCGGGCGCGCGGTGGTGGAAGAGCCCGTAGACCGCCGGGCCGGCGCCGGAGACGTCGGCGCGGAACGCGCCGAGCGCGCGCAGCTCGCGCGCGAGCGGCGACGACGCGAGGTCGTTCGGCGGCAGTGCGGCGAGGTCGCGCGGGCGCCGGACGGCGTCGAGTGCCGCGACGAACGCGGCGCGCCGCTCGTCCCAGCCGGCGGCGCCGTCGCGCGCGTCGAACGCGGCGTAGACGGATGCGGTCGACGGCTTCTCCGCGTCGCGCGGCACGACGAGCACGACCCAGAAGTCCTGCGGGAGGTCGAGCGGCGCGAGCGTCGGTGCCGTCGCCGGAGCCGAGCTGCGGGCCGTCGGCGAGGAAGAACGGAACGTCGGCGCCGAGTGTCGCGGCGAGCTCGTGCAGCGCGGTCGGGCGCGAGCGGCGCGTCGAGCGTGTCGTTCGCGAGGCGGAGTGCCGTCGCCGCGTCGGAGCTGCCGCCGCCGACGCCGGCGGCGACCGGGAGGCGCTTCTCGATGCGGACGCGCCAGCGCGGCTCGACGCCGGCGCGCGCCGCGAGCGCGTCGAGCGCGTCGCGGACGAGCGTGTCCGCGGCGAAGCCTTCGACGCGCAGCTCGTCCGCGGCGTCGAGCTCGATGCGGTCGGCGATCGTCGAGCCGCTGGTACGACGGTCGAGCAGCTCGTGCTTGCCGTCGTGCGCGAAGCGGGCCGACGACGAGGGCGAGGTTGATCTTCGCGGGCGCGGACGCTCTCACGCGAGCGCCTCCGCGAGCGCGACGAACTCCGGCGGCGTGAGCGCTTCCGCGCGCGCGTCGCGGCTCGCGGCCGATCGCGTCGAGCGCGGCGACGGCGCGGTCGCGCGGCGCGACGCCGGCGAGCTCGAGCGAGTTCGGCAGCGTCTTGCGGCGGTGCGCGAACGCGGCGGCGACGATCTTCTTGACGTGCGCGTAGTTCGCGCGGCATGCCGGTGCGGCGGAACGCGACGAGCGCCGAGTCGACGTTCGGCGGCGGCCGGAAGACGGTGCGCGACACGGGATGGAAGCCGGTGCGCTCCGTGGCGAGCTGGATCGAGCACCGAGACGGCGCCGTACGCCTTCGTCCGCGGCTGCGCGAACAGCCGGTCGGCGACCTCGCGCTGCACCATCACGCACCAGAGGTCGATGTGCGGCAGGCCGTCGAGGCTCTCGACGAGCATCGGCGTCGCGATGTTGTACGGGAGATTGGCGACGAGCTTCGTCGCGTCCGGTGCGAGCGCGGCGAGGTCGAGGCGCGAGCGCGTCGCCGAGGTGCAGCGTCGACGTTCGCGCCCGCGTCGCGGAGGTACGGCTCGAGCGACGCGTCGAGCTCGACGGCGTGCACGCGCGCGACGCGCTGTGCGAGGTAGCGCGTGAGGACGCCGAGTCCGGGGCCGATCTCGAGCACGACGTCGCTCGGGTCGAGCGCGGCGAGCCGTTCGATCACGCCGAGGATGTTCTCGTCGACGAGGAAGTGCTGGCCGAGCTCCTTCTTCGGCGAGACGTTCATGCGGGAGCGCGAAGCACTCGGCCGCGTTGCGGTCGATCTGCCGTTCGAGCTCGTGCGGGTCGTCGCCGCGCGCCTGCGCGAGCGCGGCGAGCGTGTGCATCGACGTACGCGGGCTCGTTGCGCTGTCCGCGGACCGGCTGCGGCGCGAGGTACGGCGCGTCGGTCTCGGCGAGGATCCGGTCGGCGGGAACCTGCGTCGCGGCGAGCCGCAGGTCGACGGCTTTCGGGAACGATCGCGTTGCCGGCGAACGAGATGTACCAGCCGCGCTCGAGCGCAGTCGGGAGCATCGCGCGGCGACGAGAAGCAGTGGAGGACGACGCGGCCCGTCGAAGCCGTCGAGCGCGGCGAGCGTGTCGGCGTCGGCGGCGCGCGTGTGGATCACGACGGGCTTCGCGGTCTCGACGGCGATCGCGAGCATGCGCGCGAAGAGCTCGCGCTGCGCGTCCGCGCGGCGCGTAGTCGCGGAACCAGTCGAGCCCGGTCTCGCCGACGGCGACCGCCTTCGGGTGGTCGAGCAGCGCGCGCACCTCGGCGACGTCGGCGTCCGTCGTGTGACCGGCCTCGTGCGGGTGGATGCCGAGGATCGCGAAGACGCCGTCGTGCGCGTCGGCGAGCTCGACCGCGCTGCGACAGCCGGCGGGAGTCGTCCCGACGGTGAGGATCCGGCCGACACCGGCCTCGGCCGCGCGCGCGACGACGTCGGCGGGATCGTCGTCGAGCGCGTCGAGGTGCGCGTGCGTGTCGATCACAGGCCCAGCCGCGCAAGCTCCTCTGCCGCCGTCTCCGGCGGGAGCTTGCGGAAGAGCGGCCGCGGCTCGCTGCAGCTTCCGGCCCGGCGGAAGCTCGCTCGGCGCCCACGAGCCCGCGCGGCTCTCGTAGTCGCCGGTCAGCACTTCGTGCGTCGAGCCGTCGTCCTCGGCGACGGTCGCGAACTCGAGCGCGCCGCCGAGGTCGCCGTCGTTGCCGAGCAGCTCGTGGACGGTCTGCGACGTGAACGGAAGGAACGGCGCGAAGAGCGTCTTCAGCGAGTCGACGGCAGCGGAGCGCGACGAAGAGGACGGTCGCGGCGCGGTCGCGGTCGGTCTTCACGAGCGCCCACGGCTCCTGCTCGGCGACGTACTGGTTCGCGAGCGAGCTGACGCGCATCGTCTCGGCGATCGCGGCCTTGAAGCGCGCCTGCTCGATCAGCGCGCCGATCTCGTCGAACGCCGCGGCGATCGCGTCGAGGAGCGCGGTGTCCGTCGCGGTCAGCTCGCCCGGCTGCGGCACCTCGCCGAAGTTCCGGTGCGCGCTGACGAGCGTGCGGTTGACGAGGTTGCCCCAGTTCGCGAGCAGCTCGTCGTTGTTGCGCCGCACGAACTCGTCCCACGTGAAGTCGGTGTCCTGCGTCTCCGGGCCGGCGGCGGTGAGGTAGTAGCGCAGCGGGTCGGGGTCGTAGCGGCTGAGGAAGTCGCGCGACCCAGATCGCGAGGTTGCGGCTCGTCGACGCCTTCTTCCCCTCCATCGTCAGGAACTCGCTCGCGACGACGTTCGTCGGCAGGTGCAGCTCGCCACGGCCGGCGCCGAGCTCGCCGCCCTGGCCGTAGCCGAGCAGCATCGCCGGCCAGATCACCGAGTGGAAGACGATGTTGTCCTTCCCCATGAAGTAGAAGTGCCCCGCGTCCGGGTTCTGCCACCACTCGCGCCACGCGTCGGGTGTGCCGCGGTTGTGCGCCCACTCGACGCTCGCCGACAGGTAGCCGATCACGGCGTCGAACCAGACGTAGATGCGCTTCGACTCCTCGGGGTAGCCCTCGACCGGCACCGGGACGCCCCAGTCGATGTCGCGCGTCATCGCGCGCGGCTTCAACTCGCGGACGAGCCCGAGCGAGAAGTTCTTCACGTTCGGGCGCCAGCCCTCCTGCGCCGAGAGCCACGCCTCGAGCTGCTCCGCGAATGCGGGCAGGTCGAGGAAGAGCTGCGTCGTCTCGCGAAACTCCGGCGTCGAGCCGTCGACGATCGAGCGCGGGTCGATCAGGTCGACGGGGTCGAGCTGGTTGCCGCAGTTGTCGCACTGGTCGCCGCGCGCCTCGGGGAAGCCGCAGATCGGGCACGTTCCCTCGATGTAGCGGTCGGGCAGTGTGCGGCCGGTCGAGGCGGAGAACGCGCCGAGCGTCGGTCTGCTCGATGAGATAGCCGTTGTCGTAGAGCGTGCGGAAGAGGTCCTGCGTGACGCGGTAGTGGTTGCCGGTGCTCGTGCGCGTGAAGCAGTCGTACGAGATCCCGAGATTGCGCAAGTCCTCGCGGATGAGCGCGTTGTTGCGGTCGGCGAGCTCACGCGGCGAGACGCCGTTCTTGTCGGCGGACACCATCACCGGCGTCCCGTGCTCGTCCGTCCCGCTGACCATCAGCACCTGGTTGCCCTTCAGCCGGTGGTAGCGCGCGAAGACGTCCGCCGGCACCGCGAAGCCCGCCACATGTCCGATGTGGCGCGGTCCGCTCGCGTACGGCCAGGCCGGCGCGACGAGGATCTTCTGCGACTGCTGCGACACGTGAAAGCGCTCCCGGGACGGTCGGAGACGGGCTACGGATCATACGAGTCCGCCTGAACGAGGCTGCCGCACCGAGCACAGCGACCAGCGCAGCATGCAAGTCCGATGCCGAGTGGCGACGGCAGGCCGCGACGCACGATGGGCAGCAGGGTGGCGCGGGTGCGACGGCCGGACGAGCGGCAGCCGTCGTGTCGCGTGCGGTCGGATGCGCCGGCTCCAGCCGCGTCGCGTCGGTCGAACCGTGCGGGCCGAGCGCGGGCGACGTTCGGACCGGCAGCGTCGGCGACACCCAGGCCGGGAGCAGCGCGACCGTCGGGGCCGGCGGCGGCATGAACACGGGCGGCAACGGACCGGCGACTGTCTCGGGAGCAGAGTCGATAGCGGGTGTCGGCTCCGCAGGCGGCGAAGACGCCCCCGCGACCGGCGTCACCGGCTCGGCGGCGGAATCGGGAACGCTCGTCGCGGTTGGGTCGACGTCCGCGCCGGCCGCCTCGGCGACGACGACGGGCGGGGCCGGCTGCGGCTCCGCGACCGGCGTCGGCTCGGCCGCCGGCACGGGATCAGGCTCGACGGGGGAGCCCGGCGCTACGGCCGGCGCGTCCGCCACCGGAGGCTCGGCAGGTACCTCCGCGGGAGCCGGCGGCGCTGCGGCCGGCGCGTCCGCCGCCGGAGGCTCGGCAGATGCCTCCGCGGGAGTCGGCGGCGCGGCTCCCGGCGTATCGACCGGCAGAGGCGCCGGAACCGGATCCGCGACGGCGCCGGTGCCGAAGGCGCATCTGCAGGCTCCGGCACGGCTGCCGGAGCGGCTAGCAGGCGCAGGCGGCGCCGCGAGCCCGACCGCCGGCAGGAACGCGAGCGGGTCGAGATACCCCTGCGCGTCGGCCGCGGTGCGGATCCCGAGATGGACGTACGCGACATCGACCTCCGGCGTCCCTGCTCGGACCGACCGCGCCGACGACCGCGCCCTCCCCCACCGCCGCGCCGCGCGCGACCGCGACCGAGCCGAGATGCGTCAGCGTCACCGCGAGCCCGTCGGCGGTGTCGATCGTCACCGACGTGCCGCTCGTCGGAACCGTCCCCGCGAAGCTCACCGTCCCCGCGGCAGGCGCGCGCACGGGCGTGCCCGCGGGCGCGCCGATGTCGATGCCGCGGTGCTGGCCTCCCGCATACGGGTGCGCGTGATCGAACGAGAACCCCTGGACGACGGGGCCGTCCACGGGCCAGGTCCACGCTCCTGCGGCGGGCACCCAGAGGACGAGTAGCAGGACAAGAGGAGCGAGCAGCCGCATTCGATCACCGCCTTCGTTGCCAGATTTGAAAACGAGTCGGGCACCGTAGCAGCGCGGTCGAGCGTTGTCAATACTGACTACAGCGAGCCGCTGTACAGGCGGTTGCGGGCGACGCCCGTGAGCCGCGACACGACGTCCGCTGCGCGCTTCCGCGGTACGCCCGCGGCGACGAGCTCTGCAACCGCCGCGAGCGCGTCCGCCTCCCCTGCTCCCGCGACGCGCGCGGGCGGCCCGATCACGAGCGCGATCTCGCCCTTCGGCGGCTCCGCGAAACGCGCCGCGAGCTCCGCCGCCGTCCCGCGCGCGACCTCCTCGAACCGCTTCGTCAGCTCGCGGCACACCGCAACCGGACGCGCGGGATCGACCGCCGCCAGCGACCGCAGCGTCGCCGGCAGCCGCTGCGCCGACTCGAACGCGACGGCCGGCCACGGCCACGCCGACAGCTCCTCCCACAGCGCCGCGAGCGCCTTCGCGCCGCGCGGGAGGAACCCGACGAACTGGTACCGCTCCGCGACGAGACCGGACGCGACGAGCGCCGTCTCGACCGCCGACGCGCCCGGCAGCACCGTCACCGGCACGCCCGCGTCGAGCGCCGCGCGCACGATGCGCGCGCCCGGGTCGGAGATCGCCGGCATGCCCGCATCGGACACGAGCGCGATCCGCTCGCCCGCCTCGAGCCGCGGCAGCAGCTCCGCCGTCCGCGCCGCCTCGTTGTGCTCGTGGTACGAGAGCAGCCGCGCGCGAATCCCGTGCCGCTCGAGCAGACCGCGCGTGTGCCGCGTGTCCTCGCAGAGCACGACGTCGGCGTCGCGCAGCTCCGCGAGCACGCGCAGCGTCACGTCCTCGAGATTCCCGATCGGCGTCGCGCAGACCGCGAGCGGGCTCACGTGCCCGGTCGAGCGCCTCGAACGCGACGAACGCCGCGCCGATGAGCCCCGCCGACGTGCCGAGCTCGGCGCGCACGACGCGGACTTCCTCGCGCGCGGGCGGAAACGCCTCGCGCCGCAGCGACGCCTCGGCGCTCGGCATCAGGTGATCCCACGCCGCGAAGCCGAAGCCGCCGCCGATCACGATCAGCTGCGGGTTGAAGATGTTCGCGAACGAGCCCATCGCGATGCCGAGGTAGTCGCCGATCCGCGCGAGGATCTCCTTCGCCGTCGCGTCGCCCTCGTTCGCGAGGCGGACGAGCCGGTGCGCGTCGGCGCCGGGACCGAACGCCTCGCGCGCGGCGCCGTCGCGGCCTCGCCGGACGCGAAGACCTCGAGGTGGCCGCGGCCGGTGCACGTCCCCTGGCACGGCGGGCCGTTCGCGACGACGACCGTGTGCCCGAGCTCGACGCCTGCGCCGCCGCCGCCGCGAAAGGGCGCGCCGCTCGAGATCACGCCGCCGCCGACGCCGGTGCCGAGCGTCAGCATCACGACGTCGGTCGCGCCGCGCGCCGCGCCGACCTTCCACTCGCCGATCGCGGCGGCGTTCGCGTCGTTGTCGAGCCCGACCGGGACGCCGAACCGCTCCTGCATGCGGTCGCGCAGGCCGACGTTCGCGAGCGGGATGTTCGTCGCGACGTAGACGCGGCCGCCGGCCTGGTCGATCGTCCCCGGGATCCCGAGGCCGATCGCCGCGACGCCGTCGTCGGCACGGAGCTCGTCGATCACCGCGTCGATCTCGGCCAGCAGCGCATCCTGCGAGTCGAGCGGCGTCGGCCGCTCGTGGCGCCGGATCACCGCCCCGTCCCGCGCGACGACCCCGGCGAGGATCTTCGTCCCGCCGAGATCGAGACCGATGGCATGCGTGCCGCCCATGCGGAGTACCGTAACCCGCTGAGATGTCCGCGCAACCGAGCGACGCGCGTCCGGGCGGCGCGGCGGACTCGCCCCCGCGTTCGCAGCCCTGCGCACTCAGCTCAGCCTCGTCGCGCTGCTTTCGTCCTCGCCGGGTTCGGCTGGTGGACGGCCCATGAGATGCAGGGGATGGACAACGGGCCGTGGAGCCGTCTCGGCGCGTTCGCTGGTTCCTCGGGATCTCGGTCGTGATGACGGCGGCGTCTCTCACGATCCCCGGCAGCGGGCCGATGTCGCCGATGTGACAGATGACTCCGTAGAAGGGTCTGGCCGCTCGGTACCGTAGTCCGCCGGATGGCAGCGTCTGGAGAGAAGCCGTACCGCGTCTACAAGGGCGGGCGCAGCAAGGGGCACGTACCGCTCGAGGGAAAGTCGAAGCGCGACCGCGAGTCGTTCCGCTCCGACGGCGGCGGTACCGGGCGCCAGGTGCAGCGGCGACGCAGGCGGCGGCGCAGCTGGACGCGCATCCTCGTCGTCGCGCTCGTGGTGCTCGTCGTGCTCGGCGTCGTCTGGGCGTTCGCGGGCTACATGTCCGTGCGCAGCGGCGTGTCGTCGGCGAACAAGCGACTGCCGACGGGCACGACGTCGGCGCTGTCGAAGGGCGGCCTCATCATCTCGTCGCCGACGAACATTCTCTTGCTCGGCACCGATCACTCCGAGAACGGCCAGGCCGGACGCAGCTCCGACGAGCACTCCGACTCGATGATGCTGCTGCGCACCGATCCGGGCCGGCACCGGTTGATCTACCTCTCGATCCCGCGCGACCTGCGCGTCACCGTTCCGGGCTACGGCGACCAGAAGATCAACGCGGCGATGCAGCTCGGCGGGCCGAGGCTCGCGGTTCAGACGGTCGCGCAGCTGACCGGGCTGCCGATCAACCACGTCGTCGTCGTCGACTTCGGCAGCTTCCAGAAGCTGATCGACGCGGTCGGCGGGATCGACGTGAACGTCCCGGAGAACATCCTCTCGAACCGGTTCGACTGTCCGTACCCGACGGCGGCGCGCTGCCAGGCGTGGCCGGGCTGGCGGTTCCACAAGGGCGTGCAGCACATGAACGGGCATCAGGCGCTGATCTACTCGCGCATCCGCGAGAACCAGCTCAACCCGGCCGATACGGACATCAGCCGTTCGGAGCATCAGCAGCAGGTGATGCAGGCGACGCTGACGAAGCTCGCGAGCCCAAGCCGGTTCTTCAGCCTGCCGTTCCGCGGCTCCGACCTGCTCGCGCCGATCGCGACGGACATGTCCGCGTGGGACTTCATGCAGCTCGGCTGGGTGAAGTTCCGCGCGAACGCGTCGAGCACGCTGCACTGCCGGCTCGGCGGCAGCGCGATCGAGCATCGGCGGCGGCTCGTACATCGTCGGCGGCCAGGAGAACATCCAGGTGATCCAGGAGGTTCTCGGCAACTCGGCGCCGCAGCCGCCGTCGCCGGGCGGCGGGCTCTACGCGCCGGGCTGCTTCGTCGGCTCGAGCCACGTCAAGTAGGTTCTCGCCGATGGAGACGCGTTACGACGATCTCAACCGTCGGCTCCGCGAGGCATCCCGTCCCGACCGCGAGCAGCCTGCCGCGGCGGCGGCGTATCTCGAGAAGGTGCGGCTGCACGCGTACCGCGTGACCGACGCCGACGTGGAGGCGCTCAAGGCAGCCGGGCTCTCGGAGGACGAGATCTTCGAGGCGACCGTGGCGGCTGCCGTCGGCGCGGGGCTCGCGCGGTTCGAGGCCGGACTGAGGACGCTCGCGTGAGGCTGCGCGTCGTCGAGACCGGGCACGACGCCGAGCAGGCGGCGGTGCTCGAGATGCTCCGCGAACAGATGGGTCGCGAGCCGGTCGACGTCGTCAAGACGCTGCACTACCGGCCGGAGATCTTCGGCAAGCCGTTCTGCGACGCGCTCGACGTCGCGATGCGCGGCGAGAGCGACTGGACGCCGGGCGAGCGCGAGCTGTTCGCCGCGTACGCGTCGTCGCTCAACCAGTGTCCCTTCTGAACAGGCGCCCACGGCGCGGTCGCGTCGTATGTCTTCGGCGAGGAAGTGACGCAGGCGGTCTACCGCGACTGGCGCACGGCACCGGTCGACGCAAAGCTGCGCGCCGCGCTCGGCTTCATCGAGAAGCTGACGCTGCGTCCCGACGAGCTCACGCGCGCAGATGCGGACGCGGTGCGCGCAGCCGGCGTGACGGATGACGCGCTCGTCGACGCGATCGCCGTCGCGTCGCTCTTCAACATGATCGACCGGATGGCGGACTCGCTCGCGTTCGAAGTCCCGCCGTACGACAGCTTCCTCGCGCGCGCCGAGACGATGCTCGCCGAGGGTTATCTGCTGTACGCGGTCGAGTGAAGCTCCCCGGCGCGATCGACGTCGTCGTCCGCCCGCAGCGCGGCCTCGATCTCGGAGCTGCGTCGTTCGCGGGGCAGCCGTTCGCATGGCTGACGCCGCTCGGCGAGGACGCGCCGAACATCGCGAACGACTGGTGGGCGTCGTGGGGCGGCGGGCTGATGACGACCGCCGGCCTCGACAACGTCGGCGAGCCGGCCGACGGGCTGCCGCTGCACGGGACGTACAACTATCTCGCGGCCACGGCGGTCGAGGCCGACGGCAACCGCATCTCGGGCACGATCGCCGACGCGCGCGGCGTCGTCCTGCAGCGGCAGATCGTCAACGACCCCGACCGCGGACATCTGCGCGTCGCCGACACGACGACGAACACGAGCGACGAGCCGCAGCCCGCGCCGCTGCTCTACCACTGCAACCTGCTCTGGGGCGAGGTCGACATCGACTCCGACGCGGTCGCGCCGCGCGACGCGGCGTCGGCGGCCGAGGACTGGCACGTCGTCGGGCACCGGGAGCGAGCGCGTCTACGAGCATCTCGGCGCGACGCGCGCGCGCGTCCGCGTCGGCGAGCTGGTCGTCGAGATCCGCTCGAGCCTCCCGCGCCTCTGGCAGTGGATCGACCCCGGCCGCGGAGTCGTCGGCATCGAGCCGGCGAACTGCTCCATCCGCGGCCGCGCCTTCGACGCTTCCGTCGGGCGCCTGCCGATGCTCGCTCCGGGCGAATCGCGCGAGACGTCACTCGACATCGTCGTCACGCGCACCGACCGCAGCTGAGGCGAGAGCACACTCGCGCGAGCGACGCAACCATCGCGCCCATTCGTCGTCCAAGCTGTGACGAATCCGCTAAGCGGCGACGTACACCCCACATGAAGAGAGCACCCTTCTCCTTGTCACCGCGGCCGCGTCTCGTGCGAGCAGCGCCGCCGCCGCACCGGCTCCGGGTTACAGCCTCGGGGACTCTTCGCAGACGCTCGCCGGCTGGCGAACCACCGTCGGGCATGGTGTTATCACGCGCGATCGCCGGCACAAGCTCAGCGTCATCGCACAAGCTGCGATTCGCCCGACGAAAGCCACCATCCTGCGCGAAACGGTAATCGGCGGCAGCAAGGGACCGGCGATCTACCTCGACCTCGTGTCCCCGAACCCTCTCTGGACGCTACGTCACGCTGACGCGCTCGTTCGCGTGCTGTCGAAGTCTCCGTTCAGCGGAGGCTGGGCGATTCGTTTGCGCAACGCATTCCACAGCACCGTCTGGATCGCAGGATCCGCAGGGAACACAGGCTTCGTCGGCTCCGCGGACACCACGATCGATAACGCCTCACCGGTCAAACACAGCGAACCGGTCGTCGTTCCCTAGCCGCTAGACGCGTAGCCCTACTTGTCCGCCGGTCGTCCCAGCAGCGCCCGCCGCGACCGCCAGAGCGTGACAACGAACCCGATCGCACCGATGACCATCAGCCCCGCGCCGAAGTCTGTCCAGCCCAGAGCGACAATCAACGCGCCGAGCAGAATGGCCGCGACCTCGCCCACGAGCTCGGCCCACGCCTGCGCCCGTTTCGACACCCGCTTCGACTCGCTCGTCACGTCGGGACTCTAACTTTGCCGACGTCCCCGCCCGGCTAGCCGGTGCAGCTCGAGATCAGGGTCGGCTTGGAGCCGTTCACCGGCACGCGCCACGTCGACCAGCACTTCTGCGTCTTCGGGACGCTGTTGGCGACCAGTTCGGTCGAGTCCGGCGACCAGGCGGCTGTCGGTGCGTAGTGGAGCTGGAGGAGAGTGCGCACCTTCCCCGTCGCGACGTCGATGACGGCCAGCTTGCCGACCGACCCCGTGCCGGACTCGAAGGCGATGTGGCGGCCGTCGGGCGACCAGCCGAACACGTTCATGACGTTGCGGGCGACGAGCGCCCGGCTCTTGCCGCCCCCGGCCGAGACCAGACGCAGGGCGACCGACTTCCCCGCGGAGGCGACGTAGGCGACCTTCCCGGCCTTCGGCGACCACAACGGCTGCTGGCCGACGCTCACCAGCCGCCGGAGGTTGCCGCCGTTCGCGTTCGCCGTCCAGATGCCGTACGTCTTGCCGGAGTCGTCGGACGCGATGCGCTCGAAGACGACCTTCGTTCCGTCGGGCGAGAGACTCGGAGTGACGTTGTCGAGCTTCGTTCCGCCGACCTTGCCGACGACGGCTCCGGACCGAGCGTTGAGGATCGTCACCGGCGCCGCGCAGCTCAAGCACGAGGGCCAGTACTTCTCGGCCGCAATACGAGTTCCGGTTGGGTTCGTGACGATAGAGACGGCGTTGATCCGGGCGGTGATCTTCCGCGGCTTGCTCCCGGGCGCGAAGCGGAGGATGTCTCCGTCGCGCAGCACGAGAAGCTGATTCGACGGCAGCCAGGCGACCAGGTCGGGCGGGTCGGGGCACTTGCCGGTGCACACCGTGTAGCGGAGCGGCTGGGCGTTCGTCCCGTCGGCGTTCGCGGTGCACAGCGCCTGCAGGATGTCGTTCGGGTTGCGGTGGCCGGCCGGCGGCGGCCAGCGCGTTCCGTCGTACGCGATCTGGGTCCCATCCGGCGACCAGATCGGCTGGCTCACCTGCCGGCACGGCGAGATGCTCGCGGACGAGGCGCAGCCCGTGGCTGCGAGGACCGCGGGAAGGACGACAGACGCGATGAGGACGCGACGGAGCACGCTCCCAGGGTACGCGGCTCGTCTTATGGCGCAGTAAAGGGGAAGCTACGTTTCCAACGTTGTTCATCGCCGAGGAAAAGGAGCCCGCATGTCCGCAAAAGTGCTCGTCAATCTTGCGACCGGAATGGAGGATGCGGAGCGGGTGATGATCGCGTTTCTCGTCGCGACCGCCGCGCTCGATCAGGGCAAGTCGGTCGTCGTCTGGGCGACGAAGGACGCGGTGCGCCTTGGCCTGCCGGGTGAGGCGAAAGGCGAGGCCTGCGACGGCTGCCCTCCGCTGGAGCGGCTGTTCCAGCAGTTCACCGACGGGGGCGGGGAACTCTGGCTCTGCCCGATCTGCCTCACCGCCCGCGGGCTCGCGGACGAGGAGAAGGTCGGCAACGCGAAGGTCGCCGGCGCGACGCCGATGTGGGAGTGGGCCGGAGACGACGCGACTGTCTTCAGCTATTAACCGCGAAGGGACGACCCAGTTCGTGTTGGAGGTCCGACCCAATGACCCAGCACAAGAAGCGGTACGACCGGGCGCAGCAGGAGATCGCCTGCGCGTCGGCGGATCTCGAGGTGCTCCGCATGCTCGACCTCGGCGTCGGCACCGGTGAGACGTCGCGGCGATGCTTGGACGCGCACCCGGAGGCGCGCGCCGTCTGTCTCGATCAGAGCCAGGAGAAACTCGACGCGGCGGCGGACGTTCTCGGCGCGCGGGCTGAGCTGCGGCTCGGCCGTTTCCAGGATCGCCTGCCGGACGGGCCGTTCGAGCTGGTCGTTTCTGCATTTGCTCTGCATCACGTCGATGCGGCAGTGATGGCGGACCTGTTCCCGCGTGTCGCGGAGCGGCTGTCGGAGGGCGGACGATTCGTAGTGGCCGATGTCGTCGAGCCGCACGTCCCGGTGTCCGAGCCGACCCCGCTGGATCGAGTGCACAGCGTCGTCAGCCGGACGGATGAGCTGCTGGACGTCCTCCGAACGGCCGGCTTTCAGCCCGAGGTTCGGTGGGCCGAGCACGACCTCGTCGTCATCGCCGCGTCGGTGCAGTGATGACGCGTCCGCTGAACGCCGACGAACGTTCCGTCCTCGAGTTCCTGCTCACGCGTGAGTTTCCCGGCCGGGACGAGCTCGTCGTTCAGGCTCGTTCGGTGCAGACGACCGGCCTCTCGTGCACATGCGGCTGCCCGTCGTTCTCACTCAAGCCCGATCTGTCGCTCCCACCGGCCCCGGTGACGGATTCCCGTCCGACGGACGCGCACGGCACCGATCCGGCTGGAACCGAGATCGGCGTGCTCCTCTTCGTCGACGACGGCTACCTCGCGGACGTGGAGATCTACAGCTTCGACGACCGCGGCTTCGCCGGATTGCCCGATCCGGCAGCGTTGAAGCTGAGCGAGTGGAGCGAGAGAGACAAATCTGGGTCCCGGCACCTGCTCAATCCCTAGCCGGCTCAGCTCACCGCCTTCTTCACGAGCGCGACGATCTTCTTCTCCTCGGCTGCGGCCAGCTTCTTCAGCGCGAACGCGGACGGCCACATCGCGCCGTTGTCGAGGTTCGCCTTGTCGCTGAAGCCGAGCGTCGCGTATCTCGACTTGAACTTCGACGCGGCCTGGAAGAAGCAGACGACCTTGTCGTCCTTGGCGTACGCGGGCATCCCGTACCACGTTCGCGGCGTGAGATCCGGCGCGGTGGCTTTGACGATCGCGTGGAGCCGCTTGGCGATCGCGCGATCCGCCGCCGGCATCTCGGCGATCTTCGCGAGCACGTCGCTCTCCCCGTCCGACTTGGTCGCTTTCGAACCGCGGCGCGCCGCGGTTTTCAGCTCCTGGGCGTACTCCTTCATTGCCGCCCGCTCCTCGGCCGTGAATCTCGCTGCAGGTTTCTTTTCCGCCATGGCGCGGCACCTCCTTGTGTCGGACGATGTCTCAGCGTAGTCGGGCGTACGATTCAAGGCGGGATGCTCCGCGTGTGCTGCATTGCTGCAGTCGTGCTTGCCGTTTCGGCGGCGGCGGCCCAAAGCACGGCCGCGTGCAACGCAGCGACGACAAAGGCTCTCGTCCGGACCTTCGCCGCGGACTACAGCAAGGGCCGCGTCGCGGCGATCGATCGGATGTTTGCGCCGGAGCCGTACTTCCAGTGGTTCTCGTCGAACGCACGGGGCGGCTCGCGGCTCGGCGGGAAGGCGTACGACCGCACGACGCTCGCCGCGTACTTTCGCGCGCGGGCTCGCGTGCACGAGCGGATCGTCCTCGCGCGGCTTTCGGCCAAGTACGATCCGAATCGCAACCTCGTCAACTTCGGCGGCGAGCTTCTGCGCAGCGCCGACGACGCGCCGGCAGCGCGGCATCCGTTCAAAGGCGCAGCTGCCTGTCGTCCCGGCGGCCCGTCATTCATCGTCTGGAGCATGTGACCGGTGACCAGATTCGTCGTTGACGCGGGCGCCGTCCTTCACCTGGCGAGCGAGCAGATCGAGGTCTCGGACGCACACAAGCTCCTTGCGCCGACGCTGCTCCGTTCGCAGACGCTGTCGGCTCTGCACGAGACCGTCCGGCGCGGCAACCTGCCGGCCGACGTCGCACGCGAACGGCTCGCCCGCATCAACAAGATGCCGATCAGGCTCCTCGGCGACGCGGTGCTCCGGCGGCGCGCGTGGGAGATCGCGGATCAGCTCGGCTGGGCCTCGACCTACGACGCGGAATACATCGCGCTCACGCAGCTGCAGGCGGACGCATTCGTGACGCTGGACGAGAAGCTGGCGCGCAGCGTCGAAGGGATCGTCACCGTCGCGCCGATCGACGCTCTGACCTAGAGCAGCAATCCCATGTCGATGAGATCCCAGAGCTCACCGCTCTGGCGCCGCATCTGCTTGACGCGGTGACCTTCCTCGACGAAGCCGAACTTGCGATAGAGAGCGATCGCCGCAGCGTTGTGCGGCCAGACGCTGAGGCTCAGCTTGTGCAGCCCGGCGCTCGCGCGCCCAGTCGATCGCCGCGACCATGAACGCCGAGCCGACGCCGCGCCCGCGCCACTCGCGCGAGGTCGCCTTGCCGATCTCGCCGTACCATGTCGACCGGAGGCTCAGCGCCGATTCCGTCGCGCTCCTCGGCGACGGCGGCGAACACGACCGCCATCGGAACCCTGTCGTCCTCACGCGCGGGACGGACATGGACCGGTGGCTCCGACATCTACGGAGCGAACGTCCAGCCGAGAGTGACGCACGGTTCGGGAGCCGCAGCGCCGGCGGCGCGATAGGTGGCGAGCGCCGCCGCGTTGTCGGGCTCCGTCGCGACCCACATCCCGTAGCAGCCGCGTTCCCGGGCGAGCCCGGCGAGCGCGTCGACGAGCGACCGGCCGACGCCCTGCTGCCGATGGTCGGCGTGGACGCTCAGCTCGTAGAGGAACATCTCTGTGCCCTTGTCGGGGTGCGTCGTCTCGACGCCGCTGACGAAGCCGATCGGCGTGTCGCCGTCGTCGACCGCCACGAGCAGGTGATGTCCCTCGGTCGACAGGAAGTCCGCTGTCCACGTCTTCGTCGGCGCGGCGTCGAAGAGAGCGGCGCCGGCGAGCACGACGTGGTCGTCGCCGGCCGCGAGACGCACGATCCGCGTCACGCGTCGATTCGCTCCCGCAGGTGCACGGTCACGCTGTCGCCGGCCTCCTTGCCGATCGCCTTGCGGATGTCGGCCTTGACCGGGAGCTTGTGCGTGCCGTCCCCCATCGCCATGAACGAGCTGCGGAACGGCTGCCCGTCGACCGTGCCACGCACCTTCACGAGCCCGCGCGTGCCGAAGAACTCGACCGACGCCGGCCAGACCACGTACGTCCAGCCGCCCTGCGCAGTGCTCTTCGCGAGGACGGCGGTGAACTCTTCGTCCAACGCGCTCACTGCAGGCCGCTCCAGTCCCAGCGCGGCATCGCCACCCGCGAAGGCACATCGTCCGCCTCCGGGTACGAGAGCACGTTGTCGACCGCCCAGCGCATGTACGCGCGCATCGCGCCGCGGAACTCCGCGTCGTCGGGCAGCTTCGCGTCGTCGAGCGCACCGACGAAACAGTCGAGGAACCGCTCGCCGAGATCGCTCATGTCGCCGTTGCCGGAGTGCATCGTCAGGACACCCGACTCGTCGCCGCAGCTCTCCGAGTACACCGGCGGTCCGCCCATCACCTCACCCCAGTACGCGGCGAGGCGCTCGATGTGCTGCGGGTTCTGGTCCTCGTGCGAGAACGGATGGTTCAGCTCGGGATCCGCGAGACAGCGCGCGTGATGCGCCGTCGCCAGCGCGAGAAACGCAGACTCTCCGCCGGCGAACTCGTACAGCGTCGGACGCATGGAGAAAGCCTACGTGCTGTCGACGCGGCGGCCGCAGTACTCGCAGACCACGGCGTAGCGCTTGGCGCCGGACGCGGTAACCGCGATCTGGCGCCGCACGAGCCGGTGCTTGCACGCCGTCACTGCCGGCAGGAACTTCGGCATCGGCGGCAACTCGGGCATGTACCGCACCGCACCCCCGAGCGCAGGACACGAGTCCACGTGCTCGGCCCAGACGAGATGCGACGGCTGGTTCGTGATTGCCAGCCAGCCGCACGCCTCACAGGCGACTTCGATCAATGCGACACCGATCTGAGCCTAGCTGCGCCCGATGTGAATACTTCGCGCATGACGATCCTGCGTTGGGTGATCGCGGCTGTCGGGGTCATGGCCGTCGCAACCGGCGTGGTGTTCATCGGGCAGGGCCTGAACGAGATCAAGGGCTCGTCGATGACCGGCCACCCGGGCTACGCCTGGCTCGGTGCTGTGCTGGTCGTGATCGGACTCGGGCTGGTCGCGCTCGCGTGGCGACTCGGCCGCGGGAGGCCGGGTTAGAACCCGACGGAGATGCTGCCGCTGCCGCAGACCTTGACGCCTGCGGTGCCCCACGCCTTGTACCAGTCCATCAGCAGCTGAAGCTTCTTGCCGTGCGAGTTGAGGGCCGTGACCCAGTCGGTGCCGGCCTGCATCTGCTTGAGCGCGGCGGCGTTGAGGTTGTTCATCTTCCAGAGCGCCCAGAGCGCTGTCCGGTGGGCGGCGACGAGCGACGCGGGCGGTTGCAGCGCATCGAGCGTCGTGTACTCCAGCCAACTGGCCTGGAGCAGCGCCGCGGTGTACGTCTCGACCTGCGCGTTCGTCGCGTTCCCCGGCATCACACCGAGCGCCTTCTCCGTTGCCTTTGTCTTCGCGCATGCGGCGTTGGCCTGGGCGCGATACGCGCTCGGCGAGAGCGCGGCGGACGACGAGACCGCGGATACGAGTGCGGCGACGGCGCATAGTGCAACGACACAGACGATGCGCATACATTTGTTATCGGCCGCGGGGGGCCGGTGCTTGAGCGCTAGCGGCGCCGGATCGCAGTGAGGGCGTAGCCGCCCTCGAGCATCGCCGGGGCGCGCGCCTGCAGCCGCTCCCACTCCGGCACGTCCCAGCCGAGCGAGTCGGCGAGCCGCACGATCATGCTGAAGAGCCCGCACACGGCAGCCGCGTCGCGCAGCGCCTGCCGCGAGACGCCGGCCGCGTACGCCGCGTCCGCGTCGGCGCGCGTCAGCTCTTCCGGACGCAGCGTCATCGTCTCGAGGAACAGGAGCGCCGCGTGCAGCTCCGGCCGCAGCGGCGCCGTGCGCCAGTCCGCGACGACCGCGTCCCAGACATCCTCACCGAGGGCGAACGACGCGACCGCGCCGTGGGAGCCCATTCAGAATGGACACTGGTTCAGCAGCGACGTGAAGCCGGCGAACAGCTCACGCTCGCCCGCGCTCCAGTCGGACGGCCCGCGCATCACGCGGTCGAGCTCCTCCGAGAACGGCAGCCCGAAGAGCTCCGGCCGGTACATCAGCGTCTTCACGACGCCGAGCGGCTCGCCGCCCGTGCGCTCGCGGATCTGCTGGAGGACCGCGGCCTCGTCGGGCGCGTGGCCGCTGTCCACGACGGAAAGCCTCACGCGAGCACCTCGTTCGCACGGTCGAGCCGGCGCAGACCCTCGCTGATCGCGGCGGCGACCGTCTGCTCGAAGATCTCGTCCTCGGAGAATCCCGCCGCCTTCAGCTTCTCGACGTCGGCGTCGACGACGGTGTACGCCCGCTCGTGCACCTTGCGGAGATAGTCCGCCATCGCAGCGGGCGCCGGCGGCGCGGCGGCGACGGTTGCGCGCAACTCTTCGATCTGCTCGCTCACGCTGCATAGAGTACGCACCGGGATGCAGATCACCGCTGCAGAATTCGCGGAGCGGCGCGGGCGCCTGCTCGAGTACGTTCGCGACCACGGCCTCTCCGGCTTCGTCCTCTTCGGCGCCGACTACATCCAGTACTTCACGGGCTTCTGGTTCCTGTCGAACGAGCGGCCGGTGGTCTACGCGGAGAGCGCGGTCGGCGAGCACGCGATCTTCGTGCCCGAGTTCGAGATCGAGCGCACCAAGGCGGAGGGTGCGTTCGCGCGCGTCGAGTCGTATCCCGAGTACCCGGGGCTCGAGCACCCGATGCGCATTTTCGCGCGCGTCCTCGACGATCTTGGCGTCCGCGACGGCATCGGTGCCGACAACGACGGCTATCCCGGGATCCTCGGCTACGACGGGCCGACGCTGAGCGAGGCCGCGGGTGCGTCCGTGGCGCCGCTCGGCGACGTGATCGAGCGGATGATGCGGCGCAAAAGCGATGCGGAGATCGCGCTGATCCGCGAGAGTGGACGCTGGTGCGCGCACGCCCACCGCCTGCTGCAGGAGTACTCCGTGCCCGGCGCGACGGAGGCCGAGGCGAGCCTGCGCGCGAGCCACGAGGCGACGCTCGCGCTGCTCGCGGAGCTCGGCGACGTCGGCGGCATGTCGTCGTCGTCGGGTGCGTCCGCCGGCTACCGCGGCCAGATCGGGCTGCGCAGCTCGTGGGCGCACGCGGTCGCGCACAACATCGAGTTCCACGCCGGCGACGTTCTCGTGACGGAGACGAGCGCGCCGATCCACGGCTACAACGCGGAGCTCGAGCGGGCGATGATCATCGGCCCGCCGACCGACGAGATGCGTCGGCTCTTCGAGCACACGGTCGCGTCGCAGCAGGCCGCGTTCGCCGCGATCCGCCCGGGCGCCACGTGCGCCGACGTCGACGGCGCCGTGATGCGCTACCTCGAGGACAACGATCTCCTCGGGTACTGGCGGCAGCACACCGGCCACGGGATCGGGCTGCGCAACCACGAGGCGCCGTTCCTCGACGTCGGCGACCACACGCCGCTCGAGCCGGGGATGGTCTTCACGATCGAGCCGGGCCTCTATGACGCGGCGATCGGCGGCTTCCGCCACTCCGACACGATCGTCGTCACCGAGGACGGCATGGACGTCCTCACGGACTATCCGAGCGACATCGAGAGCCTGACGATCCCGCTGTAGCGGCTAGCCGTCCCAGTGGACGAGTGAGTCGACGAAGACGCCGAACGTCGACGGGTTGTCGGCAAGCTCGTTGCGGCCGAGTTCGGCGAGCGCGCCGAACTCGACGACGAGGCCGTAACCCGCGCGCTCGCGATCGTTGCTCGAACGATCGACGCGCGTTCCGGCGACGTCGTTGCGGTCGATCATGCAGGTCGAGTGGTCGCCGCAGAGGATGCCGATGCCGTTCGCGTTGCGGACGGTGTTGTGCATGACGCCGCCCATCGACATCTCCGTCATCGCGATCCCGCGCATCGTCGTCGACTCGACCCGGTTGTGGGTGAGCATCGCCGACGACGAGTGCACGACGATCCCCTCCTGGCCTCCGACGACGGTGCAGCGGCTCGACCATCGTCTCCCCCATGTCCATGTTGTAGGAGATGTCGATCCCCTGGCCGTACGGGAACGCCGCGCATGTCGATGCTGCAGTGCGAGATCGTGATCGGCGCGGAGCGGACGTGAATGCCGTCGAGCTGCGGGTGGACGACGGTGACGTGGTCGAGCACGACGCCGGTGTGCCCGTCGACGGTGATCCCGTTCTGGCCGCCGACCACGCGGACATGGCTGATCTGGACGTTGTTGTGGCGGACGACGATCCCGCCGACGACGACCGCGCCCTTGTCGCCGACGAGCTTCTCGCGGCGGTCGACGAACAGCGGCCCCTGGTGGACGCCCGCGGCGAGATGGACGACCGGCGGCAGGTGCGCGTACCAGAGGCCGCCCGCCGACGCGAGCGGCGCAGCAACGGCGGCGACGACGAGCGCAGCGCCGAGCGCGCCGAGCTCGCCGCCGTCCTCCGCGTACGAGAGCCGCCACGACGGCAGGAGCGCGTGGCCGAGCACCTGCGCGAGCAGCCACACGGCTGCGAAGAGTCCGAGCGCGACCGCGAGCGGCGCCGGGATCCCCAGCGCGAAGACGACGGCCATGATCGCGCCGAGCTCGACGAGCCCGAGCGGCAGCGCGGCCCAGCCGGGCTGGTACGGGAGCAGCGGGTGGTACGCGAGGTCGAGCGCGACGATCACGGCGAGCATCGCCGCCGCGAGCCCGACCGGCCACCACTCGTCCAGCGCCGCCGCGAGCACGCATGCCGCCGCCAGCGGCAGCGCGAGCGCCGCGAACCGCGACTCGAGTCGTCCTCTCAGCGTGTACGACATCGGTTCAGGAAGTGGTGTGCGACGTAGCGCGCGCCGATCAGCGTGTCGCCGGCCGGGTACGCGAACTGCGCGGCCGCGCCGGAGACGGCGAGCGTCCGCGCGTCGTCGGTGAGCGCCGGCACGGTGCGTCGGCCGCGAGCACGAGGTGGCCGTCCGCGGTCTCGAGCCCGTGCTCGACGACGAGGCTGCGCAGGAGCGGATCGTGCGCGACGCCGTCGCGGAAGCCGGTGGCGCAGATCACCTGGTCCGCGCCGTTCACCGCGGCCTCGACGCGGAAGCGCCCCGCGGCGGCGGCGCGCGCGAGCGGCTCGTCCCACGTTCGCCCGGGCGGATACGACGGCGCGAGCAGCTTCGCGCGCGAGCGCGGCACGTTGCTCCGGCGGCTCACGGTGGAACGCCGCGAGCGCACGGCGCGTCAGATACGGCCGCGGCACGTTCAGCGGCCGCCGCAGCGGCTCGCGCCGCCGCACGGAGGTCACCGTCGAGCCCGCGTCGAGCGCGTTCAGCCATTCCGTCGCAGCCGCCAGGCCCGCGCCGACGACACACACCGAGTCCGCGTACTCGTGCGGCTCGTACGCGTGAACCGCGCGCGGGTCGTCGCGCAGCTCGTCCGGAACGGCGAGCCCGGGATGGCCGGTCGCGACGAGCACGTGCGCGAAGACACCGTGCCCGAGATCGCACGTCGAGCTCGAAACCACCCTCGACCGGAACGATCCGCTCGACGCGCGCCGGCACGACGCGGTCGCTCCAGCCGCTCTGCACGCGGAGCTCCTCGACGTGGTCGAGGAACTCCGGCACCGTCGGGTGGTAGCGGTCGCAGACGCTGCGCGCGAGCGGCGCGAGCGAGCGCCGCGCGCGCGCCTCGCGCACCGCGAGCCCTGGGAACGACGACGGCAGGCAGTGCCCGTCGCTCTCCGACCGCATGTGCGTCTGCCGGATCGCGGCCGCACGCGGCCGCCACGCCGCCGCCGGATCGCGCGAGTCCGGCGAGAAGACGACGACCTCCTCCGGCTCGACCCCGCCGCGCAGCAGCGTCACGTACGCGACGAATCCCGCCAGCCCGCCGCCGACGAGGGCGACGCGCGCCACTACTTCACCGAGCCGGCCAGCAGCCCCTGGACGAAGTAGCGCTGGAACGCGAAGAACACCGCGAGCGGCACGATCAGCGAGATGAACGACGCGGGCGCGATCAGGTCGATGTTGGCGCCGAACTGGCGCAGGTTCGAGAAGATCGCGACGGTGATCGGCTGCACGTTCTGGCCGAACGTCAGCGCGACGATCAGGTCGTTCCACGTCCAGAGGAACTGGAAGATCGCGAGCGACGCGATCGCCGGCAGCCCGAGCGGCAGGATCAGGCGCAGGAAGATCCTGAGCTCGGAGGCGCCGTCGATCCGCGCCGACTCCATGATGTCCTTCGGGATCCCGACGAAGAAGTTCCGCAGCAGGAAGATCGCGAACGGCAGCCCGAACGCGGTGTGGAAGAGGATGATCCCGAGCACCGTGTCGTAGAGGCCGAGGATGTTGTAGAGCTTGAACATCGGGATCAGCGCCATCTGCAGCGGCACGACGAGCAGCGCGATCACGACGATGAAGATCCAGTCGCGGCCCGGGAAGTCGAGCCACGCGAACGCGTAGCCGGCGAGCGCGCCGATCAGGATCACGAGCAGCGTGTTCGCCGACGGCGATCTCGACGGTGATCAAGAGCGAGTGCGTGATCGCGTGGTTGTGCAGGACGTCGTTGTAGTTCGACCACGTGGCGAGGCTCGGCTTGCGAGAAGATCTGCCACCAGCCCTTCACCGTGAACGCCTGCGCGGGCAGGATCGAGGTCAGGAAGAGACCGAGCGTCGGGACGAGCCAGAGCAGGCCGAGCAGGACGAGGAAGAGGTTGACCGGCGCCTTCGTCGGAAGCGGGTAGGCCTTGCCGCCGACGGTGTCGCGCTCGGAGAGCTTCGGCTGCGGGACGACGACTTCGGCGCGTCGGCCATGGTAGCGCTACGCCTCTCCTCCTGAATCGCTTGATGTTGAGCAGCAGCACCGGAATGACGAGCACGAAGAGGAAGACGGCGATCGCCGAGCCGACGCCGAAGTCGTTGATGCCGCCGAACGACGTCCGCCACATCGCGAGCGCGATCACGTTCGCGGCGTTCTGCGACGAGCCCGGCGCGAGCGTGATCACGAGGTCGAAGACCTTGAGGACGTTGATGATCATCGTGATGAAGACGACGGAGAGCACCGGCGCGAGCAGCGGCACCGTGACGCGCCGGAACACCTGCCACTCGGTGGCGCCGTCGGTGCGCGCGGCCTCGAGCACGTCGCGCGGCATCGCCGCGAGCCCGGCGGCGATCACGACCATCGCGAAGCCGGCCCAGATCCAGATGTAGGCGATGATCAGCGACGGCGTGATCAGCTTCGTCCCGAGCCAGGCGAAGCCGGCCCACGGCTTCGCGAACGTCTGCGCCGAGATGCCGGCGTGGTAGGTGCCCGGGCGTGACCACCCCGAAGTCGAAGATGCCGTCGTCGCCGGCGGCCGCCGTCTTGACGACCGCGTTCTCGGCTGTTCGCGCAGCTGCACGGTCACGCCCGGCAGCCCGAGCTCGCCCTGTCTCGACCTTGCCCGGCACGCCGCCGCCGGGCTTGAAGTCGCGCCAGACGACGCCCTGAATGTGGCCGGGCTTCGGCGGCGGCTGCACCGCCTGCTTTGCGCCGCGCCGGCATCTCGCTCCGGCGGGATGCCGGTCAGCCCGAGCAGCGGCGACGCCGCCCGGCTGGAGCGGCGTCTTGCAGCGTCATCCCGGTCTGCGCCGTGCCGGTGACGGTCGGCGTCGACGGCAGCGCGTCGGAGAGCGCGCCCGGCGGGTTGACCACGTCCTGGACGACCGCCCGGCCGAGCGCGTTCACGGCGCCGAGGTTCGGATCCTGCGACGTACATGATCCGCCAGGTGACGCCGGTGGCGAACGCGGAGATCGCCATCGGCAGGAAGACGACGTCTTGAACGCGACCGACCAGCGGACGCGCTCGGTGAGCACCGCGAAGATGAGGCCGATCGCGGTCACGAAGGCCGGCACGACGGCGACCCAGATCAGGTTGTTCTTGATCGCCGTCGTCAGCGTCGACGTCGTGAAGAGCGTCTTGTAGTTGTCGATCCCGACGAAGTGGTGGAAGTCGTCGAGCGCCGAAGAAGCTGCGGATGATCGTGTAGATCGTCGGGTAGACGATCCAGACGCCGAGGATCACGAACGCGGGCAGCAGGAAGAGGGTGCCGGTCAGATACCGGCCGCAGCCGGCCCCTCGTGGGGCGCCGGAGGTGGAGCCGCCTCGACCGGCGGCTCCACCGCGACGCTGCCCGAGCTCATAGCGGTCTACTTCCCGCTCTTGTAGGCCGCCGCCGCCGCCGACTCGAGCTTCTACTGGATGCCCTTCGACGTTCGTCGGGTTCTGGAGGAAGTCCTGGAAGAGCCCCCACTCGCCCTGGCCGACCGTGGCGCCGAACGACGCCGGCTGCTGGTCGGACATGTCGAAGCGCGACGTTCTTCGCCGCGGCGATCGCCGACGCGGTCGCCCGCGTCGTCGCGTCCGGGTAGACGCTCGAGCGGCATGTTCTTGTTGCCGGTCGCGAAGCCGCCCTTCGCCGCCCAGGCGGCCGCGGCGGCCGGCGTGCGCGAGGAACTTCACGAACGCCTCGATCGCCGGGTTGTCCCTGAACGCGACGATCGTGTCGCCGCCGACTCGACCGACGGATCGGCGAGCCGTTGATCGACGGGAACGGGAACTCGTCGTAGCCCGTGCTCGGGCTTCGCCTTCACCGTCGCGACGCCCGGGACGAAGTCGCCCTCGATCACCATCGCCGCCTTCGGCGGGTTCTGGAAGACGTTGTTCACCGAGGTCGGGAAGTCGGTCTGCACCGCGCCCGACGTGCCGCCGGCCATGTTCGCCGACGTGCCGACCACCTGCGCCATCGTCTTCAGCGCGGCGGTGACCGACGGGTCCGTCCACTTGATCTTGTGCGCGGTCGAGCAGCGCGTACTTCGCCGGGCCTGCCTGGCGGAGGTAGATGTTCTCGAACAGGTCGGTGAGCGTCCAGCCGTCCGCGCCGCCGATCGAGTACGGCGGCACGCCGGAGGCCTTGATCGTGCTGGCCGCCGAGCGAGCTGCGGCCACGTCGTCGGCGGCTTCACGCCGGCGTTCTTGAAGGCGGGGACGTTGTACCAGACCGTCGACTTGTTGCTCGCCTTGAAGACGAGGCCGTAGATCTTCTTGTTGAAGGTGCCGAGCGCGATCCACGCGGGCGAGAAGTTCGCGAGCAGCACGTTCCGCGCGTAGGTGATCGGCTTCAGCGCGCCCTCGTCGACGAACTGCTTGACGAGGCCGGGCTGGGCGATGTCCGCCATGTCGGGCGGGTTGCCGCCGGCGACCGCGGTCGAGACGCACCGTCGGCAGGTTGTCGCCGACCGGCTTGTAGTTCACCTTCACGCCCGGATACGACCTTGTTGAACGCCTTGATCACGGCGCCGAACGCCTGCGCCTCGGCGCCGGTCCAGACGCCGTCGAAGCTGATGCTTCCCGGTCACCGCCTTCGTCGAGCTCGTTGATCTCGTCGCGCCGACACCCGTGCTCGCCGCGACCAGCACGACGAGGGGAACGACCACCAAACACACGCCTGCCCTCCGAATCCACCGACTTCTCACGATGCAGCTCCTTTCTCGTGCCGGTCGTAGATACCGAGACCCGTCTCCGGGTCGAAGAAGTGCAGGGCGCTCGTGTCGACCGCGACCTCGACCGGCTCTCCCTCGGCGACCTGCGCGTGCGCGCCGAAGCGGCCGACGAACAGCGCGCCGCTCGTCTCGAGCCCCTCCGCGCCGGCACCGATGTCCTGCGCCAGCTCCTTGGTCTCCTCCGTGTCGGGCGCTGTCGCGCCCTCGACGGCGAAGTGCACCATCAGCTCGGAGCCGAGCGCCTCGCGCAGCTCCACGTGCCCGCGCAGCCGCCGGTCGGCCGGCGCGTCGGTGGCGAGCGCCGCGTCCTCGAGATGCTCCGGCCGGATGCCGAGGATCACCGTCCGGCCGTCGTAGTCGGCGAGCGCGGGCGCGATCCGCGACGCTCGCGGCGTCGAGCTGCGAGCGTCTGGCCGCCGAACTCCACGGCGAGCGCCGTCCGTTGCTCCGCGCGACCGTCGCCTCGACCATGTTCATCGCCGGCGAGCCGATGAAGCCGCCGACGAACAGGTTGACGCGGACGGTCGTAGAGCTCCTGCGGCGTCGGCGACCTGCTGCAGCTCGCCCTTGCGCATCACGGCGACGCGGTCGCCCATCGTCATCGCCTCGACCTGGTCGTGCGTGACGTAGATCGTGGTCGACGCCGAGCTCGCGCTGCAGCCGCGAGATCTCGGCGCGCATCTGCACGCGCAGCTTGGCGTCGAGGTTCGAGAGCGGCTCGTCCATCAGGAACGCGGCCGGGCTCGCGCACGATCGCGCGGCCCATCGCGACCCGCTGGCGCTGGCCGCCGGAGAGGTTGCGCGGCTTGCGCTTCGAGCAGGTCCTCGAGCCCGAGCGTCTTCGCGGCGTCGTGCACGCGCTGTGTCGATCTCGTCCTTCGGCAGCTTCTTGCAGCCGCAGGCCGAAGGCGATGTTCTCGTAGACGGTCAGGTGCGGGTAGAGCGCGTAGCTCTGGAAGACCATCGCGATGTCGCGGTCGCGCGACGGCACGTGGTTGACGACGCGCTCGCCGATCCGCATGCGCGCCCTCGGAGATCGTCCTCGAGGCCGGCGAGCATCCGCAGCGCGGTCGTCTTGCCGCAGCCCGACGGGCCGACGAGGACCATGAACTCGCCGTCGCGGATCCCCAGGTCGAGCCCATTGACGGCACGGGTGCCGTCCGGGTAGACCTTCGCCACCCGATCGAACGAAACCTCAGCCACCGGGTTCCGACCCTATACCTGTGCGAACAGGCTGGGCAACTTCGCACCACGATGGTGGTGCGGGCGCCCCCTAGTCCCCCGTGGCCGCCTTCTTCTCCGGTTTCGCGGCCGGCTTCTCCGACGAGCCGGAATCGGAGCTCGAGCTCGAGTCGCCGCTCGACGCGCCGTCCTTCTTCGCGGCCGCCTTGCCCTTCTTTCCGTAGTCGGTCGAGTAGAAGCCGGAGCCCTTGTAGTGGACGGCCACCGGATAGAGCACGACCTCGACCGGAGACGCGCCGCAGACGTCGCACTTCTCCGGAGCGGGGGCGGTCATCGCCTGGAACCGCTCGAACAGATGCCCTTCCGGACAGCGGTATTCGTAGATCGGCACGGGATGCACACGGTACCAGCGTGCCTCGACGATTCTCAGCAGGCCGTGTCGACGTCGCGGCCGCCGACGACGCGCTGGCTGAGCCAGACCGGGCCGCCGGCGAACGACGCGGGGCAGCCTGACGAGCCGGGCGCGTCGCCCGTCGCGACCCACTCGGGCAGGGTCGGCGCCGACCAGCCGCCGGTGAGCCGGCGCCAGAACGCGGCGTTCGAGTAGACGCCGATCGCGGGATGCGGCGACTGCTCGAGGAAGTGCGTCAGCATCCCCTTCAGCGTCGCGACGTTCAGTGCGGCGCGCGACGACCACGTGTTCCCCGGCTCGACGTCGAGCCAGATCGTGAGCGGCAGCGTCGGTCCGAGCAGCCGGAGCGCGGCGACCGCCTCGCTGCAGCCGACGGCATACGCGCGCTGCGCTGCCGCGCGCAGCGTCTGCTCTCGTCCGGCGGCGACGCAGTCCGGCGTCAGGTGGCGGAACAGCACGCGGTGATACGCGGTGTTGACGTAGACGCTGCGCGGCGGCAGTGCGGAGACCCACTGCGCCCCGAAGCACGGATTCGCAGTGAACGGGCGGCCTGAGTTCAGCCCGATCACGGCGAACTGGTGCGCGGCCGGCGGCGACGCGCCGCAGTTCGGATAGCTGACGTCGTAGCCGACCGCCCCTCGGCGGTACGGATTGCTCTGCGCGACGGTAAGCGGCGAAACGGAGATCGTCGGAATCGCAAGCCGCTTCCCGATCAGGAGCACGCCGTTCGCGTCGAGTCCGTTCGCGGACGCGAGCCGCCCGAGCGAGACGTGGTAGCGGAGCGCGATTCCGCTCAGCGTGTCCCCGGGATGGACGACGTAGACGCCGGACCATGCGCTCGCCGCGGCCGTCGTCCCCGTCGGCACGCGGAGCACGACGCCGATCAGCAGCGGCTTGTGCCAGTTCAATCCATTCGCGCGCGCAAGCGTCACGAACGAGACGTGGTACTTCTGCGCGATCGCCGTCAGCGAGTCGCCGGAGTGGACGACGTAGCGACCGCTCCACAGCGACGACGGCGCCGCCGTGGCCGGTCCGGCGAAGGCCAGCATCAGCACCAGCAGCGCGCCCGCGACCCCCAGCTTCCCGCGCATCGTGGGTCCTTCGAAGCCGAGGCCCGCCCTCCTCCGCGGGAATCCGCGAGGGCGATCCGCGTCGGCACTGATGCCTCCGGCCCGCAGCCGGTCGAACCTGTGGGAAGAACCAGGAGGAACGGCGATGGACGGGCTCAATCTCGCCGGGCGGGCCGGCAACTGGAGCGCCGAGCACTGGAAGCGGGCGCTGTTCGGATGGCTCGTCTTCGCAGTCGCAGCGATGGCGGCAGGGAGTGTCGCCGGCCACCTCCAGATGCGTGACTCGCAGATACGCGTCGGGCGAGACGGCGCGGGCGGTCAGGATACTCGAGCAGGCCGGCTTCATGCAGCCCGCGAGCGAGGTCGTGCTGATCCAGAGCCGCAGCTACACCGTCTCCGACCCCGTCTTCATCTCCGCGATCGCCGGCGTCGTGCAGACGCTCGCCCGTCAGACGAACGTGACGAACATCCAGGATCCGCGCGTCAAGCCCGGCGGCGGCGGCCAGATCTCGCGCGACGGCCACTCCGTTCTCGTCCAGTTCACGATCAGAGGCGACCCGAACGCTGCCAAGGACAAGATCGCACCGATCATCGGCGCGATCGCCGGCGCGCAGACGGCGAACCCGACATCTCGATTCGCGAGGTCGGAAACGCGAGCGCGAACTACGAGCTCGGCAAGCGCTTCACGAAGGACTTCGCAAACGCAGAGCGCTTGACGATCCCGATCACGCTGCTCATCCTGCTGCTCGCGTTCGGCGCGGTCGTCGCTGCCGGACTGCCGGTCCTGCTCGCCTTCTCCGCCGTGCTCGCGTCGCTCGGGCTCTACTCGCTCATCACGCACGGCTATGCAGGCGACTACCAGTCGACTTCGTCCGTGATCCTCCTGATCGGGATGGCGGTCGGCGTCGACTACTCGCTCTTCTATCTGCGGCGCGAGCGCGAAGAGCGGGCAGCCGGCAAGGAACCGCGGCCGGCGCTGTTGCGCGCAGCGGCGACGTCCGGCCAGGCGGTCCTCATCTCCGGCGCGACGGTGCTGATCGCGATGGCGGGGATGTTCATCGCCGACAACCGGATCTTCACGTCGATGGCGATCGGGACGATGCTCGTCGTCCTGTGCGCGGTGATCGGCTCGGTGACCGTGCTGCCGGCGGCGCTCGCGAAGCTCGGCGACCGCGTCGACCGGGGACGCGTGCCGTACTTCGGGCGCAACAAGCACGCGGCCGGCGAGTCGCGCATCTGGAGGTTCGTCCTCGACCGCGTCCTGCACCGGCCCGTGACGGCCGTCGTCGCTCGCGGCCGGACTGCTGATCGTCGCGGCGATGCCGGCCCTGAACATGCACACGAAGCTGCCGAGCTTCACCGACATGCCGAACGACCTGCCGATCGTCCAGACCTACAAGAGCGTCATCGCGACGTTCCCCGGCGCACCGACGCCGGCCGAGGTCGTCGTCCATGCGCAGAACGTGCGCGACCCGGCGGTTACCGCGGCGATCCAGAACGTCGAGCTCGCAGCCGTCGGCACCGGTCAGATGTTCCAGCCGATCCTCGTCCGGATCAGCCCCGACGACACGGTCGCCGACATCATGATCCCGCTGCAGGGCAACGGCGACAATGCCGCGTCGCTCGCCGCGCTGACGACGCTGCGCAACGTCGTCCTGCCGCAGACGCTCGGCAGGCTCGACGCCGTCGACTACGCCGTCGCGGGCGAGACCGCCGGAACGCACGACTTCAACGAGCAGATGAAGGCGCGGATGCCGTGGGTGATCGCTGTTCGTGCTCGCGCTCGCGTTCGTGCTGCTGTCGATGACGTTCCGTTCGGTCGTGATCCCGTTGACGGCGATCGTGCTGAATCTGCTGTCGGTCGGCGCCGCGTACGGGCTGCTCGTCCTGATCTTCCAGCACACGTGGGCGGAGGGACTGCTCAGCTTCCAGTCCAACTTCGCGATCACGTCATGGCTGCCGATGTTCCTGTTCGTCGTGCTGTTCGGGCTGTCGATGGACTACCACGTCTTCATCCTCAGCCGGATCAGAGAGCTCCACGACGGCGGACTCGCGACGGAGGAGGCGGTTTCACGCGGCATCCGGCGCACGGCCGGAACGGTCACGAGCGCGGCGATCATCATGGTCGCCGTCTTCGCGATCTTCGGGACGCTGCACCTGATCATGATGAAGCAGCTCGGCGTCGGTCTCGCGATCGCGGTGTTGATCGACGCGACGATCATCCGCGGCGTCCTGCTTCCGGCGACGATGAAGCTGCTCGGCGAGTGGAACTGGTACCTGCCGCGCTGGCTCGAGTGGGTGCCGTCGCTCGCGCCGGAGCAGCGGCAGACGGAGAAGCCGCCGCGCCATATGGCGCACGGGCACTAGTCCGCGGAGTCGTCCTCGTCCCGCTGCTCGTGGAAGCACGGCGCGCTCTCGAACGCGGCAAGCCCGGCGGGGCCGGAGCGCCGCTCGCGCCGTGCGGGCGACGTCGCGGCGGCGGCGCGCGGTCGCGATCGCCGCGGAGGCGCCGACGACGCCGCCGAGCACGAACGAGCGCAGACGTCTGCGCCGGTCGTCGTCGTCCATGGGACGATTGTAGAAGTGTTGATCGCAACCCTCGGAGATCTGTTGCTCGACGTGATCGTCCGGCTCGAGGAGCCGCTCGCTCCGGGGGACGACGTGCGCGCGCAGACGCGGACCGGCGCGGGAGGCCAGGCGGCGAACGTCGCGGCCTGGGCGGCGTCGCTCGGGGCCGAGGCGCGCTGCATCGCGAAGCGCGGCGACGACGCGGCGGCGTGCCTTGGTCGCGGCTGAGCTTGTCGGCGCACGGCGTCGAGCTCGCGGGGCCGGTCGCCGCGGGCGCGACAGGTGTCGTCGTCTCCGTCGTCGGCGCGGACGGCGACCGTTCGCTGGCATCGGACCGCGGCGTCGCGCCGAGCTTCGCGCCGGACGAGCTCGACGCGGCGTGGCTCGCGTGCGACGTGCTCCACATCTCCGGCTACGCGCTGCTGCGCGAGCCGATCGACGCGACGGCGCAGCTCGCGGCGCGGCTCGCGCGCGAGCGCGGCGCGCGCGTGTCGGTCGACGTCGCCGCGTGGACGGAGATCCGCACGTACGGGCCGGTGCGCTTCCGCGAGCTGCTCGACTCGCTCGCGCCCGACGTCCTGTTCGCGACCGAGGCGGAATGGGAGATGCTCGGCGGCGCGTACCTCACGGCGCCGATCGGCGTGATCAAGCGCGGCCCGCGCGGCTGCACCGTCGTCACCGAGGACGCGCGGCTCGATCTCGCGCCGGTCGAGCGCCGAGGTCGTCGACACGACCGGCGCCGGCGACGCGCTCGCGGCGGGGTTCCTCGTCGGCGGCTCGCTCGAGGAGGCGGCGCGCCGCGGGCTCGAGGCGGCGGCGCGCTGCGTCTCCCGGTAGGCTCGATGCCGTGAACGTCGAGCCATGGAGCGAGGAGCACGCGCACGAGATCGTCGAATGGCGTTACGAGTTCGCCGTACGACTGGTACGACACCGCGTCGGACCCGCGGCGATGCGAGCTGAGCTCTCGATCCCGTTGCCGGCGCGAGAGCTATCGCGCGGTGATCGGCGCCGACGGAACGCTCGTAGGCGTTCTTCAGCTTCGTGCGGCCGAGCGGCGACGAGGTGCGAGGTCGGGCTCGGGCTGCGGCCCGACCTCACCGGACGCAGGCTCGGCGCGGCGTTCTCGTCGGCGGCACTCGAGTACGCACGCGACGAATGGGAGCCGCGGCGCTTCGTCCTCCATGTCGCGCGCTGGAACGACCGCGCGCTCCGCGTGTACGACCGGCCGGCTTCCGCGAGGTCGGACGCGAGACGCGTTCGTTCGAGCTCGTCGGCGAGCACGAGTTCGTCGAGATGGAATGCGCGGCGTGATCCGGATCTCCGACGAGGTGCGCGAGGCGACGGCGGCGCTGTCGCGCTCGAGACGACGCTCGTCGCGCACGGCTTCCCGCCTGGCGAGGGCGTCGAGGTCGGGCTCGAGTCGGAGCGGCAGGTGCGCGCGGCCGGCGCGACGCCCGCGACGGTCGGCGTGCTCGACGGCGAGATCGTCGTCGGGCTGACGGAGGACGAGCTCGTCGCGGTTCACGCGGAGGCGCGCAAGGTCGGGCCGCGCGATCTCGCGGTCGCGGCGACGCAGCGCGCAGTCGGCGCGACGACCGTCGGCGGAACGCTCGCGGTCGCGCGCGCGGTCGGCATCTCGCTGGATGGCGACCGGCGGGCTCGGCGGCGTCCACCGCGGCTTCCCGGATCCGCCCGACGTGTCGGCGGATCTCGCGCAGCTCGCGCGCACGCCGGCGCTCGTCGTCTCCGCCGGCGTGAAGTCGCTGCTCGACGTTCCCGCGACGGCGGAGCTGCTGGAGTCGCTCGGCGTTCCGATGCTCGGCTTCAGGACGGACACGCTGCCGCTCTTCTACGCGGCCGCGGGCGGGCCGCCGGTGTCGGCGCGCGTCGAGTCGGCGGCGGAAGCGGCGACGGTGGCGCAGGCGCACTGGGAGCTCGGCGGCGGCGGGCTGCTGCTCGGCCGCCCGCCGGACGAGCCGCTCGACGACGTCGAGCCGCTGATCGAGGCCGCGCTCGCAGCCGCACGCGACGCCGGCGTGACGGGACAGGCGATGACGCCGTTCGTCCTTTCCTATCTCCACCGCGAGAGCGGCGGCCGCACGCTGCGCGCCAACCGCGACCTGATCGCGCAGAACGCGCGCCTCGCCGGCGAGATCGCCGTCGGGGCGCGCTGACGAAAGGAGCACGCATGTTCCGCGACGCGAATGCATTCTCCGGCTTCTCCGTCGACGACCTCGCCGCGGCGAAGCAGTTCTACGGCGAGACGCTCGGCCTCGACGTGACGGAGACGCCTGCCGGGCTCGAGGTGAAGCTGGGCTCCGGAGGGACGGTGTTCATCTACCCGAAGGAGAACCACGTCCCGGCGAGCTTCACGATCCTCAACTTCCCCGTCGCCGACATCGACGCCGCGGTTGACACGCTCGCCGCCGCCGGCGTCGAGCTCGAACGCTACGACGGCATCGAAGCGGACGAAAAAGGCGTCGTCCGCGCGAGCGAGTTCGGCCCGACGATCGGCTGGTTCACCGATCCGGCCGGCAACATCCTGTCGGTCATCGAGCTCTAGCCACACCCGCGGGACAGAGCGATCGCGGCACGAAGTCGTGACGAAGTGGCTGGCACCGAACGCCGCTCAGGTGCCAGCCACTTCGGCGCTGCGGGGTACCAGGCACCTGGTGCCGCCGGGGTGCCGGGCACTTCGCGGGCCGCAGGTGCCTGCCACCTAGAGGTCGCGCCGCGAGAACGAGAACACGGCAAGCGCGAGTACGCCGACGAGATACAGAACCGACCAGACGCGGATCGGCCAGCCGTGCACGTACGCGCCGCCGAACGGGCCGAGCTGGAGCAGGAAGCCGGTGAGGCCGTTCGTGCTCTCGGTGATCATCCGCAGCGCGTCCTGGTAGAGCGCCTCGAACGGCAGCACCCACGCGGCGATCGTCGACGCGTGCTTGATCGCGTGCGAGTTCAACGCGTGCCCGATCGAACCGAGCAGGCCGGCGACGAGGCCGGCGCCGAAGAGCATGAACACCGCGATCCCGTTCGCGGTCGCCGAGAGCACCGTCGAGCCGAGCAGCGACAGCGCGATCACGATCGTGACCCCGAACGCGAGCTCGATCCCCGGCCAGACGATCCGGTCGGGCCACCAGTGGCCCGTCGCCGCGGTGATCCCGAGCGCGCTGAAGTAGACGACGAGCACGTATGTGATGCAGACGCCGGCCGCACCGAGGAAGCGCGAGAGCAGCAGCGTCGCGCGTCCGATCGGCCGGACGACGAGCGGCTGGAGCAACCCGCGCTCCGCGTCGCCGGACACCGCGCCGAGCGTGAGGAACACCGCGAGCACGACGCCGAGGAACAGCGTCGCGAACATCGCAAGACCCGTCAGAAACGCGCCCGCGAACGTCCGCGTGTCGACGTTGATGTCGCGCGGCGGCGTGATCGTCGACAGCTCGCCGAAGACGTAGTGGTTCGCGAGCCAGAAGAGGAACAGGAACATCGCGGTGAGAACCAGCACGACCGCGAAGACCTTCCGCCGCACCGCCTCGCGGAAGCCGTACTCGACGATGACGGCAACGCCGTTCAATCCGTCTCCCCGCCGACGGCCTCGAGATAGGTGTCCTCGAGCGTCGACGTGAGCACCCGAACGCCGAACACTTGCCGCCCCGCCGCGACCGCCTCCGCGACGAGCCGCGGCGCGTCCTCGCGGGTCGCGCCCTCGATCGTCCGCGTACCCGCGTCGGTTTCCAGCTCGACGCCGCGCGGCCGCGACAGCTCGGCCGGCGTGCCGGCGGCGACGACCTCGCCGGCGAGCAGGATCGCGACGCGGTCGCAGACGAGCTCGATCTCCGACGAGAGATGCGAGTTCAAGAGCACCGAGACGCCGCGGCTGCGCAGCTCCTCCAGCAGCAGGCGAACCGTGCGCCGCCCGACCGGATCGAGCGCGGATGTCGGCTCGTCGAGGAGCAGGATGCGCGGCTCGCCGACGAGCGCCTGCGCGACGCCGAGCCGCTGCTGCATCCCCTTCGACATGCCGTCGACGCGGCGATCGGCGGCGTCGGCGAGCGCGACCAGCTCGAGCAGCCGCTGCCGCTCCGCCTCGCCCCCACGCGAGCCTGCAAGCCGTTGATGGAGGTCGAGCACCTCGTCCGCCGTGTACCAGCCGGGGAAGCGGAACAGCTCCGCGAGGTAGCCCAGCGAGGCGCGCGCGGCCAGCGAGCCGGCGCGCGCGCCCGCGATCTCCGCGGTTCCGGAACTCGGGCGCACGAGCCCGACGGCGATCTTCACGAGGGTCGATTTACCTGCGCCGTTCGGTCCGAGCAGACCTACGAGCTCGCCCTCGCCGACCTCGAGATCGACGCCTTTCAGCGCCTCGACGGAACCGTACTTTTTCGCGAGTCCATGAACGGCGAGTGCAGGCGGCACGATCTGAGGGTAGCCTGGGTGCATGGCGCGCGGTTACATGGAGGGTCCGGCAGCGGAAGAGGCTGAGCGCCTCGCCGACGAAACGGCCCACCGCAAGACCGCGAGACCCGAGGACGCCGACCTTCACGCCGCGATCTACGGCTGCACCGAGGACGATCCCACGCCGCACTTCATCGGCTGGCGCAGGGACGTCGACGCGGACGCGTTGTTCGCTTCCGGCAAGGCCTGGGGCGTCACCGTGCGCCGCGTCGCTGCCGTTACGGACTAGCTCAGCGCGTTCGCGAACTCCTCGAGCGTCAGCGCGGGCAGCGTCTCGATCTTCGTCGATCCGCGCGCGCCGAGCGCGACGGAGACGCGCGCGATCGTCAGCGTGTCCGGCGCCTCGACGACGTTGACGAAGTCGAACTCGCCGAGTGTCGCCCACTGGTGCAGCACCTTCGCACCGAGCTCCTCGACGTCGCGGTTCACCTCGCGCAGTCGCTCCGGATTCGACTTCAGCGTCTGCACGCCCTGCTGCGAGAGCCTCGAGAGCAGGATGTAGATCGGCATGGCGGCTCCTTCTCGGGAGCCTCCGAGCCTACTTCACCCGCGCCGTCTGATCCACGTACAGAAGCGCCGCGCCGAAGAAGAAGACCGGCGAGATGACGATGTTCGCGAGGATGAACGCGACGGAGAGCTCTGTGTCCCCGGCGCCGCGGAGCAGGAAGGCGAGCACCCGCTGCGCCAGGAAGACCATGATCGCGAGCGCTGCAAGCGAGCCGAGCGCGTGGACGTAGTCGGCGCGCGCGAGCCGCCATGCGCGCGCGAGCGCGGCCCGCGGCGCCAGATCCTCGACGACGAGCACCGGCACGACGAGCATCACCGCGGCGAGCCACGCGAGCGCCGGCAAGACGAACGCGAAGACGAGGAACGGAACCGGCACGAGCACGAGCCAGCCGACGGCCCACGCGACGACGAGGCGCCGCCGCGACGGCACGTGCTTCAGCGCGACGACGCACGCCGCGGTGTAACAGGCGCTGAGGATCGCGACGGCCAGCGTCGGCCCGACGACGAGCCACGCGCCCTGCGACACATGCACGGTGACGACAGCGATCACGGCCGGCCCGATCCCGATCGCGAGCCCGGCGAGGAACCGCTCGCCGTAGCAGCGCAGCGATTCCGCGATCAGCTGGCCGACCGTGCGCTGCTCCGGCGGGAGCGCCTCGGGCCGCGGCTCACCGGTCTGCGGATACGACATGCGCGCCATCGGCGTCAGGCTACTGGAGCGCTTCGACGAGAACCTCGACCGCGCTCGCCAGAGCGCCGAGCGCGTCGTCGAAGCGCCACTTGGCGCGATCCGGCTCGGCGACGTCGTTCGACACGGCGCGAAGCTCAAGCGCCGGAACGCCGGCGAACGCCGCCGCGAGGAGGACGCCGAAGCCCTCCATCGCCTCGACGTCGCACGCCGTGCCGCCGCCGACGCGCGCCGAGGTCGCGATCGGGAGCACGAGCGCGGCCGGCAGCGCCGCGCGCGCGGCCGCGAGCAGCTGCGCGTCCGGCGTGACGCGCTCCACGCGGGCGATCGTCGACCGCGAGTCGAGCGCGTCGCAGTAGACCGACTCCGAGCCGAGCACGAGCGCAGGCGGCTCGATCCCACGTGCCCCCGCGATGCCGACGTGGAGCACCGCATCCGGCCGCCGCTCCGTCAGTGCCTGAGCGGTCGCGAGCGCGGCCTCGACCGGACCGATCCCGCACGCGAGCGTCGCCGCGCCGAACGCGCCGCGCAGCTCACGCTCGGTCGCAGCAACGACGAGGAGCATGCGCAGACGCTATCCCGTGTGCGAGGATCAAGCCGTGGGCTACGACGTCATCCATCCCGACGCACTCGAATTCGAGGAGCGCCCAACGCCTGGAGATGGAGCGCCGCGACTCGCCGCGGACGTGACCGTCCCCGGCGGCCTCGAGCACTCGCGCGCCCGCGTGTGGCGCTATCCGGCGCATTCGCGCGGCCGCCGCCACCTCGATCGCGGCCAGGAGGAGACGTTCGTCGTCCTCTCCGGCACGCTGACGATGCTCCTCGGCGACCCGCCGGAGCGCGTCGACGTCGCCGCGGGCGGCATCGTCGCCGTCCACGCGGACACGCCTCTGCAGGTGCGCAACGAGACGGACGAGGAGCTCGCGCTCTTCATCTACGGCGCGCCCCCGGTCACGGGCGAAGCCGAGTTCGTCGACGACGTCGAGTTGTAGAGCCCTTCCAGGCGGCGCACCCGACGCCGCCCGGACACACGGTCAGCCGTCGACGACGGCGAGTTGCCCGCGGATCTCACCGGCGGGGTTCTTGCCCGTGTGGACGTTCACGTAGGTGAGGTGCCTCTCGATCTTGTTCCAGAGCGACTTCGAGATGGTCGCCGTACCGGTCATGCCGCTCTTGCACGGCGGGCACAGGGGGACGACGACGTTGCCGGACTGGCCCATGGCGCCGAGATGGATGTGTGCTGCGGACGCCGCGCCGGTCAGCCCGGAGTACGTCAGCTTCCACGTCAGCTTCGTGCCGACGAGCGTCCCGGTGAACGTGCCTTTCGCGGCCGTGTCCTTCACGGCCTGCTTCGGCACTTCCTGGGCGGCGTTCAGCGTCGCCTTCAGCGTGTGCGACTTCGTCGGCCGCGCCGATGACAGTGCGGAGAAGACGAGCGCCGCAACCGCGCCGACGGCGAGTAGTGCGATGAGCTTCCTCACGTTTCCCTCCTTGCGGATTGGGACTGGCGTGAGGTATTCGCCGCCGCGGCGCGAGCGGTTTGATGGATCGTGCTACTGCCTTTCCGGCAGCCGTTCCTCGCGGTAGACGACGAGATCGCGGCGGTACTGCTTGTGAACCTTCTGCACCTCGACGCGCACCTCGGCCTGGAGGCGCTCGATCTGCGCGTGCGCGCGGCGCAGCTCGTCCTCGAGCCGCAGCACGAGCTCGACACCCGCGAGGTTGAGGCCGAGCTCCGTCGTCAGCCGCTGGATGATCCGCAGCCGCTCGAGGTCGAGCTCGGAATAGAGACGCGTACCGCCCGGCGTGCGCTGTGGCCGCACGAGACCCTTCGCTTCGTAGATGCGCAGCGTCTGCGGATGCATGCCGACGATCTCCGCCGCGACGCTGATCATGTAGCGGCCGCGCTCAGGCACCGGCCTGCAACCTCCGGCCGCGCCACACGAGGTAGACCGCGACCACCGCGACGACGACGGCGACACCGATCCAGCCTGCGAGGTGCCACGCGTCGACCGCGCCGCGGTACGCGAAGAACCAGAAGAAGAACTTGCCGAGGATCCCGACCTTCGCGAGCGCGATGCCGCCCGCGGCGACACCGCCGCCCGCGGTCTTCATCCCGCGGCGCCGGCTGTGCTCCTCCGCCGTCTCCGGCTCGGGCGCCTCGCGCGGCCCCTGGTTCAGCAGGTCGTCGTGCTTCGCCATCAGCCTTCGCTCTTCCGCAGCTCTTCGAGGAGCTCGCGCTCCTTCTTGTTCACGCGCTTCGGAACCTGGATGCGCACGCGCGCGAGCACGTCGCCCTTGCCCGAGCCCGCGAGCTTCGGCGCGCCGCGGCCCTTGATCCGGATCAGCTTTCCGTCCTCCGAGCCGGCGGGGATCTTCAGCGAGACCGCGCCGTCCGGCGTCGGCACCTCGACCGAGCCGCCGAGCCTCGCCGTCGGGTACGACACCGGGACCTCGACGACGAGGTCGTCGCCGCGCCGCTCGTAGACCGGCGACTCGTCGACATGCGTGACGACGATCAGGTCGCCCGCCGGGCCGCCGTGCGCACCGACCTCGCCCTTCCCCTTCAGCCGGATGCGCGTCCCGTTCTTGACGCCGGGCTTGATCTTCACGGTGTACGTCTTGATGCGGCGCTCGCGGCCGGAGCCCTTGCACTTCGGGCACGGCTTCTCGATCACGGTGCCGTTGCCGCGGCAGCGCGGGCACGGCTGCGAGAGCGCGAACAGGCCCTGGCTCTCGGACTTCACGCCGCGGCCGTTGCACTCCGGGCAGATCACGGGCGCAGTGCCGGGCCGCGCGCCGGTGCCTGCGCATTCGCTGCACGCCGTCGCAAGCTCGACGGGGATCTTCGCGTCGATGCCGCGCAGCGAGTCCTCGAACGAGAGATGCACCGCGGCCTCGACGTCGGCGCCGCGCAGCGGCTGCGCGCGGCCGGCGCCGCGGTTGCGGCCGCCGCTGAACAGTCCGCCGAAGAGATCGCCGAGGTCGCCGAGGTCGAACGTGCTGAAGTCGACGTTCGGTCCGCCGGGAGCGCCGCCGACGCGGCCGTTCGTCGCGCCGAAGTTGTCGTACTGCTTCCGCTTGTCCGCGTCGGAGAGGACGTCGTACGCGTGCTGCACTTCCTTGAAGCGCGCCTCGGCCGACTCGTCGCCGGCGTTCACGTCTGGATGGTGCTTGCGCGCGAGCTTCCGGTACGCCTTCTTGATGTCGTCTTGCGACGCGTTCTTCGGTACGCCCAGCGTCTCGTAGAGCGTCTTAGCCATCACCGGGCGGCGGAGCCGCGATCACGACGCGTGCCGGCCGGACGACCCGGTCGCCGAGCGTGTAGCCCTTCTGCACGACGTCGATCACGGAGCCCTCCTCCGCGTCGGACGGCTGCGCGAGCAGCGCCTCGTGCACGTGCGGGTCGAACGCGCCGTCGGTCGAGATCTCCTTGACACCGTTGCGCTCGAGCAGCGTCGCAAGCGAGCGATGGACGAGCCGGACGCCTTCCTCGAGCCGCACCTCCTCGTGCTCCGACGCGGCGACGAGCGCCCGTTCGAGATCGTCGAGGATCGGCAGCAGCTCCTTCACGAGCCGCTCGTTCGAGAGCGCCGCGAGCTCGTCGCGCTCGCGCGCGACACGCTTCTTGTAGTTGTCGAAGTCGGCGGCGAGACGCAGCAGCCGGTCTTCGAGGGCGGCGACCTTCTCGTCGCCGCCCTCCTCGACCGTCTGCTCAATCTGCTCGCCCTGCTGGATGTCGTCCGTCATCAGGTGGTCGGTGCCTCTTCCTCGACGACCTCGTACTCGCCCTCCTCGACGACCTCGTCCTCAGCGGACGGAGCCCCCGGGGACGACTGCGCCTGCGCGGTCGCCTGGGCGTAGATCGTCTCGGCGAGCTTGTGCGACGCCTCCTGGAGCGCGTCCGTCTTCGCGCGGATGTCGGCGATGTCGTCGCCCTCGAGCGCCGTGCGGAGCTCCATGATCCGGCCCTCGATCGTCGAGGCGTCGGACTCGTCGAGCTTGTCGCGGTGCTCCTTGAGCGAGCGCTCGGTCTGGTACGCGAGCGTCTCCGCCTGGTTCTTGGCGTCGACGGTCTCCTTGAGGTTGCGCGCCTCGTCGGCGTGCGCCTCCGCGTTCCGGATCATCTCCTGCACCTCGTTGTCCGAGAGACCGGAGCCGCCCTGGATCTGGATCTGCTGCACGTTGCCCGTGCCCATGTCCTTCGCCGAGACGTTGATGATCCCGTTCGCGTCGATGTCGAACGCGACCTCGACCTGCGGCATGCCCCGCGGCGCCGGCGGAATGCCGACGAGCTGGAACTTGCCGAGGGTCTTGTTGTACGTCGCCATCTCCGACTCGCCCTGGAGGACGTGCACCTCGACCGACGGCTGGTTGTCCTCTGCGGTCGTGAAGACCTCGGACTTCTTCGTCGGGATCGTGGTGTTGCGCTCGATCAGCCGCGTGAAGACGCCGCCCTTGGTCTCGATGCCGAGCGACAGCGGTGTGACGTCGAGGAGGAGGATGTCCTTCACCTCGCCCTTGAGCACGCCGGCCTGCAGCGCGGCGCCGACGGCGACGACCTCGTCCGGGTTGACGCCCTTGTGCGGGTCCTTGCCGACGATCTCCTTGACCTTCTCCTGCACCGCCGGCATGCGCGTCATGCCGCCGACGAGGACGACGTGGTCGATCTTCGACGCGTCGAGCCCGGCGTCGGTGAGCGACTGCTTCGTCGGTCCGACCGTCCGCGCGAGCAGGTCGGCAGTGATCTCCTCGAGCTTCGCGCGCGTCAGCTGAAGGTCGAGATGCTTCGGGCCTTCGGGCGTCGCGGTGACGAAGGGGAGGTTGATCTGCGTCGTCATCGTCGACGACAGCTCGATCTTCGCCTTCTCCGCCGCCTCGTAGAGACGCTGGAGCGCCATCTTGTCGGCGGCGAGGTCGATGCCCTGGTCCTTCTTGAACTCGGCGACCATCCAGTCGACGACCGCCTTGTCGAAGTTGTCGCCGCCGAGGTGGTTGTCACCGGCGGTCGACTTGACCTCGAAGACCCCGTCGCCGAGCTCGAGCACCGACACGTCGAACGTGCCGCCGCCGAGGTCGAAGACGAGGATCGTCTGGTCGGTCTCCTTGTCGAGCCCGTACGCAAGCGAGGCCGCGGTCGGCTCGTTGATGATGCGGAGCACGTTGAGGCCGGCGATCTTGCCGGCGTCCTTCGTCGCCTCGCGCTGTGCGTTGTTGAAGTACGCGGGGACGGTGACGACGGCGTCGGTCACCGGCTCGCCGAGATACGCCTCGGCGTCGTGCTTCAGCTTCTGCAGGATCATCGCGCTGATCTCCGGCGGGGCGTACTCGGTGCCCTCCGCCTTCACGCGGACGTCGCCGCCGGGGCCCTGCACGACCTCGTACGGGACGATGGTCATCTCCTCGGTCACCTCGGAGAACTTGCGTCCCATGAAGCGCTTGATCGAGAAGATCGTGTTGGTCGGGTTCGTGACCTGCTGCCGGCGCGCAGGGGCGCCGACGAGCCGCTGGCCGTCCTTCGCGAACGCGACGACGGACGGAGTCGTCCGCCCGCCCTCCGCGTTCGGGATCACGGTGGGCTCGCCGCCCTCGAGCACGGCCATGCAGGAGTTCGTCGTGCCGAGGTCGATTCCGATTGTCTTCGCCATGCTGTATGTGCCTCCTTGGAGAAAATCTAAGCCTTGTTATAGCAGATCGGGACTGAGGCGGGGTATCAAGCCGTCCGTGGCCGTTGCCGACCATCCTCCCGTGGGTCTGCGGCCACTCGTTCTCTCCGTTTTCGCACTGGTCGCCCTCGTCGCGGCGGCGTCCGCGGCGGCCGCGGTGCTCCCGGTCGGCGACGGCCACGTCGGCTCGTCACCGGCCCGGGGCTCGGTCGACGCCTGCCCCCTGCCGAGCCTTCCCGGCGGCGGCGGTCCGCCCGGCGGCGGCGGCGCGCAGGGCGCGACCCCGTGGATCCACGGCACGACCTGGGACCCGGCGGCGAAGCCGGCCGTCCAGGGCGCGGTGCACTGGCCGTCCGCGAGCTTCTCGGTCACCGTCGCCGGCGCCTTGCGGATCATCCACACCAACAGCCTCCCGGTCGGCGCGACGACGGGCGTGTTCCCGATCTCGCCGAGCGATCCGGCCTACGCCTACGACCGGAACCCGAACTCGATCCGTCCCGTCCCGTCGAAGTGGACGCTGCTGCGGAGCCCACGCCTCGCCGCGCACGTGTCCTGCCTCCCGTTCGGGCCGATCGGCGTGACGACGAACGGGGTCGAGCTCTACAACGCGCTCGACGCGCAGAAGCGCGACGCCGTTGCGCACGAGGAACAGGACGCGTGCGGCGGCCATCCCGGCCCGAACGGCGGCTATCACTACCACGCCGCCTCGCCGTGCATTCATACGTCGGGGTCGTCGACGCTCGTCGGCTACGCGCTCGACGGCTTCGGGATCTACGTCGAGCGGCCCATGCCGACCGACGCCGACCTCGACGCGTGTCACGGCCGTACGTCGACCGTCCTCTGGAGCGGCAAGCAGACGCGCATCTACCACTACGTCGCGACCGCCGAGTACCCGTACACGCTCGGCTGCTTCCGCGGTTACCCGGGGACGATCGGCGGCGCGCGCTAGCCGTGACGCTCGAGGAGTGGATCGCGATGGATCACGATGCGCGCTGGCGCTCGTACCGGGAGCGCGGAGCACGGCTCGCCGAGGAGCTCGCCGGGCTCCCGGACGCGCAACCCGGCCTGGTGCAGTTCACGCTCGACGAACGCCTCGTCCCCGAGCCAGCCGAACTCGCTTGTCCTCGAGCTCTCCGGCAGGCTCGCCGGACGGGAGGAGGAGCTCGCCGACGTGCTCGCAGCCGGAGCTCCGAGCATCATCTGCGTGCCGATGGACGGGAAGCTCGTCTTCTGCCTCGAGACGGTCGCGGAATCGGACGAGCCGCTGCTCGTCGAGCGGATTCGAAGCACGCCTTGGCTGACGTGCTCGTGCTCTCGGAGCCGGACGTGCGTGCGCTCGTCGGCCCGCGGAGGCGCTCGCGTGCATGCGCGCCGGCTTCACGCGCGCTCTATCGCGGCCGCGTGACGCAGCCGGCGATCATGGATCTCGAGTTTCGCGGAGGCGGACGGCGAAGCGCACCTGAAGGGGCTCGGACTTCGCCGAGAAGCAGGAGCTCGAGGTCGAGGTGCTCGCCCTCGCCGACGTCGTTGCAGCCGACCACCCGCCGGTCGCAGCCGTCAACGGGGAGATCCACCACGCGATCGCGGCGGGCGCAATCCGCCTCGAGGACGTCGTCTCCCTCGGTGCGCTCGCGGCGGGGGAGGCTGCGGGCCGCACGGACGACGCTCAGATCACGGTATGCGACCTGGTCGGCGTCGGCGTCCAGGACGCGGCGGTGGCGGCGGAGGTGATGCGCCGCGCAATCGAATCCGGCGCCGGGAGGACGATCGAGATATGACGTTCGCGACCTCGCGGTTCCAGATCTTCGAGATGGAGCGGTGGCAGTCGCTCCACGAGCATGACGTCGCATGGAACCTCGCGGACAGCGCCGTCCGCTGCGCCCCGCTTGGACTGCTGTTCGGCCCCGGCGACGAGGACGCGCTCGCACGGCTCGAGCTCTTCTATCCGCCGGTCAACGGCACCGAGCTGCTGCGCGAGCGAATCGCAGCGACGTACGACCCGCAACCGGCCGCGTCGCAGGTTCTCGTCACCGTCGGCGCCGCCGAGGCGAACGCGGTCGTTTGCCAGACACTGCTTCGAGCCGGGCGACCGGGTCGTCGTCGATCGAGCCGGGCTACCGTCAGGTGCGCGGGCTGGCGGAGAACCTTGGCTGCGAGGTCGACGTCGTCCGGCTGCGCTACGAGGACGGTTGGGAGCTCGACCTGGATGAGCTGCGGCGCAAGGTGACGGCGGGAACGACGCTCCTCTCGATCGTGAACCCGAACAATCCGACGGGCACGATCATCTCCGAAGAGGCGGTCGCCGCCGTGCTCGACGTTGTCGAGCGGAGCGGCTGCTGGCTCCACGTCGACGAGGTCTACCGCGGTTCCGAGCATGACGGCACGGAGATCCAGTCGTTCTGGGGCCGCCATCCGCGCACGTCTGCGTGAACAGCCTCGAAGACGTACGGACTTGGGGCCTGGGGTCGGCTGGCTCGTCGCGCCGCCCGAGCTTGCCGAAGCGTGCTGGCGCCGCCACGAGTACGCCGTCATCTCGACGAGCCTCCCGAGCGTCTTCCTCGCCGAGCGCGCGCTCGAGCCGGCGAAGCGGACGGAGCTGCTTGCGCGGCAGCGCGAGCTCGTCCGCGAGGGCGCGGCGATCTACGCCGACTGGCTCGCCGCCAACGCCGATCTCGTCGAAGCGAAGCCGTCGTCCGCGACTGCGCTCTCGTTTCCGCGGTACGCCGCCGACCTGCCGTCCGAGGATGTCGTCGAGGCCGTCCGCCGCGACGCGTCGGTGCTGCTGGTTCCCGGGTCGATGATGGGAGCCGAGAGCCATGTCCGCCTCACGTACGGATTCGAGCCGGAGTATCTGTCGGCGGCGCTCGACGGAGTCGCCGGTGCCCTCCGCGGACTGACGCCGTGAACCGCGTCGTGACGATCGACGACGTCGTCACGCCGGTCGACCGGACGACGACCTCGGTGCAGGTCACGGAGACCCTGCGCAGCCTGATCCTCGACGGGCGCCTCGAGCCGGGGACGCCGCTGCGTCAGGAACAGCTCTCCGCGTCGCTCGGCGTGTCGCGGAACACCCTGCGGGAGGCGCTGCGCGGGCTCGCCGAGCAGGGGCTCGTCACGCACCGGCCGCACCACGGCGTCGTCGTCACCGATCTCGACGAGACGGACGTTGCCGATCTCTACGGCCTCCGTCGCGTCCTCGAGACCGCCGGTCTGCCGGCCGTCGCCGGCGACGCGGATCGGCTCGACAGCATGCTCGCGTCGGCCAAGCAGTTCGGCGACGCGCTCGAGCGGCACGACCACGTCGCTGCGCTCGAGCACGACTTCGCCTTCCACCGGGCGATCGTCGCCACGCTCGGCAGCCGGCGAATCGACGAGGCATATACCCGCGCGCAGGCGGAGCTGCGGCCCGTGCTGCTCCAACTCGATGCGGCGTACGAGGATCCGACGCAAGTCGCCGAGCACCTCCGCTCCACCGGGGCTGGCGCGGAACCGCGCTTCGCAGGACGTCGAGCCCCGTTACGGAAAGCACGCGACTTCGTCACGGTGACGGTCGGTTAACCGCGCGGTCCCGGCGTGGATCCCGATCAGGACGCCGCCGCCGACCACGAGCAGCGCGCCGAGCACGACGCGGCGTCCGACGAGCTCCGTCTTCCGGATCAGCAGAATCGAGAGCGCGACTCCCCAGAGCGACTCCGTCGCGATCAGCGGTGAGACGACCGTCACCGGGCCTCGGTAGTACGCCTCGAACAGCGCGACGTACGAGAGCCCGAAGAGCACGCCGACGGCGAGGAACGGCAGCGACGGCCGCAGCACCGGCCGCCCGCGTAGCCGCGGCCCGAGCAGCGCCGCGATCACGATCAGCCCGCCGAGCAGCGCAGCCGCACCGGCGACCGCCGGCGGCGCCGTCGTGTCCTGCGACAGCCAGCGGAGAAAGTTGTCGCGCGCCGCGAACAGCACGACCGCGCCGGCCGCGAAGACGTACCCGCAGCCGGCGCATGTGCTCGGGTCGCGTCCGCTCGCGCGCGAGCTCGACGCCGCCGACGACGACAAGCAGCGCACCGGCGAGCAGGGGCGCGCTCAGCTGCTCGCCGAGGATCAGGATCGCGATCGTCACCGAGACGAGCGGCGCGGTGCCGAACGCAACCGAGCTCCGCGACGCCCCCACCTCCTGCACCGCGAGGATCACGAGCACCATCCCGAGCCCCGGATGCAGGATCCCCGCGAGGAAGAACGGCCAGCTCGCGGCCGCATGGATACCACGGGACGGTGCCTCGACCAGCACTGCGACGAGGACGACCGCGAGCGCCGCCGCGACGGTCGCGGCCGTCGCCAGCTCCGGGTCGGGATACCGCTGAAGCCCCATGCGCAGCCCGACGCTCATCGCGCCGAACAGGAACGCCGAGAGGCACGCGAGCGCGACCGCGGTCACGCGGGGGGACGCTACTCGTACACTCAGCCGTCATGCCGACCGACCCCGCCACACTCGCCGAGGACGCCGCCGAGCGGTTCCTCCGTTACGTCCGCATCGACACGCAGTCCGACGGCGACTCGGAGACGTACCCGAGCACCGCGAAGCAGCTCGACTTGCTGCGCCTGCTCGCCGACGAGCTGAAGGAGCTCGGGCTCGTGGACGCGGCGATCGACGAGCACGGCTACGTGACTGCGTCGCTGCCGGCGACGGTCGACGGCGACGTTCCCGCGATCGCGTTCTTCGCGCACGTCGACACGGCGCGTGAGGTGAGCGGCGCGAACGTCAATCCGCAGCGCTTCCGCTACGAGGGCGGCGAGATCCCGCTCGGGAACTCGGGCTCCGTGATCCGTCCCGAGGAGTCGCCGCAGCTGCCGGACCACATCGGCCACGACCTGATCACGACGGACGGAACGACGCTGCTCGGCGCGGACGACAAGGCCGGAATCGCGGAGATCATGGCGGCCGTCGCGTTTCTCGTCGCGCACCCGGAGGTGCCGCACGGCGTCGTGAAGGTCGCGTTCAACCCGGACGAGGAGGTCGGGCGCGGCGTGATCCATTTCCCCGTCGAGTCATTCGGAGCCGCCGCGGCGTACACCGTCGACGGCTCGACCGTCGGCGAGGTGCAGCAGGAGACGTTCTCCGGGGCCGAGGTGCGGATGCACATCCGCGGCCGCGCGATCCATCCCGGCTGGGCGAAGGGCGAGATGGTCAACGCGATCAAGCTCGCAGGCGAGGTGCTCGCGCGCCTGCCGAAGGACGCGCTCTCGCCGGAGACGACGGAGGAACGCGAGGGCTACGTCCATCCGATCGTCGTCGCCGGAGACTCGACGGAGGTCGAGCTCCGCTTCATCGTCCGCGACTTCGAGAACGACGCGCTCGACGAGCACATCGACTTCCTGCGCAGCATCGCGGCAGACGTCGCCGCGACCGACGCGCGCTGCTCGATCGAGGTCGAGTCGCGGATCCAGTACCGCAACATGCGCGACACGCTGAAGCAGCACCCGGAGATCGTCGCCAACCTCGAGGAGGCGGTGCGCAGGCTCGGAATCGAGCCGAGGATGACCGCGATCCGCGGCGGCACCGACGGCTCGGCGCTCACCGAGATGGGCCTCCCCACGCCGAACATCTTCACCGGCGGCCACGACGCGCACAGCGAGCGCGAATGGATCTGCGTCGAGGACATGGGCTTCGCCGCGGCAGCGGTCGTCGAGACGGCGAAGGTCTGGGCGGAGCGCTAGCGCGCTCCCAGACGGCTACGCTCCACTGGTGGAGCCGATCCTCGACACGCTCGGACGGCCGCTCGAGACGCTGCGGGTCTCGATCACCGACCGCTGCAACTTCCGCTGCGTCTACTGCATGCCGAAGGAGGTCTTCGGCCGCGACTACGCCTTTCTCGACCGCAAGGAGCTGCTGAGCTTCGAGGAGATCGAGCGCGTTGTGCGCATCTTCGCCTCGCTCGGCGTGCGGACGGTCCGGATAACCGGCGGCGAGCCGCTCGTCCGCCGCAACGTCGAGCACCTCGTCGAGCTGCTCGCCGCGATCCCGGATCTCGAGATCGCGCTGACGACGAACGGCGCTCTGCTCGCGCAGAAGGCGGAGGCGCTCGCAACCGCCGGCCTCGACCGGGTCACGGTCAGCCTCGACTCGCTCGACGACGCGACCTTCGCAACGCTGAATGACGTCGACTTCCCCGTCGCGCGCGTGCTCGAGGGCATCGACGCGGCGGCGGCGGCCGGCATCCCCGTGAAGGTGAACGCCGTCGTGAAACGAGGCGTCAACGACGGCGATGTCGTCGCACTCGCCACGCGGTTCCGCGGCACCGGCCACGTCCTGCGGTTCATCGAGTACATGGACGTCGGCCACACGAACGGCTGGCGGCTCGACGACGTCGTGCCGGCGGACGAGATCGTGAGCCGGATCGACGCGGCCTTCCCGCTCGAGCCCGCCGCCCGGGCGCGGCCCGACCAGACCGCGAACACCTGGCGCTACCGCGACGGCGCGGGCGAGATCGGCGTCATCGCCTCCGTGACGCAGCCGTTCTGCGGCGGCTGCTCCCGCGCCCGCCTCTCCGCCGAGGGCCGCCTCTACACCTGCCTTTTCGCCCTCCGGGGCCACGACCTCCGCGCCCCGCTGCGGGTCGGGCACTCCGATGAGGAGCTGGCGGCCGAGATCCGCGGCCTCTGGGGCCGCCGCACCGACCGCTACTCCGAGCTGCGCACGGCCGAGACGGCCACCGGGCCGAAGGTCGAAATGTCATACATCGGGGGGTAGTCCGAGATCCTCCCGGTCCAGTAAAATCCCCCTGTGACTGCTGTTATCGCAGCTGGCCGTCGCGTGCTTCCGCGCGGTTACGGTGACTTCGCCCGCCAGCTTGCTATCTGGTTCGGGTTCTTTTTCGCGTACCAGCTCGCGCGCGGGCTCGCCGACCGGAACCCCGCCAAGGCGTTCACCAACGGCTGGCGGATCATCACGTTCGAGCAGCGGACGACCCATCATCTCGTCGAGCTGTCGGCACAGCGGATCGCGGACTCGTCGCAGTGGCTGCTGACCGCGGCCGCGTGGACGTACTGGAACTCGGAGTTCACGGTTGTCGGGCTGACGCTGCTCTGGGTCTACCTCCGCCGCAACGACCGCTTCGTCTGGTTCAGGAACACGATTCTGCTCGCGAACCTGCTCGGCCTGATCGGCTACGTGATGCTGCCGACGGCGCCGCCGCGGATGTTCGGCAGCTTCGGCTTCGGCGACGCTCTCGACAGCGTGAGCGGGATCAACCACGGCTCCGCGTTTATCTCGCTGGCGAGCAACCCGTACGCGGCGATGCCGAGCCTCCACGCGGCCGACTCGCTGATCGTCGGCGTCGTGATGGTGACCGTCTGCCGGCACTGGTGGGCGAAGGTTCTCTGGGCTCTCTGGCCCGCCTGGGTCTGGTTCTGTGTGATGGCGACCGCGAACCACTTCGCCGTCGACGTCGTCGCCGGGATCGGCGTCGCGTTGCTCGCGTTCGCGATCATCGCCCTCGCGCCGCGAATCGCCCGCCGCGGTCACGTTATGATCGCAAACCTGCTATAGTCTCCCTATAGCAGGATTGCGATTGGAAATGAAAGAAGCCCCCGCGCTCCGACGCGTGAAGGACGGCTACACCACCGGTGCGCGCTCGCTTGCGCGGCGGTCGGTCACCGGCCTCGCGCGCACACGCGTCACGCCAAACGTGCTCACTGCGAGCGGCGTGACCCTCTGCCTCGTGGCGGCGGTCGTCGTCCCGTTCGAAGACCGGAACGAGATCCTCTTCTACTGGCTCGGCGCGTTGCTCTTCGTCGTCGGCTCGATCCTCGACATCCTCGACGGCGCGCTCGCGCGCGTCGGCGGGAAGTCGACGCCGTTCGGCGCCTTCCTCGACTCGACAACCGACCGGATCGGCGAGGGCGCGATGCTCGCGGCGATCGGGCTCGTGCTGTCGCGGCAGGGGAACCAGATCGCTGTCGTCTTCACGATCCTCGCGGTCGCCGGCTCCTTCCTCGTCCCGTACACGCGGGCGAAGGCGGAGGCGCTCGGCCTGCGCGGCGACGTCGGGCTCGGCTCGCGCGCCGAACGGGTGGTCGTGATCACCGCGGGCCTCGTGCTCGCACCGTGGGGGCTGCTCCAGTGGGCGATCTACCTGCTCGCAGTCACCGCGTGGATCACCGTGCTCCAGCGAATCCTGCACGTCCGTAAGCAACTTGCACATGGAGGAACCGATGCCGAAAGACCGTAGCTCGAACGGCGCCAGCACCAACGGCCACCGCACAGACGACGGAAAGGTGCGCGTCGCGCTCATCGGCGTCGGCAACTGCGCAAACTCGCTGTTGCAGGGCGTCGAGTACTACAAGGACGCGGACGACGACAAGTTCGTCCCCGGCCTGATGCACGTCAACCTCGGCGGCTACCACGTCCGCGACGTGGAGTTCACTGCGGCGTTCGACGTCGTGAAGGGGAAGGTCGGCAAAGACCTCTCCGAGGCGATGTGGGCGCATCCGAACAACACGATCAAGTTCGCCGACGTGCCGAAGACCGGGATCAAGGTCTCACGCGGCATGACGCACGACGGCATCGGCAAGTACCTCTCGCAGATCGTCGAGAAGGCGCCGGGCAAGACGGACGACATCGTCGGGATCCTCAAGGAGACGAAGACCGACGTCGTGGTCAACTACCTGCCGGTCGGCTCCGAGATGGCGACGAAGTGGTACGCCGAGCAGATCCTCGAGGCGGGCTGCGCGATGGTGAACTGCATGCCGGTGTTCATCGCGCGCGAGGACTACTGGAACAAGCGGTTCCAGGAGGCGGGCGTGCCGATCATCGGCGACGACATCAAGTCGCAGGTCGGCGCGACGATCACGCACCGCGTGCTCACGTCGCTGTTCCGCGAGCGCGGCGTGCATCTCGACAAGACGATGCAGCTGAACGTCGGCGGCAACTCCGACTTCCTGAACATGCTGGAGCGCGAGCGCCTCGAGTCGAAGAAGATCTCGAAGACGAACGCGGTCACGTCGATGCTCGACTACGACCTCGGCGAGGGCAACGTGCACGTCGGTCCGTCCGACTACGTGCCGTGGCTCACCGACCGGAAGTGGGCGTACATCCGGATGGAGGGCTCGTCGTTCGGCGACGTGCCGCTCAACGTCGAGCTGAAGCTCGAGGTCTGGGACTCGCCGAACTCGGCCGGGATCGTCATCGACGCGGTGCGGCTCGCGAAGCTCGCGCTGAACAACGGCATCTCCGGCTCGCTCGTCGAGCCGAGCTCGTACCTGATGAAGTCGCCCCCGAAGCAGATCCAGGACGACGAGGCGCACGAGCTCACCGAGCAGTTCATCGCGAAGAACAAGCGCACGGTCGCGAAGAAGACGGCGACCGCGTAGTAACGCCCAGGGCCCGGCCCCATTCGGGGCCGGGCCCTCGTCGTTCCACCTAGACTGGCGCTCGAGGTGGAACACCGCCGCGTCGCCCTGGTCACCCCCTTCGCGTGGTCGCAGCCACACGACGTGAACGAGCACGTCGCGGGGCTGGCGGGCGAGCTGCGTGGCCGCGGCCACACCGTGACCGTCCTCGCGCCGTCGAACCGCGGGCGTGACCTCGCAGCCGGGCGTCGCGCGCTGAACGACGGCATCGACGCCGACGTCGTCGCGCTCGGTCCGGCGGTGCCGATCTCGCGGCGGAGCCGGATGGGCGTGCCCGTCGGCGTTCGCGCGAACCTCGCGATCGCGCTCGCGGGCGGACGGTTCGACGTCGTCCACGGCTTCGAGCCGGGCCTGCCGAGCCTCTCGTATCTCGCGCTCCGCGACTCCGGCGCGCTGACCGCCGCGACGTTCTTCTCGGCCGAGCGGCTCGGCTACCCGCCGGGGAAGGCGCAGCGGGAGCGGCTGCTCGCGCGGCTCGACGCGCTGCTCGCGACAAGCCCGGAGACGGCGGAGGCCGCGGCGCTTCGTTTCCCGGGCCGCTACGACCTCGTGCCGCTCGGCGTCGACCTCGAGCTCTTCCGCCCGGCGAAGAAACGCAACCTCGTCGTCCTCGAATGGCGGCAGACGGAGCGGCCGCTGCTGCGTGCGCTCGTCCGCGAGCTGACCGCGGCGACGGACTGGGAGCTCCTGCTGCTGCGGACCCGCCCGCTCGGCGGCCGTCCCACGGCGTCGCGCGCGCTCCGTGGGCGGATGCACGTCCGCACCGCGCGCGACGGCGACGCGCGCGCGCCGCTGCTTCGGCGAGGCCGCCGTCTTCGTCCCGGCGCTCGACGGCAGCCCGCGGCTCGTCGTCGAGGCGCAGGCCGCAGGCGCCGCGGTCGCCGCCCCGCCCGGCCGGCTGCTCCAGCCCGAGCTCGTGGCCGCGGAGGTCGGGCGGCTGATGGAGGACGCGGCGTTCCGCGCCGAGCGCGCCGCCGAGGGCCGCACCGCCGCCGAGGAGCAGAGCTTCGCCGCGCTCGCCGACCGCGTCGAGGATGTCTACGGCTCGATCGGCCGCCGCCGGCGCCGTACCGCGCAGCGCCCCGCCGCGGTCGAGGACCGCGACTGGATCATCGCCGACCTGCACATGCACACGAACTGGTCGCACGACTGCTCGATCGACGCCGACGACCTGGTCGAGCACGCCGAGAACGAAGGGCTCGGCGCGATCGCCGTCACCGACCACAACGTCTTCGGCGGCGCACTCGAGGCGGTCGAGCACGCACGCAACCGGAAGCTGATCGTGATCCCCGGCGAGGAGATCAAGACGGACGGCCAGGGCGAGGTGATCGGCCTCTTCCTGAAAGAGGAGATCCCACGCGGCATGTCGTTCGCCGACACCGTCGCAGCGATCCGCGCGCAGGGCGCGCTCGTCTACGTGCCGCACCCGTTCGACCGGATGCACTCGATTCCCGACCCGCCGACGCTGCACCGGCACCTCGCGGAGATCGACGTCTTCGAGACGTACAACGCGCGCCTCCTCTTCGAGGGCTACAACGACGAGGCGCAGCGGTTCGCCCGCAAGTACAACCTGATCGCGGGCGCCGGCTCGGACGCCCACGTGCTCCAGGGAGTCGGCACCGGCGCCGTCCGCATGCGCCGTTTCAACGGGCCGGAGGAGTTCCTGATCTCGCTCCGGACGGCGGAGATCCTGCGCCGCCCGAAGTCCCTCGTCTACCTCCAGGGGCTGAAGTGGGTGGCCCAAGCCAAGGAGAAGGTTCGTTAGAGGCGAACCCTTCCCGGGGCTCCCGTGACCGTGGCGACAGACGAGATCTATGAGAAGTACCTGCAAAAGGCGATCACCGAGATCAATGCTCTCGGTGACGAGGTCGCGCAGGCAGGCGGCGGCGCGCGCGTTCCCGTCGTCGGCTCCGGCCATCCGCTTGCCGACGTCTTCCTGCTGAAGCACGCGCCGAAGCCGGCCGAGCTCCAGGAAGGCGTCGCGTTCTACGGCCGCGCGGGCAACGCGCTCCTCAAGTCGCTGCAGCGGCTGCACGTCGACCCGATGGCGATCTACGGGACGAACTGCCTGAAGTTCGCGGACGGCGACGACGCGGAATCGCGGCCGTTTCTCCTGCGCGAGCTGCACATCGTGCAGCCGAAGCTCGTCGTCGTGATGGGAACGGACGCCGTCGCGTTCCTGAACGGGCTCGAGCTTCCCGCTCGCGCGCGAGATCGCCGACACGGAGGGCGAGCTGCAGCAGTTCACGCCGACCGTGCAGGCGCTGGTCACGCCCGACATCGACGAATGCCTGGACGAGCAGCCGGAGAAGACGCGGTTCTGGAACGCGTTCAAGCTGCTCGGCACGTGGTGGGCAGAGCTGCCGCCCTACTAGGCCGGCGCCGGGCGACGATCTTCGTCGTCCTCGCCGTCGTCGTCGTCGCGTGGTACGTGGCGGCGCCGCACATCCCGCATGTCAGTCTGTGGTGGGCGATCGCGATCGTCTCGCTCGGCGTGATGCCGGGGACGCTGCTGCTCGTGCTCGTCGCGCTGCCGCTCTGGGAGCTGCCGCTGAAGTGGCTGCTCGTGACGACCGGTGTGCTCGCGGGGCTCGCGTTCCTGTTCGCGGAGCTCGACTGGGGGCTCGAGGGGAACTTCGCGAAGTTGTGGGCGGCGGTCTTCGCCGGCTGGGCGTTCCTCTCGCTCTTCGAGTACTTGTCGTGGGTCGTGCTCGTCGCGCTCGTCGTGCCGGTCGTCGACGCGATCTCCGTCTGGCGCGGGCCGACGCACGCGATCACCGCGCATCACTTCGGCGTCTACACCGCGGTCGCGATCGCGTTCGTCGTCCCCGGCGGCGGCGCGGCGTATCTCGGCCCGCCGGACGTCCTGTTCTTCGCGCTGTTCCTCGGCGCGGCCGCGCGCTGGAAGCTGCGCGTCAACTGGACGTGGTTCGGGATGACCGCGATGTACGGAATCACCGTCGCAGCCGCGAACGCGGCGCACGTCGACGGCCTCCCCGCGCTGCCGTTCCTTTCGGTCGGCTTCATCCTCGCGAACGGCGACTACGTGTGGCGCGAGGTGAAGAAGATCAGGAAGCCGAAGCCGGCCGCGTGAGCTAGTCCGACGGCCGTTGCTCGTCGAGTGCGTCGCGCAGGCCGCGCTCGTCGCCGGGGTCAGGGTCGTCGACCGGCTCCGGCACCGGATCGCCGTCGACGCGACGGAAAGGCTTGCGCCGAAATCGGCCGAAGAACGTCAACGGGCCGAGGAAGCCGTGTGCCCAGAGCGTGCGCTCGCGCTCGCCCTCCTTCTCGAACTCGTCCCAGCCGACTTCGCGGCTGGCCTCGTCCAGTGCCTGCTCCGCCGCGATCTCGGCGGGCGACTCGGGTTCGGACTCGAAGAGCGGCACCGCAGCAACGCTAGTTCACGGTGCCCGCTCGAGCAACGCCACCGCTTAGACGTGCGGCGTGTGGCGCGCGGTGTCTGACACCGAGCACCCCTCCGTGCCAGACACCCGGAAGGCTCCGCGGTGTCCGACACAGTTGGCGAAGAGCGCCAAGAAGGCCGGAGGCTAAGACAGGCGGAGCCGGCTTGGCCGGAGGCGAACTCCGCGGGCCGGGATGCGAAGGCACCACGGCCCGCGCAGGGAGGCGAAAGCGCCCACACGACCTTGCGTGACAGCGCGCTTCGCCGCGCGCAGGCGAGACCGCGCTCTCGCCGGAGCGCATACGACGAATCGCCACGCTGGGCGCTAGAGGAGAGGGCTCGTGGGGGAACCAGGGGTTCCTCCACGCTCGAACAGCGCGACGCACTCGACGTGCGGCGTGTGCGGGAACATGTCGACCGGCGTCGCGCTTACCAGCTCGTAGCCGTACTCGTCGCGCAGCGCCTTCGCGTCGCCGGCGAGCGTCGTCGGGTTGCACGAGACGTAGACGAGCTTCGGCGCGCCGAGCCGGCCGAGCCGGCGCAGCGCTTTGCCCGCGAGCCCCGCGCGCGGCGGGTCGACGACGACGACGTCGGGCGCGCCGGACCGCTCCAGCAGCTCCTCGACGACCTGGCCGACGTTGCCCGCGAAGAACGCCGCGTTCGTGATGTCGTTCAGCTCCGCGTTCTCGAGCGCGCACGCGACCGATTCCTCCGACACCTCGATCCCCCACACCGTCAGCGCGTCCTTCGCCATCGACAGCCCGATCGTGCCGATGCCGCAGTAGAGATCCCAGACTGTCTCCTTGCCGGTGAGCCCCGCCGCGTCGCGCGCGAGCGCGTACAGCTTCTCCGCCATCGCGGTGTTCGTCTGGAGGAACGCATTCGGCCGCACGCGGAACCGCAGCCCGTCGATCTCCTCCTCGAAGAAGTCGTCGCCCCAGAGCACCTCCGACGGGAGATTCGTCACCTCCGCCGGCGTGTCGTTGATCGACCAGAGGATCGAGCGCACCTCGGGGAACTTCCGCAGCACGTCGACGAAGTAGCCGGTCTCGAACTTCTCGCCCGGCCCGGTCACGAGCTGCACGAGCGCCTGGCCGGTGTTGCGTCCCTGACGCACGACGAGATGGCGAAGGTAGCCGCGAGCTTCGGCCTGCGAGTACGCGGGCAACCCTTCCTCGCGCGCCCAGTCGCGCACGGCGTCGCGGATCCTGTTGCCGAGATCGTCGATCAGCCAGCAGCGGTCGATCTCGAGCACCTCGTCCCAGCGGCCGGCGCGGTGGAAGCCGAGCGCGACGCCGTCCTCGGCGGCGGTGAACGAGTACTCGACCTTGTTGCGGTAGTGGTAGATCTCCGGCTCGCACGGGACGATCGCCGTGAGCGGCGGCTCCGCGATCCCGCCCAGCCGCTGCAGCGCGTCGCGTACCTGCGCTTCCTTCTGCTCCAGCTGCGCGTCGTACGCGAAGTCCTGGAAGCGGCAGCCGCCGCAGGTGCCGAAGTGCGCGCACGACGGCTCGACCCGCTGCGGCCCGGGCCGGAGCACCTCGGTCGCCGTCGCCTCGGCGTAGCCGCGCTTCACCTTCGTGACGGTCGCGCGGACGCGGTCGCCCGGCAGCCCGCGCCGGACGAAGACGACGAAGCCGTCCGTCCGCGCAACGCCGTTGCCGCCGTACGCGAGCGACTCGACGTCGAGCTCGAGCTCCTGATCTCTCGTGACGGGCGCGGCCATCAGGCCAGACTACCGCCCGCCCGCTCTACTCCATCTGGAGCCGCTCGTACGCGAGCGTCAGCTCCTCCATCGCCACGCCGCTGTGATGCGCGTCCAGCGGGCCGCTCGAGTGCTTGACGATCCGGGCGCGCATGAGCTTCCACGTCTGCACGACCTGCGAGTGATCCTCGTTCTGCAACGAGATCGTCACGGTGCGATACGCGGACTCGTTGCCGTTGCGGATGTCGTCGAGCCAGCTGTAGAGGTCGAGCGAGCCGATGATCCCGCGCTTCAGCGTGACGTCCGGATACCGCGCGAGGCCCGTCAGCTTGTGGACGGAGCTCTCCTTGTCGTTCCCGTTGCGGTACTCGACCACGTCGACCGACATCCCGATCTCGCTGCAGTGCTGGAAGCCCGCCTGCGGTCCCTCGGTGTTGCCGGTGCCGAGATCGACCAGGAAGTTGAACTGTGCGTAAGGGCGGTCGCGGAGTACGGCCATCTCAGGCTCCTTCGGTCTTCGTGCGTGAACGGGTGGGCTCCGGCTTCAGCCAGATCAAATCGTCGTAGGCAAGCTCGAGCTCCTCGATCGCGACGTCGCCGCTGAGCGCGTCGAACGGCGGCCCCGACCAGCGGCACGGCCATGCGCCCTCGAGCCGCCACGAGTTGACGATCGCGCCGCCGGCCGACGCGAGCTGGTGGATCGTCACGTCGCGACGGTCGTCCTTTCCCTGCGCGATCTTCCGCCGCCAGTCGTAGAGTTCCGTCGACGTCGAGAGCGCGCGCCGCAGCACGACGGTCTCGTAGCCGTGGAAGCGATCCTCCGAGAACGGGTCGACGTCGGTCTCGGAGCTGAGCCGGGAGACCTCGGAGAAGCCGAGCTCGCGCCTTCCGATGATCACGCGGAAGTGGTTCGTTCCCAGCGGCGGCGGGCCGGAACGGACAGGCACCGGGCCGACGCTAGCTGAATCGATGCATGTGCGCCGTGTAGAGCTTGCGCAGGAGCACGTGGAGCGAAGCCTGTGTCTTCGTGTACGGCGCTTCATCGGCGACGTTCCGCAGCTCCCACGGATCGGAACGAAGGTCGTACAGCTCGCGCCAGCCGCGCCGGTACTCGACGTAGAGGTAGCGGCGCGTCTGGACGGCGATGTACGGCGGCGGACCGCCGTTGTTCAGCTCGCTCGGTCCCAGGTACTCGACGACGAACGACTTTCTCCACGGTTCGGTGCGCCCGTGGAGAAACGGCGCGAAGCTATAGCCGTCCTGCCGGATGCCGGGACGGACGCCGGCGAGCGCGCTGATCGTCGAGGCGAGATCGATGTTGAGCACCGGCGCGTCGTTGACGGTGCCGTTGCCGGCGCGCCACGGCGTGCGCACGATCAGCGGCACGTGCGTCGACGGCTCGTAGGGCCACAGCTTGCCGCCGAGCCGGTGCTCACCCCAGAGGAAGCCGTTGTCGCTCGTGAAGAGGATGACCGTCTTGTCGAGCAGCCCGCGCCGGCGGAGCTCGGCGACGATGCTCCCCACCGAACGGTCGAGGGCGAGCAGCGACTCGAGCTGGTGCTCGCGCACGCGTTCGGTGTACGCAACGGCGCTGCCGTTGAGCCGGCGCGCGTGCCACTGCGCCCAGGGCTTGTCGCTGATGTCGCGCTCGTCGAGCGACGGCGAGTCGAGTGCGGGCAGATCCTGCAGGGCTCCCACGTCGCCGGGTGCCGGAATCGCCGGCAGATGCGGCGCGACGGGAGCGAAGTAGAGGAAGAACGGCGACTTCGCGGCGTCGATGAAGCTGAGTGCCTTCTGCGTCAGCACCGTCGTCGAATAGTCGGCGGGCTGCGAGCCGTAGTGCACGAGCGTTCCGCCTTCGTTCAGCGTGTAGTCGTAGTACTTCTCCTCCGGAACGCTGTCGATCGCCTGCCAGTCGTCCCAGCCGGGCGGGATGACGTGGTTGCCGTCGAGCGTGTAGTCGTTGAGGTACTTGCCGACGAGCGCGGTCTGGTATCCGGCCGCATGCAGCCAGACGGGGAGATCCGACGCATCGCGGAACGCCGGATAGCTGTGCCGGCCGAAGTTGGTGAGGACGCCCGTGTGGTGCGCGTACTGGCCGAGCAGGATGCTCGCCCGCGACGGTCCGCACTCCGAGGTCGTGACGTGGTAGTTGGCGAACGTCACGCCGTGCCGTCCGAGCGCCTGGACGTCGCGCATCACGCTGTTGCCCGCGACGCGTTCGTCGTCGCTCACGATCATCACGACGTTGAGCCGCGTCGATGCCGGCGTGGCCGCCGACGCGTCGCGATCGCCGTCGCCGACCTCGACCGCGCCAAGCGCCGCACACGCGAGGACAAGCGCGAGAGCCGCAGGTTTCCATGCTCGCCTCACCGCACCGCACGATGAACGTCGCGCCGTTACCCATGGTTAAGGCGTCATGTATCGCGCGTTAAGACGAGATCGCACGCCCAAACGTCGCCTATCGTGGTGCGAGCTTGGGCGACACGTTCACACGCGAGCGCTTCCTCCTCGGTGCCGCCGCGGTCGTCGTCCTCGGCCGCAACGCGCGCTCGGTGCTCGGCGCGACGCCCGCGGATCCGAATGTGCAGCGATTCGCATCGCGTCCCGATCTGATGCCGCCGATCGTGACGGTCCTCCAACACGCGGCAGGAACGGCCGCGGGGTATCTCTTCCTCGCGCCCTCGTCGGGCCCGGGGCAGCGCGGCGCGATGATCGTCGACGGAGCCGGAGAGCTCGTCTGGTTCCGTCCGACAACGCCGAGCACCGTGATGAACCTCCGCGTCGCGCTGTATCGGGGCGAGCCGGTGCTGACGTGGTGGGAGGGCAAGGCGGTGCACGGCCTCGGCGTCGGCGAGCACGTGATCGTCGACCGGTACTACCGCGAGATCGCGCGGTTCCCGGCCGGGAACGGGCTCCAGTCCGACCTGCACGAGCTGATCGTCACGCCGCAGGGAACCGCGCTGGTGACGGCGTACGACATTCAGACGGTCGACCTGTCGAGTGTCGGTCACCGGCGCGGACGGGTGATCGAGGGCGTCGTCCAGGAGATCGACATCCCGAGCGCGAAGGTGCGCTTCGAGTGGCGGAGCCTCGACCACGTGAAGGTGAGCGAGTCGCACGCGCAGGTCGCGCCACGCTTCGACTACTTCCACGTCAACTCGATCGACGTCGACGCCGACGCCGCGAACCTCCTCGTCTCGGCGCGCAACACATGGGCCGTCTACAAGATCGACCGCGGCAGCGGGAAGGTGCTCTGGCGCCTCGGCGGAAAGAAGAGCGACTTCGCGATGGGCAAGGGAACGCGGTTCGCCTGGCAGCACGACGCGCGTCATCACGGAAACGGCGACGCGCTCGTCACGCTGTTCGACAACGCAGCGGCGCCGCAGGTCGAGCCGCAGTCGCGCGGCCTCGCACTCGCGCTCGACCTCAAGCGCAAGCGCGCGACGCTCCTGCGCCAGTACGTCCACGCGCCGCCGCTGCTTGCGCACAAGCTCGGCAGCGTGCAGACGCAGCGCAACGGCAACGTCCTCGTCGGCTGGGGAACGCAGCCGAACTTCACGGAGTACGCCGCCGACGGCACCGTCCTCTTCGACGCGACGCTTCCGCGCGGCGGGCAGAACTACCGCACGCTCCGCTTTCCCTGGGTCGGGACGCCGAACCAGCCGCCGGCGCTCGTCGCGTCCGGGAACGGGCTGTTCGCGAGCTGGAACGGCTCGACCGAGCTCGCGGCCTGGCTGCCGCTCTTCGGGTCAAGCCAGAGCGCACTCTCCCCCGGCACCGCGAAGGCGAAGCAGAGCTTCGAGACGGCGATCGACGTGCCCGCGTCAGCCCGGTTCGCAGCCGTCGTCGCGCTCGACCGCGCCGGCAAGCAGCTCGGCCGGTCGGCAACGGTCTCGCTCTAGCGCAGGCTCGTGACGTACACCGTGCGGTCCCGCGGCCCGTCGAACTCGCAGAAGAAGATCCCCTGCCAGCGGCCGAGCGCGAGCTTGCCGCCGTCGAGCGGCACGAGCACCTGCGTGTTCACGAGCGACGACCGGACGTGCGACGGCGCGTTGGGACCGTCGGGATCCTCGGTGTGCTTCCAGTCCCAGCCGTCGTCGACGACCTTCTCCATGGCGGACTCGAGATCCGCCGCGACGGCCGGGTCGGCGTGCTCGTTGATCGTCACGCCGGCCGTCGTGTGGGGCACGTAGACGAGGGCGGCCGCCGCGCCGTTGACGTCGCCGAGGGCGGCCTGGACCTGCTCCGTGATGTTCACGAGCTGGGTCCGGCGGTCGGTGTGAAGTTTGATCTCCCGCACGGCGGATATCCTACGGCCCGCCGTGTCAGAACCGCTCAGCCAACGAGAGCTCTCCCGCCTCAGCGCCGACGCCGACCGCTTCATCGCGGAGCTCGACGAGGAGGCGTACCTCCATTTCGCCGGCGTGAAGGACACCTACAACCTCGTCCCGATCTACGAGCGCCACGCCGAGCTGACCGCGCTCGAGACGGCGCATGCGCTCGGCGCGTCCGTCGACGGCGTCCGCAACACGCGCGAGCTCTGGAAGTTCGCGTGCGAGGGCTATCTCGGCAACTTCGTCCGCGAGGAGTCGGAGCGCGTCGCCGAGCTCGAGGCGACGCTCAAGGCGACGGTCGACGGCGAGGAGGTCCCGTACCGGATGCTCCGCCCGAAGATCGGTAACGAGCCCGACCGCGCGACGCGCGAGCGCCTCGAGCTCGCCAGGAACGAGCTCACGGAGACGCAGATGAATCCGTTGTACCTCCGCTCGGCGCAGGTCGTCCACCGCGAGACGGAGCGGCTCGGCGCGCCGAACTACACGGAGCTCTACCGCGGCTTCGGCTTCGACCTCGACGGTCTCGCCGACCAATGCCGCCGGTTCCTCGCCTCGACGGAGAAGCTCTGGGAGGACGCCGGCGATCGTTCGTTCCGGGCACGCGTCGGGCTCGGTCTCGGCGAGGTGGAGCGCTGGGACGTCGCGCGCGTCTGGCGCGGCGTCGACTGGGACTCCGCGTTCCCGATGGAGCGGATGGTGCCGGCGCTCGAAGCGTCGCTCGAAGAGCTCGGTATCGACCTGCGCGCGCAGAAGAACGTCGAGCTCGACCTCGAGGAGCGGCCGAACAAGTCGCCGCGCGCGTTCTGCGTCCCGATCGAAGTTCCCGGCCGCGTGATTCTCGTGATCAAGCCGCAGGGCGGCCCGGACGACTGGCGCGCGCTCTTCCACGAGGCCGGCCACACGGAGCACTTCGCTCACACGTCGCCGTCGCTGACCGTCGAGGAGCGGCGGCTCGGCGACAACGCGGTCACCGAGGGCTGGGCGATGCTGCTCGAGCACCTGACGATCGACGCGGCCTGGCTGACGCGCCGACTCGACTTCCCGCGGCCGAACGAGTTCTCGGCCGAGGGCGCGACGCAGCTGCTCTGGCTCGTCCGCCGCTACTGCGCGAAGCTCCTCTACGAGGTCGAGTTCCACAGCGTCGCCGATGTGACGACGATGCGCGGGCGCTACGTCGAGCTCCTGAGCGACGCGCTGAAGGTGACGCCGAGCGACACCGACTATCTCGGCGACATCGACGACGGCTTCTACGCGTCGCAGTACCTCCGCGCGTGGGCGTTCGAGGCGCAGCTCCGGTCGTACCTGCGCGACAAGTTCGGCACGACGTGGTTCACGCGCAAGGACGCCGGCTCGCTGCTGCGCGAGCTCTGGTCCGAAGGCCAGAAGCCGACGGCGGACGAGATCCTGAGCGACGTCACGGGTGCGAGCATCGATCTCGAAGCGGTCGCCGAGCGCGTCCGCGAAGCACTCGCAGCCGCTTGAGGTTCGAGGACCACGTCGACCGCGCGATCGCGTCGCTCCCGGCCGAGCTCCGCGAGGCGATCCAGAACGTCGAGATCACCGTCGAGGACGAGGATCCGGACGACCCCGACGTGTTCGGCCTCTACGAGGGCGTCCCGCTCCCGGAACGCGGCGACTGGGCCGGCGCGCTCCCCGACCGGATCCGCATCTTCCGGCTGCCGCTCGTGGAGTCGTTTCCCGACCCGGCCGAGCTGGAGCGGGAGATCCGGATCACCGTCCTCCACGAGCTGGCCCACTACTTCGGGATCGACGAGGACCGGCTCGAAGACCTCGGGTATTCCTGAGGAATCCAATGGAATGTTCGGGCCTGTTGCCGCGTTTTACCGGCCATGAGGACCATAAGAGAGATCCATGAGGAGATCGAGCGTCTGAGCGAGGATCGGGCCGAGCTCTGGCATCAGCTCTCCCGCGAGTACGACCCCGCGATCCGGGAAGAGATCCGGGGCATCGACGCAGAGCTCGACGGGCTCTGGGACGAGCAACGGGCCCTCCGCGCCCGCGTCCGGTTCGGCGATCGCGAGCAGATCGTCGCCCGGGCCCGCGTGGAAGAGCGGCTCGAGCGCGCCGCCTAGCCTTGCCTGACGCGTGTCGACCCTCGGTCGGGGTCACTCGACCGGGGGATCGACATGCGTCCGCCTGCGCTCGATGCTAGGAGAGTAGGTCTGCGGCACGACTTAGGGGGATTTGCCGCATGACCGTCAGCTCGTACTACCCGGAACCGCCGCTCTCCGCTCCGCGTGAGCAGGGCCGCGAAGTCGGGCTGTCGGCGCGCGAGGCCGAGATCGTGTCGCGCGAGGCGTCGATCGTCGAGCGCGAGGCGGATCTGGATCGGCGTGAGCGCGAGTTCGACCGGCTGACCGCCGCCGTCGAGGCGCAGCGCGACCGGCTGATCCGGGTGCAGGCGGAGTACGAGGAGCGCCGCGGTCTGCTCGCGCAGCGGGCGCAGGAGCTGGAGCGGGAGCGCGGCGAGCTGCTGGCCGCGCAGATGCGTCTGGCCGAGGCACACGCGTCACTGCAGGCCACGACTTGGGAGCTGGGGGAGGCGGCGCCGGCGTCGGCGCCGCCTCCTGCGGTTCCGGCCGAGCCGGTGTACGCCGCGGAGCCGGTGTACGCGGCGGAGCCGGTCTACCCCGAGCCCGTGTACACCGAGCAGGTCTACGTCGAGTCCGTCGTCGTCCCGGCGCAGTTCGACGTCGAGCAGGCGTACGCCGCCCAGCTGTACGCCGAGGCGATCGCCGCCGAGCAGGCCGCAGCCGCGGAGGCCGCCGCGGCGCCTGCACCCGAGTACGTCGAGCCGGCGCCCGTCGAGCCGGTGTACGCCGAGCCCGTGTATGCCGAGCCGGTCGTCGAGGCGCAGCCCGAGCCCGTCGTCGAAGTGCCGGCCGCGATCGAGCCGGAGCCCGTCGCACCCGTGCCGGACCCCGTCTCCCGGGTCCGCCCGGTCGGGGCGCTCCCGGAGGTCGACGGCAACTGGTGGCAGGTCCAGCTCGGCTCCCCGCTCGAAGCCGCGTAGCTCCTCCCCGCTCTACACTGAGCCGACGGGGCGTTAGCTCAGCTGGGAGAGCGCCGGCTTTGCAAGCCGGAGGTCATCGGTTCGATCCCGATACGCTCCATTCTCAAGAGGCCGCATCGGAGACGGCCTCCGCCTCTTTATGTTGGCAGCGGAGACGACGCGACAGGCGTCGTGGACACCGCGTGGCCACCGTGACGATCCCGCTCCCCGTCGGCGCAGGGCTGATCAGCAGTTCGCCACGTTGGGATCAACGAACGGAGTGCCGTGCAGGCTGCCGGAGGTTGCTCCGTTGTTGTAGAACGCATCGGCGGAGACTTCGCATTCCAGACGTAATCATCTGACGCGGCCGGATGAGGTCGTAGACCGGCGCGGGGAACGCCAGGATTAACCGCGGCGTCGTAGATGTCATGAGAGGGACCAGATGGACGCGAAGCGCGCGATGCTCGGCCAAAAGTGCGCGCCCGTTGGCGACACCGTGGACTTGGAACACGAGCTTAGTCGTCAGAGGTGGAGCCGCATTGGCTTGTCCGCATGACGCGATGAGAGTCCACCTCCCTGGCGTCGCGTCCTTGTTGGTCTGCAAAGTGATGTCGAGGAGCAAACCGGTCGTTTTGAATTCCATGTTTGTTTCGGATGCCGGCCCTGGAGTGAGCTTGACGAGCATCACGCCGTCGGCTGCGAATTACGCTGCTAACCCGAAGGCCGGGGTGGCGGTCATCTCGATTGCGGTCAACCAGGCAGGGCAGCCGAGCGGAACGATTCTTCCGATCTTCCCGACCACTCGCCCAGATGGGCTCCCAATTCTCATCAGCAGCACCCACGCCGGAACTCCGGGTGAGAACGTTGCCAGCTATCGAAGCCTTCGGTTCAATTGCGAGACAACGCAACGAACGTTGTGCTCGCGGATGCCACCGCTTCTGCGGTCAAGAACTCTGATGGTTCGTACACGGTGACCGTCACTGTTGCTGGAGTCGGTGCCTCTGCGCCTCCGTCGGGGCTGAAATCCCTCAACGCGGGCGCGCTCAACGGATTGTTGGTGAGGTACACGGGCGACAAGCTCAATACTCGTCCCGGGCAGGGCGGGGTCTGCGGAAACCAGCCGAAGATCAAGTACACGGGAACCACGCACGACGCCCCCCGTTGTGTTGCGTCAGTCGGCAAGCGGCTCCGTACCTCTCGAAGATGGCAGCGGCTTCGGAATGGACGTGAACACCAGCAACCAGGCGTATACCTGGGGCTCAGTCGTGATTGTCACCGTCAATGGCTAGGCCAGGAACGTGCTGATCACTCAGACCGATCCGAACAAGCCGCTTCAATGCAGCACGCGACCGAAGGCGCGCCTGCACACCGCCGTGCTACCCGCAGGCGCGTGGTCAGGAAAGTCCTACCTCGGCAAGGCGTGGATGAAGGTCACGATCAACACGACTACGCAGGCTTGGACCGTGACCGTCGCGTTCGGCGCGCCTAAGTTCTCGGTGGGCTAGAACCCAGCATCGCCGGATCACCGGACTGGACGTCGCCACGCTAGGAGCCGGTGCGCGGTAGGAGCGTCGGCCTCACGCGTCGCAGTAACCTCCTCAGTATTTCGACCGAGTCCCGTTCGCGAGCACGCAGGCTCGCAAACGCCGCAGGTGCGAGTTGCAACTTAGCCAGCGTCAAACCCGACACCTCAATCTCGAGCCGGCCATGCCAGCGCACGCAGGCGCGTTCGAGCTTCTCCGGCTTCGCATCGGCCAACCGCTCGAGGTAGTCGAGCAAGGACGGGCAGCGAACTACTGAGCCGGTCCGCGGTGGGAGAATGTCGCGATGCGCTGGCCGGACTGCACTGGTTTCGGAGAACGGCAGTGGGACAAGCCGGAGGGCAGAGAGGTGCAGCCGTCCAAGACGCTCTGGGACTTGTTGCAGCTGCTGATCGTGCCGATCATGCTGGTCGCGTTTGTGTATCTCTTGAACGCGTCGCGGAACGGTCGACGCTGCGACCAGGGGCAAAGCAAAAGGAGCGTTCCCCCGTCACTCCAAGCCGCACACGCTGGCCGCAGCGACGACCCGGACGGAGTGAACTACACGAACACCCGCGGCGAATCCCCCATCGGGGTACCCCTATTTAGCAGCTGCGCCTCGGATATCACGCAGTGCTTTCCTAGCCGTCTGCGTCGTTTCTCAGCCGCTCAAGACAGTTAGCGTCGCGTTGCGCCGCCCTCTGCGGTGCGAACGGCGAGCGCCCCTGCTACTGCGGCTTCCCCTGGTTACCCCCGAGTAGAAGCCGCCAGGGGCGCTCACGCTCTGACGAACTGCCGGCCGCTTTGAACCCCGCACGGCCGAGCAGCCTCGCGCACCTAGAAGTACCTGAGGATCGTTTCGGTGTCGTGGTGCGTGCAGGCAAGACGGCCTCGCAGAGGCCGTCCCTGGTCGATCAGGGAGCGCGCGCGCTTCGACTGGCTGGTTATCTGAGATTCGTGATCGTGCAACAGCGAACCTGTCGGCTTCTCGGGCATCGATTCAAGTACGTCGGCGTCAAGGTTGGCAGACGCCTTGAACGATGCGAACGGTGTTGTACGACCCGCGTGCAAACTCCGTTGCTTCGGCGAGCACGACGCGCCTGAGCGAGTCCCTGCACTGAGAATTGGCTAGATCGCTGGCGCTTCGTGGTCGATCTCGCGCACGACCTTGACGATCCATTCCGCGTCAGGCGTGCTGCCTGTCGCCTGCGCGAGTGCGTCGGCCAAGTGGAGCCTCACGTTTTCGCCGGGAGAGACTCGCCAGTGACTGCGCAAGCGGTCGTACTCGACCCTCAGCTGCTGCCCGGAAGGTGACCGAATCGTCCAGGCCGGGCGGTACGGGTCACTGCGATCAGCCACCGGCCCAGGGTATCGGCGTGCGAATCGGTCGTGGAGAGTCCCATGGTTTGTCGTGTGTCAAAGGCTCGATCGGTACGCCTAGATCACCTGGGAAACGGGATCCTTGCAGTGGGCGGTTCCGCGGGTGTTTTTTGGAGGTAGATGTACCGCACGCATCTTGACACGCCCGTCGCCGGAGTCGACCCAACCGTGCACATCGGCACACGCGCACTACAGACGATTCACGAGGAGATTCAGGCGCACCCGCCCGGTATTGAGGTGCTCGGGTATGAGACCGGAGGCGGGATCTTCGGTCCGCCGATCCGCAGCTGGCACACACGCGCAGACGTCAAGCTCGCGACCGTCGCAACCGGCCCGCCGTCGACCTCACGAGCTGGAGATTCTCCACGGCAAGATCGAAGCGACCGAAGCAAGCCTAATCCGCGCCAACGGCTCGCGGTTTAGTCGCATCGGCGACTGGCACGTTCACCCGACCTGTCCTCTCGGACGTGTCGGAGAGCCCTCGGATCGCGACATAAGTGCCTGGCTCCGCGAGTTCGACCGACTCGACCGCAGCAGGAGCGCGACCAGCTACCTCGGCATCATCGCCACCGCCGGCACGCGTGCATGGTCTCGAAGCCCCGGCCGCACTGCTGGATCGTTAGTCGCGACGACCGCGGTCGGCCGATTTGCGAACGCGCAACACTCACCGAGTCGCTACGCACGCGCGGCGTAACGACGCTCGGCCGAGACCCGCCGCGGGGAGTTGGTGACGGGTGTGGGCGACCTGGCCGAACGGGCTCTGCGCCTGCAGAGGGGATCCGCGTGAACCCGTGCGCCCGCCACCGCTCCCGACACGGGCCTAGAGAACGACGGAAGCCCTTCCGGGAACCGCCGACGCTCCGCCCGGCTCCCGGGCCGCACGTGGCGCGTCTCGGTTCTTCCCGGCCCGCGCGGCGTCCGGGACTACTGCGGCTTGGCGTAGTTCTGGATCTGGCCGAAGTCGACGAGCACGCAGGGCTCGTCACCGACGATCCAAGCGTCGTGACCAGGAGCGATGTAGACAGCATCGCCCGGGCCGCACTCACCCTCGCTGCCGTCATCCATGACGATGTGCATGCGCCCCGATACGACATAGCCGAGGTGAGCGGTCTGGCAAGTGTCGGTGCCGGCGATCGGCTTAATGTGTTCCGACCAGCGCCAACCGGGCTCGAACACACCGCGGCCGACCGGCCCCGAGGGGAGGTTGACGATGTGCGACGCACCCTTGTCGTCTGCAAACGGCCGCACCTCATCCGGACTGTCGAGCGACTTGATATCGAGTCCTGCCATGACTTGGCTCCCTTCCTCGCAGGTCAGTGCATCGGTTATCTCACGCCCGCATACAGCCCGCAACCCAAGGGGGTATCCCAGCCTTCGGCAACCACCGCAAGCGCGCCACCCCGCCTGTTCGTCGCGAGCGAAGTGTCTGCAGTTGAGGCCGCGCAGATTGCCGTCGGAGGACGCGCGAAGCGAAGCGACAAGGACGGCAGTTTTTGGCGTCCGTGCGCGTTCTGCAAGCGGTGGTTCAAGCACCGGGACCGCAAGGTGCGGGTCTGCGGTGTCGCACCCCTCTGCTCGCTTGACAAAAACTACTTCGCGTATCAGATCTACAGCGTCGCGATCGCAGGCGACCGGGCCGCAGCGATGCCCGCGTCGGTGAACGCGGCCTGAAGTGCGCGGGCCGGGTTGAGGCCGACCGGGTCCGGGTCGGAGACGTGATTGGCGTCGGACGAGATGTCGTAGCCGATCAGCTCGGCGTAGATGCGGGCGCCGCGGGCCAGAGCGTGTTCGAGTTCCTCGAGCACTATGACCGCAGCCCCCTCGGCGATCACGAAGCCGTCACGGTCGCGGTCGAACGGCCGCGATGCCGAGGTGGCGTCGTTGTTGCGAGTCGAGAGCGCCCGCATCGCCGCGAAGCCGGCGATCACCACCGGCGTTACCGGAGCCTCAGCGCCACCGCAGAACATAACGTCGGCGCACCCGAACTTGATCGCATCCAAACCGTCGCCGATCGCCATATTCGAGGCCGCGCAGGCGGTGCACTCGGCAAGCAGCGGGCCCCGCGTCCCGAGCTCAATCGAGACCCATCCCGCAGGAAGATTGGGCAGAATCTGCACGATCGAGAACGGGCTGACTCGGGTAGGCCCGCGACCGTGCATCTGCAGAACAGTCGTCTCGAACGACTCAACGCCGCCCAGAGCAGTCGCTATCGCAGTGCCGACTCGCTCCGCGATCGCTGCGATGTCCAGACCAGAGTCTGTCTGAGCCTGGCGTGCAGCCGCCAGCGCAAGATGCGCACAGCGGTCCATTCGCCGAGCGGCCTTCTGATCGACATAGTCGTGCACCTCCAGGCCCGCACCTCGCCCGCCACGCGCATGGGTAGATCGCCCGCATCAAACCGCGAAATCGAAGCGATACTGCACCCGCCCGCGACCAGACCCTCCCGAGCCTCCTCCACCGAGTTACCGAGCGGACTAGCCATCCCCAGCCCGGTGCACAACCGCCCTCCGACCGTCCGGCATCAACTCAGGTTAACCCTGTCAGGGCACGCAACTCGGTTGAGCACCTGCGCCGTCTAAAACAAACAAGAAGCACCGACCAGCTGGACTTCCCGGAAACGGATGGGCTGAGCCCGTACTGTCCAAGGTGGCGCTCGCCGAGCGGCCGGGTGGTGCCGACGCCCTCCACCGCAACGCGTTCGAGCCGACTGCAGCCCGGTCGCGGGGAGGAACGGCCCCAAGTGACGGCCAGTCGCCCACGCGCGCGCACGTACGCGCGGGGTAGACGGCGGCTGTCGAAGTTGGTGGTCACCACCCTCTCAAGTCGTAGCGACGCCCCTCCCCCTCGCGCTGTGTTATCGCACGGGGTCGGGCGCGTGGGGCGGGCGCGCGTCCGACTGTATCTCCCCGGCCGAGGAGTTCCGGCCGGGGCAGCCGCTAGATTGCCGGTGTCGGAATGTCTGTGTTTCGTCTTGACGAGGAACGCGACGGTGGCGGTCGCGTCGAGAAGCTGGACGGCTGGTTTCCGTGGTCGGATTCCGAGCAGCCGGACGAGTTGCTGCGCCTACGGATGCGGCGGGTGCGGCAGCGGCGAGAGTGGCGGGAACGACGCGAAGCCGCGCATTTCGGCCGGTATCTGTTGGTCTGTTTCGCCGCGGCCGTGGTCGTCCTCTATGTCCTTTCGCGATATGGCGCCTTCACAGGTTCGAACTTGCCAGGGCAGGCCGGCGGTTCGCCGGCCGCACTGCGGACGGCGAACCGACTGGTGCTGCCGCAGAGGACACTCGTAGCCGGTGTTGTCGGCGCCGACGTGAGGGCGTTGCAGCTGGCGCTTTCGGCGGCCGGGGTTCCGGGCGGCCCGACGGACGGGTTGTTCGGCGCCAAGACGGCGGCGGCGGTCGCGGCGTTCCAGCGCCAAGAGGGCCTGCCGGCCACCGGGGTTTACGGGCCATCGACGAGGACAGCGCTCTGGAAGGCCCTCGTGTCCGGCTGAAACTGGGCACTGTCGCGGGAGCCACGACACCCTACCCTTCCTAGCCGTCGGGCGGGTGATTCCGCGGTCGGCCCGACTTAGTCTCCAAGTAACAAGAGCAGGGCCGCCGCGATTTGGCGTTGATCGGGAGACTCCAACGTTGACTGAAACGCTCACCAATCCCCGCCAGGATCCGCGCAGAAACGGCGGTTGCCGGATGATCGCCTATGACGACCGGCTCGATGTGTCGGTCTTTCTGACCGACCGAGATCAAGTTGTGGTTCGCGACGGGCAAACGATGCTCACGTGGACTCTGGTCGATCCCGAGCTGGAGTTACGCGACTGGCTGCCGCCAGGACAATACGACCTCGCCATGCACGCCCTCAGGCGTTACTCGCTTCTGACCTAGGCTGAGCCGCCGCGAACGAGCCCAGTCACGCCGGCCGCATGCAGCCCTGCCCGCGATCTGCGAGCAGAGCGGTCGCATAGGCGATCTCAGCGGGACTCGTGTCGGCCTCGGCGAGAAAGCCTTCAACGGCCAAGATCACGGCTGCCTGCGCCACGCGCGGCATCGCATCGAACCGCTTCACAATCGTTGCCAACTCCACGAGCCAATCGCTGATGCGATCGTCCGGGAGCGAATAAACCGCAGCCGCCATAGCCCCAACACAGTAGGAGACGTTTTCGTCGGAAGCTTGACCACAGCGCCCCGCCGCCGCCTCCCTCAGAAAGGGGACAGCAACTAAGCCACGAACGTCGCGCCAGGCAGATCTCGCCGCGTGTCGGTTGGTTGCGGCGGGTCTACTCCGAGATCTCTACCGCCGCCTCCGGGTGCTCCTCCCACCAACCGTCGCGCGACGGCGCGCAACTCGCTCGCCTCCCGCTCTCCGAACGAGTGCGGTCGGACAGCGACGCGATCCGACGGGGCACCCGGAACCAAGGAGGTCACCTGGGAGGAGCGGCGCTATGTGATCTCATCATGTTGAGGGACTCTTGCGGAGAACACGCGGTTTCGTCCGAGCCATTTGGCGTTGTAGAGGGCGCCGTCCGCAGCCGCGATCAGCTTTTCTCCGGCTGGGTCATCGGAGTCGCGGTCGAACTCGACGACTCCGAAGCTGGCAGTGATCTGCGTGTCTACCCCTAGGGCAAGCGAGCTGATTGCCTGGAGCGCCGCCCGCAGGCGCTCAGCGAAGTCGAGAGCTCCTTCCTCGTTCGTGTTCGGAAGCAGCACCGCGAACTCCTCGCCACCGACACGTGCGAACACGTCGCTTTCGCGCAGGTTCCGCTCGACAGCGCGGGTCGCCGCGACGAGAACTCGGTCTCCGGCGGGATGGCCGTGGGTGTCGTTTACCTGCTTGAAGCGATCGAGGTCGAACAGGGTGAGCGACAGCGGCGTTTCGTAACGCTTGGCGCGTTGGATCTCGTGCGTCAGCGCTTCCTTGAACACGCGCCGGTTCGGTAGTGATGTCAATTCATCCGTGTCGGCGTGCTCGGCGCGCTGGAAGAGTTCGCGCAAGGACGTGAGCATTGAGCCTCCGAAGGCGACGATGAGCGCGAGTGCGACGAACACGGTCAGTCCGATGATCAGGAATAGCCGCTTGCGCTGAGCCGAGATGGCCCGTTGCAGATGACGTGCTGGCACAAGGGCCTGCAGCCGGTAGGGCACCTCCCCAAGTCCCGTGCTGTATGTCCGGTAGCGCGTTCCGCCGAGGGTCACGTTTCCGCTTGTCGGGAGCGTTGACCCTCGATCTTGTCCCACGACGATCGCACCGGCCGTGTCGACGACCGCGAACGTCGTTCCGGCTACCGGCAGCGGCCGGCCGAGGTGTGCGAGAAGGGCTGAGGTGAGCGGGAGGGCGCTGCTGATCTCGGCGATCGAGCGATGGCCGATCTCGATAATGACCGAGCGAGTGAGTGCAACGGGAGGGCGTGCTCCGATCGTGACTCCGTGGATCGTGACCGTGCTGCCGGGAGGAAGTCGGCGGGCGATCTCGGCTCGATTCTCCGTGCGGATCGCGTCGATCAGCGCTGTGCTTCGCGCAGCGTTCTGTACGTTGGCTTCTTCGGCGATCATCGCACTCTCGAGGTCGGAAACCGCGGCCTGAAGTGAGAGTTCGACCTGTGCGTCGAGTCGCCCTCGCTCCGCTGATTCGCTCGAACGCGTCATGCTGAAGCCGACAAGGGCCACGGGGATCAGTGCGAGCGCGAGCACCGCTAGCGCGATCTGTAATGAGAGCCGACTCGCGCGGGAAGGGTGCATCTATACCTCCTGCAGGGTCGTCAACGGCTCGCCTCGACGCGACATGGCAGTAGCGCCACGCTACCAAGGGTTTCGCCGTACGGTCATCATCCCCCTAGGGGATCGTGCGTAATGCGCATGTAAGGTCGAATCAAACGGCTGATCCATCCTCGTCGCCGGCGGCCTCGTTGTGGGCGCCGAAAGGTTGAAGGTTTAGCGAGTGGGCTCCGTGTCGTCTGTGACCCGGGATAGAGTGAAGCGGCGGGTTGACTGGGTCTCTGCGGGAGGTCGATGTGCGGTGAGGTCTCGAGTGTTGGCCCGAGCGGCGTTGATCTTGGCCGTGCTCGCTCCAGCAGCGCTAGCTCTCGTCGCAGCCACCCAAGCAAGCGGAGCAGGCGCCCAACGTCCCGGTACTTGGTGCGGCGGAACGCGTTGGAAGCTGATGACCTTGAGCGACGCGCTTGCCTCCAAGGTGGAGTGGGCCCCAGCGCCGACAAATATCCCTGCGATTTCCGCGTTAACGCGTCCGCTGCGGTACCCGCCGGTCCGGCAGGCACCCTTCGAGTTTCAGCGCTGGCAGATCACGCTCGTGATCGAGCGCTACCGGTTGCAGTCGAACGGCGAGATCGTGCTCGAACTGTACGACATTCCCTCGTCGACATACATGAACGCGTACATGCCGAACCCGCGATGCCTCTCTGCCCATACGCGCGACCGCAAGGCGATCCTTTCCGCCCGCAGGGTATTCGTCGACGATTGCAAGTTGCCGCCCACGTATTGGTGGCCGCTCGGGGCAAGCGTTCGACTGACAGGTGTCGGCTACTGGAACCCGGCGAACACGACGCTCGGAGCGCTTGGTAACGGCGCTGAACTCCGCCCGGTAACCGGAATCACCCTGATCAACGGCTGCGGGCACTTCGGCTGACTCAGCGACCACGGGGCCTCGGAGCTCGGGACCGCGTGCGGTAGTCGGGCGCCGATCCTCAGTTCGTACGCGTAACACTGCCTTAACGGAGGCCGTGCCAGTGTTCGCTCTGAGAGATCCTGGAGCCTCACCGCCTGCCGAGGCTCCGGGACTTCTCTCTTAGGGGGCCAGCTCTTCCACGAGGCGGCCGAACCGGCGGGCGGCCGTTGGAGCGGAAGGCTCCGGGGAGGCCCGAAGTACAGAGCTCTAACGGCTATCGACCAGGGCGGCGCGCCGCCGGAATCCCCCGGCAGTGCAGCCAGGGCCGTCAACCCGTTTACCGTCCCGGCCATGGCTGCGGATACCCGAACGCTTGCTGTTTGAACCCAGCGTGCACGCACCACGACGTCGGAACGATCCTCAGGTACTTCTAGGTGCGCGAGGCTGCTCGGCCGTGCGGGGTTCAAAGCGGCTGGCAGTCCTCCAGAGCGCGAGCGCCCCTGACGGCTTCTACTAGGGGGTATCCAGGGGAAGCCGCAGTAGCAGGGGCGCTCGCAGTTCGCACCGCTGTACGACCGGCGGCGCAACGACGACGCTACGCTCGCGCGGCTGAGAAAACAACGCAGACGGCTTGATTGGACGACAGCCGATAACTCCTCTGGCATAGACGAAGTGCTGGGGCCACTCGCACCCCGCCTTCCGGGACACGAAGGCCTCGCGCTTTGATCGACGGCTTTAGCACGGGGGGTGAGCGGCCGATAACCGGTCCGTCGCTCGGGGAGCGATGCAGACCGCTGAGGCCCTCGCGTCTTGAGTCTCGCGAGATGCGAGGGCTTCGCGCTCTTCCGCACCGCGCTGCGTCGCAGCTCGCGTTCGCCGCGTTCGGCGCGTTTCGGGCCGGCGGCAAAGAAGCCGCGGCGATCCTACGGCGGCTGCCCAACCGGCTGGTTCGTATTTGCGTTGTAAAGCGCTTGCAAAACGCGAATTACCCTGGTATCGGGAGCGCTAGGGTCGCGAGCAGAGGGGACGGCGGAGCCGCAACGTCGTCCCCTTTTCCCCGGAGAGCCAGACGGGATTGATGGCAGGGGCTTTTGGCGTCACCGTGTGGCTCTTCCCCAACGTCAGTTCGTGCACCCTGACCGTTCGTGGGCCGCGGACAGTCCGAATGTTGGGCGTGCGCCACCTCGAGCAGACGTACGTCCAGTCGGCTCGACACAAGGGCGACCGATCGTCCGTAACCCCTGTCGTGACGGATGGTCGATGTCGTAAGGCGCGCGGCTCGCCTTCCGTGGCCGCGCAATCGACGATGAGGCCCTCGTTCCCGCAGGCGATGATCGCGCGTTCCTGCAGGCGAGGGCCTCACTCTGGCCGCAGCCGCGCGAGGTCAGGGGAAGACCCCCGTACACCTTCTTGTAGAGCGCCTGCCAGTTCGCGGCGATCTGCCGCTGCGCCTGCCGCAACGTGACCTGACCGCACAGACCATGTCTGGACCTTGTTCTCGAGCTTGTCCTTTACGTGGTAGCCGGGCACGCTGCCGGGGAGCGTTGCCTCTTCCGGGCAGAGATTGGCGATGTCGTTGGAGCCGCCGAGTTCGAGCGAGACGATGTGGTCGATCTCGATCGTGCTTCCATAGAGCTTCGCGGCCAGCCCGTACTCGCGCTCGACATCGAACTTCTCCGACTACGGCACGTTGCGGATTGATCCCGTCCGGAAAGTCGACGAGCAGATGACGACCTTCGTGAGCTTCGAGTACGCGCCCGGTGAGCATTGCCGGTCAGGGTTCGCGCCGAGCGTGCAACCGCTCGTCTGCGATCGCTTCGCAAGAAGCACCGTCGCACAACGTCCGGCGGGTTGCCTGCGCTCGCGGTCGCGCAGAGCACGACGCACAGCGTCGCCACTGTCCCGATCGCTGCAAGTCGCATCGCCCTCTCCGATTCTCGTCTTTGAGACGAGTAGCCGGGGCGGATCGAATTGGCCGCCACCGTTCGCCCCGGCTAAACAAGACGCTACGAGTGACCACCGGTCATGTCGTTCACCCACGCGACGATAGAGTGTCAGGGCTGCGACTCGGCGGGCTGTTCCGGAAGATGAAGCTTGTCGTCTCAGAGGGAGCGCCTCAGCTGATCGAAGAGCGTGGAGGGCGGCTATACGTCTGGGTGAAGAAGGCCGCTGTGCGGTGCCGTGAGGACGGTGGCAATCTCGAGCGAAGCGCCGCCGCGGCAGCAGTTCCGCCGCATCGACGCGGATCAGCGAATCGAGCTCATGATCCCGGCGCACCTAGACCCGCTTCCAGACGAGCTGCAACTTGAGTGCGACGCTTCTCTCGTCGCATCGAGGCGTACTGGAACGGCTGCGCCTGGCTTGTCTAGTCGCGGAAGCGGCGCTCTGCTATGTGGTCTTGCTGGCGAGATATGCCAAGCCACGCGAAACAGCAAGGCCGCCTCGCGTGACGGAAACGTAGATGAGAACACCGTCGCAGAGAATGTTTAGAAGGTGCGTCATGGGTTTAGACGCCAAACCCGCGTGCCGCGAGGAGCAGGTCTTCGCGAGGGGTCGCCGCGCTTAGCGCGAGCCGCCACGAGAGCGACGAACCGCTAGTAGGCGGGAAGAGGAGACGAAAGAGAACCGCAGACATTGGTACCTCCGGTGAGGACTGCCGGCCAGAACGTTGCTACCAGGTCGTCGGTGCCAGCGTCGACTTCTCCCGATCCCTGCATCAGTGGTTCCCCGCCACGCTTCACCGCTAACTCGTTCATCGACGTGGACAGAGCGATCATCAGCGACGCGAGAAAGACGAACCCGCCGCATGTGGGTTCGCCTTTCACTCTTGTGCTCGACCCTGTCGCCGGACGGGGGAGCACTGTCGTGCTTTTCCACGAGCCCCCGCCGCATCGGGGCCCTTGGTGAAACCATCATCGCCGTCCGGACCTCGGTTCATCTATCGCTGAACAGGTGGTTCACTCCGTCGATTCACACGGATGAGGCTTGGGGTCCGAACCGTCCGCGCCGACGAGTTACCTACGGGATAGGACTGGGGGCCGCAGCCCGTTCAATCCTTTCGGAAGAGCCGGACTGGTGTGGGAGCCGCAGCCCCATCCGCCGGCTCTTCCCAATTTTGCTTGGCTACCCAAGCACCCGCGCCGTCGAGTGCGCCAGCGCCCGGGAATGACACCCGGCACGCGCCGGGGCTGAGCTACCGGTGCCGTGCGGGCGGCGGCCTGGCCGTCGACTGCCCACATCCGTCAGAAGTTGACGACCGAGACGTTGCACACGCGCTGACCACACCGGCCCGCACGCCTGCCGTGCACCCGGCTGCGGGAAGTCGGACTTACCGACGTGTTTGCTGTGTTCTGTTTCGAGATGCCGAACGCGTCGGTCGGGAAACGGCGCTGCAAGTGTCACGTGCCACAGGTGACTTACGCTCGACTAGCCGGCCTGGTGGCACACGACAAGCTGAGGGAGAGCATCCCGGACTACCTAACGCGCACGCTTCGACGCGCCCGGGCAAGATTCGATGTTGTTTAACCAGTCATCGAGTCGTGCAACTCGTACCAACCTTCGCGGCTTGGAGGATCGAAGTTGGCGTTGGGGTCTTGCGTCGCCGCGGCAGCCATCGGCTCGATGATCGGGTTGAGACGCTCACGAATGAACTTCTCGCCGTGCTCGCGTGTTTCCCACACGTCGAAGATGCGGAAGACGCCGCCGTCGTGGTCGAAGCCGGCCGTATGGATCAGCAAGCCGTCAGGAACGTTCTGGAGATTGAGCGCTGCGGCGACAGCGTCGTAGTTGGTGGTGCTCGTGTCGCCGTTCTTAATCGTGAACTCCTGAAGGTACGCGATCGCCATTGTTCGACTCCCTCTCGTTGACTGGTCAGGGGCATCCTATGACGATGCGCTGACGTGTGTAGATCCGGCGCTGCCGTCCGGCCCCACGGAGGCCGGATGACATCGCAGGGATCAGCACACGGCCGCTTCACCTGCGCGATCAAGCAGCGCAATCTCTTCGGCACGTGATGGCCATCCGCGAGATGCGAGACTTTCGCTGCTCATCCTCGTCGAATAGCTCGAGCTGTTGGCCGACGTGCGGCCGGACAAGTTCGACCGCGCCGCCGTGAAGTTGCATGGACGACTCGAGCTTGAATCCGCCGTGCTGACGATCGCGGAATCGGAGCTCGCGCTAGCGGCGTTCGGCGCGTTGCGGGCGGGCCGGCGACACGTCGGTCGGCGAGATCCTCGGCGTTTGCTTCGCCGCATTCAGCCGACGACCGTTCGAAGGATCGGCGAGACCTCCCGAGCCCGTCGTCTCAGATCGGCAGATCAACAGCGATTCCGTTGTCTTGACCGCGCCTCGTTCTGGCTTCGATGTCCCGGGTTACAAGGCAGGTATGCCAAGGGTCATAGGGGTAGTCTCGATGAGGCACCCTTTCGATGCCCGCTGGCGCCGACCTCACGATTCTGGTCGTCGCGCTGTCTGCGACGGCCGGAGGGATCGCATACGCGACGATCCCGGACGGCGGCAACGTTTACACGGGGTGCATGTTGAAGAACGTTGGGACGAGTTGCAGCGGAGACGACGCGACAGGCGCCGTGGTCACCTCACGGAGACTGCCGCGGAGCAGTGGGCCACCCCACCCGTGCGGAGGAGTCCGATGCCGCGTGCGCAAATGCGGAAGCGAGCTAGCCCAGACGGGTCTAGACAGCGTTACCGCCGAGCCGGAGAATCCCGACGTGGGAGCGGCCTCCCTACGTCAAGCAACGACGATGGCCGAACCCACTTCGCAGCCGAAGACCCGGACGCTCGAATGCATCGAGTGCCAACGCATCTGGGCAGCGCCCTTAGAGCGGTGGAGGTTGTACCTCACCGAAGACGAGCCGGTTGTGGTGGTGGCCTACTGTTCGGTCTGCGCTCAGCGCGAGTACGGGTAGTCGCATCCGTGAGCGCAGAGGAGTACGCTGCTCGACTGGAGCCATTTCTTCCCGCGTTCAGGTGCAGCATGTGCGGATGCGAATGGTCGTCCGATAAGGACGACAAATGGCCGATCCGTGTCACCGACGGTGATCCGCCGCGTGTGGCGGCGCACTGCACGACGTGCGCGGAACTGGGTGCCGGCTACGAAGCGCGGGGATGCGTCGTGGAGACGCGTCACGTCTAGAGCGTACGGCGGAGGCTGCGGCTCCCCCGCCTAAAACCCAACTCGCATCAAGTCTGCGCTCGCCTCTTGGCTGTGTCCCCGTCCGTCGCCGACGCACACGAGCGATGGTCTCGCTGCTCAAGCTCGAGCCGTTCGCGCGACCAACCGGAGGGCAACCAACTTGGATCGGTATCGAAGAGAGCCGAGCCATCCCTCATTCGAGGGGTTCGACTTGTAACAGACATCAGCCGGGTCATACGGTGGCCCCCAAGGTGGTCAATCCCTTGAACGTCACATCCGTGTTACATGGCCGGGATCCTCTGGGTACTGACGCTGATCTACTGGATCTGCGTCTGTTTCTACGTCGTTACCGCTTTCAATCTCTTCATCTGACACGACGCGTTTGCATCGTCGCGGCGGTGACACTCCGACTGTCGCCCCGATGAAACGACACCTCTACCGACTCAACGTAACGTCCTGGCTGGCCGGGGCGAACGATGGCGGCCAATCGATCCGCTCCCGGCTACTAGTCTCAGAGACATCGGACGAGGGGCGATGCGACTACAGCGATCGGGACACTGGCGACGACGCCCAACATTCGAACCGTCCGCGGCTCGCGAACGGCGGGGGTGCGTGAACTGAAAAGGGGGGAAGAGCCAGACGGTGACGCCAAAAGCCTCGCCATCAATCCCCGTCTGGCTCTCCGGGGAAAAAGGGGACGACGTTTGCGGCTCTGCCGTCGCCCTCTGCCCGCGAACCCTAGCGCTCCCGATGCCAAGGTCAATCGCGTTTTGCAAGAGCTTTACAACGCTCTCACGCGGGCGCGCGACGACCGATGCGAGGTTCTGATGGGAGGGCGAGCCTACGCGGCCGGGCTCGTCTTCCTGTGCAGCCGGTAGAGCAGGGCCAGTCTCACGCACTTCCTAGCCGTCCGCGTTGTTTTCTCAGCCGAGCGAGAGGCGTAACCTCGTCGTTGCGCCGCTGGTCGCGCAGCGGTGCGAACTGCGAGCGCCCCTGCTACTGCGGCTTCCCCTGGATACCCCCTAGTAGAAGCCGTCAGGGGCGCTCGCGCTCTGGAGGACTGCCAGCCGCTTTGAACCCCGCACGGCCGAGCAGCCTCGCGCACCTAGAAGTACCTGAGGATCGTTCCGACGTCGTGGTGCGTGCACGCTGGGTTCAAACAGCAAGCGTTCGGGTATCCGCAGCCATGGCCGGGACGGTAAACGGGTTGACGGCCCTGGCTGCACTGCCGGGGGATTCCGGCGGCGCGGCCTGCCGTCCCGGCAGGACCACGAGAAAACGTGGACGTTGGAAGAAACGCCGCGATTCGTCCTCTAGTAGTCCGGCTTGAGGTTGGTAATAGGTCGACGCGACGGGTGCGGCCACCCCACCCTCGACTCTTCCCAACCCCCTGGGAGGCGAAGTGGCTGAACCGTTCCGCCCGCTTGTCCGAGAGCTCGTCTGCATGGAGTGCGACCGAGCGTGGTTGCATCCAAGCGAACGGTGGCGGATCTATCTCACCAAAGACGACCCGCCGCGTCCGGTGCTCTATTGCCAGGACTGTGCCGAGCCCGAGTTCGACTAGCGGAGGCGAGAGGTGGCTGGGGGCCGCGTGCAGGGCCGCCTGCGACGCGTCCCCCGCCAACTCGAACGAACCGGCCCCGCAGGCTTTCTCCCTAGCCCGATTCTTGTAAGCGACCTTCGGGGTCAGGCCGGGAGCAAGACGCCTCTCCGGACCGACGCGAAGCCGTAACCGTGCCTACGCGAGTGTGCCGGCACGCCAGCCGTCGTCGGTCCCGCGCCGGCTTGATCGTGGAGCGCTGCCTATGCTTGTCCGACGATCTGTTGCTCACGCCGGATCCCTGGCGCCACAACAATCCGGGTGGGTGGGTCGGCTTCGTTGAGGACGCTCTCGAGGGTGCTCCGGCCAAGCGACCGGATCGCACTACGCATCGGCTCGGTAGCTCCGTGTAGCGCATCTCGCCGGCCGAGACCTCTACCGTCACGACACGGTCTGGTTGGCCGTCTCGCCGCAGCATCCATTTCCACTTCGGTCACCGAGCGGATAGGCCGTGCTGTAGCGAGCAAACGGGCGGAGGCTGCGGCTCCCCCGCCCGCCCGCTCGAGACGCATCATTAGCAGCATCCTCGAGCTCTTAGGTTGGGACCGACACCCAAGTGATTGTCGCGCTTGCACGACGGCGTGTTAGTTCGTATGCAGATACAGTCACGCTCGCGGCGGGCAAGGACGATCCGATGCGGCGGGTTCGTTCTTTGCCCGCTGAGCAGTTGAAGAGCCGGGCTACGGGTTGTGGCCAACCTTTAGCCCGGCTCTTTATAGAGAGGACGGGCTGCGGCCCACCGTCCCCTCTGCCCGCGACCCTAGCGCGCTCCGTGACGAAGTTGATCGCGTTTTGCAAGAGCTTTACAACCCTCTCACGAGGGCGCGCGATGACCAATGCGAGGTTCAGGCGGAGAGGCGAGCGTATGTGGCCCAGCTGTCTTCCTCGGGTCTGTTGAAGGGCAGCTTGCTGGGCACTAAGGAAAGGCGATGCGCCTGATGAAGAGAGTCGTCTTGGCAGCCGCTGTTATTGCAGCCTTGGAGGTTATGGTCGCCACGCCTGCTTCGGCTCGTCATGCGACGCCGGCCACGCGTGTACCCGGGACGTGGTGCGGCGGCAACCTGTGGAAGCTGATGACCCTCAGCGACGCGCAGAGGTGGAGGGTATCCCAGCTTCCGCGGCAGACGACTATCCCCGCCATCGCCGCGTTTGCCGCACCGAAAAGGATCATCGTGTCGCGCAAAAGTACCGCCTTCGAGCAACAGATCTGGGCGATGAAAGTCGTGATCGAGCGCTATCGCCTGCAATCGAACGGCGAGATCGCACTCCAGCTCTACGACATCCCCTCGGGCATGTACATGAACGCCTACATGCCAAACCCGAACTGCCTCTCGCCAACCCAAACAATCGGTCGCGCCAAGATCCTCACCGCGCGATCTGCCTTCACGAAGGCGTGCCCGGCACCGACCCCAGCATGGCAACTGCTCGGCGCGACCGTCCAACTGGCCGGCGTCGGCTTCTGGAACCCGGCAAAGACGACCCCCGGCGCGCTCCGAAACGGCGCCGAACTCCGACCCATAACCCGCTTCAACCTAATCCAGGGCTGCGGAAAGTAGGCTGAAGCAGCTCACCCCTCCATCGCCGCAATCGGCGGTACTTCCGAAGCTTTTTGAACCAGCGTCGGCCGAGCAGCCGCCGCAGGATCCCAACCGCTTCCTTGTCGCCCACCCGCAGCACGCCGAGAGCCGCGAGCGCAAGCTCCGACCCCGCAATCGACAGCACGACGGCCTCGAGCTCTAGCCGTCCGTGCCACTTAACAGCTGCGTTGAGATAATCGACAAGGACGAGCAGCGAGGGATCTCGCCTCTCGCGGAGGGCGAGGCCAGGGTGGTCGACCGGGCCGCTCGGTCGCACCACAGGCAAATGGCCATATTCGCCATTAGGAGGTGCTCTCCGTCTGTCGAAGTTGCGACGCGCCGTGGTGTCACCCGGAAGGGTGGCCATGGTCCGAGGGTCAAACAGCAACGCTCGCGTGATGCGAAAGTCGCAACCATGCTTACGCGAGCGAGCTAACGCCTAGCGTCGTGCTGAACAGGACATCCGCGAAACGGATCTCCGGATTGGTAAGTTCGCCAGCCATATTCACGGCGACCCAGTCAGCGACAGCCTCGTTCCCGGCGTCCGCGTCCTCGCGCGTATCCCACACGCTTAGCGAAAGGATCTCATTGTCAGTCGCGGCAACCGAGTACGCATTGAAGCCGGCCTGCATTTGCGGAACTGGGAGAATCCCGCTCTCGGCGCGTTCTCCAATTTCCTTGGCGTCGCCGGTGAATGTGTATGTCGCCATGCGTGCGATCATCGCTGCAACTCCTTAGTCGGCGGGCCGAAGCCGGGTGAGCCTGACAGGTCGTGCCCGCAACCGTGGTCCGCTTGGAGCTAGGCAAGGGCCAGACCATCAGTGGGAGAGCAGTTATGGCCGAACCGAAACGGCTGCAATCGACGACTTGGACTGCGTCGAATGCGGACGCGTGTGAGTCGGCCCGGTTGAACCGTGGCGGCTCTACCTGACCGAGGATGACCCTCCGGAGTCGGCGTCCCACTGTCCGGCCAGTGCGGAGCGCGAGTTCGGCTGACAAGCCGGCAGGCTGTCGTTAGAGCGGCCTACCGCCTTCATCGCGATCCGCACTCGCCTTCTTCTAGACAGTTCTCACCTGCGCCTCGGTCGCGGTGCCGAGGGTAGTTGAGACCTCGCGCCGGGCCTGGGGGCCGAATGTCTGATAAGCCGGGCTGGGGAACTGCGGCCAATCCCCTTTCAACCCGGCTCGTCATAGAGACGCCACCGAACGGTCTTGGTTTGTGTGATGTCGCTACGAGTGGAGAAGCCGGGCTAGAGAAGGCTCATGGCTGTGGGCCAAACACTTGCCCGGCTCCTAGAGAGAACGCACCCGGGAAGGACGTCCCCTCTGCCGCGACCCTAACGCTCTTCGGTCGAAGACAGCCGTCGTGACGATGTTGCCCATCGCGAAGAGATGCGCGGCGTCGACGATGTCCATCTGGTGCTGGGCGACGACGCCCGCCATCGTGACGTTGTACTGGTTGACGTTGAAGCCGACCCAGAAGTACGCGATCGCGGTCTGGTCGGAGGTGCGGACGGTGCTGTTGAGCGCGCCGTACTGCTCCGTCTCGTTGAGATCGCGTGCATAGGTGTGGCTCGTGAGCGCCGGCGGCGGCGGAGCGCGGAACTGGTTCGGCTCCTCGAGGAGGAACGGACGCATCGTCGCGTACCACGGCGTCTGCACCTTCTGGTTCGGCTGCAGCTGCCACTGGCCCGGCAGGATCGCACCGTTGCTGCCGTAGCTCGGCACGTTCGCGTTGTTGAGCCCGTCGCCGGTGCGCAGCGAGATGATGTCCGCCGCGGCCGCCTGGCCAAGTGCAACCCCGTCCGCGACACCCGGCGCGCCCAGGCCGCCGAGCGATGCGATGTAACTGGCGTACTCGCCGTCGACCGTCGTCTGCTGGTCGATCAGGTAGTGGTCGAGGATCGTCTGCGACGCCGCCGCGACCGCCGGACGCACATGTCGGCTCGCGCCAGGTCATCCCCCCGGCATCACTGAGTGCCAGCTCCAGCTCGGCTATGCACTCCCGCGTATGAAAGCTCGAGGCCGGCGATGCCCAGACGAGCGACTGCCGGGCGAGGCCGCGCGCAGCGCACGGTGGGGCGGCTCTGACCGGCCTTCTCGCCGGACGATCCACTTCAATTCGATCTCGGGCCGTGCTGCCGCGGCGACTGTCCCGTGCCGGGGTCGCTAATGCGCGCCGTTCGTCCGGCCGATATCCCTAGCATGGATGCTGCGGAGCGAATCGAGATCCTGGGACGGTACGCAGACCACGTGCAGCGGTTCGAGGAGGTCGCCTCCAGCCTTCACGTGGTAGATGACAACCCGGCCGCCGGGGTGCACCCCCGCCAGACACTCGACCGGCAACCAACTGCTCGCGAACTCGAAGTGCTCCGGCTGATCTCGGACGGCCTAACGAACTTTGCGATTGCAAATCGTCTCTATCTCTCAGAGGAAACGGTCAAGACCCATACACGCAACCTCCTCGCAGCACTGCAAGCGCGCTCACGCGCTCACGCCGTAGCCGTCGCGTTCCGGCGCGGCATCATCCACTAGTAGGCCGGTCTTCGAATGCGGATTCGGGTAATCGCGGCTACTGATTGCGCATACCCCCGACCGTCACCTCGGGACGCGAAGCGATTAGGGTCGACCGCTACCGCATCGTCGACACCAAGGGCCAGCGCCACCAGCGAAGCGCACTACGCACAGCTGATCCAGGCGGGCAAGGCAATCTACGCGAACGCCGGCGGAACTCGGGAGGCTCGACGCGGTGCCAACCAAGGACGAAGCGAGTGCGTACGTCGGGACGCGAGGATCGAAGGCGGTGCCAATACGCCCATTCGTTTGACCGTGTTTGCGAGCGTCGATTGCTCTCGAGTGCCACCGGATTCGTGTCGGTGCGCCCCGCGCCGTATTGCAGGGCGCACCGCAGAACCGCCTCAGGGAGGCGGCCTAAAGCTGACGCTAATTTCGAGGGCCTTCCGCGTCACTGACCGAACGAACGGAATCCGCGCCTAGGTCGGCGGGGCGACGTGCAATACTTTGGGAGCCGAGGTCGGAGCTTCCTCGGACGACCTGCGGGCCGTATGCAGGACGTCAGGGTTCTCCTGGGCCACGAGCCGACCAGAGGGCGTCGTTAGCGGCGCCCTCTGCCGTGTCGACTCTTAGCTTCTGCGCGGTGACCGCATCTCCAGGTCGGCCGGAACGGGCACTGCAATCGACGATGGCCTTCCGAGTGGGGCTGACCTACGGCTCCGCTCATCCAGCCGAGCCGGACATCCACGACTAAAGGGGGGGAACCAGACGGCGACGCAAACTCTTGCCATCAATCCCTTTTGGCTCTCCCGGGGGCAGGTAAACGTTGTGCGGCCAACCGTTCCCTTCCGCCCGCGACCGTAGTGCGCTCGCCGCCGAGGTCAATCGTGTTTTGCAAGAGCTTTACAACGCACTCACGTGCGTACGCAACGGCAGATTGGAACGCCTAGCGGGGAGGACGAGCCGCGGCCGGGCTCGACTTCCTTGGCATCGGTTGGTGCACGGCAGCTTTGCTGAGCGGTATGAAGAGGCGATGCGTCTGTTGAAGCGACAGCGCCCACAGACCCGGCCCATCTCGGAAGCGGTCGCCTAGGGACGCTGCCACGGTGAACGCAACACCGAGCTAGTCCGCCTAAGCCCCCGCGAGGCGGCGAGACAGAGCTATCGCGCGCCTGTCTCCGGCGAGACTCTGAGGCAAGCGGTGCGTCTCATCCACCGGGCGGGACGCTAGACGACGACCCCTTTCGAAACGGCGCGGCTTTCGCTCCCTCGTGTACGAGAGGTTTAGGACTGGGAGGATCGCTCGCAGCGTGCAGCCGCGACCCAGTTGCTCAACTGACTTCCTCCGTGTGACTACGCGCCTAGTTGGGATTAGGACCGCGCCGGCCCTCGACCCCAGCACGTTGCTGAGCCGACAGCGGTGGTGCATCTCATGGTGACGGCGGAGGAGATTGGTGGGGTCGCCGTGTTCGCGGAGATCGGGCCGGTCGAGCGCGAGCGCCTCGCTCGCGTGGTGGCTGACATCGAAGCGACTCCTCGTGCGCGGAGCTCCGGCGCTTCCTTTGACCGCAACCAGATCCGGTTCAGATGGATCCAACCCGACGTTGCCGCCGATAAAGCTCAATTGTCGGGCGTACTGCCGGCCGAGGGTGATCTCCCCGCCGTTCGCGTCGTGAACGGCAAGACCGCCGTGCGACCGCAGCTCCGTCGGGTGGCCGAGCTCCTCGAGATCCCGACCGAGCCGGCGGCCGCGGTGTTCGACACGGTCATCGTCGGCGCGGGGCGGCGATGAAGGAGCCGGGCCGACTGATCGTCGGGCATCCGTTCAATCCTCCCCACCTCGTGCCGCTCGTGGAACTCGTCCCGTCGAAGACGACGGACGACGCCGTGGTGGAGGAGGCCGTGGCCTTCTACCGCGCGATGGGCAAGCGCCCACAGGTGCTCAAGCGGGAGATCCCCGGTTTCGTCGCAAACCGGTTGCAGGCAGCGCTGTTCCGTGAGGCCGTGTACCTCGTCTCGCAGGGCGTCGTCGACGAACGGGAGCTGGATGACGTCGTGACGAGCTCGATCGGACTGCGCTGGGCCGTGGCCGGACCCTTCCAGACGTTCCACCTCGGCGGCGGCCCCGGAGGCCTCGCCGACTTCCTGGTCCACCTCGGCCCGGCGATGGCGGCCCTCTGGTCGCAGCTCGGCGCCCCGACCTTCGACACGGAGACCGTCGATCTCCTGACCGAGCAGGCGAAGCACTTCGACGGAACCGTCCCCGAGCTCGCCGCGCGGCGAGACGATGCGCAAATCAAGCTGATGCAGGCCCTCGACGAGACGCCGGCTGTGGCATGACGCGGCAGGACGGGATCGCCTCGACTTCCGTTCCGGTGTCCGACGGCCCGCGTCAGATCGTGATCGCGCCGCGAACGATCGCTGCGCTCGTCGTCACGGCGGTCGGCGCCCTCCTCCTGCTTCGCTTCGTGTTCGCCGCGCGGGCGATCCTCATCCAGCTGGTCGTCGCCGTGATTCTCGCGATGGCGCTCGAGCCGTTCGTCCGCACGCTCGAACGGCGCGGAGCGTCGCGCGGAAAGGCGGTCGGCATCGCGTTCACGGTTGCACTCGCCGCCGTGGCGGCGTTCGCGTACATCCTGATCCCGCCACTCGTCGACGAGGTGACCAGCTTCGGCCACCACGCGCCGGGCCTGCTCCAGAAGCTGACGCACGGCCGCGGCCGGCTCGGCTTCCTCGAGACCCGTTTCCACGTCGTCGAACGCGCGCACGCGTGGGTCACGCAACAGGGCGGCGCGACACTTCTGGCCGGACCCGCCGTGCATACCGTGAGCCGCCTGGCGAGCTCCGCCGCAGCGGCGGTCGCCGTCGCGTTCCTGACACTCTTCGTCGCGCTCGGCGGCCGAGCGTGGTTCGACGCGATCGTCGACGTGATGCCGGAGGGAAGCCGGGCACGCTGGCGCCGCGGCGGGAGTGGCGTCTCGTCCGCCGTCGGCGGCTACGTGACCGGGAACCTGCTGATCAGCCTGGTCGCAGGGACGGTCACGACGGTGATTCTCCTCGCGACCGGCGTCCCGTATGCCGTCCCGCTCGGCCTCATCGTCGCGGTGTTCGATCTGATCCCGCTCGTCGGGGCGACGATCGGCACGATCATCGTCGCCGCCGTTGCACTGACGAAGGGCGTCCCGACGACGGTCATCGTCGTCGCGGGGATGTGGGTCTACCAGAAGATCGAGAACCATACGCTCCTGCCGCTCGTCTACCACCGCACCGTCAAGCTCTCGCCCCTCGCGATCGCCGTGAGCGTCGCCGCCGGCGCGGAGATCGGCGGCATCGTCGGCGCTCTACTCGGAATCCCGGCCGCGGCCACGCTCAAGGTCGCGTCCCGCGAAGTGCTGGCCTGGCGCCGCGGCGAGGACGCTCCGCAGGAACCGGAGCACCGGCCCGGGCGGAGCCGACAAGCCGCAGCCGAGGTCCGTCCCGCAACCGATCAGCAACACGGTTAAGCGGGCGGCCGTCGACGACCGCGCACGCGCTGCGCAAGAGCCGCACACCGGCGTGTGCTGATCGCCGCTTCTTCGGCGTGGCGAGCGACAAAGAGACACGCCGCCGCAACCGGGAGCTCGACGAACAGCGCCAGCATGAGTGCGGTGACGATCTCGCCGCGCGACGTCGACGACAGGACGTCGAACCACGCGTCGCAGATCAGCAGCGTCGCCGCGGCCGCAGCGACCCCTTGCAGCCACGTGGCTCGCCGCGCCGCGCCGATTCCCACGGCGACCAGGGCAGCAGCGAGAGCCACGTCGAAGCCGGTCCACGCGAGGTCGTAGTGCGTCGTGCCGTGCCGCGCAGGCAGCGTCAGAGCGAGGACCACGGTCCACGGAAGCAGACACACACCGAGGAGCACGAACACGCGGGCGACCCACGCCGGCGGCGCGGGCTCGACGGCCTCCGCCCCGGCCTCGACCGCAGGCGTCTCATCGGTTCCCTGGAGGTGGTGGAAGCGCAGAACCGGCCAGCGACGTGAGACGGCGATCCTGGACAGCTTCGAGTCGGGGTTGATCGCGATCGGCTGCCCCACGGTCTCGAGGAACGCCAGGTCGGTGTGTGAATCGGAGTAGGCGGTCGAGGCGGCCAGGTCGATTCGCTCGCGTGCCGCGAGCTCGCGCACCGCGTCCGCCTTGTACTCGCCGTAACACGGTTGGAGCGACTTTCCCGTGAACACGCCGTCGACGATCTCGCACGTCGATCCGACGGCGCCGTCGAAGCCGAGATCGTCGGCGATGTGCTCGACGATCTCCTGCAGGCTCGCAGAGACGATGTAGACACGGTCGCCGCGCTCCCGATGCTGCGTCAGCAGCTCGACCGGTTCGGCATAGAGCAGCGGACGAAGAACGTCCTCCATCGCCTCACCCATGACCTCTTCCAACGTCGCAACCGGAAGACCGCGGAGGAGTGTCATGCCGTCGACCGCCGCTCGTGCGGTTCCGTCGAGCCCGGGAAGCGCGAACAGGAGTCGCCAGAACCCGGCACGGATGAGGTCTCCTGTGCGTAACAGCCCGCGCCGGCGAAAGAGGGCGGCGAGGGCGAGCGGCGTCGGCCGACTGATCAACGTTCGGTCGAGGTCGAAGAAGGCGGCGCGTTGCAACGGGGCGACCGCCATCGTTCAGATCTTCCGATAGCGGGCGTCGCTGAGCGAGTAGAGCGCGAACGCGACGAGGCCGGCCGCGACGACGGCGAGCGCGAACGGGCCGTAGGAGCGGTGGACGATCTTCGCCATCGCCCCGTCGAGCCCGACGGCCTTGTGCGGGTTGAAATCGATCGCGGCCTTGATCAGGAAGATGCCGACGAGGGCGAACACGATCATCCGCGCCAGATGGCCGACGGTGCCGATCACGGTGATCGCCTTGCGCGTCCGCGGTCCCATCTCCGCCGTCTTCGAGTCCTCGAGGAACTTCTTCGTGACGCCGCGGTAGCCCTGGTAGAACGCGACGCCGATCATTACGGCGCCGGCGATGCCGACGATCCAGACCCCGGCGGGCCAGCCAAGAATTCCGGCGGTCTGGTGCTTCGCGCTCCCGGCGTTCTTGCTGTCCACGCCGAGCAGGACCTCGACCGCCAGCACGCACATCGCCCCGTAGAACGAGTCCGCTCCCGAGAGCGCCGATGCGGTCGACGCCGCTGTCTGCGCCCTCGGGCCCGTGACCGATCGCCGCGCGGACGACCCGCCACATCGAATAGCCGCCGAGACCGATCGCGACGAGTGTGAGGAGCAGCTTCCCGAACGGCTGGTGGGCAACGGTGTGAAGCGCACCCTGCTGGTTCGCCAACTTGCCGCCGTGCCCCAGCGCGAGCTTGAGCGCGAGGATCCCGATGATCCCGTAGATGAGACCGCGCGCAACGAACCCGGCGCGCGACAGCCATTCGAACGCGCGCGACTGGACGAAGCTCTCGCCGGCGGCTTCGGCGGAAGGCGGCGATGACCGACACCGTTCGGCAACGGACTCGATCCCTCTCAGCTCGTCGACCGCGGGCGGAACGCACACGCTGACCGCGCCCGGCTCGACCTTGACCTTGAACGTCTTCACCTTCGTGCGTTCACCGCCGTCGAGCTCGTAGAGGATCTTCCGGTCGAACTTGACCTTGACGGAGGCGGCTTTCGTCGTCTGCGCGAACGGCGACGTGCTCGCCGTCCCCACGGCAGTGCGCGCCAGCATGCGGCCCCATTCGATGACTCCCTCGGCGGTCACGACGCCGAGCTCGAGCTTCCCGTCGTCGGGGCTCGCATCTTCGAACGCGTCGACACCACCGAAGAGCTTGCCGACGTTGCCGAGCAGGACGCAGCTCGCCTTGCCTTTGTACCAGCGCACCCCGTCGACCTCGATCTCGGCGCGGAACGGCTTCGAGCGCAGGTTCTCCGAGCCGGTCCACACGTAGGCGGCGCGGCCGAACCGTTCCTTCAGCCCGCCGCTGGAGGCGTCGCGGATCATCGCGGCGTCGAAGCCGGCGCCGGCCATGACCGCGAAGCGCTCGCCGTTGAAGCGGCCGACGTCGAGCCGGCGTCGGTCGCCGTGCGAGTCCGATCTCGACGGCCTCGCCGATGTCCTGCGGAATACCGAGGTTCGATGCGAACAAGTTCGCCGTGCCCGCAGGGATGATCGCGAGGGTCGCAGACGAGCCGGCGAGCGACGTCGACGCAGCGCTGGACCATGCCGTCGCCTCCCCACGCGAAGACGAGGTCCGCGCCCTCGTCGAGCGCGCGACGCACCTGATCGGGCGCGAGACGGCTCTTGGGCACCTCGCACCAGAACGGCGACGAGATTCCCTCGCCCGCGAGGACGCGGCGGAGCTCGGACAGGCCACCGCCGAGTGTCTTGCCGGAGTGCGCGATGACCGCGACCTTCACGTCGTCCTCCGTGACGCGGCGGCAGCCGTGCGGCACGCGAACACGATCACGATCAGCGCGGCGATGCCGACGAGGATTCCGCCGCCGGCGTCGAGCGGATGGTGCATGCCGCGATACATGCGCGACATGCCGACGAACACGACGATCGCCACCGCGGTCGCCCAGGCGAACCCGCGGAAGATGCCGTTCGTGAATCGCGACGTCAGCAGCAGAACGAAACCGCCGTAGACCGCGAGCGACGCAGCCGTGTGGCCCGACGGATAGCTGGCGTTGACCGGAAGGTGTTCGAGGCGAACGACGCGCGGCCGGTGCGAGTGGACCACGAGCGTCGTCGCGCCATATGTCCCCGACTCGACCGCGAGAGCGAACACCGCGAACGCCGCGAGCCGCCACTTCCGCAAGCAGACACACGCAAGCGCTATCGCGCCGACGAGGAGCGGGAGCACGAGTCCGCCGGCCATCGTCGAGCCGACCCAGGACGCTTCCGTTCGTGACGGAGTTCGATGCGCTGCGAGCCAGACTTCGAATCGCTCATTCGCAGCGCCGATGCCCCACGCGTGCTCCAGCACATGCGTGACGAGAAAACCGAGCCCGATCGAAAGCAGCACAATCGTCGCAAAGCCGAGGAGCATCGCGACGGTAAAGCCCGCGACCGGATGCAGGCCGCCGAACGAGTCGGCGAGCCGTTGCGCCGGGCCACCCTCGCGCGGCCGGAGAACGGGCACGTCCGACGATCGCGTGCGATCTGCAGACGTCGTACCGAGCCACTGCCGTCGGTGCGTTTCCACAACCATGGAACGGGGCATGCCCAGTTCTGCTCCTCTCTAAGCATCCGATGCCTGTCCTTCTGCTCACAGCGCTCGCCTTGCTCGCCGGACTTACGGTCGGCGTTGTCGCGCTGCGCTACCCGCGAATCGCGAGTGCGCCCGCCGAGCCTGCGATCGACGCCGCCCGAAAGGTCGGCGAGGCGGTCGGACGACGCCCGCGATTGCGCGCGGCCGTTCGCGCGCGACTCGATCCCGCAGCCGCGACGGGCCTGGCGCTGACGCTTGCGCTCGTCCTCGCGATCGGAGGCGGAGTCCTGCTCGGCATCCTCGCGTACCTGGTTCGAACGAACTCGGGATTGACCGGCATCGACCGCAGCGTCGCGCGTTGGGGCTACGTTCATGCGTCGCCGATCTCGACGCACGTCCTCAACGTCGTCACGCAGTTCGGGAGTATCGACGTCGTGATCGCGCTGTGCGTCGTCCTCGCCGTCGTGGAGACGATCCGGGAACGAACGCCGTGGGTCGTCGTTTTCCTCGTCGCCGTGATGGGGGGCGAGGAGATCTTGAGCACGACGGTGAAGGATCTCGTCGACCGGCTCCGACCGACGTTCAATCCTGCGGCTGCGACACTTGGACCGTCGTTCCCGAGCGGTCACTCGGCGACGGCGGCGGCGTTCTATGCCGCTGCGGCGCTGCTGCTCGGCCGCCGGCGCCTCCGGCCTGCGCGCGCGATGCTGGCGGGTCTCGCTGTTGGGATGGCGGTCATGGTCGCGGCGAGTCGCGTGCTGCTCGACGTTCACTGGCTCTCCGATGTGATCGGCGGCCTCGCACTCGGCTGGGCCTGGTTCGCGGTTTGCGGAATCGCGTTCGGCGGACGCATCCTCCGCTTCGGCGCAGGCGTCGACGTCGCGGCAGTCTCCGCACGGTCCGGTCGACCCCTCGACGCGAGATAAGTTGGGCGGTTTGCTGGACGTCGGCGATCGCTGGGTCGGCGACCGCATCAGCCGCGGAGTCTCTCGCCATCATCGGCGCCGGCTGGAACGAATCGGGTGGGCGTCAGCGCTCGACCCCCGGCCGGGACCGTGGTCGTCCGGAGATTCTCCCGTGCGGCACGGTAATGCAGTCGAGGTTCTGATCGACGGCGCGGACGCACTGCCGGCGATCGCACGAGAGCTCGGGCGCGCGCGCTCGCATGTTCACCTGACCGGGTGGTATTTCTCGCCGGACTTCGCACTCACGCGAGAGGGCGAGCCGCACGTTCTTCACACCGTCCTCGCCGAGCTGGCAGAGCGCCTCGATGTTCGGGTGCTCTCATGGGCCGGCGCACCGCTGCCACTCTTCCATCCGACGCGACGTGAAGTTCGCACGATGCGGGAGCAGTTGATCGGGAACTCGAAGATCCAGTGCGCGCTCGACTCCAGGGAACGGCCGATGCACTGCCATCACGAGAAGACGATCGTCATCGACGACCGGGTCGCGTTCGTCGGCGGCATCGATCTCACCTCTGAAGCCGGAGACCGCTACGACACGAACGACCACCCGTTGCGGCCGGGCGTCGGGTGGCATGACGCAGCGGCACTCATCGAAGGTCCTGCGGTTGCCGACGTCGCCGACCATTTCCGCATGCGCTGGCACGAAGTCACCGGTGAGACGCTCGCACCCACCGATCCGCCGGCGACGGCGGGCGACATCGACCTGCAGATCATCCGCACCATCCCCGAGCGGATCTATGCCGCGAGCCCGCGCGGCGAGTTTCGGATCCTCGAGTCGTATCTCCGCGCCGTTCGCGCAGCGGAGCGTTTCATCTATCTCGAGAATCAGTTCCTCTGGTCGCCCGAGGTCTGCTCCGCGCTCCGCGCCAAGCTCGCCGACCCGCCCAACCCCGACTTCCGCGTGCTCTTGCTGCTTCCGGCGAAGCCGAACACGGGCGGGGACGACACTCGCGGCGCCCTCGCCGAGCTGATCGAGGCAGACGACGGCGCCGGTCGCGTGCTCGCCGTTGGGCTCTACGCACGCTCCGGCGTTCTCGCGGACCCGATCTACGTGCACGCGAAGATCGGGATCGTCGACGACGCCTGGCTCACTCTCGGCTCGGCCAACCTCAACGACCACTCGCTCTTCAACGACACCGAGATGAACATCGTCACCGACAACGCCGATCTCGCCACCGAGGTCCGGCGTCGACTCTGGGCAGAGCACCTCGAGCTGTCGATCGACCGGGTTCCCGACGATCCGATCGAAGCGATCGACCGGCTCTGGAGGCCGATCGCGGAGGAGCAACTACGACGCCGGGACGCACGGTCTGCCTCTCACGCACCGACTCGTCCGGCTTCCGCATATCTCGCGGCGCTCGAGCCGCGCGCTCGGGCCGCTCAGCGGCCTCCTCGTCGACGGCTGACGTGTGTCAGGTGACGGTTCTGGGTAGTGACGTGATCATGAGCGGATACACGAAGACGAATCTCAGAGATGTCGAGAACCAAGCGCCGAGGTTCAAGATGCCGCCGGAGCTCGAGGCGCGATTCGCGCGTGCTGCGCTCGGCGGCGAGACGCTCGGGCTCAGCCTTATGAAGCTCGCACCGGGCTTCCGCATGCCGTTCGGGCACAAGCACACGGCGCAGGAGGAGGTCTACGTCGTGCTTCGCGGTTCGGCGCGGATCAAGGTCGACGACGAGATCGTCGAGCTCGGCGAGTTGGATGCGATCCGATTCGACAACGACGTGATGCGGGACATCGAGGCCGGCCCGGGCGGAGTCGAGTACCTCGCCTTCGGTGCCGGAGACGATCCACGAGACGCCGAGATGGTCACCGACTGGTGGGTGGACTAGGCGTAGTGCCGCGGCGGAACAGACGGCAACCCGGGCGACCTAGTGGTTGTCGCGCGGAACGCCGTGTGTTCTCGCGATGCGCTGGTACTTCACGGCCGGCTTCAGCACCATGCCGTTCGACAGCTCGTCGACGAGGCCGCGCTGGATCTCCTGCCACGGCGTCTGGCTGGCCGGATACCGATAGCCGCCGCTCTGCGCGAGCGCCTCACGCCGGGTCGCGAGCTCCTCGTCCGAGACGAGGATGTCGGCGGTGCGCTTCGCAAGGTCGATGCGCACGAGGTCGCCGGTCTGGACGAGTGCGAGACCGCCGCCGGTCGCGGCCTCCGGCGATGCGTTCAGGATCGACGGGCTGCTCGAGGTGCCTGACTGCCGTCCGTCGCCGACGCAGGGCAGCTCCTCGATGCCCCGCTTCAGGAGATAGTCGGGCGAGCGCATGTTCACGACCTCGGCCGAGCCCGGATATCCGACCGGGCCGACGCCGCGGATGATCAGGATCGCGTCCTCGCCGAGCTCGAGCGCAGGATCGTCGATCCGCGCGTGGTAGTCCTCGGGGCCGTCGAAGACGATCGCGCGGCCCTCGAACGCATTCGGGTCGGCGGGATTCTCGAGATAGCGCCGGCGGAAGTCGTCCGAGATCACCGACGTCTTCATGATCGCGCTCTCGAAGAGGTTGCCTTTGAGATTCAGGAAGCCGGACTGCTCGAGCAGCGGCGCGTCGTGTGACCGGATCACGTCGCGGTCGCTCGAGAACCGGCCCTCGTTGTTCTCGTAGAGCGTCTTACCGTTGACCGTGATCGCGGTCTTGTCGATCTTCCCCATCGCGATCAACTCGGCGACCACCGCCGGGACGCCGCCGGCGCGGTGGTACTCCTCGCCGAGATACTCGCCGGCGGGCTGCATGTTGACGAGCAGCGGGATGTCGTACCCGAGCCGCTCCCAGTCGTCGTTGTCGAGCTGCACGCCGATGTGTCGCGCGATCGCGTTCAGGTGGATCGGCGCGTTCGTCGAGCCGCCGATCGCCGAGTTGACGACGATCGCGTTCTCGAAGGCCGCGCGCGTCAGCACATCGGAAGGCTTCATGTCCTCCCGCACCATCTCGACGATCCGCCTGCCGGTGAGATACGCCATCTCCTGGCGGTCGCGGTGCGGTGCCGGGATCGCCGCGCAGCCGGGAAGGCTCATACCCAGCGCCTCGGCGAGTGAGTTCAGCGTCGACGCCGTCCCCATCGTGTTGCAGTGCCCCGCCGAGGGAGCCGACGACGCGACGAGCTCCGTGAATCCCGCCGCATCGATCTCGCCGCGCGCCATCAGCTCGCGCGCATGCCAGATGATCGTGCCCGACCCCGTGCGCTCGCCGTTGAACCAGCCGTTCAGCATCGGACCGCCGGAAAGCACGATCGCTGGAATGTCGACGGTGGCCGCGGCCATGATCTGCGCCGGCGTCGTCTTGTCGCAACCGGTCGTGAGCACGACGCCGTCGAGCGGATACCCGAAGAGGATCTCGACCAGGGAGAGGTACTGAAGGTTGCGGTCCAGCGCCGCGGTCGGGCGCTTGCACGTCTCCTGAATCGGATGGATCGGAAACTCGAACGCGACGCCGCCGGCGTCCCGGATGCCGTCGCGCACCCGCGTCGCAAGGACGAGGTGGTGGCGGTTGCAGGGCGTGATGTCGGAGCCCGTCTGCGCAATGCCGATGAGCGGCCGGCCCGACTGCAGCTCGTCGCGCGAGAGCCCGTAGTTCAGCATGCGCTCGAGGTACAGGGCGGTCATCCCGATGTTCGCCGGATTGTCGAACCACGAGCGCGAGCGCAAGCTGTCAGTCGGCCTGTCGGGCACGCAGTCGATCCTATGCGGCGGAACCGTTCGCGGCACAATCCCGGTGTGAGGGAGGACTCCGATCCGTTTGCCCGCTTCCGCGCCGTCGTGTTCGACGATCCGTCGCTGGAACAGCGGCTGCGTGAGATCGTCGACTGGAATGCGTTCGCCACGGAGTCGATCGCCGCCGCTGCAGCGCGCGGGATCGAGCTCACTCGCGAAGGTCTCGACGACGAGCGCCGGGAGGCGCAGCGCGTGTGGCGGGACCGGTGGGTGTGACGGTTCCCGGCGCCGGCTGGACGCCGGTCCGCGTGCATCAGCGCGAGAAGCCGACGGTCGAGTGGCGCTGGCTCGGCGACGCGCGCTTCCGGGAACCGTTCTTCGTCCAGACGGTGGAGGAGGCGCTGCGGCGGCCGTTCAGCCTGCTCTTCCCGCAGGAGACGCCGATCGAGGCACTCGCGGAGCTCGACCCCGGCCCGGAGCCGGACGGGCTCGTCCTCCACGTCTCGCGCTGCGGCTCCACGCTCGTCACGCAGATGCTCGCGACCGTGCCGGGGCGGCTCGTGCTCTCGGAGCCGCTGCCGGTCGACGGCGTGCTGCGCGCTCCCGCGAGCGTCGAGGAGCGCGCGCGTTGGCTGCGGCTCGTCGTCGGCGCGCTCGGGCGATCGGCTGACACCTCGCGCGGTTACGTCCTCAAGCTCGACGCCTGGGCCGCGTGCGATCTCGATGTCGTACGCCTCGCGTTTCCCGACACGCCGTGGGTCTTCCTACACCGCGAGCCGCTCGAGGTACTGGCCTCGCATCTGCGACAGCGCGGCGCGCACATGGTCCCGGGCGCGCTCGAGCCGAAGCTGTTCGGGCTCGACCGCGCGACGCTCGCCGAGACCGCTCCCGAGGAATACATGGCGCGCGTATTCGCGGCGATCTGCCACGGTGCGCTCGCGCATCGCGACGAGCGCGCGCTCTTCCTCGACTATCGTGCGCTGCCGGCGGCCGTGCTCGACGAGATCCTCGACTGGTTCGGGCTCGACGCAAACGACGCCGAGCGAGAGAGGATGGCCGCCGTGACGCAACTCCACGCGAAGAACCCACAGCTTCCGTTCGACCCCGACCTGGCGGCGACGATGTCGGCGGTGACGCCTGCGCTCGAGCAGGCCGTCGACCGTTGGGCGCGTCCTGTCTACGAGGAGGTCGTCGCGTGCTGAGCTGCATCCGGCTGCCGCTCCGGTTCGACGAGGGCGCGCTGCGCGCCGACGTCGACGGGCTCGCGGCGGAGGACTGGATCCCGCACTTCAACACGAGCTACTACGAGGGCGACTGGAGCGGCGTCGCGCTGCGCTCGATCGGCGGCATCTCGGGGCAGATCTATCCCGATCCGAATCCAACCGGCTCGTGGGAGGACACGGAGATCATCGCCCGCTGTCCGGCACTCGCTCGCACGGTCGACGCGTTCCTCTGCGACAAGCTGTCCGTCCGGCTACTGCGGCTGGGGCCGGGCGCGGCCGTTCGCGAGCACACCGACTACAACCTCGGCTTCGACGACGGCGAGGTCCGGTTCCACGTGCCGGTGACGACGAACCCGCAGGCGGAGTTCCTGCTCGAGGGGCGGCCGATCCCGATGCAGCCCGGCGAGACGTGGTACGTCGACTTCAACCTCAAGCACAGCGTCGCCAACCGTGGCGCCGAGCCGCGCATCCACCTCCTCGTCGACTGCGCCGTGAACAAATGGGTTCGCGAGCTGCTCGAAGCGGGAGAGCCGTTCTAGAGCGGCCGCTCGAGCTCGGCGTACATCTCGTCCGCGGCGACGGTCACGAATCCGAATCGCTCCCAGAACGCCAGGCCGGCCGCGTTGTCCCGCAGCACGCTGAGCCTGACCGGAACTCCGGCGCCGTCGGCACGCGCGAGCACTTCTTTCACGACAGACGCGCCGATCCCGGCGCGCCGGTGCGCCGGAAGCAGGCTCAGATCGACGACGCGACAGCCGCCGGCGGGCCACGCGACCCACAGACGGCCGACCGGATCGCCGTCGAGCAGGATCAGCTCGTGCTCCGATTCCGCAAACCGTCGCGTCCAGTCCTGACGCTGCGCGCGGAACTGCAGATCGAGGAACGGGTCGCGGACATCCGGGCGGCCAGTCCGCGACCTCGGGGCGCGTCGTTGCGTAGAGCTCGCGCAGAAAGGGCTCGTCCGCGTCGGCGACAGGCCGCCGCGAGACCGCTAGTTCCGCGACGGGAAGATGCCGGTGAGGGCAATCACGAAGTTCATGACGAGGAGAGGCTGGAGGTTCGAGTGCGGCTGATTCCCGCCGGTGGCGGCGGACGGCGTGGGAGCCATCGGTGCGGCACCGTTCTGCGTCGACGCGTAGATGCCGCCCACGGTCGGGTACGCCCCGTCGGGCCGGTTCGTCGTCTCTTCGGCCTTGCTCGTCAGCGGCGATACCGAGTGCGCGTGCGCCGGTAGCTCGTTCGTCGTCAGCGTGACCGCTTCCGTGCCTGTTATTTCGCCCTGGTCATAGTTGCTCAGGCCAGGTCCCTGTCCAAAGTGGACAGGGACGCGCCCGCGCAGATCGGGCAGCGCAAAGGTGGTCTGGCCGTTGCCGCCGTAGATCGTGCCGAGCAGCGAGAACAGCGCGGTGTTCTGGGAAATCGGCAACAGCTGGCCGTTGCAGAAGGCCCAACCCCGCGGTGCAAAGTTGAACCCGACGATTCTGATCTCCCCAAGAAAATTGTCAGCCAAGAGTTCCTCCCGCGTGCGCGATCCGGTTGACGACAGCCTGGAAATCCTGGCCCTTCACGCCGCGGCCGACCGGGGCGACGAAGAGGTCGAAGCGGCCGAGCAACGGGTGCTCGAAGCTCGAGATCCCCTGCGCGAGCTCCGCGTGCCGCGCTCCGCGGAAGACGAGTGAGAACGAGTTGCCCACGCCCGGCAGCTCCGCCGCGGATGCGAGCTTGACCGAGAGCGCCGACGACCCTGCGCGATGGATCCGGAAGGTGGTCCCGACGAGCGGAACGTACGTCGCAAGCCGGAGGTGACGCGGTCCACCGCCGGCCGGCGCAATGCTGCCCGCGTCATCCACCGCCGGACCGGAACTGCCTGCAGCAGCGCGCGCGATCGGCTTTGCGCCGACGACCAGGGCTGCGACCGCGCCGAGCTTCAGCAGCCCCGAGCGCGAGATGTTCCGGTGTTCGAACTCGATCGCGTCGTCCATCAGCCGATCTGTCCTGTCCAGGCAACGTTGCGGACGAACGTACCGGTGGCGTTCGCGATCTGGACGGCGATCGTGTCGCTCGTCGTGAACGACACGCTGTGCGTCGAGTCGGTGCACGACGAGTTCCCGCTCGCGATCGTGCACGTGACGGTGGTCGCGCTGCCGTTTTTCAGCACGGTGAGCGTGACGCCGCTCCCGCCGACAGCCGATCCGGCGTGCGCCGAGAAGTCCGTAAGGGGACCTGCGACCGCGACCGGCGAGGCTGCCTCTGGGGCGGTGGCGTAGACGTTCTGCGAGCCGGCGGTTCCCGAGAATCCCGACGTGTCGAGCGCGTCGACGAAGACGACCGCGCCGCTCACGCTCTGCGCGCCCGCGGGACCTGTCGCTCCCGTATCGCCCTTCGGCCCCTGCGAACCGGTCGCGCCCGTGTCGCCCTTCAGGCCCTGCGAGCCGGTCGCGCCGGTGTCGCCCTTCGGGCCCTGAGCGCCGGTCGCGCCAGTTGGGCCGATCGGTCCCTCGACTCCGGGCGGGCCTTGCGGCCCCGTGTCGCCCGTGTCGCCCTTCGGGCCCTGCGCGCCGGTGGCGCCGGTAGCTCCGGTGTCGCCCTTCGGGCCTTGGGCGCCTGTCGCGCCCGTCAGGCCGATCGGTCCCTGCAATCCCTGCGGCCCGGTCGCTCCGGTGTCGCCCTTCGGCCCCTGCGCACCGGTCGCGCCCTGCGGTCCAGTTGCGCCCGCAGCTCCGGTCGCGCCGGTATCGCCCTTCGGGCCTTGCGGTCCGGTCGCGCCCTGCGCACCGGTCGCGCCTGCAGTTCCAGTTGCGCCGGTGTCGCCCTTGGGGCCTTGTGCCCCTGTCGCGCCGGTGTCGCCCTTCGGGCCTTGCGGGCCGGTCGCGCCCTGGGGGCCGGTCGCGCCGGTGGCTCCGGTCGCGCCCGTCAACCCTGTCGGGCCGACCGGGCCGGCTGGGCCGGTCGCCCCTGCGGGCCGGTCGCGCCGGTGGCTCCGGTCGCGCCCGTCAACCCTGTCGGGCCGTCGGGCCGGCTGGGCCGGTCGCGCCTGCGGGGCCGACGGCCCCGTCCCGCCCTGCGCCGTCGGCCTGCGGGCCCTGCTGGTCCTGCCGGGCCGGCTGGTCCTGCGGGGCCGATCGGTCCCTGCGGACCCGCCGGTCCTCGCGGACCGCGAGGGCCACGGGGGCCTTCCGGTCCGCGCGGACCGCGCGGGCCATTGGCGGACGCAGACGATCCCGAATTCGCAGCAAGAGCCGACGCGACAACGATGAGCGCGAGCACGACGAGCGCGACGATGGCGCCGCCCCGACGTCCCGCCGAGACGCGGATACCCCTCAAAGCAATTCTCCCCCTAGCGCGTGACCCGCCGACACTAGAACGGCGCCGTCCCGATTGCAACTGTCCAGAGACAACGCCAGACGCGTGCTAGCGTCGCCCCCTCATGGAAGGGGCCGAGAACACCAAACGTCCGACGCCATGGCGACTGGTGGTCGGCGCCGTACTCCTCGTCGTTGTCGTCGTCGCGGTCGCAGTGGTTCTCCTCGTCGGCCTCTCCGGCGGGAAGTCCAATGGATCGTCGACCACGACAACAGCAGCCCCAAAGGTGACGCCGATCGGGCCGGTCGGGATGTCGGCGTCCGGGCTGCTCGCGTTCACGCGGGCACTCGGCGGATCCGTCTACTGGATCGGGCCGGCAGCCGGCTTCACCTACGAGGTCACGCGGACGAGCCCCGGCAACGTGTTCGTCCGCTACCTCCCGAAGGGTGTCCACGCCGGCGACAAGCGCGCGGCATTCACCGTCGTCGGGACCTATCCCTACAAGCGGGCTCTCGCAACGCTCACGGCGGTACCGCACGGGAAGATCGACAAGCTCTCGGGCGGCGGTGTCGTCCTGTCGACGACTGCCGACCCGAAGAGTGTGCACATCGCGTATCCGGGAGTCGACTACGAGATCGAGGTCTACGACCCGACTGCCGGCCGCGCACGCTTGATCGCCCTCTCAGGCCGCCTCCGTCCCGTGGGCTAGACGAACGCGGACGGCCCCGCGCCGCGCGGGTTCACCGGCCAGATGTCCGTCACGACGTCGTTCTCGACGATGTGGAACACGTCGTGCAGGTTCACCGTCGTCGGCCCGTAGCCGGCCATCACCTCCGCCACGTCGCCGAGGTCGAGCGACGGCGTGCCGGCGAAGTCGACGAGGCAGTGCTCCTCGGCGTAGAACCGGACCTCGCCGTCGGGACGGCCGACGAGCGGCGGCATCACGAAGTCGATGCCGACCGACTTGCGGCCGCAGTCGAGGATCACCGTGTTCGCGCTGCGACTGATCACCGTGCCGGCGACGGTGAGCGCGACCTCGAATCCGCCCGGGACGAGATTGCCGTGGAAGCAGTCCATCAGCAGGTACGAGCCCGCCTGCACCTCGGTCATGCGCGGGTTCGCGCCGGTGATGAAGTACGTGCCGGTGCCGCCGCCGGAGAGATCGGCGCACGGATGTCCGTGCTCGCCGAGGAAGTCGGCCGCGCCGATCAGCTTCGCGTTCGCCTCGCCCGCGTCGCGGAGGCGCTTGTCGCGGTCGGGCTCGAGCATGCAGTGGCCCTCGTAGCCCTGCAGCCCGCGCAGCGACACGTGCGGGAGCTCCGCGATCTTCTCCGCGATCGCGCAGCGCCTCTTCCTTCGTGCGCACGCCGCAGCGGCCCATGCCGACGTCGATCTCGATCAGCAGCTCGAGCTGCGAGCCCGCCTCGCCGGCGGCGCGCGAGAGCTGCTCGACGTTGCGCGGGTCGTCGACGGCGACGGTGATCCGGTGGTCGCGCGCGAGCGCGGCGATCTTCCGCACCTTGTCCGGCTGCACGACCTGGTTCGCGACGAGAACGTCGCCGATCCCTCCGGTCGCCATCACCTCCGCCTCCCACGCGGTCGCGCACGCGATGCCGACCGCGCCCGCCTCGACCTCGAGCAGCGCGAGCTCGATGCACTTGTGCACCTTGATGTGCGGCCGCAGCGACGCCGGCAGCTCGCGGAACTTCGCCGCCATCGACGCGATGTTCCGCTTCGCGACGTCGAGGTCGACGATCAGCGCCGGCGTCGCGACCTCGCTGCGGTGCCGGCCGATCTGGCTCTGGTACCGCTCGAGCCACAGCTCGCGAACCGATGCCATCAGCTCCCCTCCCATCCGGTGACGTCGGCGGCTTCCTCGAGATCGCCGGGGATCCCGAGCGTCTGGCCGCCGTCGATGACGACAGTCTGCCCCGTGACGTACGACGCCTCGTCGGACGCGAGGAACAGCACGACGTTCGCGATGTCCGCGGGCTGCCCGAAGCGGCCGAGCGGAATCGTCTTCAGATACTCCGGCGCGAGCGCCTCGTTGTGGACGACGAGCGCCGCGATCGGCGTGTCGACGACGCCGGGCGCGACGCCGTTGACGCGAATCCCGTTGCGGGCGAAATCCATCGCGGCGGAACGGATGAACGCCCAGACCGCCGCCTTCGTGACGTTGTAGACGCCGTGCGTCTCCTCGACGTGCCACGCGTTGATCGACGAGGTGCAGACGATCGCGCCGGGCCGGCCGGCGGCGACCATCGCGCGCGCCGCCTCGACCGTGCAGAACATGACGCCGTCGACGTTGATCGCCATGTGCCGGTGCCAGTGCTCGTCCGTCATCTCGAGCAGCGGCAGCGGCTCGGCGATGCCGGTGTGCGCGCACATCACGTCGATGCCGCCGAACCGCTCGACGCAGAGCTCGACCGCGCGACGGCAGTCGTCGTGCACGGAGACGTCACCGGTGAACGCGACGCAGTCGCCGCCGAGCGCGGCGACCTCTTCTTCGAGCTTCGCCCCGTTCTTGTCGAACGCGACGACGCCCGCGCCCTCCGCGAGGAACGCGCGCACGATCCCGAGGCCGATTCCCTGCGCGGCCCCGGTGACGACGACGCCCTTGCCTGCGAAGCGGCTCACGAGGAGCCGCTCCGCAGGCAGGTGCAACGACGTCTAGATGAACTCCGGCCTTGCGGCATGCTCCTCCGGAGTCTCCATCCGATCTTCTGCTGCTTCCTTCGCACGGGCGAGGAGCGACTCCCTACCCGAGAGGACCATCCCGAGCAGGATCAGAACGCCCACTCCAAGCCACACCACGACCACGAGCGGGGCCAGCTTGATCGGCCACGGGGGAAGCGGATTCAGCGAGTAGTAGACGACGAATGCAAGCGCCACGATCCCGACCGCCGGGACAAGCGCGTGCTTGAACCAGTTGAAGTCGTTCGGGTGGTTCTTCCTGACGTAGAAGTAGATGCCCACGTTGGCCGCCGCGTACACCGGGGCCAGCGCGAACGTGAACCACGTACCGGTGATGTTGTAGACGTTCGCCACTCCGACGGCGAGCGGCAGGATCAGTCCGAGGCAGATGTTCACGAACGTCTGGAAGATGATCGCACCGGACGGCGTCTTGTACTTCTTGTGCACCGTCGTCAGCTGCTTCGGGAAGACACCGGTTCTCGCCATGCCGAAGATGAACCGGGTCGCCGTGTTCGTCGTCGCGATCGCGACCGCAAGCGCCGAGTTCAGCAGCGCGATGAGCACGATCACCCAGGCGCCTCCCCAGTACTTGTGACCGAGGACGAACGCCGGCAGCTCGGACGAGCTCGGGAGCTTGTCGACGTTGTCGACGCCCCAGCCGGTGATCTGTCCCCACGACACGAACACGAGCAGGAACCCGAGGATGATGATGCAGCCCATCACGCCCTTCGGAATCGTCTTCTTCGGATCCTCGCTCTCCTCGCCCAGCGGAGCCGCAGCGTCCCAGCCCGAGATGGCGAAGATGGCGAACACGATGCCGAGGAAGAGCGCGTGACCGCTCGGCGCGTTGCTCGGGTTGAACACGGAGAGGCTGATGCCGCCCTTCCCCGGATCTGCGAAGCCGGAGATCGCGATTGCGAGCACGATCAGCGTCTCGATGATGCCGAGGATCACGACGAGTCCGGTTGACAGCTCGATCCCCCTCCACGCCGTCAACGCGACGAGGATGATCAGGAAGACCATGAAGTACCACCACTTGAAGTTCCAGCCGTACTCGGCCTTCAGCGTCCCTTGCAGCGTGTCGCCCATGAACGAGCCGACCTGCGCGACGACGACCGGATAGAACAGCAGGTACACCCACGCCACGAGGAAACCCATCCGGCCTCCGAGCGAGTTGCTGACGTAGGTGTAGTACGTGCCGGTCGACGTCATGTACTTCGAGAACTGCGCGAGCACGTAGCCGAGCATCAGCGCGATCACGAACGCGCCGAGGTATGCGAGCGGAGCCGTGATGCCTGCGTTCGAGACGATGAACGGCAGCGTGAACAACGCCGCGATCGCCGGGGCGATCGCCGTGACGCCCTGCATGAGCACACCGGGGAGACCGATTGCACCCGCTTTCAACTCGGTCTTCGCGACGGTGTGCTGCCCATCCGGGGCTGAACCGGACGGGGTCGATGGTTCCGACATCACCCCTCCTCTTGAGGGCCGGCGCCGGTGAGCAGCGGCGGCCTGTTGCCAGCAGATGTGGGCGGCGGCCCGGCCAGCGACGGTCGCGCACTCGTGGCCGCCTCGAGCATCGAGTGCGCGTTTTCCTGCGGCGAGACACCGTCGAACACGGCGCTGCCGGTGACGATCAGGTCGACGCCGAGTGACGCGACCTGACCGACATTTGCCCTCGTGATGCCGCCGTCGACGGCGATCACGATCTCTCTCCCTGCGACGAGCGCGCGCGCCTCCGCGATGCGGCGCTCGGTTGCCGGGATGAAGGTTTGGCCTCCCCAGCCGGGGTTGACGGCGAGGATCAGCACCAGCTCGAGCTCGTCGAGCAGCGGCTCGAGCGCGCCGACCGGCGTCCCCGGGTTGAGCGCGACGCCGCGCACGACGCCGCTTCCCGCGAGCGACTGCAGCACCCGATGCGGGTGCCGCGTCGACTCGACGTGGATCGTGACGATTCCGGCGCCGGCGTCGACGTACGACTGCACCTTCGTCAGCGGCTCGTCGATCATCAGGTGGACGTCCTTGACGAAGCGGTCGGGCAGCGCCTTCACGACCGGCGGGCCGACGGTCATCATCGGGCAGAACACGCCGTCCATCACGTCGACGTGGACGAGCTCGATCCCGGCCGCGTCGAGCGCAGCAAGCTCGTCGTCGAGATGCAGCAGGTCGGCCGTGAGCATGCCGACGCTGAGGCGCGGGCCGTCGTCCAGCAGCTCGCGGGCCGTCGTCAGCATCAGACGGACGCGCCCTCCCGCGCGAGCTCCTCGAACAGCTCGTACGCCTCGGCCGGGCTCGCGTCGTCGTGCACGACCTTCGCGACGGCCTGGATCATCGCCGCGGGCGCGTCCGACTGGAAGATGTTGCGGCCCATGTCGACGCCGGCCGCGCCCTCCTGCATCGCGCGGTAGGCCATCTCGAGCGCCTCGAGCTCCGGCAGCTTCTTGCCGCCGGCCATCACGATCGGCACCGGACAGCCGGCCGTCACCTGCTCGAAGCCCTCGGCGACGTAGTACGTCTTCACGACCTGCGCGCCGAGCTCGGCGCAGATCCGCGTCGCGAGCCCGAGGTAGCGCGCGTCGCGCGTCAGCTCCTTGCCGACGGCGGTCACGCCGAGCACGGGAATCCCGTAGCGGTAGCCGGCGTCGACGAGCGTCGTCATGTTCTCGACCGACTGCGTCTCGTACTCGCCGCCGACGAAGACCTGCACCGCGACCGCGTGGACGTTCATCCGCGCCGCGTCCTCCATGTCGAGCGCGATCCGCTCGTTGGAGAGATCCTTGAGGATGCTCGGGCCGCCGCTCGCGCGCATCACGATGCCGCCGCGGTGCGTCGCCGGGATCGTCGAGCGCAGCATTCCGCGCGTCAGCATCAGCGCGTCGGCGTACGGCGCGATCGGCACGATGTTCAGGTCGACGCGCTCGAGCCCGGTCGTCGGCCCCTGGAAGTAGCCGTGGTCGATCGCGAGCATCACCGTCTGGCCCGTGTCGGGGCGGAAGATCCGCGCGAGGCGGTTCTTCATCCCCCAGTCGTAGGCGCCGCTGCCCTTCAGGAAGAAGCCCTGGTCGGGCGCCGGGATGTCCTCGTGGAACTGCTTGTCGTCTCGTGCGTCAGCTTCGGGCATGCCGTTCCTTTCCGTTCATGTCCCCGCCGCGCGCCAGAGCGGGCGCACGAGTCCGGCCTCGGAGAGCTCGAGCGAGCGGCGGTAGATCTCGAGCCAGCGGTCGTAGAGCTCGGCGTACGCGTCGGCCGCCGCCGCGTCGGGCTCGAACGTGCGCTCGAAGCGGACGAGCCGCTCCGCCGCCGCGCCCGCGTCGTCGTAGAGACCGGCGCCGACGCCGGCGTAGATCGCGGCGCCGAGCGCGGTCGACTCCTTCACCACGGGGACGCGCACCGGCAGCCCGAGCACGTCGGCGACGATCTGCGGCCAGAGCGTCCCCTTCGCCGCGCCGCCGGTGAGCACCGCGTCGGCGATCTCGATGCCGGCGATCTCCTCGACGATGCCGCGGTGGCCGCGCGCGACGTAGGCGGCGCTCTCCTCGATCGCGCGGAAGCACTCGATGCGGCCGGTGTTCGCCGCGTTGCCGACGTCGAAGCCGACGAATCCCGGCGACGCGTGCACCCAGCGGTTCGCCTGCATCAGGTTCGAGAAGATCCCGAAGACGCCGTTCGAGCCGGGCGGCAGCGACGCCGCCTTGCGCTCGAGCAGGTCGTAGACGTCGACGCCGTCGCGCGCGGCCTCGGCGAGCTCGGCCTCGCAGAACGCGTCGCGGAACCAGCGCATCACGATCCCGCAGTAGAAGCCGATCCCTTCGATCATCCAGCGGTCGGGCACGGAGTGGCAGAGCGTGCGCAGCCGCGCCTGCGGGTCGATCAGCGGCTCGTCGAGCACGACGGTGCTCTGCCAGAAGCTGCCGCCGACGACCGTGAAGCGGCCCGGCTGCGTGACGCCGATCCCGAGCAGCCCGAGCTGCGTGTCGGCGCCGCCGGCGACGACCGGCGTGCCCTCGCGGAGGCCGGTCTGCTCCGCCGCCGCGCGCGTCACCGTGCCGACGACGGTTCCCGGCTCGACGACGTCGGGGAAGACGGAGCGGTCGAGCCCGCAGATCTCGAGGACGCGGTCCGACCAGTCGCGGTCGGCGAGCTCGAACATCCCGGAGCTCGAGCCGAGCGACGGATCGGTGACGAACGCGCCGGAGAGCTTCGTCAGGATCCAGTCGCCGAGCATGCCGACGTGCGCGATCGACGCGAAGACGTCGGGCTCGTTGCGCGCGATCCAGAGGAAGCGCGCCGGCGCGGTGATCGCGACCCAGTCGCCCGCGTGGTCGTAGATCTCCTGCGCGGCGCCGGAGCGGACGAGCTCCGTCGCCTCGTCGCCCGCGCGCGAGTCGACGTTCGGGCAGGCCCAGATCTCGTCGCCGCGCGCGTCGTAGAGCACCATCCCCTCGCGCATGCTCGTCGCGCTGACGGCCGCGACCGCGTCGCCGGAGACGCCCGCCGCGTCGAGCGCCTCGCGGATGCACGCGCAGATCAGCTCCCAGTTCGCCTCCGTCTCGAAGACCTGCGAGCCGGGATGGCCCGGCAGCTCCGGATGCGAGTACTCCCGCTGGCCGATGGCCGCCTGGGACCCGTCCGGATCGAACAGGACGGCGCGGCAGCTGCCGGTGCCGGCGTCGATCGCGAGCAGCAGCTCGCCGCTCACGCCGCCACCGCCGCGCGGTTGACGACGTTGACGAGCGGCTCGCCGGCGGCGAAGCGCGCGATCTCCGCCGCGATCATCTCCGCGCCCTGAAGCAGCGTCTCGTGCGTCGCGCCGCCGAGGTGCGGCGTCAGCACGACGTTGTCGTGCCGGAGCAGCCGGTGCCGGCCCTCGCCGCCGTCCGCCTTGACGACGTCGAGCGCCGCGCCGGCGAGGCGTCCGCTCGCGAGCGCCGCGTCGAGCGCGTCCTCGTCGACGAGCGTCTCGCGCGCGGTGTTGACGAGGCACGCGCCGTGCTTCATCGTCGCGAGCGCGCGCGCGTCGATCAGGTTCTCGTTCTCCGCCGTCGAGCGCGCGTGCAGCGAGACGAAGTCGGAGCGCTCGAGCAGCTCGTCGAGGGTCTCGACCCGCTCCGCCGACGCCGTCGACGGCGCGCGAACGGGTCGTAGGCGAGCACCGTCATCCCGAACGGCAGCGCGCGCTCCGCGACCCGCCGCCCGACCTGGCCGTAGCCGACGAGCCCGAGCGTGTGGCGGCGCAGGTCGCTGCCGATGAACTTCGCGCCCTCCCAGTTGTCCTTCAGCCGGTTGCCCGCGTCCATGAAGCGCTGCGCGACGGGCAGCCGGCGCGCGAGCATGACGAGGAACGCGAGCGTCAGGTCGGCGACCGCCTCCGCGTTCTTGCCCGGCGTGTTCACGAGCGGGAGCCCGCGCGCGTTGAGCGCGCCGACGTCGACGTTCACCGGCCCGCCGCGCGCGCAGCAGACGAGCCGCAGCTCGGGCGACGCCTCGAGGACGGCGTCCGTCGACCGGCGCGCCGTGCACGACGAGCACCTCGGTGCCGGGCATCCGCTCGATCAGCTCGGCCGGCGAGCCCTGGAACTCGCGCAGCCCGCGCTCCGACGGCGTCACCGGCTCGATCGTGTTCGCCTCGTCGACCTGCAGCCAGCTCGATCTCGTGGCCGTCGCGCAGCGCCGCGAACGCCTCCGCGAAGTACCGCGGAGGCATGAAGGAATCGCCGACGGCAAGAATCCTCATTCGTCTCCTCGAGACGCTTGACACGTATCGATGCGCGAGCATAACGTCGTCCTGTCCGTACAAGCAAGAGCCGGAGACGAAACTGCCCAGCGAGCTCCCGGACGTCGAGATCGACCGCGCCTCGCCCGTCCCGTTCTACTTCCAGCTCGCGGAGCTGCTCGAGCGGGAGATCGTCAGCGGGCGCTGGGAGCCGGGCGCGCGCGTCGCGTCGGAGCCGGATCTCTGCGTGCGCTACGGCCTCTCGCGGACGACCGTGCGCCAGGCGCTCGGCCGGCTCGAGCAGCGCGGGCTGATCGACCGGCTCAAGGGCCAGGGGACGTTCGTCCAGCGCGGCCAGCCGGGGCTCTGGCTGCTGCAGTCGTCGGAGGGCTTCTTCCAGGACGAGGTCGACCGGCTCGGGCGCAGCGTCACGTCGAAGATCCTCCAGGCCGAGCGCGGCGTGCTGCCCGAATGGGCGACGCGGCTGCTCGAGCTTCCGTTCGGCGCGAGCGGAGCGACGCTGATCCGGCTGCGCTCGGTGGACGGGCTCGTCGCGCTCTACGTCGTCAACCACCTCGTCGACCGCGTCGCGGACGCGGCGCTGACGATCGGGAATCCGAACGAGTCGCTGTACCGGCGCATCCAGGACCAGTCGGGCGTCGTGCCGTACGGCGGCCGCCGCACGCTCGAGGCGGTCGCCGCCGAGCCGTGGCTCGCGGAGCTGCTGGAGCTGCAGCCGGGCGCGCCCGTCGCGTGCATCCAATCCGTCTCGTGGGACTCGGACATGAGACCGTTCGACTGCTATCGCGCCTGGCTGCGGACCGACCGCACGCGGATCGACATCCAGGCGTCGGGACCGGCGGCGGCGAGCACGCAGCCGCTGGCCGCGAACAACGAGGGGAGCGGTGGATGAGCCTGCTGGACGGAAAGCGCGCGATCGTCACCGGCGCCGGGAACGGGATCGGACGCGAGACGGCGAAGGTCTGCGCACGCGAGGGCGCGCGCGTCGGCGTGCTCGACGTCGACGCGGAGGCCGCCGCGCGCACCGTCGCCGAGGTCGAGGCCGCCGGCGGCGCGGCGCTCGCGCTCGTCGCGGATCTCACCGACGAGGCTCAGGTCGCAGCCGCCGTCGCCGCGGCGGTCGCAGCGTGGGACGGCCTCGACTCCGTGCTCGGCTGCGCGGGCGTCCAGCTCGCGGGACAGGACGACCGCGCCGACCGGCTCGACCTCGACGTCTGGCGGCGCACGATCGACATCAATCTCACCGGGATGTTCCTGATCGCGAAGCACGGGATCCGCGCGCTGCTCGAAGCGGGCGGCGGCACGGTCGTCCTCGTCTGCTCGCCGACCGGACTGTTCGGCTGCGCGCCGGGCTACGACGCGTACTCGACGAGCAAGGCCGGCGTCTACGGGCTCGTGCGCGTGCTCGCCGCCGACTACGCCCAAGAGGGAATCCGCGTCAACGGCGTCGTCCCCGGCTACACGACGACGCCGATGACGGAGTGGGTGACGCCGACGGAGCACGACGCGCTGCTCGAGACGATTCCGCTGCGCCGCGCCGGGCTGCCGGAGGAGGTGGCCGAGGTGATGGCGTTCCTCGCCTCCGACCGCACGGCGTACACGACAGGTGCGGTCTGGTCGGCCGACGGCGGAATGACGGCGATCTGATGCTGCGCGAGGTACGGGCAGGCGCGCTGACCGCGGCGCTCGACGGCGTCGACCTGCGCTACGTGCGGCTCGGCGAGCTCGAGCTCGTGCGGCGGATCTATGTCGCGGTGCGCGACCGCAACTGGAACACGATTCCCGGCGTCACCTCGGAGTTCGACCTCGAGGAGCACGACGACTCGTTCGAGGCGCGGTTCGCGGTCCGGCACACGAGCCACGACACGGACTTCAGCTGGCGCGGCGCGATCGTCGGCACGCCGGACGGGCGCATCGCCTTCACGATGGACGGCGTCGGCGAGCGCGACATGCTCTACAACCGCGTCGGCTTCTGCGTGCTCCAACCGTGGCGCGAGTGCGCGGGGCGGCCGTTCCGCGGCGAGACGCCGGACGGTCCGGTCGGCGGCGTGCTGCCGGACCTCATCGCGCCGCAGGGCTTCGCGAACGGCGTCTACGTGCCGCTGTTCCCGTCCGTGAGCCGGCTCGAGGTCGACTACGCCGCGGGACCGACCGCGGTGTTCGAGTTCGAGGGCGACCTCTTCGAGACCGAGGATCAGCGGAACTGGACGGACGCGTCGCTCAAGACGTACTGCACGCCGCTCGCGCTCGGCTTTCCGCACGAGTTGAAGCAGGGCGAGGCGAAACAGCAGACGGTGACCGTGTACGCGAACGGCGAGCCCGTCACGCCCGCGAGCGGCGGCGAAGCGCGGCTCACGGTCGGCGACGCGACCGGCGCGCGTGTGCCGCCGGTCGGGCTCGGCGTTGCAGCGGCAGAGCCGTCGGCCGCGGAGCTCGAGCTGCTGCGCGCGCTCGCGCCGGCGCATCTCCGCTGCGACGTGCACATCGGAGAGTCCGCGTGGCGGACTGTGCTCGGGCACGCGCTCGAACTCTGCAACGCAACGGGCGCCGCGCTCGAGCTCGCGCTCTTCCTGCGGGAGGGCGACGACCTCGCTCCGCTACGCGACGCGCTCGCGGGCGTCGACGTCGCGCGCGTGCTCGTCGCGCCCGAGGGCGCGCAGACGGTGACGCCGGAGGAGACGACGCCGCCGGAGCTCGTGCGCGCGGCGCGCGACGGTCTCGCGCTCGACGGCGTTCCGTTCGCCGGCGGCACCGACATGTACTTCTGCGAGCTGAACCGGACGAAGCCGCAGGTCGAGGCGATGGACGGGGTCTTCTGGTCGCTGAACGCGCAGGTGCACGCGTTCGACGACATCTCGGTGCTCGAGACGCCGGAGGCGCAGGGCGAGCAGGTTCGCTCGGCGCGCGCGTTCGCGCCGGGGAAGTCGCTCTTCGTCGGGCCGGTGACGCTGAAGCGCCGCTACAACGTGAACGCGACCGTCGCCGACGCGGAGCCCGATCCGCCGGACGGGCGGCAGGCGGAACCGATCGGCGCGGCGTGGACGGCGGCGAGCGCGGCGAATCTCGTCGCGCAGGGCGCGTCCGCGATCACGTACTTCGAGACGACCGGCGTGCGCGGCGTCGTCGACGGCAAGCCGCTACCGCTCTATCGCGTCCTTGCCGACGTCTGCTCGCTCCGCGGCGGAGAGGTGCTCGAGTGCGAGACGACGCGGCCGCTCGAGGTCGCCGGGCTCGCGGTGCGCCGCAACGGCGCGACGACCCTGATCGCGGCGAACCTGACGCCGTTCCCGCGCACCGTCGAGTTGCGCTGGCTCGGCCCGGAGACGACGATCGATCTCGCGCCGTACGAGGTCACACGGATCGACCGCTAGGACAAAGGAGACCGAGATGAGCGACAAGCAGAGCGCGGGCGCCGTGGCGGAGGGGATCCTCGGCCGGCCGCTGATGATCTCCCAGATCGCCGTCGTCTGCCACGACCTGCAGAAGACGATGGAGCAGTACACGACGCTGCTCGGCTGGGGCCCGTGGAACGTCTACCGCCACGAGCCGCCGCGGCTGCACGAGACGGTCGTCAACGGCGTGCCGACGGAGTACACGATGCTCGGCGCCGAGACGCACGTCGGCGACATGGGCTTCGAGCTGCTGCAGCCGCTGGAAGGGCCGAGCATCTACCGCGACTGGCTCGAGCAGCACGGCGAGGGTCTCCACCACGTCGCCGTGATGCTCCACGACTTCGACGAGTCGACGGAGCTGAAGAAGCGGTTCGCGGACGGTCGGCGCGCCGGTGCTGATGGGCGGCCGGATCGGCGAGACGATCGAGTTCTACTATCTCGACACGGAACCGTCGCTGAAGATCATCCTCGAGTCGGGGTCGGGCCACGCGATCGACCTCGTGCCCGACTACGTCTATCCCGGTAGGTGCACGACGCGCTTCGAGAGCAGGTGCTCGCCGCGAACGTCGCGCTCGCCGCGCGCGGGCTCGCGCACGCGAGCTTCGGCAACGTGAGCGCGGTCGATCGCGACGCCGGCGTCGTCGCGATCAAGCCGAGCGGCGTCGCGTACGACGAGCTGCGCGTCGCCGAGATGTCGCTCGTCTCGCTCGACGGGACGCTGCTCGACGGGCTGAAGCCGTCGTCGGACACGACGACGCATCTCGCGCTGTACGAGGCGTTCGCCGCAGTCGGCGGGATCGCGCACACGCACTCGACGTTCGCGACGTCGTGGGCGCAGGCGTGCCGGCCGCTGCCGTGCTTCGGCACGACGCACGCGGACTACTTCAACGGAGCCGTGCCGTGCACGCGCGCGCTCGCCGACGACGAGTGCGGCGACGGCTACGAGCGCGCGACCGGCGAGGCGATCGTCGAGGCGCTCGACGGGCTCGACCCGCTGGAGCTGCCGGCGGTGCTCGTCGCGTCGCACGGCGCGTTCGCGTGGGGATCGTCCGCCGCCGAGGCGGTCGAGCACGCGGCGGCGCTCGAGGAGGTCGCGCACGTCGCGTTCAACGCCGTCGCGCTCGAGCCCGGCCTCGAGCCGGTCTCCCCCGCGCTGCTCGAGCGGCACTTCCGCCGCAAGCACGGCCCGACCGCGTACTACGGCCAGCGATGAGCCGCGTCGCCGTCATCACGGGCGCGGGAACCGGCATCGGCGCGGCGTCGGCACGGATGCTCGCGGCGGACGGGTTCGATGTCGTCCTCGTCGGCCGACGAGCCGAGCCGCTCGGGGATGTCTGCGCCGAGATCGGTAGCGGGCTTGTCGTTTCGGCCGACGTCGGCGATCCGGAGGCGCCGCAGCGGATCGTCGACGAGACGCTCGCGGCGTTCAAGCGGCTCGACGTCGTCGTCAACAACGCGGCGATCATCGACGACGGCCCGCTCGAGTCGTTCACGCGCGAGCGGTTCGACGCGCACTACGCCGTCAACGTCGCCGGCCCGTTCTTCCTCGCCCAGGCGGCGCTGCCGTCGCTGCGCGCGTCGCCGGATGCGGCGATCGTGAACATCAGCTCGTCCGTCGGCTCGATGGTGAAGCCGGGGACGATGCTCTACGGCTCGACGAAGGCGGCGCTCGAGTACCTCACGCGCGCGTGGGCGTACGAGCTCGGGGCGGACGGGATCCGGCGTCAACTGCATTGCGCCGGGGCCGGTCGACACACCGATCCACGCGACGTACTCCGACGATCTCGACGCGACGTACGCCGACCTCGCGCGGCGCGTGCCGCTCGGGCAGATGGGCCACGTCGACGACATCGCCGCGTGGGTGCGGTTCCTCGTCTCGCCGGAGAGCGCGTGGACGACGGGGAACGTGATCCACGCCGACGGCGGCCAGGTGCTCGGACTTCCCGCATCCGCCGGCGGGTGAGGAAGCTCCTCAACGATCCGTTCGACGTCGTCGACGAGATGGTCGACGGGCTCGAGGCCGCGTTCGGCCGCCAGATCGAGATCACGCCGTCGCGGCGCGGCGTCGTTTCGCGCGCGCGTGCGGACGAACGCCGCGTCGGAATCGTCACCGGCGGCGGCTCCGGCCACGAGCCCGCATTCTTCGGCTACATCGGCCCGGGCTTCGCGGACGGCGCGGCGCTCGGCAACGTGTTCGCGTCGCCGTCGGCGACGCCGATCGTCGAGGTCGGGGAGCGCGTCGACCGCGGCGACGGCGTCCTGTTCCTCTATGGGAACTACGACGGCGACGTGATGAACTTCGCGATGGCGTCGGCGCTCCTCGTCGACCGCGGGATCCGGGTGCTGCACCATCGCGTCGCGGACGACCTCGCGTCGGCCCCGCCCGACCGCGCGGACGAGCGTCGCGGCGTCGCGGGCGGCCCGCTCGTGCTGAAGGTCACGGGCGCGCGCGCCGACGAAGGTGCGTCGCTCGACGACGTCCACGCGGCAGCCGTGCACGCGAACGCGCGGACGCGGACGATCGGCGTCGGGCTCGGCCCGTGCATCGTCCCGGCGGCCGGGCGGCGCGACGTTCGAGCTGCCGGAAGGGTCGATGGACGTCGGCATGGGCGTTCACGGCGAGGCGGGCATGTCGCGCCGCGAGATCGGCCGTGCGGACGACGTCGCGGACGAACTGCTCGATCTCCTGCTCGGCGAGCTCGCGCCGAGCGACGGCGAGTCCGCGTTCGTGCTCGTGAACACGCTCGGCGCGACGCCGCTGATGGAGGGGCTCGTCGTCCTGCGACGCGTCGCGCAACGGCTCGGCGACGCGGGGATCGCAGTCCATCGCGCCCGGGCCGGCGAATACATCACGTCGCTCGAGATGGCCGGGCTCTCGCTGACGGTGATGTGCCTCGACGACGAGCTGCGCCGACTCGTCGACGCACCGGGCCGCGCGCTCTTGATGCCGCCGCTGGACGAGCCGTGGTAGGCGCGTTCGCCCGCGTGCTCGCGGCGACCGAGGCGGCGCAGGCGGAGCTCGACGAGCTCGACGCGCTCGCGGGCGACGGCGACCACGGCATGACGATGGTCCTCGGCTGGCGCGCCGTCGTCGCCGCGCTCGACGCCGACCCGCCCGCGTCCGTGGCGGACGCGCTGCGCACCGCGGCGGCAGCGTTCGCGGACGTCGGCGGCACCGCCGGGCCGCTGTGGGGCATCGCGCTCCTCTACGCCGGCCGCGTGCTCGGCGACGCGGCCGAAGTCGAGACCGCATCGGTCGCCGGCGCCGCAACAGCGGCCGTCGGCGGAATGCAGGAGATCGGCGGCGCCGAGCTCGGCGACCGCACCGTCCTCGACGCGATGGAGCCGGCAAGCGACGCGCTCATCGCAGCCGCGAACCGCGACGCGACGCTCGCCGAGGCGCTGCGCGACGCCGCAGCCGCCGCAGCCGCCGGAGCCGAGGCAACGGCCGCGATGGAGCCTCGACGCGGCCGCGCCGCGCGCAACCCGACGCGCGTCCTCGGCCGTCCCGATGCCGGCGCCCGCGCGGCCGCGATCTTCTGGTCTGCCGTCGCTGACTCGTGAAATGGCTGGCACCTCAGAGCCTCCAGGTGCCATGCACCTGCGGCCGATTTGGGTGCCAGGCACCTCGCGGGTGTTTGGTGTCAGGCACCAGCGCGGCCGGCGCGCCGACGTCGCTCAGCCTGTCCTGATCGGGTCGCGGCCGTCCCAGCCGGCGGCCGCCTCGTGCATCTCGGCGTAGACGCGTTCCTGCGCGTCCGTGTGCTCGAGCAGCTCGATCATCCCCGGCATGTCGCGCCGCGCGTCGAAGTACATCACGCGCATACCGGTCGTCGGCAACGTGTCGAAGTACGCCTCCTCGTAGCCCATCGCCAGATACCGCGCGACGTCCTCGTCGAATGCCTTCGTCATCACGCCCCAGTGATGGAAACCGTAGTTGAGGCCGAGCTCGTTGAAGACGGACGGCTCGTCGTTGTGCTGCTCGACGAGCTCGATGATCGTCCGGCCGGCAAACGCCTGGGCGATCGTGAAGACCGCTTCCGTCGGCTGCCCGCGGTAGCGGCCGGTCGCCGGCGTGAACGGCCCGATGACGTGCCACGGGCCGACGCCGAGGCGCTCGACCCACTCGCCGATCGCCGACTTCCGTGTTCTCGACGAAGTACGCGTACTGGACGATCGAGCCGAGCGGCTGACCCCAGGCGAGGTCGGTCATACGCGGACGACCGCTTTCATGACCTCCGTCGGATGCTCGATCGCGTACGTCATCGCGTCCGGCGCCTCCTCGAGCGTGAACTCGTGCGTGACGAGCGACGCAGCCGCGTCGCGCCGCCTGTTGACGAGGTCGACCGCGGCGCCGAACTCGTCCGAGCCGCAGCAGCTGACGCCGAGCACGTCGATCTCCTTCAGCGGCAGATCGCCGACGCGAATCGACGCGTGCGCACTCGAGAGCGACACGACGACGACGCGGCCCGCCTGCGCGACGAGCTCGACGCACGGCTGCACCAACGCGGCGACGCCCGACGCCTCGATCACGACCTCCGGCCCGTCGCCTCCCGCCCATTCGCGCGCCGCGGCGACGAAGCTCTCGTCCGGCGAGACCTGCAGCACGTCGGCGCCCATCGCGGCGCCGCGCGCGAGCCGACTCTCCAGCGTGTCGACGAGCAGCACCGACGCGCCGCGGTCGGTCGCGGCGAGCGCGAGCGCCTGCCCGATCGGCCCGGCGCCGATCACGACGACGTGCTCGTCCGCCGCGACGCGCCCGCGCACGACGGTGCGCATCGCGATCGACACCGGCTCGATCACCGCCGCGACGACGGCGTCCTGATCGCCGACCGGAGAACACCTGCGCCGCCGGCAGCAGCAGCTGCTCCTGCAGCGCGCCGTCCTGGTGGACGCCGATCAGCGAGATGTTCACGCACGCGTTGCCGCGCCCGATGCGGCACGCGTAGCAGTGCCCGCACGACGAGACCGGCCAGAGCGCGACGCGCATCCCGGTCTCGAGCCCCGGCGTGTCGGCGCCGACGGCGAGGATCGTGCCCGCGGCTTCGTGCCCCTGGATCCGCGGGTACAGCGTCGACGGATCGTCGATCGTCCCGATGTCGCCGAGGAAGTAGTGGAAGTCCGAGCCGCAGAGGCCGACCGCCTCCGGGCGCACGAGCACCTGCCCCGCGTCAGGCTCGCCCGGCTCGCCGACGGAGACGACCGCCATCTGCCCGCGGCCCTGCGTCACCGCTGCGCGAATGCTCGCCATCGCCTGGATCGAATCACCTTCCGGGGTGGCCGCGCAACGCCGTTGTACGATCGCGCAATGGCGCGTCTCCCCGACCTGAACCCGTCGAAGATCATCGCGGTGCATCTGAACTACCGCAGCCGCGCCGAGGAGCGCGGCCGGACGCCGTCGGTGCCGTCGTACTTCCTGAAGCCGCCGTCGTCGCTGGCCGGGGACGGCGACCCGGTCGTGCGGACCGCCGGCTGCGAGCTGCTCTGCTACGAGGGCGAGATCGCGCTCGTCATCGGCACGGCCGCGCGGCGCGTCTCCGTCGAGCGACGCCGAGGCCTGCATCGGCTGGATCGCGGCGGCGAACGACCTCGGCGTCTACGACCTGCGCTGGCCCGACGCCGGCTCGAACGTCCGCGCGAAGGGGCAGGACGGCTTCACGCCGATCGGGCCGCGGCTCGTGCCGGCGAGCGAGCTCGACCTCGGGAATCTCACGCTGCGCACGTCCGTGAACGGCGAGGTCGTGCAGGAAGGGAACTCGAGCGAGCTGATCTTCTCGTTCGCGACGCTGATCGCCGATCTCTCGCGGCTGATGACGCTCGAGCCGGGCGACGTGATTCTCACGGGGACGCCGGCGAACTCGCGGCCGCTCGCGCCGGGCGACGTCGTCGAGGTCGAGGTCGAGGGCGTCGGCACGCTGCGCAACACCGTCGTCGAGGACGACGTGCCGCTCGATCCGATCGGCGCGATGCCGAAGGTCTCGCCGGAGATGCGCGCCGCCGCGACCGGCGTCAGTGCGCCGCGCGCGGTCGTCGTTCCCGAGGCGACGCTCGAGGCGCTGCGCTCGCTCTCGACCGCGACGCTGACGACGCAGCTGCAGCGGCGCGGCATCCGCAACGCGTTCATGGCGGGGCTGCGGCCGACGCGCCCCGACCTTCGCCTGCGTCGGGATCGCGCACACGCTGCGCTACGTGCCGGTGCGCGAGGACGTCGTCGCCGCCGACAAGGCCGAGCTGAACGCGCAGAAGGCGGCGATCGAGAGCATCGCGCCCGGCGAGGTGCTCGTGATCGACGCGCGCAACGAGCCGGGCGCCGGGACGATCGGCGACATCCTCGCCGCTGCGCGCGCTGCGCCGCGGCGCGACGGGCATCGTCACCGACGGCGGCCTCCGCGACAGCCCCGCGGTCGGCGCGCTCGATATTCCGACGTACTTCCGCGCGCCGCACGCCAGCGTGCTCGGGCTGCTGCACTACCCGCTCGAGTCGAACGTCCCGATCGCGTGCGGCGGCGTGCTCGTGCATGCCCGGCGACGTGATCGTCGGCGACGCGGAAGGCGTGATGGTGATCCCCGCGCAGCTCGCGGAGGAGGTCGCGCGCGACGCCGCGGAGCAGGAGCTCGCGGAGGAGTTCGCGTACGAGCGCGTCGGCGAGGGCGAGAGCGTCCGCGGGCTGTTCCCGCTCGGCGACGCGCGGCGCGCGGAGTTCGAGGCGTGGCGGAAGGAGCGCGGCAAGTGAAGTTCCGTTCCGACCCGTCGCAGATCCGCGGCTCGATCGCTCCGGTCGTGACGCCGTTCGACGCGGACGGCGCAGTCGACCACGACGCGCTCGCCGCGCTGATCGAGTGGCAGCTGGACAACGGCTCGCACGGGATCTCCGTCCAGGGCTCGACCGGCGAGCCGAGCTCGCAGACGATCGAGGAGCGCGAGGCGGCACTGGAGACGGCGGCGCGCACGGTCGCCGACCGCGTGCCGTTCTTCCCCGGCACCGGCAGCGTGCTGATGGACGACACGCTGCGGCTGACGGCGAAGGCGGACGAGCTCGGCGCCGACGCGGTGCTGATCGTGACGCCGTACTACTCGCGGCCGACGCAGGACGGGCTGTTCGAGTGGTACTCGACCGTCGCGCGCGAGTTCCCGCACCTGCCGATCGTCGTCTACAACGTTCCCGTCCGCACGGCGGTCGACATCGCGCCGGAGACCGTCGGCCGGCTGCGGCGCGCACACGCGAACATCGTCGGGATCAAGGAGACGACGCGCGACTTCGAGCACGCGTCGCACGTGCTGAACATCTGCGGCCGCGACTTCCTCGCGTACTGCGGGATCGAGCTGCTCTGCTACCCGATGCTCGCGATCGGCGGCGTCGGCCACCTGAGCTGCGTCGCGAACGTCGCGCCGAAGCCGTGCGCCGCGCTCTACGACGCGTTCGTCGCCGGCGACCTCGAGCTGGCGCAGCGGCTGCACTACGAGCTGCACCCGCTCGTCGAGATGGCGTTCCTCGAGACGAATCCCGGCCCGGTGAAGTGGGCGATGGAGCGGCTCGGGATCCTCGACTGCGGCGCCGTGCGGCCGCCGCTCGTGTCGCCGTCGGAGCCGAACCGCGCCCGGATCGAGACGCATCTCGCCGAGGCCGGTCTCCTGTGACGGAGATCGGCGCGCAGCTCCACTACATCGGCGGCGAGTTCCGGCCCGGCCGCGCGGGAACGACGTTCGAGACGCTGAACCCGGTCACGAACCTGCCCATCGCGGACGTGGCCGAGGGTCTGACCCCGGACGTCGCGGACGCGGTCGCCGCCGCGCGAGCCGCGTTCGACGAAGGCCCGTGGCCGCGGCTGAGCGCGAAGGAGCGCGCGGCCGTCCTGCGCCGGATCGCCGACGCGATCCGCGCGAACGCCGACGACTTCGTCGCGCTCGAGTGCCTCGACATCGGCATGCCGATCACGCAGATGCGCGGGCTCGCCGCGCGCGCCGCCGAGAACTTCGACTTCTTCGCCGGCGCAGATCGAGGAGCTGACCGGCCGCGCGTACCGCGTCGGCGACGACTTCCTCAACTACACGATCCACAAGCCGGTCGGCGTCGCGGCGCTGATCATGCCGTGGAACGCGCCGCTGATGCTCTCGACGTGGCGCATCGCGCCGTGCCTCGCCGCCGGCAACACGATCGTCCTGAAGCCGGCGGAGTGGTCGCCGCTGACGGCGACGCGGCTCGCCGCGCTGTTCGACGAGGTCGGCGTCCCGCCCGGCGTCTTCAACGTCGTCCACGGCTTCGGCGAGACGGCCGGCGCCGCGCTCGTCGCGCATCCCGACGTGCAGCTCGTCTCGTTCACCGGCGAGTCCGCAACCGGGTCGACGATCATGGCGAACGCCGCGCCGACGCTGAAGCGGCTCTCGTTCGAGCTCGGCGGCAAGTCGCCGGTCGTCGTCTTCGCCGACTCCGACTTCGAGCGGTCGGTCGACGCGGTCGTCGCGCAGATCTTCACGCTGAACGGACAGCGCTGCACCGCGGGCTCGCGCCTGATCGCAGAGGCGCCGGTCTACGAGGATCTCGTCCAGGCGGTCGCGGCGCGCGCGCGGAACATCCGCGTCGGCGACCCGTTCGACGAGGCGACCGAGCTCGGCCCGCTGATCCGGCCGGAGCATCACGCGCGCGTCGTCGGCTATCTCGAGTCGGCGCGTCGCCGAAGGCGCGCGCTGCCTCGCGGGCGGCAAGCGGCCGGACGCGCTCCCCGACGGGAACTTCCTCGAGGCGACCGTGTTCGCCGACGTGACGCCGGAGATGCGCGTGTTCCGCGAGGAGATCTTCGGACCGGTGCTCGTCGCGACGCCGTTCGAGACCGAAGAGGAAGCCGTACGTCTCGCGAACGCGACGGAGTACGGGCTCGCCGCGTACGTCTGGACGAACGAGCTGACGCGTGCGCATCGCGTCGCGCAGGCGATCGACGCCGGTCTCGTCTGGGTCAACTCGCAGAACGTCCGCGACCTGCGCACGCCGTTCGGCGGCATGAAGGCGAGCGGCATCGGCCGCGAGGGCGGCGACTACAGCTTCGAGTTCTACTGCGAGCTCGAGACGATCCACGTCTCGCTCGGCGACCATCCGATCCCGCGGCTGGGGCTCGGCTCATGAGCGAGGCTCGACGGAGCTCAAGGAGCGGAGGCACCGGCTTTGCCGGTGCCGGGAGCGGGCATGAGTCTGGACTTGACCTGGACGGATCCGCCGTTCGACATCGTGCGCGTCGCGCACGTCGAGCTGACGGTGACCGACCTCGCGGCGTCGCGCGAGTTCTACGTCGACGTGCTCGGGCTCGTGCCGACGGCGGAGACGGACGACGCGCTCTACCTCCGCGGCTACGAGGAGCGGCTGCACCACAGCCTCGTGCTGCGGGTCGGTCCCGCGCCGCTGCTCGACCACATCGCGTATCGCGTGCGCAGCGCGGCGGATCTCGACGCTGTCGCGGCGGCGTACCGCGCACTCGGCTGCGAGGTCGCGGAAGTCGAGGACGTCGAGCTCGGCCAGGGACCGGCGATCCGCCTGCACGACCCGCTCGGCTTCCCGATCGAGTTCTTCTACGAGATGGAGCAGGCCGAGACGCTGCTGCAGCGGTACGACATGTACCGCGGCGCGCGGATCACGCGGGCCGACCACGTCAACGTCTACATGCCCGACGTCGGCGCCGGCTACGAGCTGTACCGCGCGCTCGGCTTCCGCTGCTCCGAGTACATCGCCGACGACCGCGACGACACGCCGCTCGCCGTGTGGCTCTACCGCAAGTCGACGGTGCACGACATCGCGCTCACGACCGGCGCCGGGCCGCGCCTCCACCACTACGCGTTCACGACCGCGGAGACCGCGTCGATCACGGGTCTCTGCGACATCCTCGCCGGGATGCACCGCGAGGCGGTGATCGAGCGCGGGCCGGGGCGGCACGGTGTCTCGAACGCGTTCTTCGTCTACCTGCGCGATCCGGACGGACACCGGATCGAGCTCTACACGGGCGACTACTACACCGGCGACCCGGATCACAAGCCGCTGCGCTGGAGCGCGTCGGACGCGCGGCGGCGGACGTTCTGGGGACACCACGTTCCCGACAGCTGGTACGACGAGGGCTCGTTCGTCCGCGCGCCCGGCGGCGGCCCGGCGCCGCTGACAGCGCCGTCGGTGGACGAGCGGCTCGTTACCGTTGACTAGAGCGCTGCAGAGATCGCGGCTGCCGCGCGCACGACCGGCGCGGCCATCGCAGCGGCGTCGCGCCGGTCGATCCAGACCGCGCTGATGCTCGCCTCCGCGCCGTCGATCGGCGCTGCAACACCGGTCGCGCCGGGAAGCAGCTCGCCGGTCGTCACCGACCAGCCGCGCTTCCGCGCGACACCGACCTCGGGCCGTTCGCCCTTGCGCGGCGCCGCGCCGGCGAGGATCGCAATGCCGGGAGCCGCGCGGTCGACGGGATGCCGCAGGCCGGGTCGGTACGCGACGTGCAGCGCGGTGCCGGCCGGCTGGACGACGACGGCCGCGACCGCCTCGTCGCCGTCGCGGATCGTCAGCGCCGTCGTCGCGCGCGAGCTCGTCGGCGAGGACGCGTAGCTCGCGCGCGGCGACCTCCTGCAGCCGCGACCGCACGGCGCCCGCAAGCTCGACGAGCCCGAGGCCGAGCGCGAACCGCCCGCCCGCGCCGCGCACGACGAGCCGCTGCTCGGCGAGCGGCCCGACGAGCCGGTAGATCCCGGCGCGGTGCGTGTCGAGCTCCGCCGCGAGCTCGGCGACCGACAGTCCTTCGGGATGGTCGGCGAGCACGCGCAGCACGCGCAGGCCACGCTCGAGCGTGAGGGAGCCTTCCGCCACTGTCCGATAATCGTACACCGTGCACGATAGACGGTGTTAGAGTCGCGCCCGTGAGCGAGTCGCTCCGTTCCTCCCTCGCCCGGTTCGGCACCGGCGTCTGCGTCGTGACGGTCGCCGGCGACGACGGCAACCACGGTCTCACCGTGAACGCGTTCATGGCGGTCTCGCTCGACCCGCCGCTCGTTCTCGTCTCGATCTCGAAGAGCGCGCGCGGCCACGGGCTCCTCGAGGGCAAGCCGTTCACGGTCAACGTGCTCGGCGCGGAGCAGGAGGCCGTCGCGCGGCACTTCTCCGGCGACCCGCATCCCGAGGCCGTGCACTGGGAGGACGGAACCGTCGCGCCGGTGCTCACCGGGACGCTCGCGACGTTCGAGTGCAACCCGTGGCGCGCATACGACGGCGGCGACCACACGCTGTTCATCGGCGAGGTCGCGGACTTCTCATATCGCGGCGGCGCCGGACTCGGCTTCTTCTACGGGCGCTACGCGACGACTCGAGGAGCCGTCGCTCGGCGTGGAGCACATTCTGTAGTGGCGAGCGCGCACGGGAGCGGAGTACATCGCGGCGCTCGACGAGCGTGCGATCCACGTCGAGATCGAAGGCGAGCAGTACGTCGGCAACGTCTCGCAGATCCCGCAGCTCCGCAACGTCGTCCGCGACGTACGCCGAGCTGTTCGACCTTCAGCACGACCCGGCGCTGCGCGACACGATGACGTACGAGTCGCCGACGACGGGCGACCGCGTCGGCATGTCGTTCCTCCAGCCGCGACTCGGTCGACGACGTCGCACGCCGCGGCGCCGCGATGCGCGTCTGGGCGGAGTACTCGCTGGGGAACCTCGGCCGCACCGGCGACTACTGCTCGAGCGCGGTGATGGCGATGGCCGGCGCGGAGGAGTGGTTCGGCGAGTTCGGCCCGAACGTCCGCGCGTACTACGAGCACGTTCGCGAGAACGACCTGCTGCTCACGCACACGCTGATCTTTCCGCAGGCGAATCGCTCCGTCGGCCCGGCGCAGCAGCGGGACCAGACGATCGCAGCGCGGATCGTCGACCAGAACGACAACGGGATCGTGATCCGCGGCGCACGGATGCTCGCGACGATCGGCCCGTTCGCGGACGAGATCCTCGTCATGCCGTCGACGGTGCTGAAGGGCGGCGCCGACGACGCGCCGTACTCGTACGCGTTCGGCATCCCGACCGACACGCCGGGGCTCCGCTTCCTCTGCCGCGAGAGCTTCGACCTCGGGCGCAGCCACTTCGACCACCCGCTCGCGTCGCGGTTCGAGGAGATCGATGCGATCGTCGTCTTCGACGACGTCCTCGTCCCGTGGGAGCGCTGCTTCGTCGTCGGGAATCCGGAGCTGTGCAACGGGATCTACTCGGAGACGAGCGCCGCCGCGCACATGACGCACCAGGTCGTGACGCGCACGCGCGCGAAGACGGAGTTCGTCCTCGGCCTCGTCTCGCTGCTCGCCGACGCGATCGGGATCGAGCAGTTCCAGCACGTGCAGGAGAAGATCGCCGAGGTGATCGTCGCGCTCGAGACGTGCAAGGCGCTCGCCCGCGCCGCGGAGGCCGACGCGGCGCCGAACCGGTTCGGGCTCCACACGCCGGCGTGGGCGCCGCTCAACGCGTGCCGCAACTGGTATCCGCGCACGTACCCGCGCTTCATCGAGATCCTCCGCCAGCTCGGCGCGAGCGGGCTGATGGCGATCCCCACCGAGGCGGACGCGTCCGGGCCGGCGCGCGAGGACGTCGAGCGGTATCTCCAGAGCGCGACGCTCGACGGGCCGGAGCGGCTGCGGCTCTTCCGGCTCGCGTGGGACGCGTCGCTCTCGGCGTTCGCCGGACGCCAGGCGTTGTACGAATACTTCTTCTTCGGCGACCCGGTGCGGATGTCCGGGGCGCTCGTCGCGAGCTACGACCGGGAGCCGTACAGGCAGCGGATCAGGGACTTCATGGCGAGGGAGGACTGAGATGGCGAACAGCTACGACGTAATCGTTGTCGGCTCCGGATCGGCCGGATCCGTCGTCGCGCGGCGGCTCGTCGACGCGGGCGCGAGCGTCCTGCTCCTCGAGGCCGGCGCGATGGACGAGAACCCGGCGATCCACGATCCGCCGCGCGTCTTCGAGCTCTGGGAGAGCGCGGAGGACTGGAACTACAAGACGGTGCCGCAGGCGGCGTGCGCCGGCCGCGAGCTGGGCTGGCCGCGCGGCCGGGTGCTCGGCGGCTCGAGCGCGCTCAACGGGATGATCTACGTGCGCGGCCATCGCAGCGACTACGACACGTGGGCGTATCTCGGCAACGCGGGCTGGTCGTTCGACGACGTGCTGCCGCTGTTCAAGCGCTCCGAGGACTTCGACGGCGGCGCGACGGCGTTCCACGGCGCCGGCGGGCCGTCGCACGTGCTGTCGAAGTACGAGCCGCATCCCGTGCTGGAGGCGATCGTCGGCGCGTCGCAGGAGGCGGGCATCGCGTTCAACGAGGACTACAACGCCGAGACGCTCGACGGCGTCTCGTACTGCCAGCTGACGATCAAGGACGGCGTGCGCCAGAGCGCGGCGACCGCGTTCCTGCGGCCGGTGCTCGACGCGCCGAACCTCACGGTGCTCACCGGACGCGCGCGCGACGCGGCTGCTGATCGAGGGCGGCCGCTGCACCGGCGTCGAGCTCGTTCGCGACGGCGCCGTCGAACGCGTCCGCGCCGAGCACGAGGTCGTCGTCTGCGGCGGCACGATCGAGTCGCCGAAGCTACTGCTGCTCTCCGGGATCGGCGACGCCGACGAGCTCGGCCGGCTCGGCATCGACGTCGTCGCGAACCTCCCCGGCGTCGGCCGCAACGTCCACGACCACGTGCTCTCGCCCGTGATCTACTCCGCGTCGCAGACGGTGCCGGCAGCCGTCGGGATCCAGCAGTTCCACGCGCACCTGTTCTGGCGCAGCCGCGCCGGCCTCGTCGGGCCCGACGTCCAGCCGCTCTTCTTCCACATGCCCATGTATCTCGACGGGATGGAGGGGCCGGCGGACGGGTACACACTGATGGCCGGGATCATCCGGCCCGCGAGCCGCGGCACGATCAAGCTGGCGTCGGCGGATCCGACGGTCGCCCCGCTGATCGACCCGGCGTACCTGAGCTGCGCCGCCGACGTCGACGCGCTCGTCGCCGCGGTCGAGCTCTGCCGCGAGATCGGCGCGCAGGACGCGCTCGGCGAGTGGCGCGGCGCGGAGCTGTATCCCGGCGACGTCGATCTGCGCGAGTACGTCCGGCAGACGGCGATCACGTACCACCACCAGGTCGGCTCGTGCCGGATGGGCATCGACGAGCTCGCGGTCGTCGACCCGGAGCTGCGCGTCCACGGCATCGACAGGCCTCCGCGTCGCCGACGCGTCCGTGATGCCGACCGTCTCGTCCGGGAACACGCACGCGCCGACGCTGATGATCGGAGAGCGCGCCGCCGACCTCGTCGCCGAATCGATCGGCGCGAGGTCGGCGGCATTGTCCGCGTCCTAGTTAGTGGAGCCTGACCGGGAACGAGACGAGCAGCCTCGTCGAGATCCCGCCGGTCAGCGGGTCACTGGCCTTGCGCGCACGCAAGAACACGACGAGCAGCTGCTGCTTGCTCGAGGCCGGGAAGCCGTGACGCTGCGTCTCCGTCAGGTTCGCCGACCCGTCGGCACCGGTCGTCCCCTCGGTCGCCACCGAGAACTGGTTGTACGGCACCGCCGTTGCGTAGAGGAGCGCGCCCTGAACCGGACGGCCGCCGCACGCGGTGACGCGGGCATGCACCACGATCGTATGCGTCGCCGCCGTGACAAGGGCGGGTGCGATCGTCTGCTGGTCGATCTGCAGGCGGGCCGGCGGCGTGACGTCGGCGATCTGCATCACGCCGGTGCCGGTCGGGCAGCCGGTCGTAACGGGTGCCGGGACGAGTGCCGTCGGCACCGACGTCGCCGCGGTCGAGCCGGCGCTGTTCGTCGCGTCGACCGTGACGCGCAGCGTCGTTCCGGCGTCGGCCTGGCTGAGCACGTACGTCTGAGCGGCGGCGCCGCTGATCGTGGCGCAGCTGTTGCCGTTCACGTCACAGCGGGCCCACGCATACGTGTACCCGGTCGGCGTCCCGCTCCACGTGCCGTTCGTCGCGGTGAGCGTCGCAGCCGACCGCCGGTGTGCCGGAGATCGTCGGCGGCGCGGTGTTCACCGGCGCGGCCGCGCTCGAGACGACTGCCGTCGGCACCGACGTCGCCGGCGTGGATCCGTCAGCGTTCGTCGCGGTGACGGTCACGCGGAGCGTGCCGCCGACATCCGTGTCCGTCGCCTTGTACGTCTGCGCGGTCGCACCGGCGATCGCCGCGCACGTGTTGCCGTTCTGGTCGCACTTGCTCCACGCGTACGTGAAGCTCGTCGGGCTGTTGCTCCACGTGCCGTTGGCGGCCGTGAGCGTCGCGCCCGACTGCGGCGATCCGGAGATCGTCGGCGTGCCGGTGTTGCCGGGAACCGCCTCGGCGGCGGCGTGTCCCTCGCCGGGAACGCCGACGACCGAGCCGATTGCAATCGCCGCGATGGCGACGGCAACTGCCGTCGGCCAGCGGCGCTTGAGTGTCTTGAGTCCGTGCATGGGTGAAACCCCCTTGGATCGGAAGCCGATAGAGGTATCCGTCGCACGGTCGGGCCCCGGTAAGGCCCGTGTCAGCTTCTCGTAAGGCGCGTTCCGCCCATTCGTTTAGGGAACTGCGACCTCAAGAGCCTTATCGTCGTGGTCGCGCGTGCGCTACCTGGCCGCGGGTAGCGCACGCGCTGCCCCGACGAGCAAGCTTGCGCAGTGCATGGGCATACCCCGCGATGACCCAACAAATCTCCGTTGCTTAGTGGACATCTACGCTCTGCCCATTGCTCACGGCCGCCTTTCTTGCCCAAGCGGTCGACTCGTACTCATCAGCCGGCCGCGTACGTGACGAGCAGATTGTTTGCGGTGGCGCTCTGTTTCACCTTCCCGGATGAGGAGTACGACCCGGTCGACGTGACCTCACGCACCTGGACTGCAATTCCCCGGCCGATGTTCCCGGCGTCGAATCGATCGACGAGCTCGATCCATCCCGAAGCAGGCGTCCACCACGGCGAGGACGCGCTCGACTGGCCGATGACGCCGACCAGCAACTCGTGTGGTTGAGCCGTCGTAGCCGACGGCGTCGACTGACTCGTCCCGTATGCCTCGGACGAGGCTGTCTTGTCCACCGCCCCGATCCCGGCCACCGAGATGAATGCGTACTCGTCCGAGAGGCCGCGCGAGTACCCGACCACGGTTACCGCCGTCCCGGCGGGGAGCGTCGACGCTGGGGTCGTCGACCAGATCTCGTCCGTCTCGAAGGCCGTGCCGTGGTGTGAGACGCCGTCCTGCTTCCAGACGTCGCCCGCCGCGTCGCTGACGCCGTTCGGCACGATCCCGCCGGTGCCGTCCGTTGCGTCCACCGTACTCACGTGGGCGAGGAGGAGTCTGCTTCCGGCCGGGACGGCGACGGGAATCGTGAATGTATGCGTGATCCGGTCGGTGTCTGATCCCTGTGCGACGACGGTCGCCGTCACCTGTCCCGATGGTGGTGGAGGAGGAGGCGGCGGCGGCGCGTTCTCGACGTCCACGGTTGCCGTGTTGCGCGAACCATCGCTTGCCACTGCAGAGACGCTGTGGTTGCCGTTCGCGAGGGAAGTCGTATTCCACGATGCCGAGAACGGAGCGGTCGTCTGCGGCGCGCCGAACGCGGCACCGTCGACCCTGAACTGAACGCTCGCGATTCCGACGGCGTCGGACGCAGTCGCCGAGATCGTCACGGTTCCGGAGACCGTCGTACCGCCCAGCGGGGCGTCGAGCACGAGCCCCGGGGCGGTTTGATCCGCGGTCGTCGCCGCAACCGCACCAAGTGCGCTGGAGAGCACGAGCACGACAACGGCAATCGCGACTCCTAGTTGCTCCTTCCGTGGAATTCGCGGTCCAGCCGCCATCGGTGGCGAGTCATCCGGCATCGGGACGGTGGCATTCGCTCACCCACCGAGGCGAGGCTAACGGGGGCAGAGGACGGCAGCCCCGCGGGCGCAACCGGAGCACGGCCGCCTCCCGTCTCCGTAGGCCGCGCCGGAAAACCCGCCGGTTGTCCAGTGGCAGACGCCCGGCACGTCGACCACAAGTGTCTTATCGCACATCAGCCTTCGAGGTTCGTTCAGAGCAGAGGGAGGGAACCATGCTGATCGCCTCGATACACCGGCCACCGCGCGAGAGGAAGATCGGTCGAGCGCTCGCCCTCGCGGCCGGAACAACCGTCGCAGCGTTCGCCGGGGCATGTTTCGCCGTTTTCGGGCGAGGCACCGGACGATGAGCGCCAACACGGCCACCCAGACCGCGCGCGAGAGCACGATCCGAGCGATCCTCGGCGATCTGATTCGGCAGCGGCGTGCGATCGAAGCCCGCGGTGCCGACGAGGGTCTCCGCCAGGCGAACCGACTCGGGATCGTCTACTGGCAGCAGCAGCTCAGGCGCGCGGTCGCCGAAGACGCGAGAAGCGGGCGGGCCTAGACCGGAACCACCCTCTCCTGCGGGAAGCCCACGCGAGAACCGGCCTGGACGGACGGATAGAAGGGTCCAGTCTTCGCTGAGTCGAGTCTAGTTCTCGCCCGATGGACCTTGCTTTCTGGCCTCGGGTAAGGGAGAAAGAGGGGGTGGCTAGCCAATCTATTGGCTAGATCCAGTTCTAGAAGGTCCATTAGGGGGATAACGAGCTCGAGTGCGGACGGGCTCCTTAGGGGGGATTTACACCATGCGGCACGATGCTGGAAAGACGGCGATCATCGCCGACCCATATCCACTGTGGTGCGACGCGCTGTGCGCGCTTCTCGCAGGCCTCGACGTGACTGTGGTCGGAGAGGCGACCGAAGCCGAGACCGCCATCGAGATGATCGAGCGCCATCGGCCCGAGCTCGTCGTCATCGACTACTCGCTTGCGACTCAGAACGGCGCTGCCCTGCTGCGCGAGACGGCGGCAAGAAGCCCGGAGTCCCGCTCCGTCGTGCTCTCGGAGCAGGGTGACGAGGCCGAGCGCGACCTCGTCTTCGCCGCCGGCGCATGGGCCTATTGCGGAAAGCTCGCAGAGCCCGACGACCTGGCGGCCGCAATTCGGCAGCTGTTCTCCCCATCGATCTACTTCGCCAGCGCGCGACTTCGTCCGCTGGCGCCGCCGACGGCGCAGGCGACGAGCCTACTGACCAAGCGGGAGACCGAGATCCTCCGGCTCACCGCCGAGGGCCATTCGAACTCGGAGCTGGCCCGGATGCTCTGGGTGACGGAGCAGACCGTCAAGTTCCACCTCTCCAACATCTATCGGAAGCTCGACGTCTCGAATAGAACGGAGGCGAGCCGGTGGGCCATGGTCAACGGCCTGCTGGAGAACCGTGACGCTGCCGCCGAGATCGTGGCGGCCTAGCCAGGCACAATGCGAAGGGGTCAAGACCCGAGGTGAACCACCGAACGGGCTAGTGATCAACCGCCGGTGCATCGTGGACAATGCGGGGACAGCGGAGAGACCGGCGGCCTGGCATTCTCCGAACCAACGTTTCATGCGGCGAAACGACTCACGCGGTACGGCACGCCCGACCACGGTTGTCCCCTCGGGCGGAGTCGCGTGCGCCAACTCGCATGCCACGCTCCCGTTCCGGGCCCTTCCTCTCCTCTCTGCGACGGCAGTCTCGATTGCGGCGGTTCTCGTGGGCGGTCCGTCAGGGTCCGCGCAGGCGTCGTCGCATCCCGCAGCTCCTGCACGTCTCGAGATCGAGTTCACGTCCCGCGCTGCCCTCGACCATGCGCTCAAGCATCAGTCGGCACGAATCGTGCGCGTGCTCACACCGATCCATGCCGCCGAGGTTGCGACGGCGGACCCAAGCGCGCTGGCGAACACGGTCCGCGGCCGACGCGGAATAACGTCCGTCCGGCCCGTCGTCCTCCGGACCTCGATGACCGAGCGAACGTCGAGCCTCTCGGCCAAGACGTTGGCAGCGGGGGTCGCCGGCTGGGCGAGCGGCGCGACCAACCTGGGCAGAGTTCCCAGCGCCGTCCTCGCAGCGGCGCGCAATCTCACGATCGCCGTCGCGGACACCGGCGCGGATGTCAGTTCTCCAGACATCTCCGGCCGCCTCGACACCACGTACGACGTGCGCAACGGCACGCGTTCTGTCCCCGACCGGAACGGCCACGGCACTTTCGTGGCGTCGCTCGCCGGCGGATCGCCCACGGTCGGCGGCACGGGCGGCCAGGCAAGGCTTCTCATCGTCAAGGTCGCGGAGTCATCGTCGATGACGGACGTGGACGTCGCCGCCGGGATCGTCTTCGCCGTCCGGAATGGCGCGCGCGTCATCACGTTGAGCGTCGCGGGCCGTGCCCCGTCGCCTGTCGAGCAGGGCGCGGTGGAATACGCGGCGAAGCGGGGCGTCCTGCTTGTCGCGGCGGCTGGGAACGATGCACTTGCCGGAGACCCGCCGGAGTATCCGGCTGCGTACATCCAGCCCGTCGGCTCGTCTGGTGTCGGTGGGGTGGGACTCGTCGTCGGCGCCTCCGACCCGGAAGGTTCGAGGGCGCCGTTCTCCGAGTTCGGATCGTTCGTCTCCGTCGCGGCCCCGGGTGTATCCGTGCTCGGTGCGGTCTCACGTCAGTCGTCGCCTGCGTCGTTCCCACGCGCGTCGTCCGACGGTCTGCCGGCCGGAGGACTGTACGGCGTGGGGAGCGGCACCTCGTTCGCCACTCCGCAAGTCGCGGGTGCGGCCGCACTCGTCTGGGCTGCAAACCCGTCGCTCACGGCTAGCGGAGTCGCGGCGATCCTCAAGAGCACTGCGTCGGGACACGGCTCGTGGACGCCAGCGCTCGGATTCGGCGTGATCGACATCGCCGGGGCCGTCGACCGCGCGTTGGACACACAGCTGCGGTAGCGGCGCCGGGCGTAGCGGGCCGGCCCGCTACGCGTCGTCTATGGTGGTCGGGTGCGGAGTTCTAGGTCTCAGCCTCGGGGCCGAGACGCGGGTGGTAGGGGGTCATCCTCGAAGGCGGGCGCGTCCGCCGTACTGCCGATACCCGTCAAGCTCGGCGTAGCGGCGCTCGTGGCATTGGCCATCGTACGCCGGCGGCCGAAATCGACTCCCGCAGTCGCCGTCGGGGACGACTCGGGCGGCGCCGCAGGACCACGCGGACTCGCAGCGAGGACCGATCCGGCCGAGGAGCCCGTGAGCCCGGAGCTTGCGCTCATCGACTCGTCGATTCGCGAGCGCCTCGTTGCCAAAGATCCGACCGAGGCGCCAACGCCAGCCACGCTTCCATCCGCCCCCGACGAAGAGATCTTCCCGGCCACCCGCAGGCGGGGGCGGCACCGGATCCTGGTCGGTCTCGTCGCGCTCGCCGTGGTGGCGTTCGCCGCAACCGCGATCTACATACATCGGGAGCGGTCGGTCGCGGAGCCCGGGATCGCAGCCGGGCCGCCGCACTCAGGCGGCACGCCGTCCACCGCGACGCCATCCGCAGGACGCGCGTTCGCCTGGGCCCCGGTCGTGAACGCGACGTCCTACGACGTCGCGATCCTCAGCGATGGGAAGACCGTCTATAGCGAGACAACATCGGTGCCGCGGCTCACCGTCCCGGCCCGGTGGTCGCAGAACGGGAAGATGGTCTCGCTGACGGCGGGCACCTACCAATGGTTTGTCTGGCCCGTCTTCGGTTCCGGGGCGGCACACCGACGGGGTGCACCGGTCGTCGCAACAACGTTCAGCGTCGGGTAGACGCAGCCGTCGCCGCCCGGCGACATGTGCGTCGACGTACGAACTCTGGCGTGCGAGGCCACGTCTTACGCGTGCTTTACACGTAGCTGCAGGAGGCGCTTACAAACGCCCATGCACTCTGGTCGGAGCGCTTAACCGCTCAGTTGGGGGATCCGATCGCCCTGTGGAAACCCCGATGTGCTTAACCGCCGCCTTCGACGCCAAGGAGACAGAGACGTGCTGGGAGCCGCACCCAGAACGCAACGCTGCGTAGCCGCAGTCATGATGGTCGCCGCAGCGACCTTCATCTCGTCGGGCTCCGCCCACGCGACGCCCAAGGGGTCGTCCGCACCGCAGACGGTCAAGCGAATGTGGGCGATCGAGCTCTCGAGCTCGAGCTCGACGCTGCAACCGGCGGTCTTCCGGCGCTTCGCGGCCGACGGGATCAACGCGATCGTCACCACCCGTCACGGCTGGACCACTCGACGTCACCGCAGCCTCGTCGCCCTGACTGACGCCGCAGGTCTGCGGCTGATCGAACCCCAGACCCAGCCAAAGAAGACGGCCGGGCTTCGCGCCCTTCAGGCTGCCTGCCGGACCGTCGTTAACAGCGCCGACACCTGCGCCGTGCTCGTGCCCGACACCGCATCCGCACGTCGGTGGATGCGCCGGGGTACCGTCCGCTTCGTCGTCCTCAGTCTCAGCTCACCGCGCGCCTTCGCACAGGTTCGCCTCAAGTCGACGAAGACGACGCGACTCATCGGGATCGTGCGGCTTCCGAAGAGCGCGTCCATGGGTGCAATGTGGGGCACGGCAGTCGCGGCCGCGGCGGGCGACGGCCCGGATCTCGCCGTGACGAGCGGCGGCGCGACTACCGGCCCTGCGCTCGCCTCGTACCTCGGAATGCTCAGAGCGGCGAACAAGGCTTCGACGTCGGCTGCCTCGACACCTGTCGGGCCTCCGGACACAACGGCTCCGTCCGCGCCGACCGGGCTCGTCCTCATCACCAACGGTCAGAACTACCTGACGGTCGGGTGGACGGCGTCCACTGACAACGTCGGAGTGACAGGGTACGAGTACTTCATCAACGGAAGCCCTGTCGGGACGACCCAGGGTACGACCGCGATCTTCACCGGTCTAAATTGCGGAACGATCTACACGGTCGGCGTCGAGGCGTTCGATGGGGCCGGAAACCACTCGGCGCAGACCTCGGTCGGGGCCGCCACACAATGGACATGTCCCGCCGGCAGTGGCGGCGGTGGCGCAGGCGGCAGTGGCGGCGGCGGTAGTGGCGGCGGCGGCGGGGGCGGAGGCGGCATCACCGACTCGGCGGCGCCGACCGTGCCGACCGCGCTCGCACAGACGGCTGCAACAGAGACAAGCGTCAGCGTTTCATGGCATGCCTCCACCGACGACGTGGGCGTGACCGGCTATGACCTGTATCTCGAGAGCATCGGAGTCGGGACGACGGCACAGACGGGCTACGGCTTCTCGGGGCTGGCCTGCGGAACAAGCTACACGGTCGGTGTCGCAGCTCACGACGCGGCAGGAAACCGCTCCGCGACCGCCTCGTTGATCGTGTCGACGAACGCTTGCCCGGACACGACTCCTCCGTCAGCGCCCGCCGGACTGTCCGAGACGAGCTCGACGACGACCCAGATCGTCGCACGGTGGACGGCGTCTACCGACAACGTAGGCGTCGTCGGCTATCGCGTCCTCGTGGACGGCGTCGTCGCCGGGACGAGCACGTCGACGTCGTACACCGTTGGCGGTCTGGCCTGCGGGACGTTGCATCAGGTCTCCGTCGACGCGTACGACGCCGCCGGCAATCACTCGTCGGCGAGCACCGCGACGATGTCGACCGCTGCGTGTCCGCCCAGTCCTCCTGGAGACTCGCAGCCGCCTTCGGCCCCGACTGGCCTCGCGGAGACGTCGAGTACCACAGCCTCTGCGTCTCTCGCATGGAACGCCTCGACCGACAACGTCGGCGTCACAGGCTACGGCGTCTACCAGAACGGAACGCTCGCAGCGACCCCGAGCACGACTGGCTACCTCCTCAGCGGGCTCACGTGTGGGACGTCGTACACGGTCGCCGTCGACGCCTACGACGCCGCCGGCAATCGGTCCGCCAAGACCACGATCACCGCCACCACCGCCGCCTGCCCCGACACAACACCGCCTGCGACGCCGACTGGCCTCGCGGAGACGTCAAGCACCACAGCCTCTGCGTCCTTCGCATGGAACGCCTCGACCGACAACGTCGGCGTCACAGGCTACGGCGTCTACAAGAACGGAACGCTGGTCGCATCGCCCAGCACGCCCGGCTACCTTCTCGGCGGGCTCACGTGTGGGACGTCGTACACGGTCGCCGTCGACGCCTACGACGCCGCCGGCAATCGATCCGCCAAGACCACGATCACCGCCACCACCGCCGCCTGCCCCGACACAACGCCGCCGGCGACGCCGACTGGCCTCGCGGAGACGTCGAGCACCACAACCTCTGCGTCCTTCGCATGGAACGCCTCGACCGACAACGTCGGCGTCACAGGCTACGGCGTCTACAAGAACGGAACGCTGGTCGCATCGCCCAGCACGCCCGGCTACCTTCTCGGCGGACTCACGTGTGGGACGTCGTACACCGGTCGCCGTCGACGCCTACGACGCCGCCGGCAATCGATCCGCCAAGACCACGATCACCGCCACCACCGCCGCCTGCCCCGACACAACGCCGCCGACGTCGCCTACAGGCCTCGTAGCGACATTCGTAACCCAAACGGCCGTCACGATGGCTTGGAGCGCAGCGACGGACAACGTCGCGGTCGCCGGCTACCACCTCTACGTCGAGGGCGTCGGGGTCGGCACGGCCAGCCAGACGAGCTACGCGTTCTCGGGGCTGACCTGCGGGTCGCTCTACACGCTCGGCGTCGACGCCTACGACGCCGCCGGGAACAAGTCGCAAGTCGCGTCCCTGATCGTCACGACCGGCGCGTGTGCGGACACGAGTCCCCCGACTGCCCCGACGAATCTCCAGGAGACTGCCGCGACGACGACGAGCATCTCCGCGGGCTGGACGGCCTCGACCGACAACGTCGGCGTTACCGGCTACCGCGTGTTCGTCGACGGGACGCTCGCGGCGACGACGCCGACGACGTCCTACACAGCCAGCGGACTCACCTGTGGGACGTCGCATCAGATCGTCGTCGATGCGTACGACGCTGCGGCGAATCGCTCCTCCCAGGCCTCCGCCACGATGGCGACGGCCGCGTGCCCGCCGCCTCCGCCCGGCGATAGCCAGTCGCCGACGAACCCGACGGGACTCGGCGTCACGTCGGCGACGACTACCAGCATCGCGGCTGCGTGGAGCGCCTCCACCGACAACGTCGGCGTCGCAGGCTACGGCGTCTACCTCAACGGCACGTTGGCCGGATCGGCAACCGCAGCGAGCTTCACACTCAGCGGTCTCGCGTGCGGAACGAGCTACAACGTTGCGGTCGATGCCTATGACGCCGCAGGCAACCGCTCGGGGAAGGCGACGTTGACGACGAGCACCGTCGCGTGCCCGGACACGCAGGCTCCCTCGACACCGACGAACGTCGCGCTCTCGACGAGAACCACGACGAGCCTCTCGATCAGCTGGACTGTGGCGACCGACAACGTGGGCGTCGCCGGATACGACCTGTTTGTCGGCGGCTCCGCAAAGGGAACGGCGACATCGAACAGCTACACCTTCGCGGGACTCAGCTGCGGCACGAACTACACCGTCGGCGTCGACGCGTACGACCTGGCCGGCAACCACTCGGGCCAGGCGACGCTGCTGCTCGGCACCAGTGCCTGTTCCGACACCACGGCGCCGACGACTCCCACCGGGCTGACGGCGACGTCGGTCGGGCAAAGCTCCGTCACGCTGTCCTGGACGGCATCGACCGACAACGTCGGCGTCACGGGGTACGGCGCCTACGTCAATGGCACGAGTGTCGGTTCTCCCCCGGCCTCGCCCTACACGTTCACGTCGCTCTCGTGCGGGACGAGCTACACGCTTTCGGTCGACGCGGTCGACGCCGCCGGAAACCGGTCCACCAAGGCGAACTCCACTGCTTCGACTGCGGCGTGCCCGACCGGCGCCGTCGCGAATCTCTGGGTCGACGGCAACGGAGGGAGCTGCACACGCCAGGCGTCGGCGTCGAGCTATTCCGACGCACAGGCGTGCGGCTCGTTCCAGGCGGCGTACTCCGCCGCGCAGTGCGGCGACACCGTCGGAGTCCAGCCGGGCACCTACGCGGCGCAGAGCATCTCGAGCGGGAGCAAGTCGTGCACGTCGTCCACACAGGTGGCATTCACGTCGGTGCCGGGAGGAACCTGCTCCGACAACACGACGGTGACGATGCCGTCGTTCTCGCTGAGCGTTGCCTACGTCAAGCTGACATGTCTGAACGCGAATCCGTCGACGACGACCACCTGTGCCGACGTGAGCGGCTCGTCCGGACAGCACAGCTCTATCGTGTGGAACACGATCGACCACGTCGCGATGCACTGCGGCTTCTTCGACAGCGACCATCTGCGCGTCACCTACAGCACGTTCGGCCCCGACAACACGTGCCAGACGACGATGGAGGATCTAATCGACTTCCGGGCCAACACCGACAACATCAACGACGTCGTATTCGACCACGACACGTTCGAGACGGTGACGGCGCCGCCCGATTTCCAGTGTGGAGTCGGGAAGCATGTCGACTCGATGCAGGGCTACGGGATGTCGAACTTCACCCTCTCGAACTCGAGCTTCTACGGCTGCCCCGGCCAATGCATCATCTTCCGCCCGTACAACGGCGGCGTACCCGGGGCCCTTTACGTTCGTCAACAATTTCTTCGACCAGGCGCAGTCGCCGGGCCAGACGATCGACATCGGGTCGAGCACCCAGTCGGACGGCGACCAGTGCACCGGGCCGATCGTGATCCAGAACAACACGTTCATGAACGGCGGAGCGCTTCACGGCGGCTGCTGGAACAATCCGGTCGTCAGCTTCCGCAACAACATCATGACGGGGAGCAGCTGCAACTTCGGCGGCTCGAACGACACGTATACGAATAACGTGTTCTACAGCGGCACCTCGTGCGGCAGCAACGCGAAGAGCTGCACGCCGGCCTACCTCGCCTCGACGACGAACCTCACGCAGCCCGGCGACTTCCATCTCGCGTCGACGGACACCTGCGCGAAGGGCGCCGCCGACCAGACCTCGGGGAACTATCCCGCGACAGACGTCGACGGCCAGGCCAGGCCGCAAGGCACGGCGGTCGACGCCGGCGCCGACGAAATACCCTGATCCGGAGCCGGGGTCTACCCGGCTCCGAGAACCGTCGGCGACGCCGCGTCTGTGAGGAACAGGCGCGGGCGGCCGCGGCCGTCGGCACGAACCTCCCACACGTCGGTCCCGCGCCAGTAGAGAACGTGGGTGTTGTCGAGCCACTCGACCTGATCGTCGACGGACTGGGTCTCGGCCAGGGGCCATTCGCGCATCGTCCGGCGGTCGAGCACGTACAGGCGCCAGCTCCCGTGGCTGTCGAGGCTGCGCTTGAACGCGATTCGCGTCCCGTCGGGCGAGATCGAAGGGCACTCGGCATGGGTCGTCACGACCCGCATCGTCCGCGTCGCGATGTTCCCGCGGACCAGATACGTCGTCGCCCCCGACCCCAGCGTCGCGTAGAAGGTGTCGTCTCGCGCGAACGTCACGCCCCAGAAGTTGAAGTTGCGTCGGTGGAATCGGCTGCCGTCTCGCAGCACGGTGAACTTCTCGAGATTCGCCAATGTCTCACCGTCACTCATGCGCACGATCGTCGTGCGGGTGGAGAAGTCGCCCGGCGCATAGCTGTCGCCGAAGACGAACGTGGTCATGGCGCCGTAGCGGCCGTCGGCGGAGATTCGCGCCCGGCTCGGGATCCCGGGGATCCGAAACGTGTGCAACACGTTGAAGTGGTCGTCGAAGATCTCCGCGATGTACCCGCTTGTGAACGCGTTTCTCGCGGTGAGACAGAGCCCGCGGCCGGCCGCGAAGTAGACGCGGTCGCAGGTGAGGTCCGCGAGCTCGCGGCGAGAGTCGGGATCGCTGAGAGACGCGACCGCGAGGTGGCCGAAGGTCTTATCGGGAATCGTGCTGCGGAACAGCACCTCACCCGAGGTCGCACCGGTCGACGACGCGCTCTCGACGACCGCGACGCCGGCGGGCGGAGACGATGAGCGCGAGCGTTCGAACGCCCGGCCGACCTCGACGCCCGCGACTGCGAGACATGCTGCGACGAACAGACCGAAGCCGAGCACCCTGGCGGAGAGGAGCCGGCTACGCATGGGAGATCCGACGGACTGTCCGCCGCAGGAGGACCACCGCCAGTGCGAGAGCCACGACGAGCGAGACTCCGAAGACGACCACGGCCAGGCCGGCACTGCCGAACGTCCACACGGCTCCGAAGGCGATCGATGCGACGAGACGGGCTATTCCAGTGACGCTCGCGACGAAGGACAGGCCGCTCGCACGGAGGTTTGCCGGCAGCACCGCGCTGGCAATCGCGGCAAGCACGCCGTCGGTTGCGGCGTAGTACATCCCGAAGAGGACGACGGCGACGACGCTGAGACCCGCACCCTGCCAAGGCCCGATGAGCGAGGCGTACACAGGTAGCAGGAGTGCGTAACCGATCAGGAACACCCGTCTCCGGCCGACTCGGTCAGCGAGCGCGCCCATCGGCACGGCGAAGAGCATGTACACGAACGAGGTGCCGACGAACAGAAGAGGAAGGGCGCGGGTCGCGAGATCGAGGTGCTGCTGGAGACGCAGGAAGACGAACCCATCGCTGATCGTCGCGAGGGCGAGCACGCCCCCGGCGCCGAGCAGCGCCGCGAATCCCGGAATGGCGAGCAATCCGGCGGCGGATCGCAGGCTCGGCTTGCTCTCCTCCGTCTCGGTCTTCGTCTTCGTCCGCGCCGGGTCACGAACGAACAGCTGGATGATCGCCACGCCGATCAGCGCGAAGCACAGGCTCACCACGAAGATCGAGTGGTATCCGTTGGGTACGAGCACGAGCAGCCCGAAGCGCGATCAGCGGGCCGATCATCGCGCCGGTCGTGTCCAGCGCGCGGTGGACGCCGAACGCGGTGCCGAGGTCTTCGTCCGGTGTCGACAGAGAGATCATGGCGTCCCGCGGTGCCGTGCGGATTCCTTTTCCGATCCGGTCGACGAAGACGATCGCGCCGACGGCGCCGAACGAACGGCCCGCCACGACGAGAGCCGCCCGGCAGCCGGCGGAGAGGCCGTACCCGACGGTCGCGACGGCCTTGTAGCGGTGGAACCTGTCCGCGAAGAGCCCTGAGGCCACCTGGACCAGGGACGCAGCACCTTGCTGGAGGCCGTCGATGACGCCGAACTGGAGCGGTGTCAGGCCAAGCGAGTAGATCAGGTAGAGCGGCAGGATGGTGGTGACCATCTCGGACGAGATGTCCGTGAACAGGCTGGTCAGCCCCAGCATGATCACGGTGCGGCTGACCACGATCCCGCCTCGACCGCGGACGAGCGAGCGGCCGGCGCGGACGACGACGTTCGAGTTCGCTACCTGATACATCGACCGAGCCGCTCGACGGCATGCGAACAGCGCATGTGTATTCCACCTCTCCTACGAGACCGACGTCGCTAACCGACCGGAGCGCTGCTGGACATGACCGGCAGCGCCGAAAACCGGCGCACCTCTTAGGCGAATGCGCCGACCGGCGGGCCGCGGGTCGGGTCCGTGGCAACAGGGACACGCCAGCGACGCTCACTTCCGACGAGACTCCAGTGGCGGGCGAGGCGGTAACGCGGTCCGTGCGAATCGCCCTCGGGTCGAGGGCCGCAGAGAAGATCTGCGACCCGAAACAGCAGCCGCGCGAGCCCGTACGCGACGACGGCGACGGGAAGCTGGAGGGCGATGCCGACGAGAAAACTGCCACTCGCGAAAACCGCCGGCGACGGGCGGCCGTGGGCGACTGCGTACTCGAACTGCTCCTGGAGCGCAAAAGCCGAGATCGGTAGCGCCACGAACACCCATCTCGCGATGCGACGATGCTCGCCGAGCGTGCGGTGTGTCGCCAGCATCCCGAACCCGACGAGGACGAGCGCCGCACCGACTGCGAGAAGCAGCGGGAGCATCGATGATCCGAAGCCGCCTCCCTCGAGGAGCTCACGGTCGCGTCCGCCGTCGACCAGCATGACGCGGCCGAGAAACGCATGCGCCCCCTCGCATCCGGCCACGATGAGCGGCATCGTCATCAGCCAGACACGGAAGCGGCTCAACGGAGGCACCTCGCCACAGTGCTCCTGACCATAGAAAGCGCCTCGAAGACCGACTACTAGCCGAATGGCGAGGGTCGCTTCCTGCGCGGCGGATCGCGTCTAGGCACCGACCGAACGCGCCGCGGAGACAGCTACCGTGCTGCGCACACCGGCATCCGAGGAGACCGGGCGCAACTCGCGTCCGGTAGGTCAACGCCGGACCAGGAGTCGCAATCAACCGTCGACGCAACAACACAGGGCGGCACCGGGCGCTGCGCTACCTGACGCTGTCTATCGCGTTCGCCGTCGCACTCGGCATTGCGGTCACCCTGCTGCCGCCCACGACCGTGAGCGGCGCTCCGCCGCTCGAGCGGCCGGACGTCTACGTCTCGCTGTCGGGCAACGACGCGACGTGCAAACGGGCGTCGCCGGCGCAGCCGTGTGCCAGCTTCGCGCGAGCGTACGCGATCGCGAAGGGCGGCGATGTCGTCGGAGTCCGGGCCGGGTCGTACCCGTCTCAGTCGATAGCCAGCAGCGGAACCAAGAGCGCGGCCGTGACCATCGAGCCGGTGCCCGCAGCATCGGTGTCTGTTCAGTCGCTGTCGATCGCCGCGAGCCATGTCCACGTGAATGGCATCGTCGCCGCGGGTCAGGGCGACGGGCGGGGCGGGCTGTCCGTCTGCGACACCGAGTGCGTACCGTCGCTCACAGACGTTGTCGTGCAAGGGTTTCGCGGCAAGTACGCATTCATCCGAGCGTCGAACGTGACGATCAAGGGAGGAGAGTACGGGGACTTCGACGCTTGTCAGGCGAACAATCCCGAGGACGCGTTCCGTCTCTGGGGAGGGAACACCGTGCCGCAGCCGGAGAACGACATCGTCGACGGCGTCACGATCCACGACGTCGGCTCCGGCGCCGGAAACACCTGCGACGGAACCGTGCACGAGGGGTACCACGTCGATTGCCTTCAGACCGAGGGAGGAGTCGACATCGTCATCCGCAACAGCCTCTTCTACGACTGCCCGACAAGCGACATCCAGGCACGAGCCCTTCGGAGGCGCGATCGAAGCCAACTGGCTGGTCCAGAACAACGTCTTCGGCACGACGGCCTGCTGCAACTCGATCGTTCTCACACAGGCGTCACCGGGCGGCGTGTGCTCGAGCCTCATCGTCCGGTACAACCTGATCGACAGACCGCCGAACGACGTGTACTGCGGCGGCGGCGACCTTCTCCTCTACGGCAACATCTTTACGGCGAATGTGTCGTCGTGTAATGCGAACAGTGACGAGGCGTACAACATCTACCCCGCCCGCAACACCGCGACCTGTCGAGGTACCGGGAACCGGAAATGCAATCCGACATTCGTCGGTCAGGCGGCGCCGCGCCCCGACTATGCGTTGTCGGCGACTGACCGCTGCGCCCGCGGCGCCGGCGATCCCACGCGCTACCCGCGCGTCGACCGGGCCGGCCGGAAACGCCCCCAGGGCAAATTGCCTGACGCCGGCCCGTACGAGGTGCCGGTTGCGCCGAAACGACGCAAGCCCTAGGCCGGGGGCCAAAGGCGGCCTAACCATCGGTTCGATCCACCACCGCCCGATCGCTCGTCTAGGATCGACACAGGATTCGACGGGCGCGGGTCTCGACGGAAGGCGTCAAAGAGCTCGACCGAAGGAGTCGGCCTGAGAAGCGCAGTTGGACGCTCGTTAGCGGTGACCGCGAGCCTCTCGATCGTCACCGCGTGTCTCACGCTCGGCGCTTCCGGCGCGACGAGCGCTTCGCACACGGCGCTGCGGCACTGGGCCGTGGACATCGGGCCCGGTTGGATGTCGAGCGTCACTGCCGAGCGGCTTGTCGAGCTCCGGCGACTGTCCATCGACACCGTCGTGCTGAGCCGAGGCAAGACGACGCCGGCGCAGCGGCGGGCAGTGAGCTCATTCGCACGGGCCGCCGGCGTGCGGGTGGTCATTCCGCGATACGCGACTGCCGATACCGAGTCCGCGGTCGCCGCGGCGCTCAGAGACTGCCACTCGACGACGGGTAAGGTAGTCCTCACCTGCGCGCTCGAGACGGACTCGCTCGCGCGGGCGCTTGCTCTCGCGTCGCGATCCGGAATCGGTCTGGTCGTTGTGCGCCTCGACTCCCTCGCCCCGGTGTCCGGTATTGCGTTAAAACGCCTCCGGTCGCCCCTTCTGGTGCTCGCACCGGGGTTGGGCACCGCGGACACGCTGAAGAACTGGGTCGGAGCGATCCGGGCGATCGCCGGCCAACCTCGCCTGTGGCTCGGAGTCAGGGGATCGTCGCAGGCTCTCAGCGACGCGGTCGCGCCATTCACGCACGCAATCGCCTCTACGTCGACGCCTGCGAGCGGGGGCACCTCAGCAGCAACCGCTCCAATCGTGACTGTCGGGACTCCCACCCAGACGGGCGTGTCCCTTTCCTGGACACGCTGGCCCGGCTCTGTCGGCACGGTGGTGTACAGCGTGTACGTCGGTGGCACGGCACTCGCGGCCACGATCGCGACCTCGTACACCCTTACCGGTCTCGCCTGCGGGTCGACGTTCGACATCGCGGTTGACGCCGTCGACGGGTCGGGACACCGCTCCGCACGCGCACACGTATCGGCGACGACGACCGCATGCGCAAGCGGGGGCGGTGGTGGTGGCGGCGGCGGCGGTGGCGGCGCTGGCGGCGGCGGTGGCGGCGCTGGCGGCGGCGGTGGCGGCGCTGGCGGCGGCGGTGGTGGTGGCGGCGGCGGCGGCGCTGGCGGCGGCGGCGGCGGCGCTGGCGGCGGCGGCGGCGGCGCTGGCGGCGGCGGTGGCGGCGCTGGCGGCGGCGGTGGCGGCGCTGGTGGCGGCGGCGGGAGCGGCGCCGGGCCGTCGGGGACGGCGAACCTGTGGGTCGACGCGAGCGGAGGGTCGTGCTCGCGGCAGTCGACTCCGTCGGCATACGTCGACGCACAGGCGTGCTCGTCGTTCCAGGCAGCCTACTCAGCGGCGCAGTGCGGGGACACCGTGGGAGTCGCGGCGGGCAACTATTCCTCACAGACGGTCTCCGGCGGCAGCAAATCCTGCGCCCCGTCCTCGCAAGTCTCGTTCTCGTCGATCCCGAACGGGGGCTGCAGCAACAACACGACCGTCCAGATGCCGGCCGTCACCATCGCCGTCGCCTACGTGCGGCTCGCGTGTATGGACGCGAATCCATCCGGCGATACGTCGTGCTCGCAGATCGCCGGCGGCTCAGGGCAGCACACGTCGGTCGTCTGGGACACGTGGGACTCCATGGCCGTGCATTGCGCGTTCTTCGATTCCGACCACATGCGGGTGACCAACACGACGTTCGGCCCCGACAACACGTGTCAGACAAAGATGGAGGATCTGGTCGACTTCAGGGCCAACTCAGACAGCATCGACGACGTGGTGCTCGATCACGACACGTTCGCCACCGTGACGGCGCCCCCTGACTTCGAATGCGGAACCGGGAAGCATGTCGATTCGATCCAAGGGTACGGAGTCTCGAACTTCACGATCTCGAACTCGACCTTCTACGGCTGCCCGGGCCAGTGCCTGATCTTGCGGCCGTTCAGCGGTGGAGTTCCCGGCCCGATCACTCTCGAGAACAATTATTTCAACCAACCGCAGTCACCCGGTCAGGCAATCGACCTGGGCTCGGACTCGTCGTCGGACGGCGACCGCGAGTCCGGTGCGATCCTGATCCAGAACAACGTGTTCGAGAACGGTGCGTCGCTGCACGGCGGATTCTGGAACACGAGCGGCGGGAGCGTCGTCATCCGCAACAACGTGCTCACCGGAGGAAGCTGCAGCTTCGGCGGCTCACTCGACTCGTACTCGTACAACGTGTTCTACAGCGGGACGGCGTGCGGTACCCACTCGAAGTCGTGCACGCCGGCGTACGTGAGCCCGACGACGAGCATCACGAGCCCCGGTAACTTCCACCTCGCGACGGCGGACACGTGCGCGAAGGGGGCTGCGGATCCGACGGCGGGCAACTATCCCCCGACGGACGTCGACGGGCAAGGCCGTCCGCAGGGCTCCGGCGTCGAAGCCGGGCCGGACGAGATTCCCTGAGCCGGGCTCTACGGGGCGAGTATGTCGATCACGAGCGGCCAAGCACGCGAGCGGGGACACCGGCCACGGTCGCGCCGGCCACCACGTCCCTCGTGACGACGGCGCCGGCACCGACGAGCGCTCCCTCGCCGATGCGCACGCCGCCGAGGATGATCGCGCCGGAGCCGATACTCGCCCGTCGCTCGACAACCGTCTCGAGCAACTGCCAGTCGGCAGTCGTCTGTGGCTCGCCGGCGTCGTCCGTCGCGCGCGGGACCTTGTCGTTGACGAACATCACGCCGTGCCCGACGAACACCTCATCGGCGATCGTCGACGCCGTCGCAGACGAACGTGTGGCTCTGGATCTTGCAGCGCGCGCCGATCGGACGCTCCACGCTGGATCTCGACGAACGGCCCGATCCGCGTCCCGTCGCCGATGCTGCAGCCGTAGAGGTTCGCGAACGAGTAGACCAGGACGCCCTCACCGAACTCGACGTCGGCGATCAGCCGGTAGGGAGCGTCGTTGGCCGGACTAGTCGGCCATCGGCGAAGTACGAGCGCACCGCGCTGCGCAACGGCTCTCGAGCTGCGTCTCGGTGATACCCGGGAACATCGGCAAGGACAGCACCGTCTCGGAGAGCTGTTCGGTGACCGGGAACGATCCGCGCCGATACCCAGGCGCTCATACGCGGGCGAGAGATGCGATCGGCTCGCGGGTAGTGGCGCCCGGCGCCGATCCCCCGCTCGCGGAGCGCCGTCCAGCAGGCCGTCGCTGGCCTCGCTTCGAACGACGTAGAGGTGCCAGACCGGCTCGCTTCCGTCGGGAACGTGTGGGAGCACGAGATCGCCGACGCCGGAGAGCGTCTCCCGGTAGTATCGCGGCCGCGAGCCCGCGCTGCACGATTCCAGTCGTTCAGGCGCGGAAGCTTGCGCAGGAGCACGAGCGCCTGGATGGTGTCGAGCCGAGCCGTATACCCGATCAGATCGTGGCTCGTACTTCCGCCGCTGACCGTGCTCGCGCAGCGCGCGGATCCGGCCCGCGAGCGACGGATCGTTCGTGACAAGGGCTCCCGCGTCGCCGAAGGCGCCGAGATTCTTGCCCGGGTAGAAGCTGAAGGCGGCCGCATGCCCGCCGGAGCCCGACCGGATCCCGTCCCTGCCCGCGCCGTGAGCCTGGCACGCGTCCTCGACGAGGACGAGCGACGCCGCGGTCGAGACCTCGCGCAGACGGATCATGTCGGCGACTTGCCCGTAGAGGTGGACTGGGATGATCGCGCGCGTCCGGGGGTGATCGCATTCGCGGTCGCAGATGGTCCACGTGTAGTCCCGTGCGTCGATCTCCACGGGTATGGGAGTGGCGCCCGCCTGGGTGACTGCCTCGAAGGTCGCGATGAAGGTCGACGCCGGCACGATCACCTCATCTCCCGGGCCGATATCCGACGCGAGCAACGCGAGGCGCAGGGCATCGAGGCCGCTTGCGAGCCCGATGCAGTCCCGCGCGGCGCAGTACTCCGCGAATGCTTCCTCGAACTGCGCGACGGCCGGGCCGTTCGTGAATGCGTTGCTGTCGATCAGCCGGGCGACGTCGTCCAGGACGTCGTCTTTCAGCGCCTGGTGCGACGGCCCGAGGTCGAGGAACGGGACGCTGACCGAGTCGGTCCGGGTCATCAGTGTCGCTTCGGCCACGCCCTCAATCTAGCCGTGCTTCTTTCCGGTCACCACTCGGCCACGGCACGGGTATACGCCCTGCTCGATCGTCTAGGTCTCCACCGGTTGGACGGTTTTCTGGGGTCCGGTCTACTCCACGCTCGGGACCGCCCCTAAGGTGAACAGGAGCGGGACCGTTCCCGCCGGATATGAGGGGGATCGTGTCGCTCGACCAGCTTGCATCCGATGCGTCGATCGACGCCGGATACGAACACACGCAGGCGCGTCGCAATACACGCGGCGCGCTCGTTCGGCGAGCGCTGAGAATCGCCGACATCGTCGGCCTCTTCGGAGCGTTCCTCGCGACGGCGTTGATCTTCGGCCCCGGCGACGGCGTGCGAAACCACTTTGCGATCGGTGCCGAGTACCTCCTGTTCCTCGCGACACTGCCGCTCTGGCTCCTCGGGGCGAAGCTCTATCAGCTGTACGACCGGGACGAGGAACGGACGGACTACAGCACATTCGACGACTTCGTCGGGGTACTCCATCTCGTCACGCTCGGATCGTGGCTCTTGTTCCTCGTCGCCCGGATCACAGGGCTCGCCGATCCGGAACTCGCCAAGGTCGGAACCTTTTGGGCGCTCTCGCTCGTCCTCGTGACCGGAGGGCGGGCACTCGCACGACGCCTACTGTCGACGCCAGCCCTACGTACAGACAGCGCACCGTGATCGTCGGGGCCGGCGAGATCGGCCAGCTCGTGGCGCGGAAGTTCGAGCAGCACCCCGAGTACGGCATCGACCTGGTCGGCCTCGTCGACGAGACGCCACTCGACCTCCGCCCGGACATTCGCGCGCGCGTGATCGGCGCGACCGCGGACACGCCGAGGTCGTCGACGCCGTCCGCGCTCGAGCGAGTCGTGGTTGCGTTCTCGGAGGCTCCGACGGAGGAGATGATCGACGTTGTCCGCGCGCTCAAGCGGGCGCAGGTTCAGGTCGACATCGTGCCCCCGCTACTTCGACGCGCTCGGACCGGACATGCTCGTGCATTCGGTTGAGGGCCTCCCGCTGCTCGGTCTGCCGACTGCAAAGCTCTTGCCGTTCTCCCGAACGATCAAGCGCGCGGTCGACATCGTCGGCGCAACCCTGCTCCTCGTTCTGACGTCGCCGCTGTTCGCTCGTGATCTCGCCTGTCGGATCCGGAAGGACTCCCCCGGCCCGGTGTTCTTCCGGCAGGACGCGGCTCGGGGAGGCGATGCGACAGTTCACCGCGTTGAAGTTCCGGACGATGACCGTCGACACGGACGCGCCGAGCATCGCGAGTTCATCCGGGCGACGATGACGTCGCGTGCGGTCGCCAAGCGAGAACGGCCTTTACAAGCTCGACCGCTCCGCCTCGGTGACGAAGTTCGGCCGGCTGCTTCGCAAGACGAGCCTCGACGAGCTCCCCCAGCTCATCAACGTCGTTCGCGGGGAGATGTCGCTCGTCGGCCCTCGGCCCTGTATCGACTACGAGACAGAGGGCTTTGCACCACACCATTTCGAGCGCTTCGACGTTCCGGCCGGGCTTACCGGCCTCTGGCAGGTCACCGCCCGCGCGCACGCAACCTTCGGCGAGGCGCTCGACCTCGACGTCGCGTATGCCCGCCACTGGTCGCTCGGCCTCGACCTGATGCTCTTGCTCCGCACACCGTTCGCGATGCTTCGACAAAGGGGGGGTACGACCTGATGGCGTACTGGCAGAGCGCCGGCTTCGCCCCGGTGAGAATTGCAGTCGTCGGCCTCGGATACTGGGGACCGAACCTCGTCCGGAATCTGCACGAGCTTCCAGACGCCGAACTCGCGGCCGCATGCGATCTCCGGAGTGACATGCTCGAGAAGGTCTCACGCCGGTATCCAGGCGTGCCCGTCACACAGTCGTTCAAGCAGATCCTCGACGACGAATCCATCGAAGCGGTCTGCATCGCGACGCCCGTGCCGACACACCATCCTCTTGCGCTGGCCGCGCTCAACGCCGGCAAGAACGTCTTCATCGAGAAGCCGCTCGCCGCGTCGGCCGACCAGGCGGCGGAACTCGTCGAGGTCGCCGAACGGGCTGATCGCATTCTCATGCCCGGCCATACCTTCCTCTACAGCCCGCCGGTCAACATCATCCGCGGGCTCATCGAGGCGGGAGAGCTCGGCGATATCTACTTCGTCTCGACGAGCCGCGTGAACCTCGGCCTCCATCAGCCGGACGCGAGCGTCGTCTGGGACCTCGCTCCGCACGACTTCTCCATCCTGCGTTACTGGCTGAACGAGACGCCGACCCACGTGAGCGCGATCAGCCGCGGTTGCATCATGCCCGTCAACACCCGATGTCGCGTTCATCAATCTCGAGTACGCCTCGGAGGTCGTCGCGCACGTGGAGCTCTCGTGGCTCGCACCGAGCAAGCTCCGGCGCACCACCGTCGTCGGCTCGCAAAAGATGGTCGTCTACGACGACACGAGCAACGAGCCGGTGCGCGTATTCGACTCCGGTGTGATGCTTCGTGACCCGGAGACGTTCGGCGAGTACCAGTTGACATATCGCACCGGCGACATCGTCTCGAAGCACGTCTCCCCGGAGGAGCCTCTGCTCGTGGAGCTGGCCGACTTCTGCAACTCGATCCGCTCGGGCACGACCTCCGCGCTCGTCGGCTCAGCTCGGGCTGGACGTCGTTCGGATGATCGAGGCCGTGGACTCGTCCCTGAAAGGCGACGGGGCGCGCGTCGGCGTAGGCACGGTGCTCATCTAGCCACCTCGTCCGCCGAGCATGACGATCCGCGCCTCGTCGGCGGCCGGACCGTCGATCCGAAGGTGTCCGTCAGGTGCCTCGACGATGCTCGAGGCCGCACGGCGCCGCCACCACGCGCTGATCTCGCGCGGCAGCGCCCGCCAGACGGTCGGATCAGCCTCGTAGCGCTCGAGGAACGCCTCGTACGCGGCGAGCGCGCGCGGAGTCGAGCATGTAGTCGGGATGCGTCAGGAGGACGGCGATCCCGCCGTGCTCCCGGATCACGTCGGCCTTCTCGGCCCACAACGACGCGTCCCTGCGCAGGATCACGAAGAGCGTGTGGTCCATGGTCAGCGTCAGCGGTAGCTCGACGAGCTCGCCGTTCGTGAACGGCAGCCAGGTGCAGCAACCGCCCGACTGCGGCTCGAAAGGATCGGTGTCGAAGCTCGACGAGTCGTAGTCGAAGCCGAGTGTCGGCATGAGCGTCCAGCTTCGGTGCGTGGCGGGAGCTCGGAAGCCCACGGCGCCCCAGCGCTCGGCCCACGAGCGCATCGCGGCGATCCGCTCCGGAAGGATGGCCTCGTCGAGATCGCGCCCGTCGTGGCGCAGACCGTGGACACCGACCTCGAAGCCGTCGGCCTGCAGGGACCGCACAACGCTGTCATCGACGCGATAGTCCCTCTCGGGCACGAGGTACCAGCACGACCTGAACCCGTGTTCGAGCTCGAGTTCCCGCATCTGCGAGATCGCCCGGTATCCGGCCTCGTGCTCGACGTCATGCGTGAGGACGATGGCCCACTCCTTGCCGTCCGGCCACCATGCAAGCGCCGGGATTTCGGTGTCGAAGGCCGCCGAGATCCACCCGAACAGCAGCTCGTACAGGCGGTGGAGCCGCAGACTCGACCGGCCAGCGTGGAAACGACCGCCGCAGCTGAATTCGCGTGAACGCACGCCGAAGCGCGATCTGACCGCGTCGTGGCAGCAGCGGCCTGACCCCGTAATACGCCCGCATTGCCTCCGTCCTGAGCCGGCCCGACGCGGATACGTAGTCGTCCGCGTAGTCCTCCGACCACAGCGAGAGCATCGCGTCGCCCGGGTCGAAGGGCAGCAGGAGCGTTCCCTGACGATCCCGAAGAACCGCAGCGACTGTATGCCCGTCGACGTCCGTCACCGAGGCGATCTCGCTCCAGCCCGTCCCCAGCTCCCGCGACCACGCCTCGACAGCTCCCCTGTCGATCATCGAGGCGTACACAGGTACGTCGCCGAGGAAGAAGAGGCCGCGCCGGGAGCTCGTCCCTTGCGGCGCCACCGGCCAGAGCACCGCGGCGCCGGACGACGTGCTGACTCGCCCGAGATCTCCCGCACGACCCTCGATTCGATACGGAACCCGGAAGTAGTCGAAGAGCGGGAAGGAATGCGTCGACACGAGGGTCATCGCGGAGATCAAAGCTACACTCGGGCTCCGGCGCCAGCGCCCGGGAGACATCGATGACGCCGACGTCAGACGGACAGCCCTCCCCAACGTCGATCCGGAGCCGGGCGGAGGCATACCTCCGTAGAAGCGACGGAACGCGGCGACTCGTCGATCGCGGCGAGCGCGCGGTCGCGCACGCGGTCGCTGCGGTCGTACCGGGGCATCTGATGAGAAACAAGCGACTCTTCGACATCTGGGAGCGCCACGGGTACTACGTCGTGCCCGCTCACTTCTACGAGCCGCTTCCCGACCGACGTGACGTCGCGGCCGCAGTCGGCACGAGGTCGGAGCTCGTCGGAGTCGACCTCGCGCCGGATCGACAGCTGCAGCTCCTCGCGGAGTTGCGGCGATGGCAGAGCGAGTACGACGCGTTCCCGCACACGCCGGCGGAGAGCGAGGACGGCTTCTACGTGGGCAACAGCCTCTTCGGCTCGGTCGACGCGGAGGTCTTGTACGCGCTCGTCCGGCACCTTCAGCCGCGTCGGCTGTTCGAGATCGGATCAGGATTCTCGACTCTGGTCTCCGCGCGGGCCTGCCGTGCGAACGAGCACGCGTCGGGCCGAACGTGCGAGCTCGTATCGTTCGAGCCGTATCCGAACGACGCGCTCCTGGGCGGCGTGGACGGCCTCACGAGGATCGAGCGACACCGGCTCCAGGAGTCCCTATCGAGACGTTCGACCGGCTCGAGGCCAACGACGTGCTGTTCATCGACTCGAGTCATGTCGTCGCGACTGGCAGTGACGTGTGCCGCGAGCTCCTCGAGATCGTGCCCCGGCTCTCGCCGGGCGTCGTCGTCCACGTCCACGACATCTTCCTGCCGGGCGAGTACCCGCGAAAGTGGCTCGAGGGACTCTCGCTACTTCTGGACGGAGCAGTACCTTCTGCAGGCGTTTCTCGCCTTCAACGACTCGTTCGAGATTCTGTGGGCAGGGCAGTACATGCACCTGGAACGACCGGAGGCTTTGCAGGAGGCGTTCTCGAGTTACGACCCCGTCGCCGGCAGTCCCGGCAGCTTCTGGTTCCGGCGGGCTCGCTGACCGGCAGCCGCGACCTCGTCGAGCAGCGCGGCGAGCTGCCCGGTCAACGTGCATCGTTCGTACCGGCGGAGCAGCTCGGCAGGCGGTCGCGGAGCCGCGACGCCGTCGGCCTTCTGTCGGATCTGCCGCAGGATGATCCGCACCATTGCATCGATGTCGTCCGGCTCGCACAGGAGCCCGGTCGGCGTCTGGGCGAGCAGCTCGCGGGCGTCGCCGTCGGGCACCGCCGCCAGGATCGGCCGTTGCGACGCGAGGTACTCGTACGTCTTTCCGGGGACGATCCGCGACCTGTAGCCCCGCGCGACGTCGTGCATCGGCAGGAAGAGGAGATCCGACGACCGGAGCACACCGACCGACTCGTCGTGCGCGAGGTAGCCGAGCTCTTCAACCTCGGGGATGTCGGCGGCGGAGCGATCCTCCGCCGTCATGACGCCGGCGAGGAGAACACGCACGGATCCTCGTAACGTCGGCTCCGCGAGCGTCACCCGGCGGATCGCCTCGACGAGGTAGACGTGCGACCGGGGTAGGAAGTCGATCCCTCCGATCGTCCCGCCGAGAGCGTGCCTGACCGCCTTCGTGCGTCGTCGCACGCCGGCGGCGGTGTGGAACGAGCCCGTGTGGGCGATCCTGAAGACGACCGGATCCAGCTCCGGCTCCGGTCCGTCGAAGTCGGCCTTGTCGTATCCGTTCGTGATGGCGACGATCGGCCGGTCGTCGAGCTCCGGGAACGCTCGCCGGACGGCCCGCGCCGCCTCGGGTGTGTTCATCACGATGGCAGCCGCCGTCCCGAGCGCGCATCGCATCCGCGTCATCTCGCGCGCGCGGTGAACCCGTGTCGGGTACGCGAGCATCTCGTCGAGGGCCCACGGATCGCGAAGATCCGCGACCCAGGGCGTGCCGCTGGACGCCGCAAGACGCGCAGCAGCCTCGGCGGACTCGAACGGGGACATGCTCGCAACGATCACTTCCGCGTGGGCGGCGTCGCCGCGCCCGGCCTCGGCGACGCCGTCCACCCACCAGCGCTGCCACGGGCGTTCCAGGCGCAGCCACCGTTCGGCGCGGGCTCGATTCCCCGAGCTCGCCATCGGCTCGGACGTTCCCAGCCGGGTGATCCGGGTGTCCCCGGGTAGCTCAGCCGCGAGGGTCTCGTCGCGCGGCAGCCCGGACACGGACACGTCGCCGGGGCCGGTGAGGATGCTTGGCTCCCACCCAAAGTCCGGCAGATACCGAACGAACTTCACCGTCCTCTGGACGCCGGAGAGGCCGATGGGAGGAAAGTGGTAGGCGATGAACAGGCACCGGCGCAACCCCGCCACGATAGGCCACATCGGACGGACGGTCGACCAGGCTTTGCTCGACCGTCGCGGTGTTGCGGACAACGCATCGAGCGACCATGCTTCGGTCGACAGTGGGGGGTTTGCAAGACCGAGCCGAGCTGCACGCCGGATTCCTCCGGTCTGCCGACGCGTACCCGGAAAGACCCGCACTCACCGTCGAAGGACGCACGTACAGCTACGCGGAACTGCGCTCGCGCGCATTCGCGGTCGCCGCGACTCTCGACGCACGAGAGCCCTCTTCCGACCCGCCGCTGACCGCAGTCTTCGCCTATCGAACCGCGACAGCGTATGCCGGGGTTCTCGCCGGCCTGTTCCGCGGGCACGGGTACGTTCCTCTCAACCGGACCTTCCCGCCACAACGAACCGCGGCGATGCTCGAACGCTCGGGATGCCGCGCGATCGTCGCCGACGCCGCGTCCGCGGAGCAGCTCCGGGAGGTGCTGGAGACGCTGTCGGCCGGGCGGTGACGGTCGTCCTGCCCGAGGTGGACGACGTCGCGCCGATCGCAGACGCTCGCCGGACATCAGGTGCTCGGCCGCGAAGACCTTCTCTCGGGCGCCGCGTACGAGCCGAGCACGGTCTCGCCCGACGCCATCGCCTACCTGCTGTTCACGTCCGGAAGCACCGGCATTCCGAAGGGCGTCATGGTGGCGCACCGCAACGTGCGCGCACTTCGTCGACGTGATGACCGACCGCTATGGGATCACGCCAAGACGATCGTTTCTCGCAGACCTTCGACCTGACCTTCGACCTCTCGGTCTTCGACATGTTCGTCGCGTGGGAGCGAGGCGCGTGCGCTGCTGTGTGCCCGCAGTCCGAGGCCCTGAAGATCCGAGCCGGCGAAGTCATCCAGGAAGCGGGACTGACGGTGTGGTTCTCGGTCCCCTCGCTCGCGCGTCCTCATGAAGCGATTCGGGATGCTCAAGCCGGACGCGTACCCCGCGCTCCGATGGAGTCTCTTCTGCGGCGAGGCGCTCCCGGTGGAGGTCGCGGAGGCGTGGGCGCGGGCCGCCCCGAGTTCGACGGTCGAGAACCTCTACGGACCGACCGAGCTGACGATCGCGTGCACGCTCTACCGCTGGGATCCCGAGCGATCGCCCGTCGGAATGCGAGCTCGGGCTCGTGCCGATCGGCGAGCCGTATCCCGGGATGGAAGCGATCGTCGTCGACGAGCGAGCTACGCGAAGTCGCCGCCGGGAGACGACGGGGGAGCTGCTTCTGACAGGCCCGCAGGTCACGCTCGGCTACTGGCGCGATCCGGAGAAGACGCAGGGCCGCTTCGTCGCGCCGCCCGGCCGCGAGCAGACCTACTATCGAACCGGCGATCGGGTTCGCCGGGCCGGGGGGCATCGCCGATCGCCTACCTCGGCCGCGTCGATCATCAGATCAAGATCAAGGGCTACCGGGTGGAGCTCGGCGAGATCGAAGCCGCCCTCCGGGAGGCAACCGGGATCGACGCGGTGATCGCCGTCGGCTGGCCTCGTACGGACGCGGGCGCCTCGGGCGTCACGCGTTCGTCGGAGGCGAGGTCGACGATCTCGACGACCTCCGCCGGCGAGTCGGCCTCGCACTTCCGGACTACATGGTGCCGCGGCGCATCCACGCCCTTCCGACACTTCCGCTGAATGCGAACGGAAAGTTCGATCGAGGCGCGCTGCTGAAGATGCTCGAAGACGCGGGATGAGTGCCCTCACCGCAGACACGGTCCGGGCGGCGATCATGGAGTACCTCGAGTCCGAGGCGGATCCGGCGAAGGTGTCCTCCGTCGAAATCGACGAACAACTCGATCTCATGGGTTCGGGTGTTCTCGACTCCTTCGGCGTGCTCGAGCTGATCGGTTGGATCGAACGGCGCTTTGCGCTTGATCTGGATCTGGAAGACGTCGAGCCCCTCGATCTGACGACCGTCGGGCCGCTCTCCCGGCTTGTCGCATCGGCCGGCGAGTCCGGGCGCGTCAATGAGGAGCCGTCGACGGTGATCGAGGCGATTCCGCCCACGCCGCCGACCGCACCCGCAGGCGGCGGAGCCCGGACACACGGCAGCCTCGGCGCACTTGCGGCCGGCGCTCACGTGCTTCTTTCGAGGGCCGTCGGGAAGAGCTTCTCGGTGCTCATGAGCGGCTCGTTCGCGTCCTTCGGCAAGGAGACGGTTCTCCAGCCGCCGATCAGGTTGCACGGTCAGGATCGCGTCTCCATCGGGTCGGGCGTGTTCGTCGGACGCGGTGCCTGGCTCCAGACAATCGAGTCGGAGCCCGGACGCCGGGGCACGATCATCATCGGCGACGATACGTCCATGGCAGGGAACTGCACGATCAGCGCTGCTCTCCGCGTCGAGGTCGGGCGGGCGGTGTCGTTCGCGCGCGGGGTCTACGTCGCCGACCACGCGCACTCGTACTCCGACGCTCGCCGGCCTGCGTCCGGGCCTCCTCGGCGAAGCTGCCCGGCGCGCGCATTCTCGACGGCCAGTTCACCGCCGTGAGCAGGCGGTCGGTACCGCCAAGACCAACAGCGCGGGTGCGGCATTCCTGCGCGATTTCGTCGAGGAGGCAAAAAATCCGGCCTCGTCGCCCAGCTGATCGAGCGCCACCAGGTCACCGGCCGCCTCACGGTTGCCGCCGTAGCCTGAGCCGCCGGTTCACGCCGCCGCGGCGAGAAACGTGCGCAGCTCGTCGACTGGCGCGTCCTTCATGATCAAGGCTCGCTCGACGCGGCGTGGAGGATCAGCGCGATGCGGCTGTTCGGCGGGTTTTGTCCTTGCTCATATGGGCGAGCAGGCGGTCGGCCGGGATGCCGGCGAGCCCGAAGGCGGCGAGCCCGGTTGGCAAGCCCGTCGCCTCGAAATGGCGGCGCACCCGCACCGCATCCTGCCCCGACGCCAGGCCGAGGCGCACGGCGAAGTCGAAGGCCAGGATCATGCCCAACGCCACCGCCTCGCCGTGCAGCAGCCGCGCTGAACCCTGGTCTCGGATTTTCAAGGCGTGGCCGAAGGTGTGGCCGAAATTGAGGAGCGCGCGGTCGCTCTCCTCACGCTCGTCGGCGGCGACGATTGCCGCTTTCATAGCACAGCTCGTCGTCACCGCATGGCGCAGCGCCGCCGGGGCCGAGGTCGAGAGACCGACTGCCCTTCGGTTTGAGCCGGTCGAAAAACCCGGCGTCGCGGATCAGGCCGTATTCGACGGTTTCGGCATAGCCAGCGAGAAGCTCGCGCGGCAGGGTCGCCAAGGTGTCGGTGTCGGCCAGCACGAGACGCGGCTGGTAGAGGCGCCGATCCAGGTTCTTGCCCATCTGGCGTTGATCCCGGTCTGCCGCCGACCGAGCTGTCGACCTGGGCCAGCAACGTCGTCGGCATGGACAAAATCGATGCCGCGCAGCAGGTCGCCGCGGCAAAGCCGGTCATGTCGCCGACGACGCCGCCGCCGATGCCACCAGCATTGTCCCGCGCTCGATGCCGAATTCCAGGATATCCTCGGCCAGCCGGCCGAAATGGGCGAAGGTGATCCTCGCCCGGCGGCAATATCACGGTGTGATGCGCGATACCGGCCGCGGCGAGGTCCGCGCAACGGCGCGAGGAACGCCCGGCTACGGTCTCGTCGGAAACGACCTCACCGCCTGCCGGCGCCGCATGAGCGGCAGGATTTCGCCACCGGCGTCCTCGATCAGCCGCGGCCCAACGACGACGTCGGCTCGCCAGCAAGCTCGACCCGCAGCCGCTCCGTTCCGACCGTCATTCCGCCATCTCCAGTTTTTGGGCCGCTGGCTGCGCGGGCAGGCGGCGAGTGCCGCCAGCGCTCGCGTTACCGTCGTTTCGGGCCAGCTCTCGCCACTGTCCAACAGGATCACGTCGGCCTCGGCATAGATCGGGTGCCGCCGCTCGATCAGCGCGGCAAGGACTTCGCGCGGATTCCCCCTTTTTCAGCAACGGCCGATCACTGCGCCGCGACACGCGCTGCACCAGGACGTCGAGGTCGGCGCGCAGCCAGCGCAGACCTGCTGCGCCGCCGACTGCGGCCCGCGTCGCCCCGTCCATGAAGGCGCCGCCGCCCGTCGCCAGCACATGGAACCGGCTCACCCAAGAGCCGCAGGATGACCCGGCGCTCGCCGTCCGCGACACCTGCTCGCCGCGGTTGGCAAGCATCCACCATGGTCTCGCCGGCTGCGGCCTCGATCTCCTGGTCCGAATCGAGAAAAACGGGAGGTTAAGCCGTGCCGCCAGCCGGCGGCCGATCTTGGTCTTCCCGCGCCATCAGGCCGACGAGGACGATCGTCCGGCTCGGCAACGGTATCGGCCGCCCGCCGTCCGCCGTGCCGATCCCGCCGCCTCCGCCGCCCGCTCTCTCCACCCGCTCCGCCGTCACACCCCGCTTTTTTCCCCGCGCCTTGCGAGGGTACTAGCATATCGTGCGGCCTGCTCGTCAATCGGCCGCATGGCTGCGGGGAATGCGAGTTGCCGGATGGGCAAGCTCACCATTGCGTTGGTCGTGGTCGTCGTCCTGTTCGCGCTTGGCGGTGCGGCATCCGGGGAACCGCCAAACCCGCCGGCGCCCGCCCCGGTCGAAAGGTGCTGCCCGATGCGCGCTTTCCCAAGTAACAGGAAAGACCGCCGGGGCCGCTCCGCGGTGTCGGTCTCGAAGCATCTGGAGGCATTCCTGTAGACGCCGGCGGCCGAGCGCGGCGCCGCCCGGCTGACGCTCGCCGCCTATCGCAACGACCTGGTTGATCTCGCGGGATTTCTCGGCCCGCGGGATCGCGCTCGAAACGGCCGATGCCGAGGCTCTGCACGCTTGCGTGGCGGCGGCCGACAAGCCGGCCGAGCCCAGAACCCTTGCCCGGCGGATTTCGGCGATGCGCCAATTCTCACAAATTCCTGGTGGTCGACAAGGTCCGCGGGATGATCCGACTGACCGGCCTCGAGACCGCGATTGGGTCGGCCGCTGCCGAGATACTCTCCGAGGCCGAGATCGAGCGGCTGATCGCTGCCGCCCGCGCCGTGGCGATGAAGGCACGCGTCTCCGTGCATATTCGAGCTCTTTATGCGACGGGGCTGCGGGTCTCCGAGCTGGTGGTCACCCCCTCGCCGCTGCACTGCGGCGTGATCGCGGGTTTTCTGCTGGTCCGCGGCAGGCGGGGGAAGGGTCGTGCCGCTGAACGAGCCGGGCCGGCAGGCGCTCGGCGCCGATCTCGGCTGCCGCGAGCCGGTCCTGCCGGATTCCAGCCCTCGCGCTGGCCTTCCGGGTCGCGTGGCGAAGAAGGCAACATCCGACGCGCCAACGCTGCGGCCAGCTGATGGAAGGGAGCTGGCGGCGGCCGCCGGCCTCGACCCCGCCCGACTCTCCCCGGCACGCGCTGTGCGCTATGCTTTTGCCAGCCATCTCCTCGATCACGGCGCCGATCTGCGCAGCGTGCAGCAGATGCTAGGGCACGCCGACATCGCCCACACCACCGAGATCTATACCCATGTCCTTTCCGATCGGCTGCAACTGTCGAGACCGTGCATCCGCTGGCGCGGCGCAACAGCGCCATTTTCTCGAATTCGAGCTGGCCGATCGCCGAGCTGAAGGCAAGATCGAAGAACTCCGCCACCTGTCGACGACGAGCGAGATCAATATCGCCGATGAGGTCGGCCGGCTCGATAATTTCGCCCACCGGGCGCTGCGCCAACCTACGCGCGGTTGACGCCATGGCAGAAGGTCGAGGTCGCACGCCATCCCGAACTGCACATCCATCCGATCAATCCCGGCGCGCTCATTACCAATTCGGGCCGCTCGCCGGCGACCGCGTCTTTGCCGAATACGCTGCAGTCGTCGGCGCGGGATCGGCCGCTTTCGCGGCCGCAGCGTCGTCCTCGTCACGCTCGGCACCGAGAAGGGTGCCGACACCGGAAAGCCCGCCTCAGGCACAATTTTGGCATGGCGCGGCCCGAGGGCTACCGCAAGGCGCGGCGGCTGATGCGGCTCGCCGACCGTTTTGGTCTCCCCGTGCTTACCTTTATCGACACCACCGGGGCCTATCCCGGCATCGACGCCGAGGCGCGCGGCCAGGCCGAGGCGATCGCGCGCTCGCATCGAGGTCTGCCTTCGCATCCGGGTCCCGTTCGTCGCGGCGGTGATCGGCGAGGGCGGGTCGGGCGGCGCGATCGCGCTCGCGGCGGCGAACACCGTGCTCATGCTCGACACGCGATCTATTCGGTGATCTCCCCGAAGGCTGCGCCTCGATCCTGTGGCGCGACGGCGAGCACGCCAGCGACGGCCGAGCGCCGCGCTGACCGCGCAGGACTCTGCGCTGCGGCGGGATCGTCGACCGGGTCGTCGCCGACGCTGGCGGCGCCCATCGAGCTGCCGACGGAGGCGATCGACGCGGTCGGCGACGCGATCGAGCACGCGCTGCGCGAGCTCGCGCGCTCCGACGGCGCCCCACCTTGCGCCTCCAGCGCCGCGAAGGTTCTGGCGATGGGCCGCCGCGGGCTCCTACCGCTGGGTCATCTGCCGATTTCCACTTCCCCCAACATCTTGCGGACGGCACCGCTTTTCCCGCGTTGGAAGGCACCCATGACCCCCCAGGAAGAAGACCTGATCACGACCCTGCTCGGCCGCCTCAAAAAGCGCGGCCGGACAGCCCAAGGACCCCGACGCCAGGGACTCACCGTCAGGCCGTGGCCGAGCAGCCGGATATGTCCTACTACCTCGTGCAGACCGTGCTGATCCAGGATCTGAGCCTGCACAACGCGCAGGACCAGATCGCCGACTTGCAGCGGCAGCTGGCCGACGCGCAGCAGGCCTCGCGGCAGGCGCCGACGAGCTTTCTCGGCGGCCTCTTCGGCCGCAGCCGACCAGGCAGAACCGGCTCCGGGGCCGTGGACAGCGGCGCCGCAGGTGGCGGCAGCACCCCCGTGCAGCCTCAGCCTTACGGCCAGCCCGCGCAGGGCGGCTACTCGCAGCCGATGGCCGCGCCCGGCGGCTTCGTGGTAGCCATGGGGTGGCGGGATGGGCCGCGGGTTCCTGCGCTGGGGCGGCGCGTGACGACCGCGGCCGGGATCGCCGGCGGCGCGTTGTTGTTCCAGGGCATCCAGTCGCTGTTCGGCCACCAGGCCAGCGCCGGGATCCGGCGGCCCAGGCCATGACCCCGGGCCTCGGCGAGACCGTGATCAACAATTATTACGGCAGCGAACACCCACAGGACGCCGCCGGCTGGGGCAGCGGCGACGAGGATTTCTCGAGGACAGCAGCGGCCGAATACTGCCGGCGGCTGGGCAGCGACCAGGATTATTCGAGCGACAATTCCGACCAGGATTTCAGCTCGGACCAGGACTTCAAGCAGCGACAGCGACAACAACGCCTGAGGCGAGGTCGTCAGACCGCCCGGTGCGGCGGAAGTGGCGATCTCGACGGCGGCGTAGCCGGCGCCGGCCAGCACCGCCTCGGTGCCGGCGCCGAATTGGGCGGCGGGCTTTCCAGTCACCCGCGCCGCCTGGGCAAGCTTGAAGGCGGCGAGCGGCACGCCAAGCCGCCCTCGACCCCCGGCACGGCGTCGAGGATGCGCGCCCTGGCCGCCGGCACGCGCGCGCCTGGAAGAACGCTTCCCATTCGTCGGCCGTGCGCGTCCTTAGGATATCGGCGAGGATGGCGGCCTCGCGGTCGCGGTCGGCCTCGCGCGCCTCGTTGTCGTTCTTGGCCATCTCCGGCCGCTCCAGCGCCTGCCACGGCCGGCGCTGCTGGCGCAGATTGCGCGCCCGACCCTCGCCGGTAAGTCAATTACGGAGCGAAGCGCCTGGTCCCAATCATCGAGCTGTGAGCGCACACTGAAAGGACGCATGTGACGTACGACAATCTGCAGAAGGTGTTGGGACAGGATCGGAATTTGTACAGTGTGGTGCTCATGTGATTTACTATTGCTTAACTCGCTAGCTAGCGGGAGGTTGGGGAGCCGTGACGGAGAGAAAGCGCATGTGAGCGTTCGCGCCTACATATTTAAATGTGATCTCAATAGCGATAGAGAACGAAGAATTTATACGGAGAGGTGCACGCGGTCTCCAAGACAAGGATGGACACAAGGTCATTAGAGACGTATCGATACACCTTGGCAGAAGCGGTAGAGACACGAGCGATCAT
>CAWFKM010000010.1:0-27441 GCA_963816455.1 uncultured Actinomycetes bacterium
ACTGGGCGACGACGGGCGTGACGGACGGCGCATACCACCTGCAGGCCGTGATCACCGACGGTGCAAGCAGCGTCTCGATGATCGACCTGCATCCGGGCGGCGCGGGCGTCGTGGTCGTCGACAACACCGCTCCGACCGTCGCGGTCGGCGCGCCTACCGCCGGCTCGTTCGTCAGCGGCTCGGGCGTCACGATCTCGGCGAGCGCGTCCGACGCGAACCCGCTCACCTACGACTACCTGATCAACGGCTCCGTCGTCGCGAGCGGCGCGGCGGCCAGCGCGAACTGGGATTCGACCTCCGTCGCCGACGGCACGGTGCAGATCAGCGTGCGCGCGACCGACCCGGCCGGCAACTCGACGACCTCGGCCCCGGTCACCGTCACCGTCGACAACCACGCTCCGACGCCGACCCTGAACAGCCCCGGCTCGGCGATCTCGGGCAGCCCGACTGTCTCGGCGACGAGCGACGCCGACACGGCGACGGTCGAGTTCCAGCAGCGGCCGCAGGGCGGCTCGTCGTGGACGTCGATCGCGACGGTCGGACCTTCCGTTCCAGACTCCGTTCGCCACAGGCGCGCTCACCGACGGCAACTACGAGCTGCGCGCGATCGCCACCGACCAGGCCGGCCACACCGGCACGAGCCCGATCGTCACCGTCCTCGTCGACAACACGAACCCGGCCGGCTCGCTGACGTCCCCGCTCGCCGGCCAGACAATCGGCGGCCCGGCAACGCCGCTCGACGCGACCGCGTCCGACGGCGGCGCCGGCGTCGCGAGCGTCACGTTCGAGTACAGCCCGGCCGGTCTCAACACGTGGCTGACGATCGCGAGCGACACCACCGCGCCGTACTCCGTCGCGTGGAATGCATCCGCGGTGCCGACCGCGAACTACGACCTCCGCCTCGTGATCACGGACAACGCGGGCAACGTCAAGACGACGACTCCGGTCACCGTCCACGTCAACTCGACCGCGCCGACCGTCGTCCTCACGAACCCGGGCGCCAACATCTCCGGCACCGTCCCGCTGACGGCGTCGACGAGCGGCCCGGTCGCGGCCTCCGTCACCTTCCAGGTCAGCCCGGCCGGCGCGAACACGTGGCAGACGATTTCGGTCGACAACGCCTCCCGTGGAGCGCGAGCTTCAACACGACCACCGTCGGCGACGGCCTCTACGACATCCGCGCGCTCGCCGTCGACAGCCTGAGCAACCAGGGCACCGACGTCGCGACGAACGTCCGGGTCGACAACACGCTGCCGACGATCGTCACGTCCGCCCCGCTCGACGGCACCGCGCCGGCGACCGCGAGCTCGATCGCCTTCGACACGAGCGAGGTCGTCACGCTCACCGGCGTCACGCTCGACGGGAACCCGGCTGTCGCCCCGACGATCACCGGCACGCACGCCGACTTCGCCACCGGTGCCCTCGCGCCCGGCCCCCACACGCTCGCGGGCACGCTGAACGACGCCGTCGGCAAGACGACTCCGTTCCGGATCCACTTCACCGTCTACCCGACACCGACGGCGACGGCCCCGTACACCGAGAAGAACACGACGCTCGCAAGCGCCACCACGCTCAACGCGGCCGACGGCAGCTCGAGCGTCACGATGCCGGCGAACGACTGGTCGGGCGGCATCCCGAGCGACTGGCTCGTCGTCCGCGTCGACCCGACCGCGCCGACGGCCGCACCTGCAGCCACGATGCAGCTCACCGCCGTCGTCGACGTCAGCGCCTACTGGGCGCTCGCCGGCGCCCAGGTGCACGCGTTCAACCAGCCGCTCGACGTGGTCATGAACAACGCCGTCGCGGGCGCGCAGGCTGCGACGTACGAGAACGGCGCCTGGCGCATTATCCAGGCCGTGCCGAACCCGGGTCAGCTGCCGGCCGGCTGGAACGACGGCTACTACCAGAGCGGCGGCAGCGTCCACATCCTCACGCGCCATCTCTCCTTCTTCGCAATCACCGCCGACACGCGCCCGCCGTCGACGCCGACGAACGTCACCGCCTCCGTCGATGGCGGCAACCTGACGCTCCACTGGACCGAGCCCTCCGACGGCGGCCCCGTCGCGAACTTCGTCGTCTACGTCGACGGCAAGCCTGCCGCCACCCTCGGCTCCGACCAGACGCAGTACACCGTCGGCCCGTTCGACCCGAACGACGCGCACTCGTACTCGATCGTCGCGGTCGACGGGAACGGAAAATCGAGCCCGCCGACCTCGGGCCTCCGCCTCGTCCCGAACCTCGTCGGCTTGACGCTCGAGGCGGCGCGCGCCGCACTCATCGCGGCCGGGTTCAGCGTCGGCGACATCACTGTCGGCAACTCGACATCGGCATCCGGCACCGTGATCGGCCCGACCGGCGTCCGCTTCGCCGCCGTTGGCAGCCCGGTCGGCTTCCAGCTCTCCGGCGGCTCGACCGACGTCACGAAGTACGGCTTCTACGCCGTCGACGCGAAGGGCGTGCCGCTCGCGCAGCGCAAGTGGGTCGGCCTCTACTTCTTCGGGATGACGCGGCCGACGAACGTCACGGTGCAGCTGATCGGCAAGCATCACAAGGTGCTCCGCACGTGGCACACGGTGACGCGCGGCAAGGTCGCGATCCGGAAGCTCCTGCTGCCGAAGTCGGCGCGCCGCGTCGGCGCGACCTACACCCTGCGGTCGACCGCCGTCTCCGGCACCACCGTCATCCACCGGACGAACGTCGTTCGCGTCTACCGGTCGCTGCGCACGATGAAGGTCTCGCAGCGGCACCTGGTCGACATCGTCGTCGCGGGCACGCAGCTGCCGAAGAAGCTCCCGACCGTCACGCGCCAGGCGCGGCGGATCGTCAGCGGCTCCGACTCGTCGTCCTTCACGATGTCGGCGAGCCTGAAGCGGAACGTCCAGGTCGTCGTCGTCGACGTCGACGAGTACGGCGTGCGCCTCGTGCACAACCTGCATCTCGTGTTCCCCGGCATGAAGCTGATCGCCGTCTCGAGCAATCCGGCGAGGCTCGCGCGCGCACGCCGCTTCGGCGCCACGATCACGCTGCCGAAGACCGCCGGCACGAAGAAGCTCGCGAAGGCCGTCTCGCAGCTGTCGGTGCCGTACCGCCTGCCGGCCTCGCACCCCTAGACGGCGCTAGCCTCCCGGCTTCCAGAGCGGCTCGTCGGTGCCGGCGAGCGCGTTCGCCGCGCGGGCCGCGATGAAGAGCAGATCCGAGACGCGGTTGAGGTAGACCAGCGCGAGCGGGTTGACGCCGACGGCCGCATCGGCCGCGAGCGCATCCCGCTCGGCGCGGCGAGCGACGGTGCGCGCGACGTGGAGGCGCGCCGCGGCCTCGGTTCCGCCGGGGAGCACGAAGCTCTTCAGCTCCGGCAGCGGCTCGTTCAGCTCGTCGCACACGCGCTCGAGCCCGTCGATCATCGTCTGCGTCACGCGCAGCCGCTCGTCCTCGCCGGCGAACGGCACGGAGAGATCGGCGCCGACGTCGAAGAGCTCGTTCTGCACGTGCGCGAGCGGCGCGCGCAACGCCGCGGGCATCTCTCCCGCGAGGACGACGCCGAGCAGCGCGTTCAGCTCGTCGACCGCACCGAACGCGGCGATGCGCGAATCGCTCTTCGCGACGCGGGAGCCGTCGCCGAGGCTCGTCTCCCCCTTGTCGCCGCCGCGCGTGTAGATCTTCGTCAGGCGGACCGGTTCGTCGGGGCGGCGGGAGCTCATGCGCCGTAGATTAGGCGCCGTGGAGGTCAGGCTTGCCGGCCCGGACGACGCGGGCGCCGTCGCCGAGGTGTACATCGCCTCGTTCGGGACGCTGGCGTTCCTGCCGAAGCTGCACACGGACGACGAGACGCGCGGGTTCATCCGGCACACGGTCGAGACGTCGGAGGTCTGGGTCGCGGAGGACGCCGGCGGGATCGTCGGCATGGCGTCGCTCTCCGCCGAGATGCTCGACCACTTCTATGTGCACCCGGACGCGCAGGGCCGCGGCGCCGGCGGCGCGCTGCTCGAGAAGGCGAAGGAACGCAGGCCCGGCGGCTTCACGTTCTGGGTCTTCCAGCAGAACGAGCCCGCACGACAGTTCTACGAGCGCCGCGGCTGCCGGGTCGTCAAGCTCACCGACGGGTCGGGAAACGAGGAGAAGACACCGGACGCGCTCTACGAATGGAGACCCGAATGACACGCGCGCTGATCGTCGTCGACATCCAGAACGACTACTTCCCGGGCGGTGCGTATCCGCTCGCCGGCCCGGAGGAGGCGGCCGCGCAGGCGCGCGTGCTCCTTGACGGGTTTCGCGCCTCCGGCGAGACCATCGTCCACATGCAGCACGTCTGGGACGCGCCCGACGCGGCGTTCATGCGGCCCGGCACCGCGGGTATCGAGATCCACGATCTCGTCGCGCCGGTCGGCGAAGAGATGGTGCTGAAGAAGACCCGCCCGAACAGCTTCCGCGACACAGGCCTCGAGAGCTACCTGCGCAACCGCAGGCGTAACGTCGACACGCTCGTCGTCTGCGGGATGATGACGAGCATGTGCGTGGACGCCACCGTCCGCGCCGCCGCGGATCTCGGCTTCGGGACGAGCGTCGCGCACGACGCGTGTGCCGCGCCGAGCCTCACATTCGACGGGCGCGAGGTCGCCGCGGCCGACGTGCACGCCGCGTTTCTGGCCGCGCTCGCCGGCGGCTACGCGCGCGTCGCGGCAGCCGCCGACCTCGTCTAACCGAGCAGCGCCCGCAGCGGCTCGACGTGGTCCGGGCGGAGATACGCGCCGCGGATCACCGTCCACGCGCGGATCCGGAAGTCGTCGAGGCCGGCGCCGACGAATGCGGCGATGCGCCGCTCGGTCTCCGCCACGTCGTCCAGCCGGTAGTCGATCGGATTCCACAGGAACGACGGCACGTCGTACTCGCGGTCGGCGAGGTACGGTTTCGGGTCGATGGCGACGAAGCGGTCGCCGTGGCGGAGGATGTTGTGGTGATGGAAGTCGCCGTGGACGAGCCAGTCCGCGCCGCCGCCGATCTCCGCGAACAGCGTGCGCGCGAGCGGGACGAGCTCGCTCCCCTCCCGCTCGGCGGTGTCGAGCCAGCGTGCGATCTCCGGCGCGACCGGCCTGAACGGTGCGGCAGCGGGCAGCCACAACCGGGAGCCGACCTCGACCGCGATCGCGGTCGCCCTGTCCTCCTCGAGCTGCGAGATGTCCGTCCCCGGAACGGCGCGCTCCAGCAGCAGCGCGCGGTTGGCCGGGTCGCGGCGCAGGACGCGAACCGCGGCGCGTCCATCCCACTGTTCGAGCGCCTCACCTTCGTGGAGCGACTCGTCGTCGCCCTCCCACGCGACCTTGAGCACGGCGTCGTCGCTCACGGGCGCGGCGAACGAGTGGTACGCCATCGCGAAGGGTTCGCCGATCTGGAGCCTCCACTCGGCGGCGACGCGCTCCGCGGTCGCGCGCGTCTCCGTCAGGTCGACCGGCACTACACGGTGGCGCGCGGCTCGCGCTGGAGCTCGAGGATCGAGCGTGCGATGACGAGCCGCTGGATCTCGCTCGTTCCTTCGTAGATCTCGGTGATCTTCGCGTCGCGGTAGAACCGCTCGACGGGGAACTCCTTCGTGTAGCCGTAGCCGCCGAGGATCTGGATCGCCTCGGCGGTCTGGCGGCGCGCCATCTCGGACGCGAACAGCTTCGCCTTCGCGCCGGCCTCGGTGTGCGGCTCGCCGCGCTCCTTCAGCCACGCGGCGCGATGCGTCAGCAGCCGCGCCGCGTCGATCTCCGTCGACATGTCGGCGAGCTTGTGTTGGATCGCCGGAGCTGCGCGATCGGCTGCCCGAACGCGTGACGCTCCTTCGCGTACTCGCGCGCGACGTCGTACGCGGCCTGCGCGATGCCGACCGCCTGCGCCGCGATGCCGATGCGGCCGCCGTCGAGCGTCGCCATCGCGACCTGGAAGCCGCGGCCCTCCTCGTGCAGGAGCCGGTCGCGGCCGACCTGTACGCCTTCGACGACGAGGTCGTTCGTCGCGGACGAGTTCAGCCCGAGCTTCTCCTCGTCGCGCGTGATCCGCACGTGCTCCGCGTCGAGGATGAACGCGCTGACGCCGCGCGCACCGGCGTCTCCTGATCGGTGCGCGCGAAGAGAAGGAACGTGCCCGCGTAGCGGCCGTTCGTGATCCACTGCTTCGCGCCGGTGATGCGCCAGCCGTCGCCGTCCGCGTCGGCGCGCGTGCGCAGCGCGCCCGCGTCGGACCCGGCCTCGGGCTCGGTCAGCGCGAATGCGCCGAGCTGCTCGCCGCGCGCGAGCGGCGGCACGAAGCGCGACCTCTGCTCGTCCGTGCCGAACGCGAGCAGCGGCAGCGTCGCCGCGCTCGTGTGCACCGCGACCGTCACGCCGACGCCCGCGTCCGCACGCGAGAGCTCCTCGAGCACGAGGATGTACGAGAGGAAGTCCGCGCCGGCGCCGCCGTACTCCTCCGGCACGCACACGCCCATCAGGCCGAGCTCGGCGAGCTTCGCGAACACCTCGCGCGGGAACCGGTGCTCGCGATCCCATTCGGCGGCGTGCGGCTCGATCTCCCGGCTCGCGAACTCACGTGCGAGCCCCTGGATCTCGCGCTGCTCCGGGCTCAGCTCGAAGTCCACGCGCCGGACTATAGTCACGTGGGTGAGGCAGGCTCTGGCTCTCGGAGCCGTGCTCGTCGTGGCGGCGGCGGGCTCGGGAGCTGCGGGGCGACCGCGACGCCGGCGCGATCGTGCGCGCCTGGAGCACGGCGCTGAACGCGAACGACAACGTCGCGGCGGCGAAGCTGTTCGCGCACAACGCACGGATCGTCGAGGGCCGATCGACGTTCCGCTCTCCTCGCACAAGCTCGCCGTCGCGTTCAACGAATCGCTTCCGTGCGCCGGACGCATCACCGCGCTCGACGTCAAGGGAAGCTACGTGACGGCGACGTTCGTCCTCGGCCACCGCCCGAAGCACACGTGCGACGGCCCGGGCCAAAAGGCCGCGGCGCTCTTCGTCGTCAGGAACGGGAAGATCGTGCACTGGGCGCACGTCCCGGTGCCGAAGCCGAAGCCGCCCGGGATCTAGTACTCGTAGAAGCCGCGGCCCGACTTGCGGCCGAGGCGACCCGCCTGCACGTACTGGCGGAGCAGCGGGCACGGCGCGAACTTCGGGTCGCCGAGCCCGTGGTGGAGCACCTCCATGATCGCGACGCACGTGTCGAGCCCGATCAGGTCGGCGAGCGCGAGCGGCCCAATCGGATGCGCGAAGCCGAGCTTCGCGATCGTGTCGATCGCCTCCGGCTCCGCGACGCCCTCGAGCACCGCGTACGCCGCCTCGTTGATGAACGGCATCAGGATCCGGTTCGAGACGAAGCCGGGGAAGTCGCGCGCCTGCGCCGGGGTCTTGCCGAGGTCGACGGCGAGCTGCGTGATCGCGGCTGCAGTCTCGTCGGACGTCTCGAGACCGCGGATCACCTCGACGAGCGCGAGCATCGGCACCGGGTTGAAGAAGTGCATGCCGATCACGCGATCGGGACGTGAGGTTGCCGCAGCGAGCGACGAGATCGGGATCGACGACGTGTTCGACGCGAGGATCGCGGTCTCCGGGAGCGTCTCGTCGGCGGCGCGGAACAGCGCGTCCTTCACCGCGGCGTCCTCGACGACGGCCTCGATCATCAGGTCGGCGGCGACGAGGCCGTCCACCGGGGTCACGCGCGCGAGCACCTCGTCCGGGTCGGCGCCGCCCTTCTCCGCGAGCCGCGTCAGGCTCCGTTTCATCGTCTCGATGCCGCGCTCGACCGCGCCGGGTGCTGCGTCGTGAAGCGAGACGCGGCGGCCGGAGCCCGCGACGACCTGGGCGATCCCGGCGCCCATCTGACCGGCACCGATGACGAGGACGTGCTCGAAGCTCACGCGCGGGAGGCTATCGTCGCGCCGTGGGAACGGCGGAGGTCAACGGAGCTCGGCTCTGGTACGAGGAGGCGGGAGACGGCCCGGCGGTCGTGCTCGTGCACGGCGGGCTCGGCGACTCGCGGCTGTGGGAACCGCAGTTCGCGCTGCTCGCCGAGCGGTTTCGGACGATTCGCTTCGACCTGCGCTTCTTCGGGCGCTCGACCGGGCCGGCGGCGCCGTGGTCGTGGGTCGACGACCTCGTCGGCGTCCTCGACGAGCTCACGATCGATCGCGCGGCGTTCGTCGGACTCTCGATGGGCGGCCGGATCGCGTTCGACACGGCGTTTGCCGCGCCCGACCGCTGCTGGGCGCTCGCCGGCGTCGTGCCGGACATCTCCGGCAACGGCGTTCCGTCGTACACCGAGGAGCAGGACAAGGCGTTCGACCGTGCGATCGCGGAGCATGACCTTGACGGCGCGATGGCGGTGGACTTCGAGGTGTGGGCGCCGCTCGGTGCGGACGAGTCGTTCCGCGAGCTCTGGCTCGCAACGCCGGACGCGGATCCGCTGCCGCCGGGCGTCGAGCCGCGACCGGCCGCCGCGCCCGCGCTGCCGCGGCTGGCGGAGATCGCCGTTCCGACGCTCGTCATCACGGCGGCGCATGACCCCCAGGGAATGCGCGACCTCGGCCCGCTCGTCGAGCGCGAGACGCCGAACGCGCGCCACGTGGAGGTCGACTCGGATCACTATCTGACGCTGCGCGAGCCGGAGCTCGTCACGCGCCTGCTCGTCGACTTCCTGGTTACGGCTTCGTGATCTTCCAGTTCGTCGTGTTCACGCGCCGCCAAACGTGCCCGTCCTTCCACTTCACGGCGAGCGAGTCGCCGTTGAGCGCAAGCGAAAAGGTCCAGACGGGGCTCTGCTCGGTCATCCACGGCAGCCCTATGCAGTGCGCGACGCCGCGGACGGTGTCGAGGGCGTGGATGAACGGGTAGCCGCCGGGGTTCGTATACAGCGTGTACGCCCAGCGTCCGTCAGGCGACTCTGCGCGGGCTACCGACCAGCCCTGCATCACCCAGCCCTTCTGCGTCTTGTCGGCGATGCGGCCGGGCAGCAGCGTGTTTGTGCTCAGGTCGTAGGCGCGTACGACGTAGTGCTGAAGATCGTCGGTCGACATGCGCTGGATCAGGTAGAGCTTCGAGCCGTCGGGCGAGAGCGCGTCGTAGCCGAAGGTGCCTTTCAGCGTGATCGCGTTACGTACAGCGAGATCTCCCGTCGAGACGATTGCGAAGTGCGTCGTCTTCTCGAGCCCGAGGCTCTGCAGTACCAGCGCGCTCCCGTCGTGGAAGAGGCCGCCGGCGAGACCGTTCTGCGTGAGCACGGGAATCCCGAACGCGCCGTTCACCTTGTGCGATCTCACGATCGATCCGTCGCTCATGTTGACTGCAGAGACGAGCGTGTTGCCGCCGGCTTTCGCGGCGACGAAGCGCAGCGAGCCGTCTCCGGCAACTACGCCTGAGCCGCCCTGGACGGCGTAGGGCGTGGGATACGCGGCGAACGCAAGCGGGACGGCGGCGAGCGCGGCGATGACGGCGAGAAGAACGGCGAGCCTGCGAGCCATGATTCCTCCTTCGACGCTAGGAGGAGTATGGCACCGCTAGACCTCGACGAGAAGCGCGTCGCCCTGGCCGCCGCCGGAGCAGATCGCGGCAAGACCGACGCCGCCACCTTCGCGGCGGAGTTCGTGCACCATCGTCGCGAGGATTCGGCCGCCGCTCGCACCGATCGGGTGCCCGAGCGCAACGGCGCCGCCGTTTACGTTGACGAGCTCCGGGTCGGCGCCGAGTAGCTTCGTCGAGTTGGACGCGACGGACGCGAACGCCTCGTTGATCTCGACGCGCTTCACGTCGCCGATCGATTTCCCCGCGCTCGCGAGCGCGGCTGCGCCTGCCTTCGCCGGCGTGCGCGCGAGGTACGCAAACTCGTCGGCGACCTTGCCCTGGGCGAGCACCGTCGCCAGCGGCTCGAGCCCGCGCCGCTTCGCGTACTCGTCGGAGCAGACGATCACGCACGACGCACCGTCGTTCACACCGGGAGCGTTTCCCGCAGTCGTCGTGCCGTCCGGATCGAAGACGGGCTTCAACGACGCAAGCTTGTCGTACGTCGTGTCGCGGCGGATCGACTCGTCGGCGGTCACGTCGCCGACCGCGACGATCTCGTCGTCGAAGCGCCCCGCGTCCTGCGCCGCGGCTGCGCGCTCATGCGAACGCACCGCCCAGCGATCCTGCTCCTCGCGTGAGATGCCGAGCTCGCGGGAGACGAACGACGCCTGCTCGACCATGTGCCGTCCGTCGAACGACGAGACGAGCCCGTCGTGCGTCATCAGGTCGATGAGCGAGCCGTCGCCGAGCCGGTAGCCGAAGCGCGCCTTGGCGAGGATGTACGGCGCGTTCGACATCGACTCCATGCCGCCGGTGACGATTAACTCCGCATCCCCAGCCCTGATCATCGAGTCCGCGATCTCGACCGCGCGGATCGAGGACGCACAGACCTTGTTGACCGTGTCCGCGGGCACCTCGACCGGGATCCCGGCGCCGACCGCGGCCTGCCGCGCGGGCGCCTGGCCGGCTCCGCCCTGGAGCACCTGCCCGAGGATCACGTAGTCGACCTCGCCGCCGTCGACCCCGGCGCGCTCGAGCGCGGCCCGGATTGCCAAGGCCCCGAGCTCGGTCGCCGCGTAGTCCTTCAGCTCGCCGCCGAGCTTCCCGAACGGCGTCCGCACCGCGGCGACGATGACGGTTCTGGTCACATCCGCCAGCGTAGCCGCGACAGGTGCCCGGCACGAAGTCGCGACGAAGTGGCTGGCACCTCAGCGCCGCAAGGTGCCAGCCACTTCGAGCCTCTGAGGTGCCGGACACCTCGCGGCTGTCACGTGCCAGGCACCTGACGTACCGTCAGCGCGCGAACGAGACGCCCGGCTCGAGCCGGCGCGCGAACGCGGCGATCAACGAGATCGTCGCCTCGACGTCCGCGAGCTCGATCGTCTCGACCGGCGTGTGCATCGAACGGAGCGGGATCGAGACGAGCCCCGTGGCGACGCCGCGCCGGCTGACGTACACCGCGTCGGCGTCGGTGCTCGTCGAGCCGCGGGAGACCTCGATCGTGAACGGGATCGACTCCGCCTCGGCCGTCTCGAGCAGAAGCTCCGACACGCGCGGATGGATCGACGGCCCGCGCATGATCACCGCGCCGCTGCCGAGCTTGTGCTCGCCGTCCTCCTCCGGATCGCCGCCGCGCACGTCGGTCGCATACGTCACGTCGACCGCAATCGCGACGACCGGCTCGAGCTCCCACGAGACGGTGCGCGAGCCTGCGAAGTCGCCGACCTCCTCCTGCACCGCGGCAACTCCCGCGACGTCGCCCGGCGTGCCGCCCTCCGCAGCGCGACGCGCGACCTCGAGCGCGACGTAGCACCCGACACGGTTGTCGACCGCGCGCGAGGCAATGCGCCCGTTGCGAAGCTCGAGCGGCGCGCCGGCAACGACGGCCGCATCGCCGGGACGCACGAGCCCACGCGCCTCCTCTCCGTTCTTCGCGCCGATGTCGAGATAGATGTCGTCGAAACCGACCGGCTTCCGCTCCTCGCCGGCCTTCCGCTTCACGCGACGCGCCGACACGACCGCCGCGAGCGGCCCCTCGCGCGTGAGGATCTCGACCCGTTGCCCGAGAAGCACGTGCGGATCCCAGCCGCCGAGACCGCGCACGGCGATCAGCCCGTCGTCGCCGACGTGCGTCACGACGACGCCGATCTCGTCGATGTGCCCGACGACCGCGAGCAGCGGCCCACCGGCCGTTCCGGGAACCCGGACCCACGACGAACCGAGCATGTCGCCGGAGACCTCGCCGAACGACGCAGCGGCCTCCCGCCACACGGCGGCAGCCTGCGCCTCCTGGCCCGACGGCCCAGGTGAGGTCAGCAACCGTTCCAGTAGCTCCGGAATCGCCACCGCGCGACTCTACCGCCGACCCGGCGCGCGGCTCCGCGATAGGTTCACGCACGGTGAGGCTCCGCACCCTTCCGGATCTCTACGCAATCGTCCGGCTCGACCCCGACTCGGCCGTCCCCGAGTGGGTCTACGACAGTCCGTTCTGGTCGGTGACGAGAAGCGACGCGGAGCTCTCCGTCGTCTGCGCCGAGGAGGACATCCCAGACGACGCGCGCGCCGAGCGCGGCTGGTGGGCGCTCGAGCTCGCCGGGCCGCTCGACTTCTCGCTGACAGGCGTCGTCGCATCGCTCGTCTCCCCGCTGGCCGAGGCGAAGGTGTCGATCTTCGTCATCTCGACCTTCGAGACCGACTACCTCCTCGTGCGCGAGAACGACGGCGTGCGTGCGGTCGCGGCCCTGCGCGAGGCCGGTCACGTGGTCGACGCTTGACGTGCCCGCGGCCCGCGCCTAGTCTGGAAGAGATGACTCCCGTCTCCCGCAGCTGGTGGGGCTGGCGCTCCGAGCGGAGCGGGAGCCTGCGCTAGTTTCGAGACGCAGCACAACCCGTTCCGGCCAAGTCGGCTCCGCGAGGAGCCGTTTTCGTTTGCAATGACAGTGACCGTGAACTCCGAAATCGCAACCGACCTGCTCACCCCGCTCGGGGCGTACCTCCGCCTGCGCGGGAAGCCCGACGCGCGCGGGACGTTCCTCCTCGAGTCGGTGGAGCGCGGACGGCTCGGGCGCCACTCGTTCGTCGGCTGCGGCTCGCGGCTCGTCACGTTCGACGAGGCGGAGAAGCTCGGCGAGCCCGTCGTCGGCTATCTCGGCTACGACGCGGTCGCCCGGTTCGAGCCGACGGTGCCGCTGCCGGCCGACGGACCCGGCTTCCCGGAGAGCCTCTTCGTCGTCCCGGAGCTGCTCGTCCGCTTCGACCACGCGCGCGGCGTCGCGGAGACGCTCGCCGGCGACCCGGCCGAGGCGGCGGCGCTGCTCGCCGGTCCGCAGCCGGAGCCGCAGGCCGCCACGGCCGCCGCCGGCCCGCTGCGCCGCTTCCCCGACCGCGACGAATACCTGCGCCGCGTCGAGGTCGCGAAAGAGCACATCCGCGAGGGCGACGTCTTCCAGGTCGTGGTCGCGCAGCGCGCGCAGCGGCCGACCTCTGCGTCCGCGTTCGAGCTCTACCGCGCGCTCCGCCGCGTGAATCCGTCTCCGTATCTGTTCCTACTGGAGCTGGACGGACTCGCGCTCGTCGGCAGCTCGCCGGAGACCGTCGTCAAGTGCGAGGGCTCGCGTGCCGCGCTGAACCCGATCGCCGGCACGATCGCTCCCGGCGAGGGCGACGCGGAGGCGCTGCTGTCGTCGGAGAAGGACCGCGCGGAGCACGTGATGCTCGTCGACCTCGGTCGCAACGATCTCTCGCGCGTGTGCGTTCCGGGCACGGTGCACGTCGAGCAGTTCATGCAGCCCGAGCGGTACTCGCACGTGACACATCTCGTCTCCGAGGTCGTCGGCGAGCTGCAGGGCGACCGCACCCCCTTCGAGCTGCTGCGCGCGTGCTTCCCCGCCGGCACCGTCTCCGGCGCGCCGAAGGTGCGCGCGATGCAGATCATCTCGGAGCTCGAAGCCCACCGGCGCGGGATCTACGCGGGCGCGGTCGGATACATCTTCCCGGCCGACGGCTCGATGGACACGTGCATCGCGATCCGCACGCTCGTGCTGCGCGACGGCGTTGCGTACCTGCAGGCGGGCGGCGGCATCGTCGCCGACTCCGATCCCGCGGAGGAACACCAGGAATGCCTGAACAAGCTCGCGGCACTCGAGGCCGCGATCGAGCTCGCGGAGGCGGAAGCGCGATGAGCATGCTCCTCGTCGACAACTACGACTCGTTCACGTACAACCTCGCGCACCTGTTCGGCGCGCTCGGCGTCGAGGTGACGGTGTTGCGCAACGACGAGGTCGACGCGGACGAGGCGGAGCGGCTGGCGCCGTCGCATCTCGTCGTCTCCCCCGGTCCCGGTCGGCCGGCGGCGGCGGGCGCGACGCTCGAGATCGTCCGGCGGCTCGCGCCGACGACGCCGACGCTCGGCGTCTGCCTCGGACACCAGGCGATCGTCGAGGCGTTCGGCGGCGAGGTCGGCTACGCGCGCGAGCTCCTCCACGGCAAGGCAAGCCCGGTGCATCACGACGGCACGGGGCTCTTCGTCGGCCTGCCGGAGCCGTTCGAGGCGGGCCGCTACCACTCGCTCGCGGCGACGCGCGTGCCGGACGAACTCGAGCCGACCGCGTTCGCCGACGACGGCGAGGTGATGGCCGTGCGCCATCGCGAGCTCGCGGTCGCCGGCGTCCAGTTCCACCCCGAGTCGGTGCTCACGCCCGACGGTCCCGCGCTCGCGCGGAACTTCCTCGAGGGGCGGCTGTGAGCGTAGGCTGGACGGAGCTCACCAGAGAGCGGAGGTGCCGGCTTTGCCGGCGCCGGGAGCGGGAATGATCCAGGGAACGATCTCGCGGCTGCTCGACGGCCATGACCTCACTCGCGCCGAGGCGAACGAGGCGATGAGCGAGATCATGCGCGGCGAGGCGACGCAGGCGCAGATCGCCGGCTTCCTCGTCGCACTGCGCGCGAAGGGCGAGACGGCGGACGAGATCGCCGGCTGCGCGGAGGCGATGCGCGAGCACGTGCTGCAGGTGCGCCCGAAGCGGACGGACCTCGTCGACATCGTCGGCACCGGCGGCGACGGCGCGAACACGTACAACATCTCGACGGCGGCGGCGCTCGTCGCGGCGGCCGCCGGCGCGGCGATCGCGAAGCACGGCAACCGCGCCGCGTCGTCGGCGTGCGGCTCGGCCGACGTGCTCGAGGCGCTCGGCTTCCGGCTCGAGCTGCCGCCGGAGCGGATCGAGCGCTCGATCGACGAGCTCGGCTTCGGATTCCTCTTCGCGCAGGCGCACCATCCGGCGATGAAGCACGCCGCGCCGGTGCGCCGCGAGCTCGCGACGCGTACCGTCTTCAACGTGCTCGGCCCGCTGACGAACCCGGCCGGCGCCCGCGCGCAGATGCTCGGCGTCTACTCGCCGGAGCTGACGCGCACGATCGCCGCGGCGCTCGTGCAGCTCGGCGCGACGCGCGCGTTCGTCGTCCACGGCGCGGGCGGCATCGACGAGCTCTCGCCGTGCGGGCCGAACCTCGTCTGCGAGGTCGAGAACGGATCGGTGCGCGAGTACGAGCTCGATCCGGCGGAGCTCGGCGTCGAGCGCGTGCGACCCGGCGGAGCTGCGCGGCGGCGATCCCGAGACGAACGCGCGCGCGCTGCGCGACGTGCTCGCCGGCGCGGCCGGCGGCCACCGCTCGGCGGTCCTGCTCAACGCGGCCGGCGCGATCGCGGCCGCGGGACACGCCGCGATCTCCGCGAGGGTCTCGAGCTCGCCCGCGAGGCCGTCGACTCCGGCGCCGCGGGCACGCGGCTCGACGAGCTGGTCGCGTTCTCGCAGGCGGAGGCGGCGTGAGGTTCGCCGACGCGCTCCGGCGCCCGGGCTCGCCGCGATCGCCGAGTTCAAGCGGCGCTCGCCGTCGCTGGGCGACATCCGTCCGAACGCGCGCATCGAGGATCTCGTCCCTGCGTACTCCGCGAACGGCGCGGCCGCGATCTCGGTGCTCGTCGACGAGCGCTTCGCCGGCTCGCTCGACGATCTGCGTGCGGCGCGCGCAGTCACCGACACTGCCGCTGCTCGCGAAGGGCTTCTTCTCGACGGAGGCGCAGCTCGAGGAGCTGCGCGAGGCCGGCGCCGACGCGGCGCTGCTGATCCTCCGCGACCTCGACGACGAACGACGGCGCGGCTGCTACGGCGCGCAACCGAGCTCGGGCTCGACACGCTCGTCGAGGCTCACGACGCCGACGAGCTCGCGCGCGCGACGCGGCTCGACGCGCCCGTCATCGGCGTCAACGCGCGCGACCTCTCGACCTTCGCGATCGACCGCAACGCGCAGCTCGAGCTCGTCGCGCGCGCGCCGCGCGACCGCGTCGTGATCGCGGAGAGCGCGATCCACACGCGCGCGCAGGGCGCAGCCGCCGAGCTCGCGGGCGCGGACGCGATCCTCGTCGGCACGGCGCTGATGCGCGCCCCCGATCCCGGCGCGAAGCTCCGCGAGCTGCTCTCCCGCCCGCTCGTGAAGGTCTGCGGGCTGACGCGGCAGGAGGACGTCGACGCCGCGGTCGAGGCCGGCGCCGACATGCTCGGCTTCATCCTCGTCGAGAGAGCCCGCGCCGCGCGCCGGCGGTGCTCGACGTGCCGGACGACGTCGCTCTCGGTCGCGGTCTTCGTCGGCGAGGCGGAAGAGCACCGGCGCCGACCTCGTCCAGCTCTACCCCGACGAGGACGGCACGGTGCGCGGCCGCGACGCGGTGCTGCTGCGCGAGGGCGAGCCCGTCGCGCGCGTGCTCGACCTGCCCTGGGAGGGCGACCGACCCGGAGCACTGGAACGCGGCGGCGCGCACCGACGGCCGCGTCGTGCTCGCCGGCGGGCTCGGCCCGGAGAACGTCCGCGCGGCGATCGACGCGGTCGCATCCGTGGGCGCGTCGACGCGGCTCGACGCTCGAGACGGCACCGGGCATCAAGGATCACGCGCGCGTGCGCGCCTTCGTCGAGGAGGCTCACGCATGACGACCTTGTACGGCGAGTACGGCGGCCGCTACGTCCCCGAGACGCTGATCCCGGCGCTCGACGAGCTCGACAGCGGGCTGGCGCGACGCGCACGCCGACGCCGCGTTCCACGCCGAGCTCGACCATCTCGCGACGACGTACGCCGGCCGGCCGACGCCGCTGACGCTCGCGGAGCGGTTCGCGCCCGGCAAGCGCATCTACCTCAAGCGCGAGGATCTGCTCCACACCGGCGCGCACAAGCTCAACAACGCGCTCGGCCAGGCGGTGCTCGCGCGGCGGCTCGGCAAGACGCGGATCGTCGCCGAGACCGGCGCCGGCCAGCACGGCGTCGCGACGGCGACGGTCTGCGCGCGCTTCGGGCTCGAGTGCGTCGTCTACATGGGCGCCGAGGACATGCGCCGCCAGCGGCCGAACGTCGAGCGGATGGACCTGCTCGGCGCGGAGGTCGTCGGCCGGTCGAGTTCGGCACGAAGACGCTGAAGGAGGCGACGAGCGAGGCGATCCGCGACTGGATCACGAACGTCGAGACGACGCACTACCTGATCGGCTCCTGCGTCGGCCCCGCGCCGTACCCCGAGCTCGTGCGCGGAGCTGCAGTCGGTGATCGGCCGCGAGGCGCGCGAGCAGATGCTCGCGGCCGAGGGCCGGCTGCCGGACGCGGTGGTCGCGTGCGTCGGCGGCGGCTCGAACGCGATCGGCATCTTCCACGGCTTCCTCGACGACGCGGACGTGCGGCTGTCGGCGTCGAGGCCGCGGGCGCCGCGTCGCTCGGGACCGGACGCGCCGGCGTGCTGCACGGCGCGCGCTCGTCGGTGCTCGCCGACGAGGACGGCCAGATCGCCGACGCGCACTCGATCTCGGCCGGGCTCGACTACCCCGGCGTCGGCCCGGAGCACGCGTACCTGCGCGACACCGGCCGTGTCGAGTACGTGCACGGCGACCGACGACGAGGCGCTCGCACGCGTTCCGCGACCTCGCGCGGACCGAGGGGATCATCCCGGCGCTCGAGCCGTCGCACGCGCTCGCGCGCGCACGCGACCTCGACGCGGAGCTGATCCTCGTCTGCCTCTCGGGCCGCGGCGACAAGGACCTCGACGAGGCGCTGCGCGCTGGAGCGGATGTGAGCAAGACGCTCGTCATCTACCTGATGGCCGAGCCGGAGACGCCGGAGCTGGCGCGGGCGGCGGTCGACGGCGGCGCCGACATCGTCGAGCTCGGCTTCCCGTTCTCCGACCCGCTCGCCGACGGGCCGGTGATCCGCCGCGCCGGCGAGCGCGCGCTCGCGCGCGGGATGCGGACGAAGGAGTGCCTCGATGTCCTCGCCGCGTACGCGCGAGCTCGTCGGCGACACGCCGCTGATCCCGATGACGTACGCGTCGCTCCTCGAGGCGTACGGCTGGGACGCTTTCAGCGACGCCGTCACCGCCGCCGGCGGCACGAGCCTGATCGTCGTCGACCTCCCCGCCGGCGAAGCGACCCGACCTGCGCCGCGTCCAGCTCGTCGCGCCGACGTCGACCGACGAGCGCATCCGCCTCGCCGCCGAGCAGACGGACGGCTGGCTCTACCTCGTCACCGTCGCCGGCACGACCGGCGCGCGCGGCGAGCTCTCCCCCGCGCTGCCCGGCCTCGTCGAGCGCGCGCGCCGGCCGTCGTCGACGTCCCGCTCTACGCAGGCTTCGGCATCTCGACGCCGGAGCACGCGCGGCCGTCGCCGAGCTCGCGGACGGGATCGTCGTCGGCTCGCGCGCGCTCCAGGTCGCCGAGGACGGCCCCGACGCGCTGCGCGAGTACGTCGCGTCACTCCGCGCCGCGCTCGACGCCTAGGCGGGCGCGATCTCGAGGGGCCCGGTCGCGATCGGCTCCGGCTCGGCCTGAACGCCGACGGGGAGGCGGAGCGCGAACGTCGTCCCCCGCTCGCCCGGCGCAACCGTGCAGCGGCCGCCGTGCGCCTTCGCGATCGCGTCGGCGATCGAGAGCCCGAGCCCCGCGCCGCCCTGCGCGCGCGTCCGCGCATTGTCCGCGCGCGCGAAGCGGTCGAAGATCCGTTCGAACGCCTCCGGCGGAACGCCGCAGCCTTCGTCCGCGACCTCGATCACGATCTCGCCGCCGCCGGCGTACGCCCGCAGCGTGATGACGTCGTGCTCCTCCGTGTACTTCACCGCGTTCTCGAGCAGCGCGTCGAGCGCGTTCCGGAGCGCCTCGGGATCGGCGCGAACGACGCCTGTGACGTCGATCTCCAGCCGCCATGTCCGCGGCGCGACCTCCGACCAGCGCATGAAGACGTCTTCGAGGAAGCTCTCGATCTCGACGTCGCGGAGCACGACGAAGTCCGGCTGATCGGCGTTCGCAAGCAGCAGCAGCCGGGCGACGATGTGCTCGATCCGCTGCAGCTCGTCGAGTGCGACCGCGACCTCCGGCGCGTTCGGCACCTCGCGCCGCAGGAGCTCGAGATGCCCGCGCGCAATCGTCACAGGAGTGCGGAGCTCGTGCGACGCATCGTGGATGAACCGCTCCTGGCGCTCGAGCAGCGACGCGCGCGTGTCGGCGATTGCCTCGACCTGCCGCAGCGCCACCTGCCGCCGGCGAGCGTGCCAGACCATCGCCAGGAACATCGCGCTCATCAGCGGCACCTCGAACAGCTCGCCCCAGAGCTGGATGCCGTTGAACGCGTCGCTGAAGATGCTGACGCCGGTCGCGAGGATCACCGTCGCAAGAACCGCCAACGTCACCGGTGGCGACCAGACGCGGAAGCCGTAGACGATCGTCAGGCTGATCCAGACGAAGTGGAACGGGATCGTCTCCCAGCTCGGCCACGCGATCATCGCGGCGAGGTTCGCGATCGCGAACGCTCCCCACGCGAGGTCGACGCGGTTACGCAGCAGCCAGGCGGTATCCGGCATTCCGCACCGTTTCGATCGGGGCCTCGGGGCCGAGCTTCTGCCGCAGCCGGCGCACGCACACATCGACGACGTTCGAACCGGGGTCGAACGCGTAGCCCCACACGTCCGCGAGCAGCCGTTCCCGGCTCACGACCTCGCCGGCGTGTAGCAGCATCAGGTGAAGAACCCGGAACTCGCGGTCTGAGAGATCGGTGACGAGCTCGCCGATCCGGGCCTGCCGGCGCGCGAGGTCGAGCGCCACCCGCCCGGCCCGGAGCAGATGCTCGTCCTCGACCGGATGCGCAATACGCAGTTGCACGCGCACGCGCGCAAGCAGCTCGTCGAGCGCAAACGGCTTCGCCACATAGTCGGTCGCACCGAGCTCGAACCCGCGCAGCTTCGTCTGAAGATCCGAGCGCGCCGAGAGAATCAGCACCGGCAGCCGCGGCCGGGCACGATGGAGGTCGCGCAGCACCTGCAACCCGCTCAGCCCGGGAAGCAGCAGGTCGAGCACGACGAGGTCCCACTGCTCGGACGCGGCAAGCGCAAGACCGTCGCGACCGTTGTCCGCCGCGACGACCGTGTACCCCTCCGCCTCCAGCCCTCTCGTGAGAAAGGCCAGGATGCGGGCTTCGTCCTCAACTACCAGGATTCGCATCGTGTCCCGATTAGTCCGGCCGCCGTGGACGACTGTACCCCGGCCTACGGAACATGACAAGCAGATGACGCCGAAATGACATTTCTGTCATTTCCCGGCCTTTTCGATTCGGGCTGCGATAGAGATCGCGGCGGATGCGTGCCCCTGTCTGGAAGCTTCTCGGTGCGGCTTTCGCCGTCGCGGCCGTCGCCGTCCTCATCGGCTTCTACGTCGGCAAGCTGACGACCGAGGCGGGCTCGCCGTCCTACACGGTGCCGGTCACGACGGCGAGCGGCCACCCGGTCGTCGACCTCGCAATCGAGACGGTCGCGGCGGTCGGCCCGCAGCTCAGCCCGTCGCATCCCGACTACGTCTCGTACCTGATCCGGAACACGAAGGGCCAGTGGGTCCGCGACACCGTGTGGAAGCTGCCGGCGAACGCGACCGTCCACGTCACCATCTACAACTTCGACGGCGCAAGCGGCCTGCGTAACCCATACCTCGCGCGGCCGCAGGGCGTCGACGGCAACGTCATGACGGTCGACGCGAAGACGCTCGACGTCGTTCCCCCGGACGACGCGTCGCATACGTTCGCAGTTCCCGCATACGGCCTGATCGTGCCGATTCCCGGAGTCGCGGACGACGCGAAGAACCCGTGCGGCTACGCGCCGTGCGCGATGTCGTTCGACCACCGGACGATCCAGTTCACGTTCCACACCGGCAAGGCAGGCCACTACCGGTGGCAGTGCTTCGTGCCGTGCGCCGCGGGCTGGCTGTACGGCTTCGGCGGGCCGATGCAGACGATCGGCTACATGGACGGGTTCCTCGACGTTGTCTAGCTCGCCGAATCACGCACGGCGCGTGATCGTCGCGTGGATCGTGCTCAGCCTGATCGCGACGCCGCTCGTCGCGATCTTCCTCGGGCCGGCGATCCCGCCGGGCAACGCGAGCGAGCAGGCCGCCGGACAGACGGTCGACAACACGGTGATCATCTCGATCCTGACGCCGATCATCTGCCTGCTGATCGTGTTCTTCGCGTACGCGCTGTCGCAGTTCCGCAAGCCGCGCGGCGGAGAGATCGTCGACGGGCCTCCGCTGCGCAACCAGAGCACCGTCCAGCTGCTCTGGGTCTCGCTCTCGGCGGTGGTCGTGCTGTTCCTCGCCGCCTTCGGCACCTACGAACTGCTCCAGAACGGCGCCGGCGGCGGCCAGGGCCCGGACCCGGTCGCGGTCCCGTCCGGCGCGAAGCTGCAGGTGCAGGTGATCGCGCAACAGTGGGAGTTCACGTACCGCTATCCCTCGTACGGCGGGCTCGAGACGGCGCAGCTCGTGATCCCGGCGAACACGCTGATCGAGCTCCACGTCACGTCTCTCGACGCGATCCACTCGTTCTGGGCGTACCAGCTCGGGATCAAGGCCGACGCGAATCCCGGCGTCGACAACGTCGCGTTCCTGAAAACGAGAGGCCCGCGGTCCTTCGACATCCACTGCGCCGAGCTGTGCGGGCTCTGGCACGGCTACATGTTCTCCACCGGACGCGTCGTGCCGCCTGACCAGTTCGCGGCCTGGGTGAAGCAGCAGCAGGCGGTGTTCGCATCGGTCGCGCAGTACATGCCGCCCTACGCGAACGTGTACTACCCCGACCCGCAGAGGAGGGCCGGATGAGACGGCTGCTCGGCTTCAACCTGCTTACCGGCATCGTGCTCGGCATCGTCGGCTGGTACGTGGGCTGGTACGCGGCCCACCTGATCAAGGGCGCGAGCATCGCCTACTTCGCCGATGTCGACCAGAACGAGCTCTCCGTCGTGCTCGCGTACCTCGGCGGCGTGATCGGCTTCCTGATCGGGCTCGGCTTCCTCAACTATCCGTTCGCACGGCTGCGCGGCTATCCGCCGTCGCTGCGCGAGAAGGAGACGCAGGGGATCGGCCGCTACTTCGGGCTCTGCACCGACCACAAGGTCGTCGGCATCCAGTACCTCGTCGGTGTCGGCGCCTTCCTCGTCGTCGGCGCGCTGAACGCGATGCTGATCCGGATCGAGTTGCTGAGCCCGTCACGCCAGGTGTTCCCGGCGGGGAGCTACCTGACGATCGTCGGGCTGCACGGCACGATGATGATGGGAATGATGTCGAGCGCGATCCTCGGTCCGTTCGGCAACTACCTGATCCCGATCCTGATCGGTGCACGGCGGATGGCGTTCCCGCGAATCGAGGCGCTGACCTTCTGGCTGCTGATGGCCGGCGGCGTGATCCTCGAGACGACCGTCTTCTTCGGCGGCTTCCCGACCGGGTGGACCGGCTACGGGCCGCTGAACGTCCAGGCGAACCCGGGAATGGACTGCTACATCATCTTCTTCGCGCTCGTCGGCATCTCGATGACGCTGCTCGGGCTGAACATGATCGCGACGATCGTGACCATGCGCGCGCCGGGTCTCACGTGGTCGAGGCTGCCGATCTTCGTCTGGGGCGTGATCTCGACGGCAGTGCTGATGGTGCTCGCGGCGCCGGTGCTGGTCGCTGCGCTCGGGATGGCGCTGTTCGACCGCACGGCGCAAACGAGCTTCTACATACCTTCAGCCGGCGGCAGCGGCTACCTGTACCAGAACCTCTTCTGGGTCTTCGGCCATCCGGAGGTCTACATCCTCGCGATACCGGGCTTCGCGATCGTGCTGGAGATCCTGCCGGTGTTCGCGCGCAAGCCGCTCTGGGGCTACCGCCTGGCGGTCGCCGGACTGCTCGGCGTGTCGCTGCTGTCCTTCTTCGTCTGGCAGCACCACCTGTTCGTGAGCGGCATCAACGGCGACCTGCGCCCGTTCTACATGCTCTCGACCGAGCTGATCTCGATCCCGACCGGGTTCACCTTCATCTGCGGGATGATGACGCTCTGGCGCGGGCAGATCCGCTACACGGTGCCGATGCTGTTCTGCCTTGCGTGGTTCTTCAACTTCCTGATCGGCGGCCTCTCCGGCGTCTTCCTCTCCGACGTTCCGAGCGACGTGACGACGCACGGCACGTTCTTCTCGATGGCCCATTTCCACTACACGATCGTCGGCGGGCTGGTCTTCACGTTCTTCGCCGCCATCTACTACTGGGTTCCGAAGATGACGGGGTTCCAGCTGAACGAACGCATGGGGAAGATCCACTTCTGGTGGATGTTCATCGCGTTCAACTCGACCTTCGCGCCGCTGTTCGCGGCGGGGTTCCTCGGGATGCCGCGCCGCGTCGTCACGTATCCGGCGAGCCTCCAGTTCATCAACGTCTGGGTGTCGGTGTCGGCGTTCTTCCTCGGCGCGGCGATGCTGTTCTTCATCGGCAACCTCGTCTACTCGCTGGTGTTCGCGCGGGTGCCGGCGGGCGACAACCCGTGGCAGTCGAAGTCGATCGAATGGCAGCTGCCGTCGCCGGTGCCGGTGCACAACTTCGACAAGATCCCGGTCTTCTCGAGCGACCCGTACGGCTACGGCGAATCGTCGGGACCCGTCGCCGTTCCGGCAGGCGCACCGGCAGGGAGGGACTGACATGTCGGACTTCGCGCATCCCGCAACCCAGTACGAGGTCGTCGAGAGCGAGCCGCCGGAGGTGCTGGGGCGGAACCTCGTCACCGCCGGTCACCTGCTCGCGAGCGCGTCGGCGTTCTTCTTCCTCGCGTTCGTCTTCGGCTACTTCTACCTCCGCTCGCTGAACAACCACGGCATGTGGCGGCCCAAGGGTGTCGACCCGTCGGTCGGCTGGGGAACCGTGATCATCGCGTGCGTCGTCGCGAGCGCGCTCCTGACGCGGCTCGGCCTGATCGATCACCGCGCGGAGCGAAGGTCGCAGTGGCGCGTGAAGGGGCTCGCCGCGCTCGTGCTCGGCCTGCTGGCGCTCGTCCTCCAGATCGTCGCGTGGGCGAGGCTTCCTTTCGGCCCGGCGGACGGCGGCTACGCGAGCGTCTACGTCGGCTGGACGGCGTTCTACTTCCTCTTCGTCTTCATCACGATGTTCTGGCTCGAGACGGTGCTGGCGACGTCCTGGCGCTACCGCGGCTGGGCCAGCGGCGCGGCCACCGTCGCTCCGGGCGAGGCGTCGGGCGATCCGGGACGCCCGGGCGACGACATCCGCGACCCGGTGTCGCTCGTGCGCGCGGAACTGGACGCGCTCAGCTTCTACTGGACGTTCCTCGCGGGGATCGGGGTCCTCACGTGGATCGTCCTCTACCTCGTGTAGGTCGCGGACGTTGAGCGTCCCGCCGCTCCTGGTCTGTGCACTCGCGGCGAGCCTGTATGCGCTCGGAGGACGCGGGCGGCATCGCGTCGGGCGAGAAGCGGCGTTCTACGCCGGCGTCGCGTCGGTGCTCATCGTGCTCGAGCCGCCGTTCGACAACTGGGCGGACACGTCGTTCGCGCTGCACATGACACAGCACGTCGTCCTGCTCACCGTCTCTGCGCCGCTGCTCGTGCTCGGCCGGCCGTGGCCGCGTCTCTGGATCGCGTTCCCGCTTCGCTCGCGCCGCGCGGTCGCGCGCGCGCTCGCGAGCTCACGCTCGTTCCGCGTCGTCGGCCGCACCGTGTCGCGCCCGGCAGTCGCGTTCGTGCTGATGACGGCGGCGCTCGCGGCCTGGCACGTGCCGTCGCTGTACGACGCGGCAGTTCGGAACGAGAGCGTGCACATCCTCGAGCACGTCTGTTTCCTCGCCACCGCACTGCTCTTCTGGGGTGCGCTCCTCGAGGCGCCTCCCGTTCGCGCGCGCACCGACGATCTCCATCGTGCGGCATGGTTCGGCGCGGCGCTGCTGCCGAGCTGGATCCTCGCGATCGTGCTCGCGTACGCGTCCACCCCGCTCTACGGCGCCTATGTCTCGCTCGCACACCGGCCGGGAGGACTCAGCGCGCTCGCCGATCAGCAGCTCGCGGCCGGCGTGATGTGGGTGCCCGGCTCGCTCGCCTATCTCATCGCCGGGATCTACTTCTTCTACCGCTGGCTCGAGCCGGTCAAGCCCGTTGCCGAGCCCCGACACGAGGAGCTTTCATGGACCTGATCGCAACGGACTACCTCACCGGCGGGCTGCTCAGCCTGCTGCTGCCGGTCGGGCTGCTGATCGCGATCCTGATCTACTGGGCGGTCGTGCTGCGCCGCCGCCCCGACGGAGGCGCGTGACGGTACGCAAGATCATCATCGTCGCGGCCGTCGTGCTCGGCATCGCGGGCGGTGCGCTCGTGCACTCGCTCCGCTCGACGGCGGCGCCGTCGCTCGTGCTTCCGGAGCTGCACGGCCAGATGAGCTGGGCGCCCGGCGCGCGCCCAGCGCCGCCGCTCGCGGCGCTACGGCGCCTGCGCGGCCGTACCGCGGTTCTCGCCCTCCTCCGCCCCGGCTGTCCCGGCTGCGCCCAGCTCCGCCTCGAGCTCGCGAGCGTGGTCCGCCGCCTCCCGCGGCTGGACCGTCCCGGCCTCGTCTTCGCGCGCGGGACGCGGACGCCGGTCGTCTATCTCGTCGACCGGCACGGCGACGAACGCACCGGCTACCTGTTCCCGTTCGCGCCCGCCTTCGTCCAGGGCGACCTGCACGCGCTCGCGACGGAGCGGCTGCCGTGACCGACGGCCTGCGCACGAAGGACGCCCCCGGAGCCTGGCTGCGCGCGTGCGCCGTCGCTGTCGCAGTCGCGGCGATGCTGGCGGTGGTCAGCGGCGCGACGGGCCTCGGAACCGCGCACCGGGTCGTCGCCGCGCTCGCCGCCCCGCCGCTCGCCGCCCTGCTCGTCGCCGCACTGCTGTCGCATCGGAACCTGATCGCGCCGGTCGCGGTCACCGGTGCGCTTCTCGCCGCCGCAGCGGTCGCGCCGCCCGGCCCCGCGCATCTCGCCCTCGCCGTTCCCGCGGTCGCGGCGGCCTCCGCCCTCGCCGTCGCGACGTTCCGCGGCCGCCACGTTCGCGCCGGCTCGTGGCGGGACTACGTGACGCTGACGAAGCCCCGCATCATGACCCTGCTCCTCCTGACCGGCCTCTGCGGAGCTGCGGTCGGCGCCGACGGCCGCCCATCGGCGGCGCTCCTGGCGACCGTCCTCGTCGGGCTCGGCCTCGCGTGCGGCGGCGCGTCGGCGCTCAACCATGTCCTCGACCGCGACATCGACCGGCTGATGGGCCCGCGCACGGCGACGCGTCCGGTCGCATCGGGACGGATCACGCCGCCGCGCGCGCTCGAGTTCGGGCTCGCGCTGTCGGCGGCGTCGTTCACGGTGCTCGCGTCGGGAGCGAACGTGCTCACCGCGGTGCTCGCGCTCGTCGGGAACCTCTTCTATGTGATCGTCTACACGGGCTACCTGAAGCGGCGCGGCCCGCAGAACATCGTGCTCGGCGGCGCCGCGGGCGCGGTGCCGCCGCTCGTCGGCTACGCAGCGGCCACCGGCAGCCTCGCCGTCCCCGCGCTCTGGCTCTTCGTCCTCGTATGCCTCTGGACGCCGCCGCACTTCTGGGCGCTCGCGCTGCTGCTGAAGGAGCACTACGCGAAGGCGGAGGTGCCGATGCTGCCCGTCGTCGCCGGCGATGCGGCGACGCTGCGGAGAATTCTCGGCTACACGGTCATCCTCGTCGCGGCGAGCGTCGTGCCGTTCGCGACCGGCGTCTTCGGGCCGCTCTACCTGGCGGCCGCGCTCGTGCTGGGCGGCATCTTCCTCGCGCTCGCCTGGAGCCTGAGCCGCGCGCCGTCACGCCGCGGCGCGGCGACGGTCTTCCACTACTCGCTGCTCTACCTCGCGCTGCTCTTCGTCGCCGCCGCGATCGACCCCCTGCTTTAGCTAGCGAGGGGCCGGGCAGCGCCTCGATCGACGGCTTCGCGACTCGCGCGACCTCGAGGACGTCCTCGTTCCCGCGCGTCCTCGTGGCCCGGGACGAGACAGGCGAGCCTGAACGCTCCGGCCCGCGACGCGACGAACGAGAACGTCGCGCTCCGCCCCGGCTCGAGGCCGTACGTCGGATTAGGCGAACTCGCTCCCGCGAACGCCGGGCGCACCGTCATCGCCCCGTCGACGACCGCGCACGAGTGGCGCATCCCGCCGCGGTCGACGCAGGTGATCCGGACACGCCACCGCAGCGGCACCGTGACGCGAAGCTCGCCGCGGCCGTAGCCGTCGAAGTTGAAGCCGTTGTTCGACGAGTCGTAACCCGCGATGAGCGTCAGCGCGGCGACCTTGTCGCGCGAATCGATGTGGAGGAACTGCCGCGGATCTGGCTTCCCAGAGACGGCGACGGAAGCGAGCGCGACTGCGAGCACTAGCGCACGCCGACGAACTCGCGCTGCGCGAGCGGCACGTAGGACCGCTCGTCCGCGCCGGTGTAGATCTGCCGGGGGCGCGCGATCTTCTGCTCCGGGTCGACGATCCCCTCAAGCCACTGCGCCAGCCAGCCCGCCGTGCGCGGGATCGCGAACAGCACCGGGAACATCGAC